>JARGPP010000011.1 GCA_029210085.1 Legionellaceae bacterium | reverse complement strand
TGGAGATGGTCATGCCTGGAGATAATGTTAATGTCGAAGTTTCATTACAAGCACCGATTGCAATGCATGAAGGGCTTCGTTTTGCAATTCGAGAAGGTGGCCGTACCGTAGGTGCGGGTGTTGTTACAAAAATCATCGAGTAACGAAATATGACCAATAATCAAAATATTAAAATTCGTCTGAAGTCGTTTGATCATCGAATGATTGATACGTCAACACGCGAAATTGTAGAGACAGTTAAAAGAACAGGCGCACAGATTCGTGGGCCTATTCCACTGCCTGTTCGAAAAGAAAAGTTTTCTGTGTTGATTTCACCGCATGTGAATAAAGATGCACAAGATCAATATGAACTGCGTACCCATTTGCGATTGGTGACTATTGTCAATCCGACTGAAAAAACAGTTGATGCACTGATGAAACTTGATTTAGCTGCAGGCGTTGATGTGCAAATTAGTCTGGATGATTAACAAGGTAGAGTGAAGTTTTTAAGAGGGGTTACGATAATGATCGGTTTATTAGGCCGGAAAGTCGGTATGACACGAGTGTTTACACCGGAAGGTAGAGCAATACCTGTCTCTGTCGTTCATGTAGAGCCAAATCGTGTTTCACAGCTGAAAGATGTTTCGCGTGATGGCTATACAGCGATTCAGCTGACCGGTGGAACAAAAAAAACAAATCGGGTAACTAAACCCATGGCAGGCCACTTTGCAAATGCAAATATCGAAGCGGGTGATATGTTATGTGAGTTTCGTGTTGATTCTGTTGAAAATTATACTTTAGGCCAAGAGCTTAAAGTAGACGATATTTTTACAATGGGGCAAATGGTTGATGTGGCTGGTGTTAGCAAAGGTAAAGGTTTTGCTGGAGCTGTGAAGCGGCATAACTTTAGTATGCAAGATGCAACGCATGGTAACTCATTGTCTCATAGAGCTCCGGGTTCTATTGGACAAAACCAAACGCCTGGTCGTGTATTTAAAGGTAAAAAAATGCCAGGACAGATGGGTAATAAGCGCTGTACGGTTCAAACACTTGAAGTGGTTCGTGTTGATGCTGAACGTCATTTGTTACTGATCAAAGGGGCAATTCCTGGTGCACCTGGCGCGCGAATTGAAATTAAGCCAGCGGTTAAAACGCGTGAAGGGGGCAACTAATGGAACTTACAACAAAAGATACACAAGCCGCAGTTGAAGTAAGTGATGCTGTCTTTTCTTGTGATTATAACGAAGGCCTAGTTCATCAAGCTGTTGTTGCTTATATGAATAAAGCACGCAGTGGTAATAGCGCACAAAAAACACGTGCTGAAGTGCGTGGTGGTGGTCGAAAACCATGGGCTCAAAAAGGAACAGGTCGTGCTCGTGCCGGAACCATAAGAAGTCCTATTTGGCGTTCTGGTGGTGTGACCTTTGCATCTAAAAAGCGTGATTATTCCCAAAAAATTAACCGTAAAATGTATCAGGGAGCAATGCGAAGTATTGTTTCTGAATTGCAGCGAAAAGGTCATTTAATTGTTTTAAGTGATTTTCAGTGCAGTACGCCAAAGACTAAAGATTTTCTAGCCAAAATGAATGGTTTAGATATCAAAGGCGCATTAATTTTAGTGCAAGAGCTCGGTGAATTCGAATATTTGGCTTCACGTAATTTAGCTGCTTTTGATTTGAGAGATGTGGTTTCGATTGATCCTGTAAGCTTACTTCGTTATGAGAACGTTTTGATTACGGAAGAAGCGCTTAAAACATTAGAGGGGCAGTTACAATGAATCCTGAACGCTTAATGATGGTCTTGTTAGAGCCTATCACTTCTGAAAAAACAACACGCATTGCAGAGCAGTCAAAGCAATTCGCATTTCGTGTTTTAAAAACAGCGACAAAAGCTGAAATTAAACAAGCTGTGGAACAATTGTTTCAAGTAAGTGTTAAATCAGTATCTGTCCTGAACATGGCTGGGAAAACAAAACGTTTTAGACAAACTGAAGGAAAACGGTCAGATTGGAAAAAAGCGTATGTATCACTAGCGCCTGGGCAAGAAATTGATTTCACCGTGACTGAATAAGGTAGAACGAGATGGTATTATTAAAATCAAAACCAACTTCTCCTGGTAAACGGGGTGAGATTCGTGTGGTCCACCGAGATCTTCATAAAGGCAAGCCATGTGCTGCTTTATTGGATACTAAAAGTAAGTCCGGTGGGCGTAATAATCAAGGTCGTATTACGGTTCGTCATATTGGTGGTGGAAGTCGTAATAAATATCGTGTCATCGACTTTAAGCGTCGAAAAGACGGTATTGAAGGACGTGTCGAAAGACTTGAGTACGATCCAAATCGTTCAGCGCTCATTGCATTGATTCTTTACAATGACGGTGAACGGCGTTACATTATTGCACCTGCAGGTTTGGCTAAAGGCGATGTTGTTGTTAGTGGTGAAAATGCATCGATTAGTGTAGGAAACTGCTTGCCACTTAAAAATATCCCACTAGGTACAACCATTCACTGCGTAGAGCTTAAGCCAGGCCGTGGTGCACAAATGCTGAGAAGTGCGGGTGTTAGCGGTCAAGTGATTGCACGAGAAGGTGCATATGCGATGATTCGATTGCGTTCAACCGAGGTGCGTAAAGTATTGTTGACTTGCCGGGCTGTGATTGGTGAGGTGGGCAATAGTGAAAATAATTTGCGATCTTTAGGAAAAGCTGGTGCTAAGAGATGGCGCGGTGTACGTCCAACAGTTCGTGGGGTTGCGATGAACCCAGTTGATCATCCACATGGTGGTGGTGAAGGACGTACTTCAGGTGGGCGCCATCCGGTTTCACCTTGGGGTGTTCCAACCAAAGGGTATAAAACACGTAATAATAAACGGACAGACAAGTTTATTGTTAAAAAGCGTAAGAAAAAATAATTACTTGAGAGGGTATTAACGTGACTCGTTCCGTAAGAAAAGGTCCTTTTGTTGACCAGCATCTTCTAAGTAAAGTAGAAGTGGCTATATCAACAAAGTCAAAAAAGCCAATTAAAACGTGGTCCAGACGTTCAACCATTATTCCTGACATGATTGGGTTGACGATCGCAGTTCATAACGGGAAAGATCATGTTCCTGTTTATATAACGGATAACATGGTTGGTCATAAATTAGGTGAGTTTGCCATAACTCGTACATTCAAAGGCCATTCTGGTGACAGAAAGGCTAAAGGTAAGTAGAGGCAAGTGATGGAAGTAACAGCAAAATTAAGACATGCTCCTCTGTCTGCACAAAAAGGTCGTTTAGTTGCAGATATGGTTCGCCAAATGAGTGTTTCAACCGCAATGAATGTGCTTCAGTTCACCCCTAAAAAAGGGGCCGTAATGATGCTTAAGTTGCTTGAGTCTGCCGTTGCAAATGCAGAAAACAATTTTGGGGCTGATGTTGATGCACTTAAAGTTGGCGTTGTATTTGTAGATGAAGCACGTACGTTAAAGCGTATGAGTGCTCGAGCCAAGGGGCGTGCAAATCGAATATCGAAACGTACGTGTCACATTACGCTTAAAGTATCTGACGAGGAATAGGCATGGGACAAAAAGTAAATCCAATCGGTATCCGTCTAGGGATTGTTAAAACCTGGAACTCTAACTGGTTTGCGACGAAAAAAAATTACGCGACTTTGTTAAATCAAGATATCTCACTCCGAAAATATTTGAAGAAGAAATTGGCTTCAGCGGCAGTGAGCCGGATTCAAATTGACCGGCCTGCAAAAAATGCAGTGATTACTATTCATACAGCTCGTCCAGGTGTGTTGATTGGTAAAAAAGGCGGTGGAATTGAAGCACTTCGTGCGGAAATTTCAAAAAAACTGGGTGTTCCTGTGCATTTGAATATTCAGGAAGTACGTAAGCCAGAGCTTGATGCAACTTTAGTAGCAGAAGGTGTTGCGCAACAATTAGAGCAGCGCGTGATGTTTAGACGTGCAATGAAGCGTGCAGTTAATGCAGCAATGAAGTCAGGTGCTAAAGGTATAAAAATCACAGTTGGTGGTCGTTTGGGTGGTGCTGAAATTGCCAGATCTGAGTCGTATAGAGAAGGGCGCGTGCCTTTACATACTTTTCGCGCCAATATTGATTATGGAACCGCTGAGTCCAAAACGGCTTATGGGATCATCGGTGTCAAAGTCTGGATTTTTAAAGGTGAGAGTTCACCCCAAAAAAATCGTCAAGACGATGGCAGCAAGTAAGTGAGGATGAACCAATATGTTACAACCAAAACGAACAAAATTTCGAAAGCAAATGAAGGGCCGAAATCGTGGGCTTGCCCAACGTGGCTCTAAAGTCAGCTTTGGGCAGTTTGGCTTAAAGGCTGTAGGACGAGGTCGTTTAACGGCCCGACAGATTGAAGCCGCACGACGTGCATTGACACGTCATATTAAGCGGGGCGGAAAAGTATGGATTCGTGTTTTTCCGGATAAGCCCATCACTCAAAAGCCACTTCAAGTAAGACAGGGTGGAGGAAAAGGGAGTGTTGAGTATTGGGTGGCCCAAATTCAACCCGGTAGAATGTTGTTTGAAATTGAAGGGGTTTCTCGAGAGCTTGCTATTGAAGCATTTGATCTTGCGAAGGCTAAGCTTCCGTTTAAAGTAACATTTGCCGAACGGAAGGTGATGTAATGAGTAGAGTAGCTGAACAAAAGCAGAAACTGAAATCCATGAGCTTAGATGAACTTAAAGTCGAGCTTCTTTCGCTCAGAAAAACACAATTTCTACTTCGTTTAAAAAGAAAAAATGAAGGTGCGTTAGAGCAACCACATCAAATAACCGAAGCACGTAAGCAAATTGCTCGGATAAAAACATTGATGACTACAAAAGCGGGTGAAGCGGATGTCAACTAAAGAAACACAAGCACCAACCTTTATTGGTAAGGTTGTCAGCAACAAAATGAATAAGACAGCAGTCGTTTCTGTTGAGCGTCTTGTCAAGCATCCAAAGTATGGGAAGCTATTAAGACGTCAGACAAAACTACATGTACATGATGAAGCTGGTATTTGCAAAATAGGGAATATCGTTAAAATTCGTGAGTCTAAGCCTATTTCAAAGCTTAAAAACTGGGTTTTAGTTGAGGTTTTATCGTAGTTCACCTGTGGATGCTTAAATTAACTTTTAAAATACATGAAGGGCTGGTATAATCGTCAGCCCTTTTCTGGTCGACTGTTAGAGCTGGAGAGTAAAATGATACAAATGCAGACAGTGCTCGATGTCGCTGATAACAGCGGTGCACGTAAAGTGATGTGCATCAAAGTATTGGGTGGTTCGCATCGCCGTTATGCGCGAGTAGGCGATGTGATTAAAGTAAGTGTGAAAGATGCAATTCCTAGAAGTAAAGTGAAAAAAGGTGTTGTTATGAATGCGGTTGTCGTTCGAACAGCAACAGCAGTTCGTCGTGATGATGGTTCTGTGATTCGCTTTGATGGAAATGCAGCGGTTTTGTTGAATGCTCAACATGACCCTGTAGGAACACGTATTTTTGGCCCGGTGACCCGTGAGTTAAGGGAGCGATTCATGAAAATCATCTCCTTGGCTCCTGAAGTCTTGTAATAAAGGGATATGTCATGAAACGTATTAAAAAAAATGATACAGCCATTGTAATTACCGGAAAAAGTAAAGGTCATATCGGTAAAATACTTCGTGTTGTCGGTGATAAAGTGCTGCTTGAAGGTGCTAACTTAGTGAAAAAACACATCAAGCCAAATCCTCAGAAACAGCAAAAGGGTGAAATTCGCTCACAAGAAGCACCCTTGCATTGTTCGAATGTTGCCCTGTATAATCCGGTCACCAAAAAAGCAGATAAAGTCGGTTTTAGACTTGTTGAGAAAGATGGAAAAGCACGAAGGGTGCGTTATTTTAAATCCAATCAAGAATTGGTCGACCAAGGGTGATGGGGTAGCAAGATGACTAGGTTAAAGAAGTTATATCAAGAAGAAATTGTGGCATCATTAATGAAAGCCTTCAATTACTCTAATGTGATGCAAGTGCCAAAGCTTGAAAAAATCACATTAAATATGGGCGTCGGAGAAGCGGTTAATGACAAAAAAGTCATGAAATTTGCCCTGGATGACATGACGCGTATTGCAGGACAAAAGCCAGTAACAACATTTGCAAAACGTTCGCTTGCAGGGTTTAAGATTCGAGAAGGGTGGCCAATTGGCTGTAAAGTGACTTTGCGTGGTGCTCGTATGTATGAGTTTCTTGAGCGCTTAATTGCGATTGCTTTGCCACGTGTTCGTGATTTTAGAGGTTTAAATCCTAAATCATTTGATGGAACAGGCAACTATTCTATGGGAATTCAAGAGCAAATTGTTTTTCCTGAAATTGATTTTGATAAAATTGATTGTATTCGAGGTCTTGATATTTGTATTTCAACGAGCGCGAAGACAAATGAGGAAGCGCGTGCTTTGTTGGATGCGTTTAAGTTTCCATTGAAAAAAAATAATGAACGAAAATAAAAGGTGTCATTGTGGCTAGAAAAGCAATTGTTGAACGAGAGCTTAAAAAAGCGAAGTTAGTTGATAAATACAGAGTGCGTCGGATTGAGTTGAAGAAACAAATAAAATCTTCTACTGATCCTGATGAGATTACAGCTCTTTTGAAGCGTTTGCACAAATTGCCGCTTAATTCGAGCCCTTCTCGACTGACGACACGTTGCCAGCAGTGTGGTCGGCAACATGCAGTGTATCGGAAATTTGGGTTGTGCCGAATTTGTTTGCGCCAGAACTTGATGATCGGTAATGTTACCGGTGCTCGAAAATCAAGTTGGTAATTTTAAAAATTGGAGAGCTACCGTGAGTATGCAAGATCCTATAGCGGATATGTTAACAAGAATTCGTAATGGACAACAGGCGAATCATCAACAGGTTGTATTGGTTTCATCCAACCTTAAAGAAGAGATTGCGCGTGTCCTGAAAGAAGAAGGTTATATCGTTGATTTTAGAGTTGATTCTTCTGAAAGTAACTTGAAGTCATTGACTTTGAAGCTTAAATATTATCATGGACGTCCAGTGATTGAGCGCATTAAGCGTATCAGTCGTCCAGGTCTTCGTGTTTATAAGGCAGTCAAAGATTTGTCTCCGATTCCAGGTTTTGGGGTGGCGATTTTATCAACCTCTCAAGGTGTGATGAGCCATTTGCGTGCCCAGAAAACCGGGGTGGGTGGTGAAGTTATTTGTGAAGTAGCTTAATACAAGCGAGGATAGACATGTCAAGAATAGCAAAAGCGCCTGTAATTTTACCTTCAAACGTAGAGTTGAATGTTGAACCAGGAAGCGTAATTGTTAAGGGGCCAAAAGGTGTTGTGACAACACATTGTCATCACTTGGTTTCTGTGACACGCACAGAAGAGGCACCTAATGAGATATTATTTGCGCCAGCATCTGCTGATCCAAAAGGATGGGCTTTTGCAGGAACAGTGCGAGCATTAGTGAGCAATGCTGTTCTCGGTGTTACAGAAGGGTTCAGTGTAACTTTGGAATTGGTAGGTGTTGGATATCGAGCACAAGCGCAAGGAAAGGCTTTAGCCTTATCGCTTGGTTTTTCTCATCCTGTGTCTTTCCCACTTCCTGATGATGTGACTGCTGAAATCCCGAACAATACAACTATCGTATTGAAAAGTTCAAATAAGCAACGTGTTGGACAAGTGGCTGCAGAAATTCGTGCCTTAAGACCTCCTGAGCCCTATAAAGGCAAAGGAATACGTCGAGCGGGTGAAGTGATTATTACCAAAGAAGCGAAGAAAAAATAGGGTGTAACTGATGGCAACTAAAGAACGAGCTCGAATCCGACGGGGTTCAAAAACAAAAGCAGTGATTCGCCGATCTGGACGACCTCGATTGGTTGTTCATCGTAGCGCCTGCCAGATTTATGCGCAAATTGTGGTGTCAGAAGAGAATGGTGATCGTGTTTTAGTCTCTTGCTCAAGCCTTGAAAAAGAAGTGCGAAAGACATTGAAAGGCAATAAAGTAGAATGCGCATTCCAAGTTGGACAATTACTTGGTCAGCGAGCAAAAGAGCTGGATGTGGTTAATGTGGCATTTGATAGATCTGGCTATAAATACCATGGTCGCGTAAAAGCGTTGGCTGATGGTGCGCGTGAAGCGTTGACTTTTTAAGGAACAACTATGGCATTCGATGATTCAAAAACAGACGGCTATCAAGAAAAATTGGTATCTGTTGCACGTACGGCAAAAGTTGTAAAAGGGGGCCGTGTTTTTGGCTTTGCAGCATTGGTCGTGGTCGGTGATGGTAAAGGCAAAATTGGTTATGGTCGTGGTAAAGCCCGTGAAGTGCCTGTTGCAATTCAAAAAGCAATGGATCAAGCGCGAAAAAATATGGTCTATATTCCATTGGCTGGAAAAACAATTCACCATACAATCGTTTCAAACTTTGGTGCTTCAAAAGTATTTATGAAGCCAGCTAGTGAAGGAACAGGTGTGATTGCTGGAGGAGCTATGCGAGCAGTGCTTGAGGTGCTGGGTGTGCAAGATATTCTTGCTAAAAGTATGGGCTCGACGAATCCAACAAACGTGGTTCGTGCAACCATCGGTGCATTGACACGTATTGGGACACCTGATCATGTGGCGGCCAAACGTGGGAAAACCGTTCAAGAAGTAGTGGAAGGTTAACTATGAATAAAAAAGCTGACAGTCAAATTAAAATTACCCTAGTTAAGAGTTTAATAGGTCGTTTACCCAAGCATATCCATATTGCTAAACAATTAGGCCTTAAACGAATTAATAGCAGTGTTATTCATCGTGATATCCCAGCGATTCGTGGCTTGGTTAATCAAGTGAATTATTTGGTGCGCGTTGAGGAGAATATCTGATGAAATTAAATGCTTTATCACCAGAGCCAGGTTCAAGGCCTCGCCAAGCACGAGTAGGGCGCGGAATAGGGTCAGGGCTAGGCAAAACTTGCGGCCGAGGACACAAAGGGCAAAAGGCTCGATCGGGTGGTTACCACAAGATCAACTTTGAAGGTGGTCAAATGCCGATTCAGCGACGTTTGCCTAAGCTTGGTTTTACATCACGTGTTGGAAGAACTGTTGATCAGATTACATTATCTGAACTGTCAAAAATTACAGCAGATGTTGTAACGGTTGAGGCTGTACGTGAGGCAGGTTTAATTCACGCAAATATTCGTGAAGTTAAAATTATTTTGTCAGGCGAGCTTACGAAAAAAGTGGTGGTCAAAGGATTGCGAGTGACCAAAGGTGCCCTTGCGGCAATTGAAGCACAAGGTGGTAGTGTTGACGCATGAGTACTAAGCATTCAAAGCACGCTTCGAATGGTGGATTAGCCGAGCTAAAAGTTCGGCTTCTCTTTGTCCTTGGCGCTATTTTAGTTTATCGCTTAGGGGCACATATTCCTGTGCCGGGCTTAGACCCACAAAAACTAGCAAACTTTTTTTCTGAGCAACAAAACACCATTTTTGGCTTGTTTAATATGTTCTCAGGCGGCGCGCTTTCGCGTGTTACGGTGTTTGCGATAGGGATTATGCCTTATATTACAGCCTCTATCGTCATGCAATTATTCTCCATGGTTGTGCCATCGCTTGAACAGCTTAAAAAAGAGGGTGAGTCTGGTCGTCGTAAAATCAATCAATACACACGTTACTTTACATTGGTTTTGGCTTTGTTTCAGTCTTTTGGAATGGCGCGTTGGCTTGCCGGTCAGCATATCGCTTTAACAACCGATATTTCTTTTTATATTACAGCCGTCATGACGTTGGTTACGGGAACCATGTTTTTGATGTGGCTAGGTGAGCAAATTACCGAAAAAGGTGTGGGTAATGGTATCTCGCTCATTATTTTCTCAGGCATTGTTTCTAATTTGCCGCATGCAATTGCGTCTGTATTTCAGCAAGTGCGTGAAGGTCAGATGCAAGCACTAAGTTTGATTCTTATTGCTGTGATTGTGGCTCTGGTAACAGGGTTTGTGGTTTTTGTTGAGCGAGGCCAACGACGGATACGTGTGAACTATGCTCAGAGAACACAAGGTAAACGCGTTTATGCGGCTCAAACCAGTCATTTGCCTCTGAAGATTAATATGGCAAGTGTTATTCCACCTATTTTTGCTTCTAGTATTATTCTTATTCCAGGCACTGTGGCACAGTTTTTTGGTCGTGGAAAAGGTATGGACTGGCTTGCTGATATCGGCATGGCATTATCTCCTGGTCAGCCGTTATATCTGATTATTTATGCCGCAGCAATTGTGTTTTTTGCTTTCTTTTATACCGCGTTGGTTTTTAACCCAAAAGATACGGCTGATAATTTAAAGAAATCAGGTGCATATATTCCAGGAATTCGTCCAGGAGAGCAGACAATTCGTTATATTGATGCTATCATGACGCGCTTGACTCTGATTGGGGCTTTGTATTTGGTTTTAGTGTGCTTGCTTCCCCAGCTTTTAATGTATACCTGGCATGTGCCATTTTATTTTGGTGGTACCTCACTTTTAATTATTGTGGTGGTTATCATGGATTTTGTCGCACAGGTACAAGCGCATTTGATGGCAGGGCAGTATGATTCTTTGATGAAGAAAGGCAATGTCAAAGGAACCGGTCTGCCGGGTCTTTTGTGATTAATAGTGGAGTAGTTCAATGAAAGTAAGAGCATCGGTGAAGCCTATGTGCCGTAATTGCAAAGTAATTAAAAGACATGGTGCTGTACGCGTGATTTGTAAGGAACCGCGTCATAAACAGCGACAAGGGTAAGCACGACTTGATTTTAAGGTGTGAAACGAGTATCTTCTGTTCCCTTCCAGCAGAAGCGACATAGTGTTCGGAGAAATGAATGGCACGTATAGCAGGTGTAAACATTGCAGATCACAAGCATGTGGTGATTGCACTGACTTCAGTTTATGGTATTGGGAAATCAAGCGCCATAAAGCTTTGTCAGCAAAATAAAATAGAACCCTCAACAAAGGTTTCTCAATTGACGGATGCAGAGCTTGATACTTTGCGTACAGAGATTGGAAAAATGACCGTAGAAGGCGATTTGCGTCGTACGGTGACGATGAACATCAAACGACTGATGGATCTCGGCTGTTATCGGGGTCTTCGACATCGGCGTGGTTTGCCGTTGCGTGGACAACGAACGAAAACCAACGCGCGCACGCGGAAGGGTCGTCGTAAATAGCACGCGAATATTTGATTTTTCATGTAGGAAAGAGTGATGGCTATTAGTAAGGCAAAACAAAAAAAGACGCGTAAAAAGATTAAACGCGTTGTATCAGACGGGATTGTTCATGTGCATGCCTCGTTCAACAATACGATTGTGACCTTCACCGATCGTCAAGGCAATGCTTTATGTTGGGCAACATCCGGTGGTTCAGGCTTTCGTGGATCACGAAAAAGCACACCGTATGCGGCACAGATTGCAACTGAACGTGCGTCAGCAACAGCAAAAGAATATGGAATGAAGTCGGTTGCTGTATTTGTTCATGGGCCAGGGCCCGGTCGTGAGTCTACGATCCGAGAACTGATTTCCCAGGAATTTAAAATTGTAGAAATTACGGACGTGACAGGTATTCCTCATAATGGCTGTAAGCCACCTAAAAAACGTCGCGTTTAAGTTTCAGGAGTGATTGATGGCAAGGTATCTTGGTCCAAAGTGTAGGCTCTCTCGTAGAGAAGGTGTTGATTTGCTGCTTAAAAGTGGCGTTCGAGACCATAAATCTAAATGTAATTCAGAGAAGCAGCCAGGGCAGCATGGTGATAAGCGTTCACGCATGGCTGACTATGGTTTACAGTTACGCGAAAAGCAGAAGATAAAACGCTACTATGGTGTTTTAGAAAAGCAATTCCGAAATTGTTATAAAAAAGCAGCAAGTAAAAAAGGCTCAACAGGTGAAAACCTGATGATGCTTTTAGAGTGCAGGTTAGATAACGTTGTTTATCGTATGGGATTTGCAACCACGCGTGCTGAAGCACGGCAGTTGGTGTCTCATAAGGCTATTTTAGTGAATGATCAGGTGGTTAATATTGCCTCTTTTCTGGTGAAACCAGGTGATGTGATTTCTGTTCGTCAAAAAGCACGTGCACAAGGGCGTATTCAAGCTGCTATTGGTTTGTCTGAGCAACGCTCACCCTGTACCTGGATTACGGTAGAGTCAGCAACGTTTAAAGGGACTTTTGTCGCTTTGCCAACGATGGATGATTTACCTGCTGATTTTAACATTAGCTTAGTAGTCGAACTTTACTCTAAGTAAACGCGGAGGCCTAGAGCCCAATGTATATAGACATTAACGACATGTTGACGCCAAAGGCGCTCAAAGTGCAGTTTGATGCTCCAAATCACAGCCGAATTGTGCTTGAGCCATTGGAGCGTGGTTTTGGACATACACTTGGAAATGCACTTAGACGAATTTTGATCTCGTCAATGCCAGGGGCGGCGATTACTGAAGTCACTATTGATGGTGTTTTGCATGAGTACAGCACACTTGAAGGTGTTCAAGAAGATGTTGTCAATATATTGCTGAATTTAAAAGAAGTCGCGCTTAAAATGCCAGTTGGCCAAACAGCAACACTGACTTTGAATAAGCAGGGTCCCTGCCAAGTGACAGCAGGTGATATTGAAGTCACTAACGATATTGAGATTGTTAATCCTGAGCTGGTTATTGCTAACGTCAATGAGCATGGTTCATTAAATATGACTTTGACCATTGAAAAAGGCATAGGCTTTCATATTACAGATACTTTTGTTCGCTATCTTGAAGATGACATGCCTAAAAAGGCTGTTGGCAGCTTGAAAGTAGATAATACTTATTCTCCGGTTAAAAAAGTTGCTTATTCTGTTGATAATGCTCGTGTTGAAAACCGAACAGACTTAGATAAATTAACCATTGAATTGCAAACTGATGGTACGCTTGATCCAGAAGAAGCGATTCGATTGTCTGCAAATATTTTACAACGCCAGTTGAAAGCATTTGTGGATATTAATCTTGAAGAAGTTGCTTCTGATGGTAATGAGCAGCATGGTTTTGACCCATTGTTGTTACGCCCAGTAGATGATTTAGAGCTTACTGTGCGTTCAGCAAATTGCTTAAAAGCAGAAAATATATATTTCATTGGTGACTTAGTACAAAAAAGTGAAAATGAATTATTGAAAACCCCGAACTTGGGCAAAAAGTCCCTCACGGAAATTAAAGACGTGTTGGCTTCTCGAACCTTGTCGTTGGGTATGGATTTAGAGAATTGGCCGCCTGAAAATCTTGGCGAGAGTAATTAGTAGGAGTTTTTATTATGCGTCATCGTCATACTGGACGTGGTTTTGGTCGAACGAGTAGTCATCGAAAAGCGATGTTCTCAAATATGTGCAACTCATTAGTTGAACATGAAATGATTAAAACAACGCTTGCTAAAGCAAAAGAGTTACGACGTTATATTGAGCCTTTGATCACTGTCAGTAAATCAGACTCAGTGGCTTCACGTCGTTATGTGTTTGATAGACTTCGTTCAAAAAGCTCGGTTGGTAAGTTATTTACTGACTTGGGCCCGCGTTACAAAGAACGTCCTGGTGGATATGTTCGTGTATTGAAATGTGGTTTTCGCCAAGGTGATAGTGCGCCTATGGCAATTGTTGAGCTTGTCGATAGGCCTGAAGTTTTAGACGAAGCAGAAGAAGTTGTTGTTGAAAAAAAGACATCTAAAAAAGCTGAGGCACCTAAAAAAGTAGAAGCAAAAGAGCCTAAAGCTAAAAAAGCAACAAAAGAAAAATTAGAAAAGCCAGAAGAGCCTACAGAAGCTGCTGAATAAGGCTTCGGATATGTTTTCTGGTATTGATGGCGTGCTTGACATATGAATCGTCAAACGCGCCATATTTTTTTTGAGCGTCTTTCAGAACAAACTCCAAATCCAACCACTGAACTGATTTATCACTCTGATTTTGAGCTGTTAATTGCGGTTATGCTTTCGGCCCAAACGACGGATGTGCGTGTTAACCTTGAAACATCATCTTTATTTTCGGTTGCGAATACGCCAGAAGCGATGTTGGCTTTAGGCGAGGCCAAGCTTAAAACATATATTAAACGTATTGGACTATTCAACAGCAAAGCTGCAAATATCATAAAAACTTGTCAACTATTAGTAGCTGATCACCAAGGCCAAGTGCCCAGAACACGTGCAGCTCTAGAAGCGTTGCCTGGCGTTGGGCGAAAAACAGCAAACGTGGTTTTAAATACTGCTTTTGGTGAGCCTACTATGGCGGTTGATACGCATATTTTTCGTGTATCAAATCGTACCGGTCTTGCAAAGGGAAAAACGCCATTAGCGGTTGAGCTTGGACTATTAAAAAACATCCCTCGAGTCTTTTTAAAAGATGCGCATCACTGGCTGATTTTACACGGTAGGTATGTGTGCACCGCACGAAAACCACATTGTGCCGATTGTTTGGTGCGTGATTTGTGTGATTATTCAAATAAAGCCTGATGGTGTATATTGAGTCGTATGACTTTCTTGTATGACAGCTTACACAAGTTTTTGCAGATAACTCCTATGGCCGTGATAATGCGATTAAAATTATCGGTTGCAGACCACCAAAAAGAAAATAAAATAATCAATTGATTGACTGTAGGAATTAATGGTTTAATAATCTTACATGCTTAGTCTTTGTAAGCATTTTTTCTGGCTTGGAATAAATTTTATTTGAAAAAAGGGATAATCAAATGCAGAAGAATAATAAATCGATGTGTCTTGCCTTAACTTTGTGCTTAATTCCATTTGGAGCACAAGCATTAGGGAAGTGTAAAGTGGCTGCAACGACCTGTGAAGTTGAAAAAATGATCACAGAAAGAATGTTGTCAGCACCACAGCCTGATAATGCGATTCCTGCAAATATCGCGGTTACATCCAGAATTATAGGCATTAGTAACTTCGTACCAGAGAAAAAAAATGGCCGCTCAGATTATACCGGAAGTGCGACATTAACATTAGAAATATACAACGGAACCAATGATACTGTTGATGTAACTTGCTCAGGTGCTGCGCCTGCTTACTTGAAGTATTATGGGTATAGTGGACGTCAAATCACTTCTGCCACAAACACGCAAATTACACCGACACCATCTGCAGCAGAAACACCACCTGCGTTAAGCATTACAGCTGCGGCTTCAGCAAGTGCTGCGACATCTGCAGATACTGCAACAACAGCAGTGACTTCATTTTCACCTTCTAGCCTTTGGGGTGTTAGCATGATAGGGTCATATCTGTGTACGATAACGCCAGCAGATACAGCTTATGATGAGACCACAATCTTAGTACCAGTGACTTTTGATTCCTGAATCTATCTGGTCAAGAAGCGGGGGCAGGGCCGTAAGGCTCAGCCTCCCATCAATCAGAAAATTGTACTCTTTAATTTAGGGGTTCGCTTGATGCAGGTTAAGCATTCAAACGCCATTGAGACGTATCGTAAAGCATAAAACAAATCTTGACTAAGCTAATTTTCTCTTCAACTTTAACTGCTATATCCTAACCGTCTGTGTAAAAATATGTTGGGTATCTAACAGTCTCATTTGAAAGCATCAGAAAATTGAGGGTATGTCACGTTTGGGTAGCAGGAATCGTTGATGTGTAAGTATAAGATATTTTTAATGTTATTTTTTTATGGGCTAAAAGCTGTATCAGGCCCGGTTATGTTTGGTTTCGGAGCGGGTTATGAATATCTTCATGGCTTAACGAGCGATCAATCTAATAATGTATTAGTTAGGATCAGTTTATCAAGAGAAATGTCGATGCTGCATATTTTAAAGTCAGATAAAATTTACACAGGCTTTGAAGTTGCAGCTCGCAATGGATTTAGTGGTGCATTAGATATTCCGGATAAAATACAAGATGATATAGGAGGCCCGACACCTATTGCACTCTCAAGTCCTGAAATTGAACTATTAACGACGATGAGAGCAAGTCTTGGAGAAACAAAGGGGTATTTGATAACAAAAATTGGATTTGATTTTAGTGTGCTTAAGTTTGATAGGGCTGATTTAATAAGCTCGACAGTCAGTAATGTTTTAGGTTTTGTTGGTTTGGGTGTTCGATTAAGTGAAAAAAGTAAAATTCATCTGCTTGCAAGCGGTTCACAACCACTGTCTAAATTACATTTTAATGATATGTATTCTATTCGAAACCCGTATGCGCAAAAAGCTGTGCTTATTGAATATGTGATGCTGAGTTAAACGCTTAAAAAACTGTTTTTGGCCTTATTGTGTCAAGCTTATAGCATGTTGTGCTGGCCACCCGCAAGAACACACATATCAAAGTCATAAATAATGCTTGTTAGAACAGGTCACGTGCAGTAATTTACGCAAACCTCATTATTTTGTTCTATAATTAAACAATATAAGTAATATTAATAGAGTTAATATTGTTTTTTGAGGAGTGATAATGGCTAAGTCAAGAGCAGAGCTTACAGCACAAGAGCGCCAAGATTTTGATGATGAGGTGAATGCTTTTTTAAATAAGATTAATGGTTCGGATGTATTTGAGAATTTTGGCGAACCAACCGGTGAAAATTTAGAAGCGAGAATGGCTCATTTAGCGTCGCTTCAAAAAACATTTTTTAATTTTATAAGCAGCCCTCAATGGAACGCAGAGGATGATGAGCTTTATGGCAGAGCCGTTGCAGTGAGTGATACAATAGAATCGCTTAAACAAACGCTATCAGATGAAAAAGCACAGTATATGCTAGCAACAGAAAGCAATACTCAAAAAGAAGAGCAGCTACAACAAACGCAATCACAGCAGCGCTCTGAACAAAGGGCAGCACCACCTCCACCTCCACCTCCACGTGAGCCACAAAAGGAGCCGTCATCTTCTGAAGTTGAGCAAGTAGCTACAGTAAAAGAGACATTAGTCCAAAGACGTCAGCGTGAAATGAGAGAGCAACAAGAAGCTAAGCGTGCCGTTTCTCAGTCTGATAGACCCAAAAACACGACACGAGGTAAGCTCAATATACCTGCTGGTTTGAACAGTATAATTGGGGCGGGGCCAGCTAAACATTCTCAAAAAGTTAAAGCATCGCCTAAACCACCACCACCACCGCCACCACCCCGACGTGATACGGCTACGACTCCCGCGAGTTCAACGACAGCATCAAACCAGCAAAACGATGTCCCAGAGCCAAGGACTGCAATGATGGAGATGCTTAAAAAAAGAAATCAGAATAAATCAGGTCTTAATCCACCACCAGGTGCAGAAGCAGCATTGACCACAAACAGTGCTCCTGTGATGTCGGCACAAGAAAAAGCAAGAAGAATGGCGGAGATGTCTCGAGCTGCATTAGAAGCAGCACAAAATAAAGAGGCACCAGAATTAACAGCAGATCAAAAACAAGAAAAAGCAAGAAGAATGGCGGAGATGTCTCGAGCGAAAATGAGTGAGGGTGGCATAAACCAAACACCCTCTTCGCGGCCACCACCACCGCCACCACCACCACCTCGTACAGTGAAGAGAGGCGTTCCTAGCTTTAAGGCCGGCGGGCTTTTGGCAGAGATGCAAGCAAAGCAGCAGGAGAGACTCAATAAAGCAACTCAACAGGAGCAAAAAAAACCTGTTTATCGACGTGTAGAAACCTCGAAGGCAACGCCAAAGGCTGTTCCCCCTGTCTTTGCAGCGGCTCAACAGCGACAGCAACGGTTAGCTGCAGGTGGCACTAAGCAGGTAACCACAAGAGATGAAAAGCCACAAGAGAAAAAGCAAGAGTCTCAATTTGAGAAACTCATGCGAGAAAGACGAGAAGCACAAGCAGCGGCAATGAAAGAGCAATTAGCACAGGGTCGATCAGATGCTGGCAATCCTTCTCATGATGATGAAAATACGCCGCCTAATAATACACAAAATAGGTGATAAAAAAGGGGCAATTAGCCCCTTTTTTTGGAGTTTACTTTGTTGCATAACGCTTTTCCGTTATACTCTTTTTCCAATCTACTGCATTATGGAGAATTTTATGGCACGCGGCGTTAATAAAGTAATTTTAATTGGGCACATTGGTGCCGATCCTGATTTAAGGTATATGCCAAGCGGCAACGCGGCAACCACATTGTCAGTCGCAACCAATGAATCTTGGAAAGATAAACAGACCGGCGAGCGTCAAGAACGTACAGAGTGGCATCGTGTGGTGTGCTTTAATCGTTTAGGCGAAATTGCTGGCGAATACGTTAAGAAAGGTTCAAAAATTTATATTGAAGGCAGTCTGCGTACGCGTAAATGGCAAGATCAGCAAGGAACCGATCGTTATACTACAGAGATTGTTGCATCTGATATTCAAATGCTTGATGCAAAAGGAACTGTTTCTGGCGATTTTGGTGATATGGACCAAAGCCAGGCTCCTCAAACACGCTCTGCACCTAAAGCAAAACCCAAAGCTGAACCTAAAGCATCGTTTGAAGCATTGGATGATGATATTCCATTTTAGTTTTTGGTCATCTGTGTTGTTTGATTAAAACGATTGTTGTATCAATACTTCTATCATCGACTATATGTCTTACTTTTAGTAGGGCATATGGTTTTTTTTGGGGATCTTGATTGATTTATATTGCATGAATCGGTCGAGATACAAAGCATGCTATGTTCGGTAAGTGTTCAATAAAACGATGCTGTTTAGGAGTCGAGTCATATGAGTATTTTTAGGTTGGGCACTGGCGAGGCTGAGATTGCTTGGAATGGTGGGTATCCAACGGTGACTTTGAATTATTTGGAGCAAATAAAATTCCAGGAAGCAGTGAATAAATTGCAGCAATCAGCATTTAGATTTGATTTCTCTTGGTCTGATTTTAGTCAGCATTATCGCTTATCGCTTTATTCGCATACGCCTGATGAACGAAGTCAGGTTGAGTTAGCCGTTAAGCGCTTGCGAGAAGCTGAGTTAATCAGTGGCCCTATGTTTGATTCTCTTGTTTCTGCCATGGATAATAAGCTTGCTTGTGTGAGTGATAGGGACGACGTGAGCTACGCACCGGTAGCATAATAGACAGCCATTATGCAGCAGATAGCTCAGCTTTTTTTTTACGAGAGGTTGTTGTGCTCAGCCACAAGAGTGCAATTACGGCATTCATCATAAAAATACCGGTGCTTCCATAATGCTGGTACAGCAGGCCTGAAAGCGAACCACCGACAAAAATACCTAGAAATTGGCAGCTTGAGTATACGCCCATAGCCGTACCCTTATAGTCGGAACTGGTTTGTTTAGAGACGAGTGAAGGTAACATTGCTTCGAGGGCATTGAACGCCAGAAAATAAACAAACATGATGGCGCAAAAAAAAGGCCAAGATAGGGTCGTATCCGTGAGTATAATCTGGCTTAACCCGGTGAGTCCTACGGCGATTGAAAAAACAAGCCTACTTTTGCCGCGTCTCTCGGCCAGTAAAATTAGGGGAATAGCAGCAAGAAAAGCAATGACCAGTGTGGGTAGGTAAAAATGCCAGAGGGTTGAAAGTGCGTGAGTATCTATGGCTGCTTTGAGTTTAAGAGGTAGGATAAAAAAGGTTGCGGTAAGAATTGCATGTTGACAAAAAATACCCAGGTTAAAGCGTCTTAATGCTGGGTTAGAAAGAACGTGTGATAACCGTTTTTTTTGAGAGACTGAAGTATGAGGCGTGCTTTTTTGAGGGGTTGGGATCACTGTTTTGAGGAGTAATAAGCCCAAACAAGCAAGGCCTAAGGTCACAATAAAAATACCAGAAAGGCCGCCATATAAGGCGAGTGGTGGACTAATCACAAGAGCCAAATTAAACGAAAGCCCAATGCTTCCTCCAATCACAGCCATAGCAGGGGTGCGTTTAGATTCAGGCGTCAAATCCGCTAAAAGGGCCATTAAAACGCTGCCAATCGCTCCCATGCCTTGTAGTATGCGAGCCAATATCATACCCAGCATTGAGTCTGTTAGAGCGCCGAGTGCACTGCCGATTGCAAATAAAATAAGGCCTGCCATGATAATGGGCTTTCGGCCGTAGCGGTCAGAAAGCATGCCAAAGGGAATTTGAAGGATGCCTTGGCTGAGCCCGTAAGCCCCTAGGGCAAGGCCAATCAGGGCTGGGGTTGAGCCTTTCAGTGTTGGCGCATAAAGTGTAAAAATAGGAATGAGTAAAAATAAACCGAGCATCCGGCAGGCAAAGATAGCTGCAATAGGACAAACAGTTCGTAGCCAAATTGATTTCATGACATTTCGCGAGGTTGTTCGTAAATCGATGTGCAGATGGTACAAAGAACGAGCTCGCATGTAAAGTTATTAGAAAAAGTGTTGACGAATTTTCTTTTGCCACGAGTGGGCGAAGGGCTAGGGGCTGTTGGCAGTCCCCAGTAGAAGAGGCATGGGTATAAGCTCGCTTGCTCATGTGTCATTCATACCATTAAGGCACGATAATCGGTCATGAATTGACATACTATCCTGGTTTACGTTAATTTGGACCATTTTTTGTCGGAAGGAATAAGTACATGGCAAATGCACTAGCATTAAATAATCAGGTTGCTTTAATCACAGGGGGAGCTCGAGGCATTGGGCGAGCAACAGCGATGAAGTTGGCGCGAGCGGGTGCTGATGTTGCGATTGTTTATTTTAATAGTTCAGATGAAGCTGAAGTCGTTGTGGCTGAAATAGAAGCGTTAGGTCGCCGAGCAGTTGCAATTCAAGCGAATGTTGCTGATCACGCGTCTGTTAAAGCGATGTTTGAAATATTTAAGCAGCATTTTTCAACGCTTAATATTTTGGTCAGTAATGCAGCCAGTGGGGTGTTAAAGCCGGCACTTAAAATGTCGACCAAGCATTGGCGCTGGTGCATGGAAACCAATGCGTTAGCACTGAACCATTTAGTGACCGAAGGACGAGCCATGATGCCTAAAGGTGGCAGTGTTATTGCGTTATCAAGCCTTGGTGCACACAGAGCCATTCCTAATTATGCATTTATTGGTGCATCTAAAGCAGCGCTAGAAGCCTTGGTGCGTTCGCTGAGTTTAGAGTTGGCTGTAGATGGTATTCGTATTAATACGATTTCAGCGGGTGTTGTCGATACTGATGCGCTCAAACACTTTCCAAATCGAGCGTCATTGCTAGATGAGTATCAGGCCCGTTCTCTTGTTGGGCGCCCAATGACACCACAAGACGTTGCCGATGGTGTTTATTTGTTGTGTTTGCCTGAGTCAGCACTGATTATGGGACAAACCATTTTCTTGGATGCAGGGTATGCTGTGACAGGATAAGCTTGAATATATCCCATGTCGTAAAAACTTGTGCTACAATTCGGAGCTTTCATATTATCTATTTGATGCGCTGAGGGTTGTGACGATGAATTTAGAAACGGTTTATCCTAAAGTTCGAGAAATTATTGCGGATGTGTTGGTCATTGAAGAAGACGAAGTGAGTTTAAACGCCCGCTTAATTTCGGACTTAGGCGCTGAATCTATTGATTTTTTAGATTTGGTCTTTCAGCTTGAAAAAGAATTTGATGTTAAAATTCCACGGGGACAACTCGAGAAGAATGCGAGAGGGGATTTAACCGAAGCAGAGTTTGAGCAAGGTGGCGTTTTGACCGAGCAAGGAGTTGCGGCATTAAAGTCTTATCTCAGTGAAGTTCCTGAAGCACACTTTTCAGCGAATATGAAAGTGAATGAAATTCCAATGCTTTTCACTGTTGAGACCTTTTGTAAGCTCATCGTTCTTGCAAAAGAAACACAAGTTGCAGAAACTGCAGCGGCTTAATCCCATGCACTTTTTATTTGTCGATCGTATTTTATTGCTTGAGCCTGGTGCGAAAACGCTGGGTGTCAAGCATGTGACTTCAGATGATTATTACCTTGTAATGGATGAAACAACAGGCCGTCGCTGCTTTGTGCCCACCTTAGTGGGTGAAACAGTTGGGCAGTTGGCGGCCTGGAATGTGATGGTGAGTTGTGATTTTACGAAGCGCCCTGTTGCAGGAATAGCTGAGTTTGCTCGTCTTCATCGTCCTGTGTATGTGGGCGAAACATTATTACTCGCAAGCGAAATTATCAAGTTAGATGACAGTATGGTTCAGTATAAGGCTGAAGCACGTGTGGGTGAGGCACTTGTGTTTGAGTTGTCTGCACTCGGGCCTTTGTTGCCCATGGATGATTTCATTGCAGAGGATGTTGTCCACGCACAGTTTGATGCATTGAACCGACCGGGTGAAATTTCTGACGCATTACTTTCATCGAAACCTTTGGTTGAGTCAGATAGCTTGGTTAATCCTCAGGTTGAGTCACTGGTGCAGTTTGACCAGATACTCGAGCATGAGCCAGGTGTTTTTATTCGTGCTGAAAAGCGAATTACGCGAGCAGCACCTTACTTTCAAGACCATTTTCCTAAAAAGCCAGTGCTGCCCATGACCATTTTGCTTGAGTGCGTGATGAATTTAGGGCGTACGTTTACACGTGAAGCAGGGTTTGAGCAACCGTATAGAGTGCAAGAAATGAGGCGCATAAAAATGAATGACTTTGTTGCTCCAGGCGACATGATAACAGCGGATTTAAGCATTAAATCTCATCAAGACGGTCTCTTGGTTTTAAAATGCAGAGTGAGTCGTTTTGAGAAGCGCGTGTGTTTGCTTGAACTGGTTATGACGACAAAAGGTCTTTCATCATGACATTAAAACGTGTTGCAATTACAGGGCTGGGTGCTGTGTCTCCTTTGGGGCTAGATGTTCAAAGTACATGGCAAGCACTTATGAATAAGCGCTCTGGAATGGGGCCTATTCAGCAGTTTGATGCATCCGGGTTTCCAGTACGCTTTGCGGCTGAAGTTAAAAACCATCAACCACAATGTTTCCGTACAGGAAAACACCATCGTTTTATGATGCCTTTTACCCAATTTTCATTAGATGCCGCAGCTCAAGCTTTAGAGGATGCTGGCATTCATCCTAAACATATACCGGATGCAACGCGTTTTGGTGTGGTCACAGGAAGTGGCATGATGACGGGGGATTTCGATCATTTTGAGCGTTTTCAGCGTGTTGCCGCACCCACAGGCACAGTTGACTGGGCCGCATTAGCCGCGCAGGGTGATGACTTTTATCAGTTGAATGATTTTGGCCGTACGGCCTCAAACAGTGGTTTGTCATTATTAATACAAGAGTTTGGCATGACTGGTTACGCCAACTCAGTGCATACTGCTTGTGCTTCAGGTGGACAAGCGCTTGGGCTTGCTATGCAAGTGATAGAGCGTGGCGAGGCGGATTATATGTTAACGGGTGGATTTGATTCCATGATTAACCCACTCGGGGTATCGAGTTTTTGTTTGCTGGGCGCTTTATCCTCGAATAACGAGTCGCCTGAAACAGCAAGCCGACCATTTGATGGCACACGAAATGGGTTTGTTTTAGGTGAGGGGGCCGCCTTTTTGGTGCTTGAATCTTGGGAGAAAGCCAAAGCACGCGGTGCAACCATTTATGCTGAACTGGCAGGCGTGGGTAATAGCCTCAGTTCTTACCGTATTACTGATTCACACCCCAATGGAGATGGTGCCATTCAAGCCATTGAAGGGGCACTTCGCTCCGGAGGGGTGAGTGCTTCAGATGTGGATTATATTAATGCACATGGCACGTCAACAAAAATGAATGATCTCAGTGAAACCAATGCGATTAAAGCTGTTTTTCAGGAGCAAGCACAGCAAATTCCGGTCAGTTCAACCAAGAGTCAAACGGGACACTTGATTGCAGCAGCTGGTGCACTTGAGGCGGTTATCTCGGTACTTGCTATTCAGCATGCTCGCATTCCAATGACTCAAAATCAAACCACACCTGACCCGGATTGTGATCTGGATTATGTGTCTGAAGGGCCGCGCGAAAAGTCACTGGGTGTTGTGTTATCTAATTCATTTGGATTTGGGGGATCGAACAGCTGTTTGCTCTTTAAGCATCCTGACTTTGAGGAGCGAGGCGCATGAGTGATTTGAATCGTGTTTTTGTAACAGGCGTGGGTGCTTTAGGTGCTTGTGGCCTGACTGCTGATGCATTATGGGATGCAGTTTTGGCGGGCCAAACAGGCATTGCACCGATTCAAAATGCGGATATCTCGTCGTGGTCGCACAGGCTAGGAGGAGAGCTTAAAACCTATGAACCTAGAAAAATGCTGCCTGATAGAAAGCTTTTAAAAGCAATTTCAAGGCAAGATGTGCTCGGTATCAATGCTGCCATGCAAGCGCTTGAAGACAGCGCGCTTCCTGCTTATCAAGCCAGCTTAGCATCAACAGCAGGTGCTTTAGATTCATTTAATCACCAAACCGGTGTTTATGTAGGCTCGCCGGGCAATAAATATTATCAGCAATATGACTTTTTGCCCTTGATGGCTAAAACCCAAGGAGATATGCATGCCTTTGGTGAGCAATTTATGGATGAAGTCCATCCGATGTGGCTATTACGTATTTTGCCTAATAATGTCCTTGCTTATGTGGGAATGAGTTATGGTTTTAAAGGCGTGAACCATAATGTCGTGAATCATGCGACAGGGGGCATGCAAGCCTTGCTCGAAGCCTATCATGCGATAGCCAGAGGTGATGCCGAACGCATTGTTGTGGTGGCTTATGATGTAGGCACTGATGAGCAGGCATTGTTTTATTATGAGCGCCTTGGGCTTTTAAGTGCGGACCATTTAAATCCATTTGATGTAAGTCATGACGGCACAGTACTGGCAGAGGGAGCAGCAGCATTGGTGCTTGAGTCTGAGGCTAGTGTGACTGCACGTAAGGCTTCGCCTTATGTTGAACTGACCGGTGGTTTGGCACGTACGGAAGCTGCTGGTTTATTTTCGATAAAAGATGATGGTGCGTTACTGGCTCAACTCATGCAAGACACACTCACCGCTCAACACCTAACCCCCAATGACTTGGCATGTGTGGTTGCACATGGCAATGGAAACCCGAAGTCAGATATCACTGAAGCGGCGGCTATTCAGCACGTGCAAGCCGATGCGCATGTGCCTGTGACGGCTTTTAAGTGGGCAATGGGACACACGCTGTGTGCATCGGGTGTAATGGACGCTGTACTTACAACTTATGCGCTGCGTTCAAAAACAGTGCCAGGTTTGCCTCATTTTCAGCAAGCTGCAACAGGGGCTCAGCATTTAAATATTGCAGACAAAGCGCGGCCCATAGTAAGCGACTCAAAACAGCATGCGTTATTACTGAATCGTGGTTTTGGCAGTATGAATACAAGCTTGGTGATGAAAGCCTGTGACTGAGTTATCCCAACAAATAGAAGCATTGCCTGTGTCTAAACCTGGGCGCTTTGTCGCAAAATATTTACCTTATCGAAAGCGTGTGATTTTAGAAAACATGAATCATGTTTTTGGTGATCAGCTCACTGACGCGCAAAAATGGCACTTGGCGAAAGCATTTTATTCGCACTTGTTGTGTTCTATTAAAGAAACCATCCAACTGCGATTTATGCGTGAAAAAGCAGTGATGTCCCGTGTTGAGGTCAAAAACCACGAACGTGTCTTAGATGTGGCGGCTCAAAATAGAGGGGTTTTAATTTTAACCGGCCACTTTGGAAGTTTTGAGTTTGCACCGATTGGCGGCATTTTGAAGTTTAAGCAGTTTAGCGGACAGTTTCATTTTATCCGCCGAAAAATAGGCATCAAGTGGCTTGAGCGCATTTTGTTTCGTCGATACTATCAAGCAGGCCTTCATGTGATTACCAAGGACAATGCTTTGCAGCGTGTGACAGAAGCGCTGGATAAAAATCATGCGGTGGTTTTTGTGCTTGACCAACATGCCTCACTGGCAAACCGTGATGGCATTGCAGCTGAATTTTTTGGAAAAAAAGCAGGGACGTATCGTAGTCTTGCAACATTTGCCCGGCATACTCAGGTGCCAGTGGTTCCTGCATCCAGTTATCGCTTGCCAAATGGTCGACATGTATTGCAATTTCATGAGGCTATTCCTTGGGAGGAGCACGCGGGAAATCATGCTGCAATTTATCAAAATACCTGTGCATATAACAGGGCATTAGAGCATATTATTCGTCTACATCCAGAGCAGTGGTGGTGGATGCATCGACGCTGGAAGCTTTAAGTTGCGTGACCTAGGCCTAACAGCTAGGGCGCTATAATGAATCACTTCATGAAAGATTCTTTGGTTTTTTAAGTTATTTTATACTCTAAAAGGCTCAATAAAGACCTTCCAATGATTTTTTTATCTACCTACTGATCTTTTTTGTGACAACTTAATGTAAATGTGTTATCCTAAGAACGTTTTTTCTTTGTTGAGATTTTACTATGCCTTTATCAAGTTGGATGCAAACCATTACCGATAATATTCTTAATAATATTAAACTAGATATGCGTGATAGCTGGATGAAGCAGCATGAAGCTCAAATTAGCAGAGAGGCAGAACAAAAAACACAGCCATTCAAGTACGGTATTGCAAAGCGTTTTGAAGTGAGGCCCGGGACGAATCCTCCGCCTTATACAAACCTCGACCGTCAATTAGGTCGGCCACGACCAACAGCCAAACCAACAACTCGTATTGAAGGCGTGACTATTCTTAACGACGATAGTTGGAATTATGATTATGAGGTTTACGCCAAAAAAAGTGCGTTTGAGCGCGAGTTAACAACACAGTATCAAGCAGCATTTAATCAACACTGGATTAGTCGTATTAAACCAAAGTTTGATGCACATATCGAAACACTTAATTTAGAGGAAATTAAAACAGCTCTCAAAGCCCGGCATGCATGGTATGTGGACGATAATTCAAGTTATGTTACACTGAGCTTTGTGCCTTATTTTTTTGATACCCTTTTAAGAGGGCATCTGATTAATAATATTACAACGACATTAGGCTCGCAAGGTTGGTCCTCGGTTTCTCGGCAGCGAATAGAAAGTGCTCAGTTTGCTTGGCGTCCAATAGACTTAGTTCGTTTGACTCAATCTATCAATGGGTATCCGTTTACAACAGCGGCTTTAGATTTATGTCAATATGCATCTGGGTATCAGACATTTAAATTTGATACGTTAAAGCCTGATATCACGCGTATTGATTTGTTCCGCTTTTTGATTAATCATTATCCAGCTGCAATGCAACCACAAAGCGGACATGCTGTTAAAGCCACTCAAATTATGCCCGCGGATATGAATGATTTAAGTCGGTTAACCGACGAGCAATTGGATTATTGCGGGACCCTTTTGTTGAAAGTGCGTGGAGATGAAGATAAACCACAGTGGATTTTATTACACAAAAAAAACGGTCAGTGGACGGCTTATGTACCTGACTCAAGTCAAGAATTGCCTACAGAAGTAGGACGCCGTCTTGGGGATGTGAATATTGTTGCTGTTGATTATCAAGATAACTTACGTGCAAATGATATTGATGATTTAGAACCATGGCAGGCGTGGCACACGATTTTATTAGGTCGTGTGTTGCCAGCGTGTCGAGCGAATAAAACGATTGAGACATATCATCCTCAAACCCCCTTTCCTTTACTACATCAATTTGTTTTAACGGGTGTGAAAAAGAACCATCAGGCGGATGGGCAGTTAGCATATTTAAGGGATGCGTTTGGCCTTCGTAAGCCGTTTACTTCACAAGATGGAGCACGTTTTATTGAGCCGAATCTTTACAGATTTAATCTCGCCGTGAGATTTGATGACCTTAGTGATGAGCAGTTTCTATTTGATGCGAGAGACGAGGTGACAAGGCGGTTGCGCAGTCAAGCTCGCCTTGATGCTATGCTTAAATATTTTAATCCAGCACCAGGCCAGATGCCTCTCGTTTCTTTTTCAAATGAACAGCAAACGCTCACATGTAACGCTGACTTTACTCGCATGCAAAGCATGGATGTCTTGAGTTTACTTTATCATCAAAAAACGCCTCGGTTGTTAGCGAGAAAAATGATAGGTAATCAAACGTGGTTTGATTATATGTGTGATTTAACCGTGATTAAACGGGCACCAGGATATCACTCGGTTGATGCAGAAGATAACGCGTTATTTAATCACGCATTTTCTTGTGCGGCTCGTAACAGGTTCTTAAAAAGTTATCAGCCTGAAGACATTATAGCTGCACAAAACGCACCTAAAGAGCGCAAAGCATTGTGGCGTAAAGCAGGGCATGAAATATTAAGTTTTTATAAGCGGCAGGGTGCAGCGCTTGACTTAGATTTTATTCAAGCACACAACGCGGATAACTCTGATAATCATGAATGGATTAGAGGTGGATGTGACCGAGAAGGATTTACACCTTCTCCAGCAGAAAAGCTTTCGTGGGAGTTTAGGCAAATTGCTCAAATGGGGACGAAAGGTCTAGACGCTTTATTTTATGCGTTACATCAAGAACATACAGTACGCTGGAAACCTATCATGAAAGAGCCAGCACCAGCTCTTCAATGTACACTTGACTTAAACGGACACGCCAAAGAAGGTGCACTGACTTACATCAATTATTTAAAAACAACAATTGATGCATTTGATCCGGTCGCATTTCATGCGACAGCCAGTGGTCGAGTTAGAAAAGGCGTGGCTCCGTTATTTTCACCGCTTGCCTTGATATTGCCACAAGAGATTAAAGAAGCACATCAAACTGCATTGAATGAGCTCTTTAAAACGCTCAGCCAACGGTGTGTTGATAACCCATTAGAAACACAAGAAGTGCTTTTACATGGGCTTGATATGAGTACTGAGCAAAAGTTTAAGTGTAGCTTAGCGTTTATTCGAGCGGTAAAGAAACTTGCAGAAGATCAAAATTTAAGTATCTTGATTCGTGTGCCTGCATGGGATCAAGCTACATTTGAAGACCGAGAGCACCAACGTTTAAAAGCACTCTATAGAGCGGTTCAAAATAGATTGCTGAGTAATCAGCGAGCCCATAAAAAGCCTATTTTAGATGCGAACTTAGAGAGTATCGAAGCGCATAGACTCAATCCCACTGAAGCTGAGGCCGAAGTAGTTTATGCTGCGAGAATGGATGAGTTTGAGGCAAGTTGGGAAGGGGTTGCAAATGAAGAGCATCCATTAACGTCATCAACGCTTGGTATTCAACAGCAACAGCAACAGCAACAACAGCAGCAACAGCAACAGCAACAACAGCAACAGCAAGAGCAACAACAGCAGCAACAAATTGCGACCTATATCGGTAATGAGAGTGCGCTGGTATCAAGAGAATCAATTAATGACGATACAACTTGTAACGCATTTTGGGGTGACAATCATTTAGTTTCTCAACAAGTGAGAGATTTATCAGGTCATGACACGCGTAGCGGTTTACGCGGCTTATTCTCATGTTGGGTTGGGAGTGATGAGGATGCAAGCGAAGTGATTCGCTATATCGAGCCTGCAGCTGTTGCGCGTATTATGTCGCAAGCATCAAAGTTTAAGTTCGGTATTTCAAAAGATAATTTGCCACCTGGGTTTCGTTTGGCACACAAAAGCAATACTAAACACTTAGTGCTTTGTTTTGATCGAGTGAAAGAGAAAGAGGATTTATTACAGGAAGAGCAACGTCCTTTCTTTGTGCCTGAAGAAGAGCTAGAAGCAAGTGATGATTCAACACCTGTTCATATAAGAAATCCATTTAAGCTCAACCTACATGATGCAAAAAAACCGCTTTTATATGCGGGGGATTACCGTCAGTTTGATCTGATTACATCAGATGTTGAAGAGCAGAAAACCGTATGGAAGTTTCTTGCAACAGAAGACAGCGATGCAGCACGCCTTCGTGCTGCACAAGATTTTTTACAAGTCCGAGGTTTCGATGAAGAAAACTTATTAGACGAAGATGCATCAGTGATGATGCAACAGTTTGATATAGGGCATGAAGTGAACCGTCCTGGTGACCACGAAGACTGTTTGAATATTTTACAAAAATGGGGTGCTCGACAAGGCTTTGCTGATGTGTCTCGGTTGTTATTTGGCCTGGATGATGAAGGCTCAGAATATTCAGAAGATGGTGAGAGTGATATTGATCCAGGTGAACGCAAAGAGGATGAATCTGAGGATGAATCAGGAGTATTTGAAACAGCTCCTACTGCTCGATTAACAGAAGCAAATTTAAAAGCATTAGGCCAGCTCTTTAATCGTTATGATCATCAAGCAGGTTCGGGTGCTTTAAAATGGCTAACGGTTGCTCATGAAGTGTATGAAAACTTTGGGAAAGAGGCTTTAATCATATGGAAAGCGCGTATTTTAGACCCATCAGAAAATTGGACTGAGTGTCTTGATAAGCCTGAAATGGAGGCCATGACACAATCATTGAAAGCATTACAAGGTAAGCGTGATGCACAACAAATATGGTGGGCATTATTAGATGCACATGGTGCCGCAGTGGGACATATGCGTTATCTTGAGTTATGGCATGCATTTGAGAATGTTTTAAGGCACTTAAAAGAGCAAGAACTTCATTTTGATTTGCACGCTACTTTAGGTTTAATTCAGCAATACAAAGATGAGCCGTATTTTAACGGCCAAACCCTGTTAGACCGCCTAACCAGTGTCTTAAAAGGAAAGCAGCCATCTGGTCGCATGAAGATGGTGCCCAAAGAAGTACAGCGCAAAATACTGGACAATATTGATAAAATCGATTGGCTACATAATGGATTTTACTATGCTACTTTTTATGAAAATTATCCGTATTGGGATGACCGTTTAAATTTAACTGCATTTGCACCCAGTTCTGATTTAGATTGGGCGCAATATACGGTTTCTTGGGATGCAGCAGCACATCTAGAAAGTCCTATTGATGCCCATGCCCTACGGTTTGCAAGTCAGCGCATGCAAATGCAGCCTGAGCAATTTGATGATTTGAATGCAAGATTAACAAACGAAGCTATCGCATCTTCGATGACGCCAAATTCACTGCGTTTATTCATGGCTTCATTGTCGATTGGTATTGATGCGTTACCTGAGTTGCCAGCAGCAGAGCTTGCTGTGCATTTTCAAAATTTAGCGAATTTAAATGAAGATACGCTTCTATTATTAAATCGCAAACTGAACTTAGAAGGTAAACTGCGTGACAGTCAGTTTCAGATGAGATTTGAGAATTTAGCACTTTTAGGACGGTTACTTGAAGAAAACAGTACTTTTAGGTACGATTTCAGCAACAAATCACGGGCAGATGCACAAGCACTCATGACGCATTTGGGTCGTGCGTGTGATGCATTTGATTGTGCCCAAAAAGGTGAATATACAGGCCAACCGCTGGTTACTCACGTCACGACTAAGCTTGATTTTTTACGCACATTAATACCCCTTGCACAACAAGTGAGTTCACCCACACTAGAGACCTATCCATGGCTGTATAACTCTGTTTCAGAATCTAATGAACTGCTTCGTGCGCGAGAAGTGAGCGAGTCTTCTTATTTTGGAATGCAAACATCTACCGTTATCCCTCAGTATGTCAAAGACTTTGAGCAGCAATTGCGTTCGATTGACTTTAGACGAAGCACGTATTTGCCTTCTGAGAGAGAGATTAAAGACTATATTAGGCAAATAAAAAACGCATCATCTTTTCAGCGTCTTCATACTCAAAAAGCAATTGTTGCAAGGTTAGAGGAGCAGGGTTGTGTTTTTAGCGCTCAAAACGCTCGATTTAAGCCGCTTTCCGCATCAGAATTGAATACGTGGCAGCCGCAACTTAAGACAGGGTTAAAGCCTATTTTTAAAGCACAAAATACGCCTTTGTGTGAACAATTTTTAGCGCATTTTATTGCTGTAGATACAGAGTCTCGTTTAGATAATCAAATGGGCACTTTGACACGTTTGTTTGCTGAGCTTGATAATAAAGCACATTTTAACGAGCTTGGACAAATCATTGGGGTGTTAATTGAAAAAGCACAACCAGAAGAAGAAGGACAACCTCATAAGCGTTATGCATTACCACAACTGGTTGTGTGGCTTGAGGCTTTATTAGATAGAGGACAATATAAGCAAGATCACTTTCCAAGTAATTTGCTGGGTGCATTATTAGCGTCCGATAAGTTGAGTACTTTAATCCAAGATTCTCCGCGAGGTTTAGATGCTCTAAGACCGAATGTAGCAGATGAAAACCTAAAAGAACGGGTTGAGAGTATTGCAAGTTCGCAACTTGAAAGTACTTATAAGCCACTGTTGGTGAAGCTTGCCTTGAAGGATGAGAGTTATCGACGTCGGCAGAGTACTTTTGCTGAAAACACATTGACTGAATTATACGAAGCGGGTGCGAGTGCGCGCTATCTGGATGCCGCTGGTCGACTGATGGACTCTGATGCAGCACCAATGGATAGGTTCTCGTCGGATTATGAAGATATACTGGGTGATTTTTGTATTGAATCACCTGAATCAGAAAGCATTCAAATACAGTTAATTGATGCTTTTATTGCAGGGCAGATTAGCCGAGATGATTTAGCGTCTCACTTTAATCAGAGTCAAGATATCAAGCATATTGTTGTTACGGCATTGCATGAAAAAGTGGGCGCACAAACGGAGTTAGAGCAAAATGCTCTAGTGGCACTGGATGCCGTTTTAGAGGTGAACCGCTTGCTGGAGACGTTTTCTGAAAGAGAACAGCGGTTATTGTCTAGTTATTATCAAACTTCGCCAAGACCTTCTTTGAGTTTATTGAAGAGTATACTCAGCCAGCAACCTCGTTTAATACGAGCGGCTGATATTATTCATGAGTTTGAATCTGTTCGTCAGGGACTTAAACCCGATGGTGTCTCACCTAAACGCCATTATAGTGTGACAGCAGAAGAAGGCGTGGACTTAAGGCGTGTGTTGGATGGATTTAAACGCAAAGGAAAGGGCTTTATTTTAAATGAAGAGCGTAATCAATTATTAAAATTATTGTACTACACCAATCAATATAGCCAAGTGAAGCAACTACGCGACCTTAAAAAAACGCAATTATTGGCATTGTTAGACCAAGCGCGCCTTAAGATGGGCTCTTCATTAACGACTGATGAAAAGCATCTGGCATCAGTCGAAATGCTTGCTTGTATGCGAGAAATTTTATTGCGTCAAACCGGGAAATGGGCCAATCACACGCAAATGCTGGATTTAATTTATGCGGCATTACATAACGATGAGGGGTTAATTCATCAGGTTAAAACAGGTCAAGGAAAGAGTATTATTACCTTGATGCGTACCGCATATCTTGCGTTAAACGGCGATATTGTTGATGTGTTCAGTGCAAAAGACAGTTTGTCTCAGCGAGATCATGAAGAGTTTGGTCCTGTTTTCTCAGCGATGGGTATTCGAAACACTTATATTTCGGCGTCATCTAAAGCCGGTGAGTATTATGCCACGCCTGTTGATAACAAGGGTGCTGTAAATTACATGACCATTTGTAATTTTAGTTTGTTTCAGTCAGCCCATATTTGGGGAGGCAAAGCGAGCGATAGGATTTCATATGATAAGAGTCGCCGAGTCGCCTTTTTGGATGAAGCGGATTATATTTTATTGGATGAAACCACACAGGCAAACTTCTCTCATAATGGGGCAGATGATGATGTCTATAACATGGATGAATGGGCTTATCGTGTTGCATATGACTTTTATCTTGAATGTGCAAAAGAAGGCGGAGAACAGTATCCGCTGATTAAAAAAGGCGACCAAGGTGTCAGTGTCAAGACGCTTGAGCATTTAAAGCCTTTATGTGAGTTATTACAAAAAAAGGCTGCACATGCCCCCAAACAATCTAGCTTTGTTCAGAAATATATTATTCCTGCCATTGATAATCCGTCTTTAAGAGATAAGCGGCATGAAAAACTGAAGCGACTTTTAACGGCTGCACATACGGCACATCAATTAAAAGTGAATAAAGATTATTGTATTCGTGATGAGTATAAGACCCTGTTTGAAAATAAAGAAACCGGTAAGAAAAAAACACTGAAAACACGCTTTGCGAAAGTCGTGATTGATAGTCAGGTACGAGAAGGGTCGACCTATAGTGACTTGGTCCAACAGTTTTTGCATGTTCGCTTAAACAAAGAAGCAGCAGAGCAAGGAGAGAATCCAAACTTTTTTGTCGAGCCATCCAGTCGCATTGCATTGTCTCAGAATGCATTTTATTTATTGCGAAAGCATTATAAAAAACTTGAAGGATGTACTGGAACGGCAGGAGACCGTCATGATTTAGAGGACTATAAGGATTATTATGCGCTTGATCACGTGATTAAATTGCCAACCCATGAGCCATTAAGTAGTGCTTTTCTACCCAGCACTTATGCTGTTGCAGGTCGTGGTGACCTTGAAACTGCATACCGTCAAGATGAGATACTCGCTGGGTTAAAGCAAGAGCGTAGGAGCATGTTCACGACTTCGGAACAAACGGCGCAAGACACAGCTATCAACAAAAGAATGAATAGGATTGCAATAGATTGTGGTGAAAATACACAAGTGCAAGCAATTTTTGACGCCATTCAATCACAACGAGGCACAGGCCCTATTTTAATCACGTGTGAAGATGATATTGCAGTGAAAAGGCTTGCTGAAAAATTACGAGCTTATGCAGCAGCAAGAGGGGGTGGGTATGGCGACGACTGGTTAGTTGCTGATACCAATGATAGTGCCAAAAAAGAAAATGATGTGGTGCCTTTTGCAGGTGCTTGCAATGCTGTGACCATTAGTTCTCGTATGGGACGAGGAACAGATATTAAGCCTGAAAAAGGCACGAATGGGCTCAGTGTGATTCGAACATATCCTGCAGTTCCTCGTGTGATTAAACAAGAAAATGGGCGTCAAGGTCGTAATGGACATTTTGGCTTGTGTCAGGAAATATTGAATTATCAAGCCATAGTACAAGAGTATGCGTTATTTGCTGAGAATAGGAGCTTATTTGATAGCGGCATATCCTGTCAAAATAAGCTTCAAGACATTTATGATGCTCAAGCAACTCACTTAGAGAAACAATTAGATAAGCATCGTCCAGCGCCAGCTGCCAGTAGTGCCCTGTTGCTACATGGAGAAGATGAGGAGGGTGAACGTGAACACCTGTTTGATGATGTTGGTTTGTCTGAGCCTCCGTCTTCAGTGGTTGTTGCACCAGAGCCGACATCTGTTGCAGATGTTGATGCGTGGGATAAGCCTAAATTTCAAGCACTAGAGATTAATGCGGAGAAAAAAGAGCAATATTTAAGAACACGCACCTTGATGCAGTTCAAACATGAGCTAAAAGCCAAACAAGACCATTTCCTGCATCAAAAAGAAGCACTTGTTGCCGAGCGCACGGGTTGCATCATGGATGCGTTAGTAAAGTATGCAGGCGAAGCAAGCTATAAACCTCGACTCGAGCTTTTGGCTGAAGAGTGGATGGATTATAAAGATGATATGGATGCTGCCTGGAACATGCGGTTGCAAGGCGGGGAGCGTTCAGAAGTAGACGCCTTTGATGTTTTTAAAGCTGAGGTTGATGGGAAGTGGGAGGGGCTTCTTAATTGTTATGATGATATTTTAGAAGACACGCCGCTGCCTGCTCATTCGGTCGTATCAGGCACTTTAGGGCATCGCCCGAATAAGGATGCACCTGATATTTCCGCTATGATAGCCAGCTATCAAAACTGGGTAGCAGGGTCTGGTCGCGTTTATTTTTCACCTGATGCTAAAGCATCAGAAAGTACGATTGATGTTATTTATGGCCGACAAGAAGATGGATTAAAACAACTTTATCGAGAGCTTGAGTGTTGGAGTAATGCATTTGCTCGTATTCCTGAGGCACCTGCAGTATCTCTTGATGCAGATGGTGAGCCTGAAGTAGCTGATTTGGAGGGGTTGGCACAACAAAATAAAAGAAACCGGATAGAGGCTTTTTTTACTTACTTTGCTAACTTGACCGGGCAGGCTGATTGTAATGCGAGCTTTTTAATTGCTTGTAGCGCTTGGCGTGATGTGATTCATGAATTAATGCTGAAGCTAGAAGAGCCAGACTATGACAACTATCTGACCTGTTTTAAGCCGTTTTTTGACCAGCACTGGTTAAATGAAAATCCACCACCGCATCGGCGTTCACCTGCAGAGCTTCAAAAGATACAACTGTTGTTTAGGTTGGTTATGAACAGCGTGTATACCGCATTTGTACCTGAACAAACACGTACCCTTGATGATGGGCGTGTCGTGGTGACTCAGCCTGGAACACATCGTTTTGTGAAGAACTTAAGTGGCGTAATCCACGAGCACTTTTGGGATACATTTGATAATGGCGCACTGGCCCAAACGCTTGATGAGCTTTTTTGTCAGGATAAAGGGATTACAGCTTTACTCATGACCTATACCAACGAAGCTGACTTAGGACACTGTATTCAGCTATTTGGTGCTGCAGACAGAGCAAGCCGAGAAGCTTTATTAAAGCTGTTAAGAGAGAAGCAAGAGCGAGAAGAGTCTATTCCAGCGGGTGCGATACGTGCTTTGTTTGAAATAACCTTGCAAGGTGAACAATGCCTGAATCCTGCTCAAAATTTACCGCAAGATTTGAATTTATTGCCGAAGTTAGATACGGCGAGCAATACGAGAGTATGGGACTTTTTGAGTCAACGCCCACAGGTCGACGCGGTGAGTATTCGTGCTTTAACACAACCGTTATCTCAGCATGAAGGTTCAGCTGATTTTGAAGCGAATGTGATTCAGCCTTTGTGTGAGATTCCGCCACATGTGCCGCTTCCATACATCACAGAGCATGCAAAATTTACGGCAGGGATGCATAACACGGGTTTAGCCAAAGTTCGTTATGGTGCTGTAAAAAAAGCAGGTGAGGCATGGAATACGTTTATGACAGACCGAGGCGTTATTGCATCTGCAGATGAGTATCAAGTGGTTGATGATAACAATCGTGCATCTTATGACGCTTTAGCTGAGTCGTTTAGCAAAATGTCGCCCACACAAAACCAAGCTTTTTTTGGTGAAATGTCGAGAGCACCTGATTTAGATATGGAATCGGTCACAGAGCTCATGACAGCTTATGCCGATAAGAAATGTCCAAATAAGACTGTATTAAGTCATGGTGTTGCAACAGCAAGAACGATTCAGGCTTTACCTGATGGGGCAGTCAAAACCTGTATGCAAACAGCATTTTCCGAAGCTTTAGAAGGCGAGGATACAGAAGCGCAGTTATTGCCTACATCGCGTTTGAATCAGTTTGCTGCGGCTCTAGCGGGTGTTATTTTAGAAGAAGAAACCGTTGCATACTTGAAAGCGCTCTGGGATGCCGAAGACATTGAAGTCGTGAGCGACTTAAAAGAAGTAATACGTGTAACTCAAATTGCAGAAAAACTGAAGAAAGAGCAAAACTGGAGTGCATTTTTCTCCAGTGTTCAGTGTAAAAATCAAAAAGACAGGCAAGCGATAGTTAGGCATTCAATGTATGGTTTCTTGTCACTTGGCGATGAGTTTGATTCACGCTGTTATAACGAGTATCAAGCTTTGATGCGTAAAACGCTAGCACTTGCGTTGCCAACAGCAAAACAAAATCAAACTGAACGACATGCGATAATGCGCTCTAATTACGCCGCATTAATTGGTTTAACCAAAGAGGTTGAAGTGTTGGCAACACACCCTTATCGAGATGTTTCAAGTGCCACCTCTCTTTCAGGGGAAATGTTTGGTCGTAATCAAGCGCATCAGGACTATTTTGAGAAACAAAAAGCTTTGTATGCAAGCTTCTGGTGGGTCAATACAGCGCGTAGAAAACAAGCTGAAGGCCTGTTTTTTAAATTGTCGATGATAAAAGGAGCGACATTAGATAGATCAGATTATTATCAAGATGCTTTGATTACAATTATGAGAGCGCAAGCCAACCTTTTGAAAAATGATGAGTTGTCAGCGCGTACCTTAAATCAAAAAGGGTATAGCCGCTTATACAACATCATGGATGAGATGTTTTTATCGATGGCCCATGACTACTTAACGGATGATAAGGTTTCGTTTGAGAGTAAATCATATGTGAAAGTATTGCTTCATGAGCAAATGAAGTTCCAACTGTCATCATTGCAACGTCGCCTGCCAAAAGAGCATGCGCTGAAAACAAAAATAGAGGCCTTGGCCAAGCGTGCAAATGGCACATGGGAAGATGGTTCAACCGCATTGCATGATTTGAACAAAGCGTTTGACTCACTCGATAAAACAAAAGTAGAGAAGTCTTTGCACTATATATTAGATAATCTGGATTGTTTGATGGCCTTATCTAATGACCTTGTATCTGCAGATACTGCCGTAGGAACACCCGCTGCAGCTATGTAGTTTGTGATGGTTGTGCTTTTATTTGCCCATTCTCCCGCTTGCGGGGGAATGGGCCCAAAGGTCCGACCCGGATACATCGGTAACACAAATGACCTCATCATGCTTCCTGTGTGATGACGAATGTTGAGCTCAGTTTTAAACGTTATTTTTATACTGCTGGATGACCCAAACAAGTCAGGTTAAGTAGCTCGGGGCAAATATCAACAGCCTCTAATAACTTTATTTTATCATCCCCTGCAAAAATGCAATTCACTGCTAATATTAAATCTATAGTGCATTAAATTTAATCTTTGTGGGGGATGTATGCCTGAGCAATGGATGATTAACATTAAAGATAATTTATTTTGGGGTATTAAAGCCGAATTAAGAACAAAATGGATGGCGGATAGGGAAAATGAAATAGCACGTGAAACCGCTGATGAGTTTCGACAAAAATATCCCGACGATAGTGCGTTCAGGGGACAAGCTGCACAGAGAGCATATGCATATGCCCATAAACCCCATATTTGTCAGGGCTATTGGGATGATAAGCCTACGACACCAGTACGCGAGAGGTTAGCCCTAGGAGCAGGAAAAGAAATTTTAAAAAGTCATCAGGGGCAGTATCGACGTGACTGTGAAACTGAATTAGAAAGATTAAAAAATACTAAAAAATTGGAAATCCAGTACGCTATTAAAAAGAAAAAACAAGATGAATTTGAATTTCATTGGAGGAATAATTGCCTTCCTGTATTTAATACGCATTTTACAAAACTGGATACCGATGCGCTTAAAAACCGTTTAGTTGCCCGTCACCCGTGGCTTGATGAGTCTAGTGCATCAATGAGTGATAATTTGCTGCATCAATTCTTTGTTGATTTCTTACAAGACCGTTTTTCAGATTTTATATCGTCTACCCACTATCAATCCTTTTCAAATTGGCATGATACACCTCGAGCCCTATTAGATAATGCGGACTTTAAATGGAGCATGCCTAGCGCAACGAGGCTTGATGCACATATACAAGGTTACCCGCTTGAACATAAAGACAAGAAGTATATGGAGCATGCCCGTTCTTCGTATCCATCTTTCTCGAGAACGTCACTGACAGAGCAATTAACTCGCATCGATTTATTTCGTTATCTAGCAAATCGCTATTCAAATGAGACGCAGCAAACAACATGTGGTGGTGTTGCTTCAGCAAAAATGATGCCGGCTGATTTAAATGATTTAAGGCAATTAACGCCGGCACAAATCAATGGTTGTGAGGCAATACTGCTGAATATCAATGAGGACCTCTATTTATCCACTCGAGAAAGGCATGCGCATTGGATTTTACTCAATAAACAAAGCGGCCAGTGGCACGCTTACGTGAAACCAGGCGTATCGCTCCCAACATCCGTTCAACAACGTTTAGGTACGATTACGACTCATGAAGTGGACTTCAGTGATAACCAAGCGTCAGATGACTTAAACATAAGTTCCAATGAATGGAATGCTTGGCATGCTGTGTTGTTAGAGCGTGTGTTGCCTGCTTGTCGTCAAAACAAACCCGTGGATAGTTTTCGCCGTACAACCCCTTTGCCTATGTTACAGCATGCAGCCTTAGAAGGGTGCGTGAGTGCTGACTGCGCAGAAGAAGGTTATCAGGATAAATTTAGAGATACATTTGGGTTACGTACACCCTTTAGCAGGGGTAGCGCTTCTGATTTTATCAGCGGTAGCACATCATTTTATCGCTTAAATGATAATACCGGTTTCTTATTTGGAAGGCGTGCAGTTTACGGTGCTGCCGATTATCGTGTGACAGAACGTTTGCGTTCAGAGGCACATGTAACCAATACACAAAACTTGTTTGATTCAGAAAAAATAGCATTAACCTATCAAACACACTGCCCAACATTAACATGGCAGCATAGAAGTTATCCTGATTATAACCAAAGCATTGATATGTTGAGCTTGCTTTATCACTACAATATTCCTAAATATGTCGTGACGAAGCTTGAAGGCAAAAAAGAATGGTTTGATTATTCGAATACCTTAGAAATCATCAAGCGTCACCACTCTGTGAGTAGAGCTGTGGGTGATGAAGCACTTTTCAATCATGCCCTTGCTTGTGCTGCACGTAACCGTTTTTTAAAAGCATATGCAGCAGATGTACGCACGAATGCACAAAATGATATTGATAAACGTAAACGCCTGTGGGATGACACAGGAGTGCACATACTTCGTTTTTACCAAGGGCATGGTGATGAATTAAATTTAGATTTTATTGAAGCCAATCAAACAAAAAATGACGCCTGGGTTGCTGGGGGGTGCGATCAAGAACAGGTACTAGCCTCCGTCGCTTGGATGTATCAACAAATGGCCCAAATGGGTACAAAAGGCCTTGATACGCTGTTTAAAGCGCTAGAGATTACGCATGCTACTGCGTGGAACCCAGTGACTCAAAAGCCAGCAGCACCAGCCCTTGCTTGCACACTGGATTTAAATGGGCATATGCATGAGAAAGCTTCAGCTTATGTGCAGCATTTAGCAGAAAAGATTCGTCAGTTTGATGAAAATAAAAGAGGGTGTGCACCGCTATTTAAGCCTCTGTCTTTGGTGATGCCCACAATAAAAAGAGGAGATACTGAGCCTTGTCAGCATGCATTAATCACATTGTTTGAAACACTAAACAGTCGATGTGTAGTTTCTCTTGATGAAACCACAGACATCAATTTATATGGTTTAGATATTGATGATGCTCAGAGCCTGAAGTTTATTCAAAATCTTCAGCAGCTTGCAGAAAGTAAAAAGCTCATTATTTTAGTTCATATCCCAGCCTGGGATCGCGCTGCATTTGAAACGCCTGATCAGCAGCAATTGAAAGCCGCATATAAAGCACTTCAAAACACATTACTTGATAATCAGCGTGCACTTCAGTCGAATCGGCTGGATAAAAACATGCAAGGGATAACCGGTAAAGCACCCGGTCACTTTAGAGAGCAAAGAGTATCAAATGCAATAAAAGTACAAGAAGGAGCGCAAATTTGGGGTGATGTTGACGTAACGTATCCGCTAAAAGCCGCATCTCTTGGCACACAGCAAGAGCAGCAACAAGAACAACAGCAACAACAGCAGCAACAGCAGCAGCAACAACAAGAACAAGAACAAGAGCAAGAGCAAGAACAAGAGCAAGAGCAAGAAGTCGGTAAATATTTGGGGAGTGAAATTGAACTGGTCACACGACACACGATTAATACGGATAGAAAAAGCATCGATGCTTGGGATAAGTTAAATGCGAGAACAGCAGGAAAAGCAAAGGCATACTCTGGGCAAAAAGCAGATCAATCGCTGAGTGATTTATTCTCGCGTTGGGTTGGGAGCCAAGAAGATGCGAGTCAAGTGATTCAATATATTGAGCCTTCAGCCATTGAACGCATGATGGAACACGCCTCAAAATTTCGGTTTGGGATTGCAAAAGATAACTTACCACCTGGATTTTCGCTCGCGCAACTAGAGCATAAACCGGGCTTAATCCTTTGCTTTGATAAAGAGAAAGAGGCGCATGCATTACTCGAGCATGAGCGCTTACCTTTATTTTCACCCGAAGAACTATCAGCTGAACAGCAAAAAGAAGCGCATACTCATGATGGAAAAATAAAAACACGCAATGCAACGCGCGTTATTTTGCATGACCCCAAACCTGCTGTGATGTTTAAAGGGGGGGATTATCGACAGTTTGAATTATTCAAAGGGTTATCAGAGCATGAGCGGCAAACCATTTGGAAATTTTGCTCAAAAGAAGATGAAGACCAAGCGCGGCTGGATAATGCAAAGGCATATTTGGCTGAGCATCATCCAGATGAAGCGGTTGATTCAGGCATAGATACATCGGTCATTATGCAGCGTATTAATGTCGCCCAAACATTTAATCAACCCGGGATTTTACCCGAATGTTTAACTGCTTTGGACCATTGGGTTCGGGATAAGCAGGAAGGGTTTGGCGGTGTGGCTGATGTTTTATTGAGATCTGAATCAGAAGCGCATCTTACCGAAGAGAATTTAAAAGCATTGGGTCAGTTGTTTAATCATTATGACTCGCGTAAAAACTCAGGGGTTGAGCACTTATTTTTAGTGGCCAGTCGCGTACTTGAACATTTTGGTGAGGCAGGCCTTGTTGCCTGGAAAAACCGAATACTTGACCCATCAAGCAATTGGACTGAATGTTTGGATAAAGCTGAAATGGACGCCATGGCGCGTTCAATCAAGCGATTAGAAGAACATCCTGAATATAAAGAAATCTGGATTAAATTATTAGACTTGCATGGGGACGCTGTTGGACACATGCATTATTTTGAGTTGTGGCATGGGTTTGAAAACTTGCTAAATCATCTGGATAAAACAGACACCGAGAAAAACACACTACAATTTGATGTTCCAGCCACACTGAGGTTACTGGATAAATATAAAGCTGAACCTAATTTTAATGGGCAAGTCTTTTTAGACCGTTTAACCCGTGTTTTAAAAGGAAAACGCTTAAATAAACATACCGAGGTTGTGCCCAGAACTGTGCAACAACATATATTAGATAACATTGACCAAATCGATTGGTTACATAATGGATTTTATTATGCGGCGTTTAACGAGGGGTGCCCTTATTGGCGTGCCGAGCTCAGATTAAAAGATTTTGAGCAAAGCTCGGAACGTGATGTAGCGCAATATCATGTAACATGGGATGTCGATTCGGTAGTAATACAAAACCCTCGTTTGCATGCGCTTAGATTTGCTGGTTTGCGGATGAAAAAACCAGAAGAAGATTTTCAGCAGATTCAATCACTTTTAGACGATAGAGTGGTTCAAGCAGCGATTACCTGTGAGTCGCTCAGGTTATGGATGGCTTCAATGTCGGTAGGTATTGATAAGCCAGAATATTTTGATACAGAAACGCTTGAAGAGCACCTCCAAGCGCTGAAAACGTTAAGGCCTGCCACACTTAAATTGCTGAATGACTTATTAAAGTTAGACGGTGAGTTACGCGATAACCTGTTTCAAATGCGCTTTGAAAATATTGCGTTATTTGGGAAGTTATTGCAAAAAAATGCTGGTTTGCTTGAGCGCCTTCAAAATGTATCCGAACAAAATGCGCTTGAAATGGTTAATCACTTTGGTCGTGCGTGTGGTGCTTATGAGTGTTTAACCCAAAACATGGGTGTTAGCAATGTTGGTACAAAAGAAGCATTTTTGAAAGGCTTAATTTCATTAATTGGAGACACTGGAGTTGTATATGGTTATTATCCACCTTCGCCCATTTTAACCACGTGTCCATGGGTGCATAACGCGCCAAATGAGCAACAGCTAGCGGAGGCACTAGCAGCCGTTAGGGGTTGTCGCCAGGAAGAAATGGACCTGTTTAAGCAGCAACTACAATCAATCGATTTTAAAACGAGTATTTATTTACCTCCTGCAGCTGAACTCATATGTATGGTGCAAGCGATTTCAAAGGCTTCTAGTTCAGCTCAAGCAGAACAAGTGCGAATTGACTGTGTTAAGGCCTTGAGGGCGAGTGGCTGCAATGTGATTTATCAAAAAGCCGCCTTCAGACCGCTTGAAAGTGCTGAATTTGAGACGCAAAACAAACTGTTTGAGACAAGACTGTATGCAACGTTTAAGGGGCAAAATGCACCTTTATGTAAGAGATTATTACGCGACCACCTTGCGGTAGAAGTAGCACATGATGCAGGACCCCAATTAAAAGCCTTGAGGGAGTTATTTGCTGAGCTTGATAATAAAGCCCATTTTAATGAGCTTGGGCAAATTTTGGGTGTTTTAATTGCAGAAGCACAGCCAGATAAACATTATTCAACATCTGACTTGGTCTCTTGGTTGAAGGTTTTATTGGTTGATCAAGAGGTTTATGCCAACCGGCATTATCCAACAAATTTATTAGAAGCGCTCGTTCGTTCAGAGAATTTGTCGAGCTTAGTGAGTGGAGATTTAACTGAACTTTGCTCTGCTTCAAAAAGTCCTCATAAAACCTTAAAAAATAAAGTTAAAAGCATTATGCAAGCAGAGGTGGGTAATCAGTATAAACCGATGCTGGTGCAATTTGCATTGGAAGATGGTGCGGATAATTACGCGTTTACAGATGATGCTTTAGATTTATTTAAAGGCTTGAGTGAAAAAGATGCAGGGCACCGAGGTTTAGAAGTGTCTAAAAAATGTATTTCAAGCCCTGCCTATTTGAAGGCTGTGAGTCGGTTATTGATAAAATTATCTAAACATAAAGAGGATGACAACTTTGACCTGATTACATCGTCTTTATGTCCTAAAAAGCCAGCGTCAGAAAAAACACATATACAACTGATGGATATGTTTGTTGCGGGTCATATTGAGGTCGAACAATTAAACACTCATTTTAATCAAGATGAAGATATTAAAAGCATTGTGGTAACGGCCATGGGGCTTACCGTTGAACAGTTAGAGTCTCGTGTAAAAAGTATACCAGAAGCAGCAAAACAAAGAGCACTGCAGGAGGGTCGCACAGAAATATTAAATCAAGTTGATGTTCTTAATACTCAACTTGCACGTTGGAAAGAAAGCTATGGGGAAGACGAAGCTGCAGCGTTAACTGCTTATTTTAATGCTTCACCTGTGCCATCGCTAGAAATATTAGCTAAGTTGTTATCAAGGGAGCCGGCGCTTGAAACCGCAGAGGCGGTGATTCAGCGGTTTGAAGCTGTAGAGCAAGGTTTAACAGCCGATGGCAAAGAGAAACGTCATTACAGCATTAGTGAGCGTGACCGTAAAGATTTAATGCGTGTTTTAGACGGAGTAAAGCGCAAAGGAAAAGGGTTTATTACCAACGAAGAGCGCAATCAGTTACTGAATTTATTGTATTACACCAATAATTACAGCCAGGTAAATGAGCTCAGTCATGCATCACATAATGACTTATTACGCCGTCTGGATGATGCACGTCATGACGTTAAAAGCAGAGTAGACCCTGATAAAAGCCCTGAGGCATCTGCTGAGATGTTGGCATGTATGCGAGAAATCTTACTGCGTCAAACAGGAAAATGGGCGAATCAAACTCAAATGTTGGACTTGTTATATGCCGCCCTACATAACGATGAAGGACTCATGCATCAAGTTAAAACGGGGCAAGGGAAAAGTATTTTAACCCTGATGCGAACATCTTATCTTGCTTTAAATGGTTATATTGTGGACGCGTATACTGCAAAAGACAGTTTATCTGAACGTGACCATGAAGAGTTTGCCCCCGTATTTCGTGCCATGGGCATTCCGAGTGCTTATGTAACGGCTGAATCACCTGCGGGTGTTTATCATGCTGAGCCTAAGTCGACAGGTCGTTTTTCTGACCCAATAGGGGCTGTGAATTACATGACCATTTGTAATTTTGGTTTATTTCAGTCCAAACATATTTGGGAAGGGAAAAAGGGGATTGCTTATACTCGAGCTAAGCGCGTTGCTTTTTTAGATGAGGGTGACCATATTCTCCGAGATGAGCAAACACAAGCTAACTTTTCTGATAGCTCAGGAAATGCAGGTGTGTATAACATGGATGAGTGGGTGTATCGCGAAGTCTATGATTTTTACCTTCAACACAAAGCCGAATTTGCCTTGGATGAAAACGGTGAGTTATATGCGCGGGGTGCATTGAAACTGTCAACTCATCGACATTTTAAACCTTTGTGTGAGCAGCTAGAGCGTGCATCAAAGTATGCACCTGAAGGGTCTACATTTGTTCAAAATTACCTAACACCAGCGCTTTTAGCTGATCCGGATAATCCTCGTGATGTTAATTTAGCCAATCGAGATGCAAAACTAAAAGCATTATTAACAGCGGCTTATACCGTAGGTAGCAAGGAAGAAAATAGAGGTCTGCAAGAAGGGGTCGACTTTTGTGTTCGCGATCAATACAAAACCATTGATGGTTTAGAGGTACAAACACGTTTTGCAAAAGTCATGATTGATAACCAGGTGCGAGATGGCTCAACATATAGTGATTTAGTACAGCAATTTTTACATGTGCGCTTAAATAAAGAAGCATCAAACGCGGGTCAAAAACCTGATTTTTTTGTAGAACCTGAAACGCGCATTGCTTTATCTCAAAATGCAAAATACATCTTGAAGAAAAATTATGGGAAACTTGAAGCGTGTACAGGAACCGCGGGTAATCAAGCGGATATTGCAGAGTACACCAAAGATTATGAATTGACTCATGTGATTAAATTACCCACTCATGAAGTGTCAAAAAGTACTTATTTGCCGGGTCAATATATTGAAGCAAGCCGAGAGCAACAGGCCGAAGATTTGGCCAACGACCCAGTACTTATAAAACTGAGAAGGCAGCGTGCGCCACATGCAGAGATATATCAAAGAGAGAGAGCAGTTCGTATTGCGGCTGGAGAAAGCGCGCAAGTGGATGCCATTATTGCAGTGATTCATGATGAACATCGTAAGCCAGGTCCTATTTTAATGACATGTGCAGATGATGTGGCTGTTAAAAGAATTTCAGCCTTATTGCGAGCAAAAGGATTTAACGAATTTGTAGAAGACACCAATGACAGTGGTATTCATGAAAGTGAGATTGTACCAGGAGCAGGAGAAGCCAATTCGGTGACGGTCAGTTCGCGTTTAGGACGCGGCACAGACATTAAGCCTAAAACAGATGAGGGGTTGATGGTATTGCGTACTTATGCCGCTATTCCTCGTGTCATTAAGCAAGAAAAAGGGCGACAAGGGCGTAATGGTAAAGCCGGGAAGTGCCAAGATATTTTAAATTACACCGAAATTTTAGAAGCACACAATGCACTGTATGGCGATGATCAAAATAAATTTGAAGCAATGCTTGAAGAACAAGAAAAGCATTTAGATGAGAAAATTGCAAAGCACAGGCGTGCGCATGAACAAGCTTTACCAGCAAAAAGCGTAGTCATTGAAGAAGAAGAGGTAGAGACGGGTAGTCTCGAAGTTGTCTCAGATGTTGAAAGTGTAGAAGAGGCGACTTGGGCTAAACCTCTTTATCAAGATTTAGCAAATGATGAAAAACAAAAAGCGTGTTATTTAATGGCGCGCACTTGGGTGCAGCGCGCGCATGACAAAGCAACAGAAAGCAGTGAATTGATGCGCAAAAAAGAAGCTCTTGTTGCTCAGTATTCAGGCTATGTTATGAATGCTTTAGCCAAGCATCAGGGCACCCAATATGAAGACAATATCGATGCGTTAAAAACAGACTGGATGAACTGTAAAGAAGAGATTGATCGCGCATGGGGCATGAAAGGTGTTTCAAATATCACTGGAGCATTTGAAGAAGATAGTAACTTAGAGTTTGCATCTACATCTGATGATGGCGAGGATTTTTTTGAGGGAAAAGTAGAGGATGAGTCTGTATCATCAACAGTTGACCAGCAGCAGTTTAAGTGGTTTGAGCAAAAAGCGGGCCAGTTGTGGACTGGGTTAATGCGCAGGCACCGTGCAATACTCTCTGATGTTGACCCTGTACATGCATCGCCTCTTGTGGTGACAGATGTTAAGCGCGAAGGCGTGGCACCCGATATATCCAGTTTTACAGAGATTTATCAAAAGTGGATTGAGGGCGCACAAACCGTTTATTTTGATTCAGCGCATAAAACATCTGACTCTGTAATTAAAACCATTTATGGTCAAGAAGCGACAGGAGGCACCCATGGTCTGAAGCTTTTTTATCGTGCTTTGAAAGGTGTGGGTTATCAATATGCTGAGCTTGCAGGTGTTGATGCTGAAGCGCTCTCGGGTATTGATATAAGCCCTCTGTTAAGCCGTGATGGTGAATCAAGTGAGGCACCTGATTGGTCTGGCTTGTTGCCTTCAATAGAGACGCCTGAAAAAATACTCGAAAAGCACACAAAATTAAAAGAGGGATACCTGCAACTGTTTGATTGTTTAAAGCAACAAACTGAAAAGCCAGCATGCTTTTTGATTCCTTGTAAGGACTGGTCTGTTTTAATGCCCGGCTTACTTGAAAAGCTCGCCCTTGACGATCCTCATTATGCAGATTATTTAAATTGCTTAAATGCGTTTTTTAATCAGACATGGCTGACAAAAACAGCGCCGCACGAGCAAACTGAGGCAGAAATTAAAAAAATCAGCCATTTATTAACACTTGTGATGAATAGTGTATATACCGCGTATGTTGATCGAGAAGAAGGCCATGATGCGGGCCCAACAGAGCAGTTTATTAGTAATTTATGTACGGTGATTCATGAAAATTTTTGGAATGATTTTGATAATGATGACTATGCAGAAACAACAAATGCACTGTTTTGTACACACGAAAAAGCGACTAAGCTTTTAATGAAGCATACGAATCAATCGGATTTAGGTCATTTTATTCGTTCGTATCATGCAGCAACTGCAGAGCAGCGCGAAGCATTGCTTGTTTATCTCAATGAGAATGATGGGGCATTGGATAAAAATGGATATGTGCTTCGTTCTGTATTCGATTTGAAGCTACAAGGAAACCGTATTGACTCAGAAGAGGGCTTGCTTAAAGAGCTTGATTCAGTAGAGGCCTTAGATGTTGCAACTAAAACAAAAATAGCGCACTTTATCAGTCAGCGGCCAAATGTAACCCAAGAAACATTGCATCAATTTATGCAGCCTCTCACTGAGCAAGCACAGTCACCTGAGTTAATTCAAAATGTGATTGATCCATTGCTTAAAATTCCAGCTTATGTACCGCTTGACTACGTGACAAAGCATGCAAAATTTTCAACAGGGGTATACGATTTAAATGAGGCAAAAACACGCATTGAGACGGTTGAGAAGGCAGGAAAAGCTTGGTGTCAGCTTATGGCAGACCGAGGCGTTATTGCGTCTCCGCATGTTGTGCAGGAGGTTGCTGAAAGTCAAAGAGAAAATTTTGACACATTAGTAAATGGATTTATGTCGATGCCACCTGAGCGTAGTGAGGCTTTTTTTAGTGAGGTCGCGAAGGCGCCTGATTTAGACATGGAAACCGTCACGACATTCATGAACACTTATGGTACACATGAAAAATCGCATAAAACAGCCCTGAGTCATGCTGTTGAAACAGCACGGAGCATCCAAAGGCTACCTGAGTCTTCAAAAAAATTCATGCAAGCACAATTCAATAAGTGTGTGTTGGGTGAGGGTGGTGAGGGAGTTCTTGATGAAGATAAGGTACAAGAGCAACTAAAACCCCATTCACGCTTTAATCAGTTTGTAGCGGCATTAAAAGATGTGAATTTATCCGATGACATGTATGAAGCGCTTAGGCAAGCTTGGGATGATGAAGAGATTGAGCAAGAAGAAGGTCTCAAAACAGCCATTCGCATGGCTGTTGCATTAGAAGATGCGAAGCTAAAATCGAGTATGCATAACGCTTTGAAGTTAGCTTGGGATGACGGCAAAATTCAATCAGGAAAAGACATGCAAGAAGCCATTCGGGTGGCTAAAATGGCTGAAAAACTGCATCAAGAAAAAAATTGGGGGGATTTTTTCTCTCATGCAAAATGTAAGCGCCAAGCCGATAGGCAGAGTATTATGCAGTATCTTGAACATGGCCTCATTGATTTAGGCGTGCGTTTTAGAAACACTTGTTATCGTCAGTATCAGCGACTTGTGAATCAAATGCTAAAACCACTTGAGTTGCCATCAAGCAAGCAAAATGTGTCCGAACATCAAAAATCAGTGCAGGCTAATTACGCGGCAATTATTGCATTAACACGAGAGTTTGAAGTGATTAGCACGCATCCCTTTGCTGAACCAAAGGGGGCATCTGCGGTACTTTCAAAAAGTAAAAAAGTCACGCATCGCACTTATTTTGAAAAACAAAAACAAGCATATGCAAGTCGTTGGTGGGTTAATAAAGCACGCCGAGAGCAAGCAGAAAATCTATTTGATAATTTAGCGCGTATTGAAGACAAAGGTGCTCAAGGAGCAACCTATTATCATAAAGTATTAGAGGCGATTCAAAGATCACAAATGAAGTTACTCAAAAACGATGAAGACACAGACAGAACCTTGAATAAAAAAGGATATAGTCGGCTATATGACATTATGGATGAAATGTTTATTTCGGTGGCTCGTGATTGTTTAGCCGATAATAAGATTGCGGTTCAAGATAAAAACTTGATTAGAACACTTTTGCAGCAGCAACTGGCCTTTCAAATTGAACTCTTGGGGCGTCGTTTGCCTGATGATCATGCTCTTAAAATTGACATAGAAGAGGGGCGTGCTTTAACTGATTCTGATGAGGATGCTTGGAGTGAAACTTCAACTGAATTGAGCGAACTGAGTGACACGCTTGAGCGCTTAGATAAAAAAACGGTACCCAAAACACTACACTATGTTTTGAATAATTTAGAAGCGCTCATTAGCTTGTCTCATGATTCATCGAATGGTGCTGTTCCTGCTGCTTAATGGCAGCGGTTATTGGCATGTGTGATTTATTTTATGGTCTACAATAAATCATAGGGTTGTTTTTAATGCTTTGGAGATTTAAATGAGAACACACAATGAATTAATACGAGCTTATACCGATGCGAATGAAGCGCTCTATCTTTCATTAAGTGATGCATCAGATAGTGCTGAGCATATCACGCCGATTGCGCCTGCAACTCAAGAGGAGCGGGCAAGCTTTAATGAAGTTGAGTTAAGCCGGCTTGAAACATATCAAAACACACATAATAACTTAATTAGCATGCAGAGTGATGCCAGTCTTAAAGCTGAGGCAAAGGCCATTGCTCAGATTCATCACAATTTAATTAAAATGTCACATTGGTTTAAACAGTTAGGAGGCCATGCTTTTTTAGGGCGTAGTCAGAAAGGATATGGACATGCACAAGGTGCTGTTGTTTCTCTTGATGTAGGCATTATGGACGCGTGGCATGTATTTTATGCAAGTGACCGAACTGAAAAGGATGTTCGGCAATTTACTCATCGCGTTAATGGTTTGTTGGAGGACCATAAAAAGGTGATTCATGCGAATCATGATACGTCACAAGAGCTGTATTATCAGTTTGAGCTGGCATTGAAAGGTTTTTTTGAGGGGCTCACACACTTGGTGAATATCATTGGCAAGAAAACAGGGCTTTCTAAAGGAGATATTCCTGAAGTGTCTACGTGGATTAAGCCAGAACCAACCACAAAAACCTTATTCAGTGACTCTATGGCAAAATTAGGAGGGTTTTTTGCAACCCAACCGGCTCCTAGAAAACCGAATGAGGCATCAGGTAACGATGATGCATCTAAAAAGGAGGGAGATGACCCTAAAGTGGGCATGTAAGGTGTGATGTCATGAAATCATCTGAAGAAGCCCGCGCATACTTAGAAAACATCTATGAGCAGCGTAAGGTCTTGATAAAACAGAAGAAGAAGCTGCAAGAAACGCCAGGAGGGCTTTGGCAATATGCGCAGGAGATTGATACTTTAAGTCAGGACATTAAACGATTAGATACAGTAATTAGTCATGAATGGCAGCTTAAGACCTATCGAGGCTTTGTGGAGGCACGTGAAGGGCTTTTGCAGGATTTAGAAGCAGGCCTTTTTGTTTCGGTTGATTCGGTTGAAGATAACCGTATATTGATTAGACCAGAGGATATACCTGAATCATTGAAAGACAATTCCGAATGGATTGAGATACAGCGTGATATAACTCATTTGGATGCTGTCATTGATGCGAAATGTATAGCACTAAAAAAAGAAGAGCAGGAAGGGGGGCTAGACAGCGTTTATCAAAAATTGCGTGCGCCGATATTTCCACTCATCATAGATAAACTCAAAGCTCAGCGTGATGCGTACCAACGTGAGGCTAATAATACTGATTATACACGCAGCAGAAAAGCTGAATTTAGTCGTGGAGTTCAAGCTTTAAATCAAGAAATCGCAGGGTTAGAACGTGAAGCAAAATTGTCTGAGCAAGTACAGAAAAGTAAGCAGTATCTCAGCAGTTTAAATGTTGCAGGACCGACAACATGGGATATTTATTTAGATAATCGGGATGATGGTTTTAGACAAAAGTTAAAGACGAGACCCAGAACAGATAGACGCATAGAGAACAAGTTAAGAGATAGCATGGAGGCGTTCGATAAACAGATTGATGCCCGTCTTAAAGTGCTAAAAAGCCCGATGAAGGGAGGTAGCCTTGGTGAAGTACGAGCAAAGCAAACAGATGCTGTAATTTTTATTAATCAGATAAAAACGGCGCTAGCTGACACAGAAATGGCGTTTCCTGATGTTCAATTACCTCAATTAGATGCGCTTATTGGTGATTTAGAGCAGTATCGAGCTCAATATAATAATTATTTGAGTAGTTTTAAAGCAGATAAGAGCGTTGCGCCTTATGATTTTCAAACATTTCAAGCGGATTGTAACCGGTCATTGCTTGCATGTGCACCTGAATCCTTGCAGGCGGAAGCTTCAGCAGCAATTCATCCAGCAGCTGTTCATGGGCCAACAGATTGGATGACACAGTTTTTGGATTTTATCAGTATGCTGTTTAAAAATCTTTTTTCATTGGCTAAAGTTGATATGGCTGCACAAGAAGAGCATACATCATCAAATGCCACAGAAGAAAAAGTTAAGGCATTTCATCATTTTAAAGATAAAGCGCAGGGCTTAATGGAAAATCAAGAAAATCAATCTCCTAATCAAGACAACGATAAACCCCAAACATCTACGCCAGATGATACCATTCCTCAATTATAATTTATTTCGATGACTTTTGTTTACTGCCTTTGCGAGTCGATTCTATGTTCAAGTGATTGCCGCGCTTTTTATTTAGAGCGTGACGATAACGCATGAAGTAATGTGCCTTCATAAACAAAAGTAGCAGGGCCTGTCATTAAGATAGGGCCTGTCATATCAGGCCAATCGATGATTAAATCGCCGCCCGTCAAGCTGACACGAATCGTTTCGTCTAAATCATAAAATCGCCGACCAACAGCGGCGGCCGCGACAGCACCACTGCCACATGCTTTGGTTTCACCTGCTCCTCTTTCGTGTACGCGTAGCTTAATATGACTCGGTGTGATTTGTTCAAAAAATCCGACATTGGTACTTTCTGGGAATAAAATATGGGTTTCAATGTGGGGGCCTAGGGTGTCAACAGGTGCCGCATGAATATCATTAACTTTTGTTACAACATGTGGATTACCTAAGGTGAGTGCATGCGCAATGAGGCCTGGCATGAGCTGAGGGTCAGGCGCCCATACTGGAGTACCCATATCGACGGTAACGGTTTTATCGGAATTAAGATGTAATTTGAGTTCGGTTGTGGTGGTTGCAACGGTTAAATCAGTTTGCGATGAAAACTGATAATGTTGAATGAAACGTGCAAGACAACGTGCACCATTGCCACACTGCCCAACAGCGCTGCCATCAGCATTAAAAATTCGATAAAAGAAATCAACATGAGGTTTGCTGCTTTTTTCAAGTAATAAACATTGGTCAAAACCAATGCCAGTATGGCGTGAGCTCAGATGTTTGATATCAGTGGGGTTGAGTTGTACGGATTGATTGATTGCATCAATAACCATAAAGTCATTACCAAGCCCGTGCATTTTAGTGAATCGAAGTGTCATGTTTTTGTTGTCCATTATTTTTATGAGCGTCTGTTGGGAGGTATAAAGCCCCTTTTTGTCCGCAGGCGCTGAGTAAGCTGATGAAGCAGAGATTTAAAATAAGGTGCCGCATAGGTATATGAAGAATCGGTTGATGATATGAAGCAGTATAACCGAAAGGTCGTGTGGGGTCATGAACGGGGGGTGGGGCCAAAGGACCCCATTTTTTTGATTTAACATGAGGCCAGTGTGTGTGTTTGCTCTTCTGCATCAGTTTCAGCCGTATCAAAGCCAAAACTTTGTCGATTGAAAATTCCAAGGCCCGTCAAAAATAGACCTGCCCCAATGAGGGGTACGGTAGGAACAGGAACTGTAATAACGAGTGGTAAGAGCGTAATTACGGCACCGATAGCCATTAGCAAGAGTGCGGCAGTATCTAAAAAATTATAATTGAGGCAGGTTGCTAGGAAACTGAGGTGTTCAGAATTTCCATTACATTGCTTGGGCTCAATGGATGACTCCGGTAAGCCATGAGTTGATGAAGCGGTTTGTGTGAGCAGTCGACGGAGTTCATCATTGAACTGGTGCATCTGTTCTCTTTTTGGCTCATCATCAGTTAAGTAATGATTAATCATTGTATGAAAATGTTTTTCAGGAGTTATATGATAATTGATAACATCGAGTAAGCAGTCTTGTGCATCAGTATGTAGTTCTTCGGAGCGACCATTTATAGCTAACTTATAGGCATTGGTCAGCGGTTTGTTTTCAGCAATTGCTGTGAGTGCGTTTAAAGTGTTGGGTATAAATTGAATATCGCATCTAAATATTTTTGTTTCATTGTGAGTAACGATGTACCCGAAATCTAATAAAAGTCTTTGATATTGCTGGCGTAGTTTTATGGCGTCTTGTTGAGATAGCATAGGATTACTCCATAGGTTATTTGAGGGCAATAATAGCACGTTAAAGACAAAAATAAAACAAATTTCAGTCTCTGCTCGGTATGGTTGCTATGCGAGTGATGATTCGGGATAATTGAGCTCTTTTTTTGTGGAGTTGTACTTTGAATACTGTTGTGGTTGAGTCGAATCAAAAGGCTGAAGCATGCATGATTTGGATGCATGGTTTAGGCGCAAGTGCTGATGATATGGCAGGGCTTGCAAAGCAATTGCCGCTCAATGTGCCTGTACGTCATGTGGCATTGAATGCGCCTATTCGCCCGGTTACCTTGAATCAAGGAATGCCCATGCCGGCTTGGTATGACATTACCGGGGTGTCGTTGACTGATCGTGAAGATAAAGTGGGAATTGTAGCGTCTGAGCAAAAGATTCTTCAAATCATTGAAGCACAAATAGCAGATGGGTTTGCACCTCAAAATATTTTCTTAGCTGGTTTTTCACAAGGGGGTGCCATGGCATTGTTGACGGCCCTGAGAACCGATATTGCTTTAGGTGGTGTGATTTCACTGTCTGCTTATTTACCGCTTGCTTCTGAATGTCATGCGAAACTACCGAAAAAAACACCGATATTTATCGGATCAGGTCAGTTTGACCCCATGGTTTTGCCGGCCTGGACCGCAAAGAGTGTCACTTGGCTGCGTGAAGCAGGGTTTCATGCGTTAACCGTTCGAGAGTATCCCATGGAGCATTCTGTGTGTATTGAAGAAGTACAAGAAATAGCAGTGTGGTTTAAAGAGCAGATGGCTTTATCTGCATCAATTGCAGGAGATGTGGCATGACGGTTGTAAAACGCACACGTGAAACTCAATTTTCGTGTCAGCAAATGTATGAGCTTGTAGACGATATTGAAAGTTATCATAAGTTTCTGCCTTATTTTTCGAGTGGTGTGGTGCATCATCGAGATGAAGATGAAGTACAGGCAACACTTGAGGTGACAGCCGCAGGTATGACGAAATCATTTACCACGCGAAACCGCTTGCAAGCGAATAAAATGATTGAGCTGCGTTTGATTGATGGCCCTTTTAGTCATCTTGAAGGTTTTTGGCGGTTTGATTCAACAGAAACCGGATCTTTGATTACTTTTGATTTGGAGTTTGAGTTTTCAGGTCGCATGCTATCCATGCTATTAGGCCCTGTGTTTGAGCAGGTAACGGATAAAATGGTAGACGCCTTTTGCGAGCGGGCTGAGGACGTGTACGGTGGCAGTTGAGGTTGTGTATGTGCCACCGGGAGATCCCATTTGGCACACAACACATTCTTTTCGCTCAGGGATGACAGTACTCGATGCCTTGGAGCAATCGGGTATTTTTATTCGTTATCCTGAGACGCGAGAATTATCAGTGGGTATTTTTTCAAAGCCCGTGACGATAGACAAATTACTGCAGTCAGGAGATAGGGTTGAGTTATATCGCCCGCTTTTAAGTAGCCCTAAAGAAAAACGTCGACAGCGCGCAAAAAAATCTTAAGTTTGAATGCGAGTGACACGATTATTTTTAAAATAAATACTGAGCCGACGAGTGGTATCTGAACCACTGCCTTTGCGCCAAGTATAAGCATAATCCCAGCGTTCGTTATTAAATGTTGGGCTTAACAGGCTTGTCCCCATTAATGTAGCCACTTCTTCTTTGGTCATGCCGATTTTAAGGGCTGTAATTTTTTTCTCAGGCAGTAAGTTACCTTGTTGCACGGTGCGTTTAGAAAAATCATAGGAAGCACAATGTGTGAGTGATAAGCCAAGAAGGGTAATACTGAAAAGTTTTAAAAAAGTTCGCATGTTTTTGCCTGTTATGAAAAAATTAGCCATACTATCTGCGATTGAAGTATAGCGAGCTTGTTGTGGCTTGTCGAACGTGTTTTCTACCAGGAGAGTTTGAGTGGGGGAAAGTCAGCAATTAAAAAACGTGGGGCTAAAAATTACTTTGCCTCGTTTGAAGGTTTTGCAGATTTTAGAGCAGTCTGAAGAGCGACATTTAAGTGCAGAAGATATTTATCGTGCATTGATTGATATGGGAGAAGAAGTGAGCTTGGCAACGGTTTATCGAGTGCTTACACAATTTGAAGCAGCAAGTTTGGTGTACCGGCATCACTTTGAAGGCGGACACTCTGTATTTGAGCTCAGTGAAGGTGAGCATCATGATCATTTGATTTGTGTTAAATGTCGAAAAGTGCTCGAATTTGTAGATGAGGTGATTGAGTCCCGTCAAACGATGATAGCTGAGCGTGCACATTTTCAAATGACCAGCCATTCGCTCACGATTTATGGCTGGTGCTCGGCGTGCCAAGATCAATAATTTAATCTAATCTGAGCGGAAGTGATTCAGGGTTTTGAAAGCATCATACTTGCTTCTCTTCATGAATAAAAAACAACAGGCTGATTGAAATCAGCATCATCAAGGGTAGCAGTGAGAGTGATACGGTGTAATTAGCTGTTGTATAATGTTTAACACCATTCAGCATGTTGCCATCCCACAAGCGATTTAAGAGTAAGCCGACCAAAGGTAGGCCTACTAGCCCTCCGACCATATTCGCTGTGTTCATAAAGCCAAGTGCGGCGCCTGAATAGGCATCATCATGAATTTCTTTCATGATAGAAAATGAAGGAAGAAAGCAACTTGAAAATAGGCCGAAGCAAAAAATAGTGACTGATAATAAGAACACAGGCAGGTTTGGGATATATAAAATACTCGCCATGCACGTGAGTGCTCCAAGAGAGCCAATGAAGAGTGTCGGGCGTTTTTTCTCAAAAATTCCAGCAATAAGGCCAGTTAAAGGGCCACCAATAACCCAGCCTAAAAACAGCAGTGAAACAAGGCTTGCCGCAGCAGGCTTATCTAAATGATAGGCTTGCATAATAAAAGGTACGCCCCATAGACCTCCAAAAATAGAAGTGGGCGCAAACATAAGGCCACCGTATCCTGCCACAGCCCAACTGCGTCTGCAGCTGAGCACTTGTATTAAGCCATGTAGTACATGATGATTTTCTTGAGGCCTTTTGGTTTCTGCAGTTGTATGCTTTTTTTCTTGCACAAGCCAGACCACAAAAAAACCTAAAATAACACCGAGTACAATCAGTGTGTAGAGTGCACTACGCCAGCCAATGGATTCGACCACAACCGCAAGAGGTCCTCCCCCCATGATGCTACCCGTCATGCCAAATGTAACCATCAATCCAACCAGAAAGGGGAATTTTTTGGCAGGAAATAAAAGGGTTGCAAGTTTCATGGAGCAAATAGCAGCAAACCCTGAGCCCATGCCAATTAATAGACGTCCGAGAGCGGCTTGATAAATACCATGGCTTGAAACAAATAAAAGTGTTCCGATAACACACAGGGCTATGGCACTACCGAGTAGCAAGCGGACATTAAAATGATCAGCTAATACACCTGCTGGAATTTGGATAGGGGCATAACCACAAAAAAAAGCACCCGCTAGAAGTCCGAGTCCACCTGCATCAATGGTCAGTGCACGCATTAAGTCTTGTACCATGACACTCGGTGAGACTTGTAAGAGATTTTCGTAAAAATAAAAAAAAGCACCTAAAAACCAGATGAGCCAGGGCAGGTAACGTGTTTTATGAGGAGGGCTTGATGGTGTTGCTTCAGTTTTTACATCAGACATACGACTTCATCCATGCTCAGGAGTTAAATTTAAACGTAAATTTCTATCCTACCTGAGCATGAATCGTTTATCCAGCGTTTTAACCGAACAAAACTTTAAAGCGTTTTAAATTTTATGTTTGGCTACATGCAAGTATGAAACGACTTTTTTAACCCCTTTGACGCCAAGAACGCGTTTAAGGAGAGGGGCGATTGACTTATCGTTTTTTACTTCGCCTGATAAGGTGACAACCCCGTTATTTGTGCGGGCATTGATCCCAACCAGCGGTATAGACTCATCATCTAAGACTTTGGCTTTTAAAATAGCGGCTTCAACTTTTGTGGTGATGTAGGCATCAGTGATTGAGGTGTTCACACGCTTGATTTTTAAGTCACTTGCCGAAACGGATTGAACGCCATGTGTTGCTTTAGCCAAACGTAATGCTTCAACCATGGCCGCTCTGTTTTTGACATATCCGGCTAAAGTTACTGCGCCGTGATCGGTTGTGACCGTTATTTTTAATGGATTTAAATTTTTACTTTCGGTGTATTTTGAAGTGATTTTTGTGGTGATAACTGAGTCACTGAGTTCATGTTCGAGTTTTTTGATATCAGTTGCATGTAGTGCAGTGATTGTGAACATGCAAGCAATGGCAAAAATAAAGTTCTGCAGTCCGCGCATTATTTTCTCCTAAGTGTTTGAGTCTTAAAACATCTCTTGGTGCAGAGTATAGCATAATTTGCATTATTTTTGAAGTAAGTGATAAAAAACAAGAAGGTTTTAGGTTAAAAAAAATGCTTTTTAATGGTTTTAGTGATGCATGGTGTTAGGGTTTGAGGTTGAGGTTTTGATGTTGTTTTTTAGGGAAGGAGAAACTGCATGAGAGACAAAATCGAAGTGTTGCCTGAAGCCATCACAGTTCATCTGCGTATGCCGACAAAAAATAAAATATTAGAAATTAACACGGCTTTGGCTGATTGGGAGCCTGTGGAACATGCGCGGGTTCATTTCGTATTGGGAGCGTTAGATGACTATTTTGCACTGCTGTTGAGAAAATTGTTTTTGGGGGGGTATATGACAGAATTGCAAAATAAAGGAGTTTCATTTTCTTTACAATTGAATCAAGTATCCGGGGACACACTAAAAAAATGTTTTTTTAAACAGGCAAAAGTGCGATTTCCAAGTCAAATTAATTTTGTGTGTCCGTCATCTGATATGATAAGCATATGGGTTGAGGCGGTCATACATGCTGTTGTAAGTAATCGATTGTCAGCGAACACTCATTTTGATTTGAGCGTAGATGAGCCACTTTCAGCTCAGCAATTGGACGGCTTGTCAAAAGCACTGAGTTTTTCGGTGACACCGGATGATTTGGTGATTACTTATCAAGCGATGGATGGTACGCTAGCAACCTTGAATTCAAGTGTTTTAAAAGCCGAACATACAAAGGATACGGGGTTATTTGATTTGGTTATGGCGATGAAAGAGGCGCCCAAATTGTCAATGCTGAGATCATCAGCGGCTCCAAGTGTTGTAAGTTTATCAATGTGGTCTCAAGAAGAACAAGCTCCTCCGCTCACAAAGAGACGAGGCAGTTATCAGGCAGATGCTGCCGATAGGGTACAAACACTATTTAAAATTGATGAAGCAGATGACGAAACGTCAAGTTGTGATGAAAGAGAGAAAAAAGAGCATGGGTGTTATTAAAATTCGTGGGGCAAAAACCCACAACCTTCAAAATATTGATGTGAGTTTGCCACGTAATCAACTCACAGTGATCACAGGACTATCGGGTTCCGGAAAATCATCGCTTGCCTTTGATACTTTATACGCGGAAGGGCAAAGGCGTTATGTTGAGTCATTATCGTCTTATGCTCGGCAGTTTTTATCGATTATGGATAAGCCGGATGTTGAGTCGATAGAAGGGCTTTCGCCTGCAATCGCGATTGAACAAAAAGTGACTTCGCATAATCCGCGCTCAACTGTGGGTACGACCACCGAGATTTATGATTATTTAAGGTTATTGTATGCGCGTGTGGGCGAGCCTTATTGTCCTAAGCATCAGCTGAAGTTGCATGCACAAACCGTGTCTCAAATGGTTGATCATGTCTTAAATCTGCCAGAAGACAGCAAAATCATGTTGTTAGGTCCTGTGATTCGTGGCCGAAAAGGTGAGCATGAGCAAGTTTTTAAACGTTTGCAAGTGTTAGGATATGTGCGTGCTCGAGTGAATGGCACTTTATATGATTTAGATGCGCCACCAGAGCTTGAGCGTTACAAAAAGCATACCATTGAGGTTGTGGTTGACCGCCTAAAAGTGCGGCAAGATGCCAGCACTCGTTTGAGCGAGTCATTTGAAAATGCACTCCATGTGGGTGATGGACTGGCTGTGGTTGCATCGATGGATGGGGCGCATCAAGATATTGTATTTTCAGCAAAATTTGCCTGTTCTGAATGTGGGTATAGTTTGGAAGAGTTAGAGCCGCGATTGTTTTCATTTAATAGTCCAGCAGGGGCTTGTACCGCCTGTGATGGGCTAGGTATTGAGAAAAAAACAGTCAAGATTGGTTCAGAAGATAATCCTGAATTGATGTTTAGGCCGTGTATGCGCTGTGAGGGCACGCGCCTTAGACCGGCTGCGAGACATGTATTGGTTGATGGTCGACGTTTAACGGATGTGGTGGCTTATCCAATTGGAGAAGCTTATCAATTTTTTAAATCATTACATTTACCGGGTGCCAGAGGCGAAATTGCGAAAAAAATTAACCAAGAAATTATGGCACGTCTCGGATTTTTAGTCGAAGTGGGACTGGATTACTTATCACTTGAAAGGCGGTCTGAAACACTGTCTGGAGGTGAGGCGCAACGTATTCGGCTTGCAAGTCAAATTGGTTCTGGTCTGGTCGGTGTGATGTATGTGCTCGATGAGCCTTCGATTGGCTTACATCAACGAGATAACGCAAGATTATTGAAAACCTTATTGCAATTACGTGATTTAGGCAACTCCATTATTGTTGTAGAGCATGATGAAGAGGCCATTCGCGCTGCAGATCATGTATTAGATATCGGGCCAGGTGCGGGTATTCATGGAGGGCATGTGGTAGCCTCTGGCACACCTGAAGATATTATGGCCTGTAAAGAGTCTTTGACCGGGCAATATTTGTTAGGAACAGAATCAATAGAAGTCCCTAAGGTTCGTACATCTTATGAGGCTGAGCGCGTCATTCGTTTGGAAGGTGTGACGTGTCATAATTTAAACGATGTGTCTGTGAGTATTCCTGTTGGGCTAATGACTTGTGTCACGGGGGTATCGGGTTCTGGTAAGTCTAGTTTAATCAATGACACATTGTATCCATTAGCACGTGCTCGTTTTTATCGCAGCCAAATTTCATTGATTGGTGAGGTTGGTGCGGTTGAAGGATTAGACTATTGCGACAAAGTGATTGATATTGATCAAAGTCCTATTGGACGAACACCTCGCTCTAATCCTGCGACGTATACCGGGCTTTTTACACCGATACGAGAATTATTTTCAAATACACCCGAGGCGCGAGCACGTGGATATAAGCCAGGACGTTTTAGTTTTAACGTGCGAGGTGGGCGCTGTGAGGCTTGTCAGGGGGATGGATTAATTAAAGTCGAAATGCACTTTTTACCGGACACATATGTGATGTGTGATGTGTGTCGTGGTAAGCGTTATAACCGTGAAACATTAGATGTGCAATACAAAGGTAAAAACATTCACGAAGTGCTTAACATGACGACTGAAGAAGCATGTGACTTCTTTGATGCGGTGCCCGTATTAGCTCGAAAGTGTCAAACATTAATGGATGTTGGTTTGTCTTATGTACACTTGGGGCAAAGTGCAACGACGCTTTCAGGGGGGGAGGCACAGCGTATGAAGCTTGCACGCGAGCTCTCAAAGCGAGATACAGGTGAAACCCTCTATATTTTAGATGAGCCGACCACAGGTTTACATTTTCATGATGTGAAGCAGTTATTACAAGTGCTCTTTAGATTGCGTGACCAGGGTAATACGATTGTGGTGATTGAACATAATTTAGATGTAATTAAAACAGCAGATTGGGTGATTGATTTAGGTCCTGAAGGAGGGAATCGTGGTGGTGAAATATTAGCAACAGGCACCCCTGAGCAGTTGGCTTTGAACACAGATTCATATACAGGACAGTTCTTAAAGCCTTTGCTTCAGTAAATTTAATGGCGTTGAGAGGCCGTGAGAAGATGAGTGTATGGCTTTGAACTGAATCATTTGGGGTGATATGGGCAGAAGACGAGCAGTGATGAGTATGATAGAATTTGACATTTTTTAGCGCACTAGGATTGAAGTCATACTATGCACATGTGGTTGTCGTTTAAAGATATAGGCATTAAAGATGTTGATTTAGTGAATCAAGAAGTGAGTGATACACTGACTTTTTATAATGATTGGTACCAGAGAGAGCAATTGGCATCATCAGGGGCGGTATACTGTTTAAATTCACTTTTAGAGCATTATCCTGAACATGAAGCGCTTTTAATCCGTCGTGCGCACTTTTTTAATATTTATGATGTCCGCGCTGCTTTATGCGACTTAGCGCTAGTTTTGGATAAAAATCCTCAACATGAAGAAGCTTTAAAATTACGTGCGTCTATTTATTTTAAAGCCAATGATTTTGAGTTGGCTTTAGTTGATTTAAGTACGCTATTAACACTTCAGTCTGCTGAGATGAATATTCCTGTGCTTTGTCGTCGTGGTGAGGTTTATTATGAACTGGGCGTATTTCAGAACGCTTTAAATGATTTTAATGTTTTATTGCAACGCACTGATTTTAACTCTGAAATGTATCAAGAAGAGCGCATCAAAATCCTTTATTTATGTGCCAAGATTTTTTTCAGTCAAGAAAAATATGCGCTTGCACAGCGTGATTTAAATAGCGTCTTGGCGGAAGAATACCGGTTTAATCTTCCCCATGACTTGTTTAAAGCTTGTTTATTATTGCGTAGTCAAGTGCACGGAGCACAAGGTCATTTACAAGACGCACTTGTGGATGCAAATGAATTGTTAGAAAAATATCCGCAGCATATTGAAGCTTTAAGGTATCGTATTACACTGTGTGAAGCACGCAACGATATGGACCAAGTGACTCTGGATAAATATACGATTTATCGTGCTACACATAATGTCACAAAGCTTCAAGAAGCGCGTGCCATGCTCGCGTTTTATCAGCCTGGAGAATCGACTAAAGATATAAATTGCGTGGACACTTTGACATTTAAATAGCCTGTAGTCTAAGGCGAGTTATTTGTCATTTTTTAGCTTGGTTTGTGTTGTTTTTTTTATAAAATGAGGTAAGGCATTAAGATGAAGATGTGGTTATATCCGACTGATTTAGACGAGCTCTCTTATGATGTGGAAGCAAGTGAAGGTACAAAAAGTGATGATGGCGTGATTGCGCAGCACTTACACACATATACGAATATGATTGAACACAGTCAGACACCATGTCCAATTGAGGCTATGCAACCACTCGAAGCTCTTTTAGAGCATTATCCAAATCATGAGGCTTTGTTGATTCGCTTAGCATATCTACGCTATCAGGGAAGTTTGGAACAAGATTCAAACGAAGCACTCAAGCTTTTAAACGTTATTTTAGCGTCTCACCCTAAACATGAACAAGCTTTGAAGCTTGCTATTGATATTTGTTTTGTAGCAGAGCGCTTTGCTGAAGCCCTTCCTCTTGTAACGACATTGATTGAATGTGAGCCTGATGAGGTGAGTCACTTTGCGTTGCGTCGTCGAGCAACGATATATCATGCTCTGGGGCAATCAGACAAAGCATTGGCGGATTTAGACAAGGCTTTATCGACAGCGGTGTTTACAGCAGCAAAGTCTCGTCGAGAAGCGCGGGAGTTTATGAATCGCTGGCCTGAACATTACCTTTTTTTTAAACAGCCTATTTCACCGTCTAAAGATCAAATTTATGGTGTGATTGCAGATGAATATACTGAATATGATGAAAGTGATGAGTCAGATGCTTGCTTATTTCTAAAAGATAGGATTGAAGATGCGTTGGAAAAAGCACGTGCCACACATGCTTTTTATCAGCCGGCTGAAGAGAGAAAAGGTCCTTCTGTGCATCTATTATCTACTGAGGGTGATACAGCAGACATACAAGATGAACCACAAGAAAAGCGCCGCAAAGTTACACGTAGTGGATGTGGATATTAAATTACTAAAAAGTGGTGTATACTGCGCTGCCTCTTTTATATTTATCGATAAGAGGTGCTTTATTCTGGTCGCAAGATAAAGCATTTAATTTTTTGGAGATGACCGATGTCAGAAATTATATTAGAAGCTGAAACAAGAGCGCTGATTGGGAAGGGTGCGAGCCGCCGCCTGCGCCGTCTTGATGAAAAAGTACCTGCTGTATTGTATGGTGGAGATAAGCCTTCGCAATCCATTCAATTTTTACAAAAGCACGTACAAAAAAGATTAGAATCTGAAAGCATTTATTCAAGTGTATTTGAAATTACAGTTGAAGGCAAAAAAGAACGCGTGATTTTAAAAGACGTGCAACGTCATCCCTATAAAGCCATTATTTTGCATATGGATTTACAACGCGTATCTTCTAAAGATGTGTTGGTTAAAGTTGTACCGCTTCATTATATTAATGAAGAAGAAGCACCCGGTGTGAAAGAAGGTGGTGTTGTGAACCATACCATGACACAAGTTGAAGTGCGTTGTGAAGCGCGTCATTTGCCTGAATTTATTGAAGTGGATTTAGCAGGTTTTGCCATGAATCAGGTCTTGCATTTGTCTGAAGTGAAATTACCGAAAGGCGTTGAGTTAAGTATTGACCCAACCACAGGCGATCATGACCACCCTGTTGTGAGTATACATGAGCCACGTGTTGTGGTGGAAGAAGAGCCTGAAGTTGAAAGTGAAGCAGTTGAAGAGGGCGCTGAAGGTGAAGAAGCTTCAGCTGATAGTGCTTCTGATGATGCTGTAGAAGGTGATTCTCAAGCTGATGATGCGAAAGATAAGCCAGCAGCTGAATAAGTGCTGAGTGCTTTATGACCGTTAAATTAGTGGTTGGATTGCAAAACCCGGGTGCCTCTTATGAGCGCACCCGTCATAATGCCGGCGGATGGTTTGCTCGTGCATTGGTCGAGCAACTCGGTGCCTCGTTTCGCCTACATAAAAGTTTTCAAGGTGAGGTGGCATCTGTTGCGTTAGATGGCCGTCCATTTCATGTGTTATTACCCAATACCTGGATGAATCAATCCGGTCGTTCTGTACGTTCGCTATGTCAGTTTTATCAGATTGAGCCAAATCAAGTGCTTGTGGCGCATGATGAATTAGATTTACCGGTTGGGGTTGCACGTCTTAAAACAGGCGGTGGCCATGGTGGCCATAATGGTCTGCGCGATTTAATAGCGCATGCAGGAGGAGCAAACTTTAATCGCTTGCGTTTAGGCATTGCTCATCCGGGGCATAAAGATTTAGTCACTGATTATGTGTTGGGCAAGCCATCACCTGATGAAAGACAACAAATTGATAGGGCCATTTCAGAGGCCATGGATGTGATGCCTGAAGTAATTTCAGGGCAGTTATCTTGCGCGATGAAGGCTTTAAATACTGGAAAAAAAACCGAAAATAAAGAGGAGTAAGCCATGGGCGTACAATGTGGCATCGTCGGCTTGCCGAATGTTGGAAAGTCAACGTTATTTAATGCTTTAACCAAAGCAGGCATTGAAGCTTCAAATTATCCCTTTTGTACGATTGATCCCCACGTAGGTATGGTAACTATACCTGATCCACGTATTGATGCGATTTCAGCGATTGTGTCTCCTGAACGTGTCATACCTGCTGCAATGGAATTTGTGGATATTGCAGGGCTTGTTGCCGGTGCTGCCAAAGGTGAAGGGCTGGGTAATAAATTTTTAGCAAATATCCGTGAAACAGATGCAATTTTGCATGTGGTCCGTTGTTTTGAGCAAGAAAACGTGGTGCATGTGCATGGTAAAATTGACCCTATTGGTGATATTGAGACAATTAATACAGAGCTTGCTTTGGCTGATCTTGAAACCATTGAAAAAGCGCATCAAAAAGCGTCTAAGAATAGTAAAAGCGGTGATAAAGAAGCGATACGAGATAAAGCATTATTTGAAATAATCAAAACACATCTAGAAGCAGGTGAGCAAGTAAGAAGTTTACCGAATCTTGAAGAGGTGCAACCGATTTGTAAGCGGTATGGTTTGCTTACAGCGAAGCCTATTTTATATATTGCAAATATTGATGATGATGGTTTAAATGACAATGAAGCACTTGCAAAAGTGCGCGCACTGGCTGAAAGTGAAGGAGCGGGTATTTTACCGTTATCTCTAGAGACAGAAGCGACATTATCTGAATTAGATGATGAGGAACGCACAGAGTTTATGGCCGACTTAGGGTTAGAAGAGCCTGGCTTGCACCAAGTGATTCGTGCAGCGTATGCCTTGTTAGGACTTGAAACTTATTTTACAGCGGGTGTTCGAGAAGTGCGTGCGTGGACAATTCCATTGGGTGCGACTGCACCTGAGGCTGCAGGCGTGATTCACACCGATTTTCAAAAAGGATTTATCCGTGCTGAAGTGATGGCATATGATGATTTCATTGCATGTGATGGAGAGCAAGGTGCAAAAGCCGCGGGTAAATTACGGCTTGAAGGAAAAACCTACGTTGTGAAAGATGGTGATGTGATGCATTTTTTATTTAATGTTTAAATTGTTTTTTTATTGGTTATTCAATTAAACTAAAACTCAATTAAAGCTGTTCATCTTTAGATGTGATGATGGAGATGTGTCATGGATGCTGAGTCAAGTTTGTTGTTCCAATCGTTTGATTTAAAAGACTTAAGGCTAAATAATCGCGTGGTGATGGCACCATTGACACGTTGTCGCGCGACACATGGTACGGATGTCCCTCATGCTGTGAATGCAGAATATTATGCGCAGCGTGCCAGTGCCGGATTAATTATTTCCGAAGCAACTCAAATTTCCCCTGTGGGTAAAGGCTATGCTTGGACGCCTGGCATTTATTCTCCGGAACAAGTCGATGGCTGGCGTTTAGTGACGAATGCCGTGCATGAAAATGGAGGGGTGATTTTTGCGCAGCTCTGGCATGTAGGGCGGGTTTCTCATCCATCTCTCCAGCCGGACGGAATGGCACCTGTTGCTCCTTCTGCTATTAAAGCTGAAGGCTTAAAAACGTTTATTGAAAATGGTGGCTTTTCTGATGTCGGGGTACCACGTGCCTTGCTGCTGGATGAAATAAAAAACACAGTCAATTCCTATCAAAAGGCAGCAGAGAATGCGATAAAAGCAGGCTTTGATGGTGTAGAAATTCATGCAGCGAATGGTTATTTAATTCATCAATTTATGAGTGATGTTTCAAATCATCGGAAAGATGCTTATGGTGGTTCAGTTACAAAGCGGTTGCGTTTTGTCATTGAGGTGGTTGAAGCGGTTATTACAGCAATCGGTGCAAGTCGTACAGCGATTAGATTGTCGCCCGTGAGTCATAAGGGAGGTGCACGTGATAGCGCACCTGAAAATATATATTTCCCACTTGTGCATGAATTAAGTCGTTTAAAGCTTGCTTATGTGCATGTTATTGAAGGGGAAACAGGAGGGGGGCGTGATATGCAAGGGTTCAATTTTCATGCCCTTCGAGATATCTTCCAGGGCGCATGGATGGTCAATAATGGTTATACGCGAGCAATGGCAATGGAAGCAGTTGCAAGTGGTTATGCCGACTTGGTCGCTTTCGGGAAACCTTTTATTGCTAATCCTGATTTAGTGCAGCGCTTGAAGCAAAATGCTCCGCTTGAATTACCTGAGCAATCTAGTCTGTATGGTGGGGGGGAGCAAGGTTATACAGATTATTCTTTGTTATAGTGAATATCTAACCTGAATGATTTATTTTGTACAACATCCTAAGTCAGCTGTGCTCTGGATAAGGATAAGCTATCATCAATGAAAATATATTATTTCGTGTCGTTTTTGTTCTTATTTATAAAATGGTCAAATCATTTAATAACCAATTTTTGGCGATAGACCTGTTCGTAAAGACAATAAAACGGCACTGTACTTTCAAGTTGCGCTTGAGCTAATGATGGGCTAGTTATTTCTGACAATCGTATATTGGGCAAGATCTTCAAGGGCTTTTTTGTATACGGAATCAGGTAAGACTGTCAATGCTGCAATAGCACGCTCAACCTCTTTTTCGGCAAGTTCTTGAGTGTATTTAATGGCGCGGGTTTCTTGGATGGCTTCTAATATTTCAGGCAGATGCTTGAGTGAGCCTTGGGTAAGGCTGTCACGAATTTGTACTTTTTGGGCAGGCGTTCCTTGTTTTAAAGCATATAAAAGCGGCATGGTTGCTTTGCCATCAGCGAGATCATCCCCAATATTTTTTCCAAGGGTTTCTGCATCAGAGCAATAATCAAGTGCGTCATCAATCAATTGAAAAGCGTTTCCAAGATGTAGACCGTAAGCATGTAAGGCTTCTTCTGTCGCATCGTCAGCATTGTTAACCAGTGCGCCAAGACGTGAAGATGCTGCGAATAAAAGAGAGGTTTTTGCATGAATAATATCAAAATAATCTTCAGTGGACAGGGCTGGGTTATGTCGGTTTGAGAGTTGCTTGATTTCACCACATCCAATCTGATGTGTCATATCGGTTAAAATACGCATGATTTTTAAATTGCCGACACGAATCATGAGTTGCATATACTGCGTGAATAAGTAGTCCCCGACTAAAATACTGGCTTTACTGCCCCAAATATTGTTTGCTGTTTTACGTCCTCGTCGCAATGAGGATTCATCGACCACATCGTCATGTAATAAAGTAGCCGTATGAAAAAATTCTATCATGGCAGCTAACGTAATATGATCTTGACCTTGGTAGCCACAAGCGTGGCTTGAAAGGAGCACAAGAAGTGGGCGTAGATGTTTTCCACCACTTTTAAGAATATGGTTTGTTAGCGCTTCAAGTAAGCTAATTTCAGACTGGATATTTTCAGTAATGAGCGTGTGAACTGCGTCGAGGTCATCACGAACCAGGGCGCGTAAGTGATCAATCATGAAAGTGTTTCCTGAAGCTTGGCGCTTGATAAAATTTGAAGACTGGATCCTAAGGCGGGGATGGTTTGATGTCAAGTTGAGCCTTGTCTTTTATAGGGAGAAGGTCTTTTGCTAGGGCTAGATGGTTCCGGGTTTAAGCATCCCTTTGATAGGCCAAAAAAATGTAATGGTGTTGATGTGCTACGGCTTTTTTTCTTTTTATCACTTAAGAAGGTGTGGCAAGATTGTGTGCGAGACCCTAAAAGAGAAGAAGGCTCTTTTTTTTCTGTGGTGGCTTGTTTTTTCGCATGTTTTCGTCGCGTGGGTAATGTTGTTGCGTGAGCCAGAAAATCGATGAGTGTCTGTTGTCCTGTTTTTTGCGCTTCTTGCAGCGCTTGTTTTTTGGCTTCTGCTCGAGGGATAAGTTGAGGAAGGCGACATAGAGCTTGGGTTGCTTGTATGTTTCTAGCTCTAACTGCACGAACTAAAGCAGTGTCCAATGTGTTTTGTGTGATGCCGTTTTGACTTAAATGCCCTAAGCTGTGAATAATGCCTGGTTTGTTAGTGCGCGCGACGTCCAGCACCATTTGATTGACGGCTGCTTTTAAGGTGGGTTCGGCATGTGCTTCTGCAATGTGTGTTGCCAGTATAAACTGTCCCGTTTGAATCGCTTGCTTAAAGCCTTTGGTTAAAATGGTACCGCAAGGTTTTGGGGTGCAGTGGAGTAAAGCTTGTGTGCAATATAAATCACCTTGAAGTACAGCATGGGTAAACGCTTTTTCAATAGCCTGAAGTCGTGGAGTACGCCGATTGTTTTCCCATAAGGTCGTTATGGCCTGCGTGTTTTTTTGTTGAACTGCAAGATGAAGTAGTTCATCGACAAGGGTTTGTTTTAAAGGATAAGCTTGATGAAAATAGTGAACCAATGCCCAGTGGTGAGATTGTGCTGCAGTGATTGTGAGTACTTCAATTGATTCAGGATATTTAATTTTTTCTGCTTTGAGCCACTGTACTAAACCAAGATTGCCCTTTTGGCAAGCGAGTTTGATAAGAGAGCTGTTACCATAAGTATTTGTACGCCAGTTGTTTGTAGGAGTACGTTCTGCTTGATTTTGAGCGTGATGGTTAAGACGCTGCGTAATTTCAAGGCGTAGGGTATTATCATCTATGCTGACTAATAAATTGATTAATAATCGTTCGTATGGACCGATGTTTGTCGGGTGAAAAGTAGGCTCGATATTGAGTGCATGAATAAAGGTATCGAGATGAAATAAGTGCTTTTTAAAGCGTGCTTTTGCAAGACAGCTGTGTAGTGCATGTTTATCTTCAGGAAAAGAACTGGGGATGTAATGAATGATTTGCATCGCGTTTATTTTGCCGTAAATATGACGCCATGTATCTTCAATATCAATGTAATCTAATGTATCGGCGTTTGTTTGTGCTTGAAGGTGAATATAAAACGTTGCTTCAAGTTGTGTTTGTCTTTGGGATACGCATGTACTTCCAGGATGAAATTTTTGGAGTTGCCTTAATAGGTATTCATCCTCAAGAAGGCCGGGTTCTTTTAAAATTTCGTCAAGAAGTGAGTCAAACACTAAAAGTGCACTGGTTTTGTTTTGGTGTTTAAATAATTTCAGGAGCTCGGATAAGTGACTCACCAAGTCAAAGCGTGACTGTGTACTTTTTTGGATGGCAGACAGATAAACACCTAAATCGGTCTCACCAATTTTTTGTCTTAAATAAGGTGCATAAGGCAATAGAATTAAGATGCCACCCACTTGAGCACCAATCAATGTATCAAGTGTTTCATCTGATAAATGTTCAGCAAGTGCACGTTTTTGCAGTTCATCTGATTGAATATAGTGTAGTAATTGAGGGAGATACATTAAGTCGTTACAATCATTGTTTAAAGCTTGGCTTAAAAACGGTGTGTGATGAGTTGGGTTCGCTAATGTCAATCGTAGAAAATGGATACCAAATATACGCTTTAATGCATTAAATTGCTTTTCTGTGATGGGTGTATCAAGCTTTGAAACAGTACGTTCAGGGTTATTTAATGTTTTGGCATCATGTATATGGCCATCGAGTCCGTAGGATGAAAGTTCACCTTTAGGACAACGTGTTTCTGAGAGTGTATGTGCAAGTTCAAGCGTTTCCGGCTCACTGGAAAGACATGCATGTAAGGCTTTGATAGGGCTATTAGGGGTATCTAAATCAAACAGATGATATCGAAAATAATCTTGTATGATATGTGTTGCTAAAAGTGCTTGAGGGCTGACATGATGTGTCATGAGCCAGCCTAAAAATGATGCAAACCCTTTGGGGTTATCGATAAAGTGTATGGCCAAAGGGACGATGCGAAGAGATTCTGCTTCTGTCTTTGAATCAAAAGCTAAGAGTTGGAGTAGTTGGTTAATATGATGATTGTTTTCAAGAAAATGAAGAATAGCATCTAATAAATGGATGTCTTCTTTTTGTTTTAGTTCATGCTCGCATTGTGTTAAAAATAAATGATATGCATTTTGTAAGATGGGGATGCTTGATTTGGGTGCATCAAAGAAGAAACGACGATAAGCAGACAGCTTATTGCTCATGGCGCTATTTAGGTGCTGTTGGTTAACGTTTACTTTTGAAAAGTGTTCGATTAAATGCCCTGGCAGTAAGGCATGGGGTGTCTGAAGTTGTAATGCAATAAAGGCATCGTATAGCAGCATGGAGTTCTCCAGTTGGTCAACCATTAACAGCTTTTACGTCTTTACAGCTTCTTTACAAATAAAATAAATTTTGGAGAAAAGCAAGAGATGTTTTTATTCTGGATTAGATCTTGGGTCAACTTCAGTCATGACAGGTGTGGTATGGCGCATGATTTGGAATGGTTCTTCTTGTGGGGGGCTGGCTGTTTTTATTTTTTGCCAGGTAAAGAGGAGTGCCGTGATGGCAAAAGTGAGGATGAAGTAAAAAAACAAGTAAGTTTCGTGAGTGCTGTGCATAAAGATAGGCGCAACAAAGGGGCCTATGGTTGAGCCTAAACTGTAAGCCAGTAATAAGCCACGAATACCAGAGAGCATTTCTTGGCTTTCTAATTTATCACAGGCATAACTGATACAAACAGGATAAATCGTTGTTGCAAAACCGCCGAGTAAGGTCATTAAAATCAGTGCGTGAATATAAGATTTGATGTGTTGCATCAGCATCAGTGATGCAAGAACAGCACATAAACAAATAATAATAATTACGAGTCGTCGGTCAAAGATATCAGAAAATTTTCCAGCCGGGTATTGTAGGAGCATGCCACCAAAGATAAGACAAAACATGATATATGATACTTTAGAGGTGTCTTGGTATGTTTCTGAAAATAAAATAGGAAATAAACCATAAGCGGCACTTAAAATCATGCCTGCAAAAAAGCAACCAAACAGAGCAGACGTTGTTTTTTTAAAGAGATCTCTTAGTTTCATCGATGAAGAATCAGTCAGCTGTGGTATAGGTGCGCGCGTAATGGTCAATGGTATGACTGAAAGTGAGCAGAGCATGGCAGAGACACCATAAAGCAATAAATCATTGGGGCCGCCGAGATTAATCAGCAGTTGGCCGAGCGCCTCTGACGCATAAAAGGTAATCATATAAAGAGATACGATGCGCCCTCGTGTGGTGTCTGTACTGTTTGATAAGAGCCAGCTTTCGATAACAATAAAAATGCCAGCGGTTCCAAAGCCGGTTAAAAAGCGTAGCAGCAACCACAGGGGCATATGATAAAAAAATCCATGTAATAAACTCATCACAGCGAGTGCTGATGCGAATGCAGCGAATGCACGAATATGACCGACACGAATAATAAAAGGTTCGAGTTGAAAAGAGCCACAAATAAGGCCTGCATAAAATACGCCGGTCATTGCCCCAATTAAAAGAGGGGGTTCATCGTATGCATGCATTGCGAGAGAGAGTAAAGTTAAGAAAAATCCGCTACACAGAGCAAATATAAATAAGCCCAAAAGTGGAGAGAATGCTTTTTTGATGGCATCGAGCATAGTGCGCTGTTCACAGAGTACTTATTTTTAGCTAATACTAGTCAATAAGGGCTAAATATTCCAGACAAAAAACTTGTTTTTTGAAAATTATTTTAAATAAGGCATGAGAGCGTGCTGATGGGGTGTTGTATGGTGTATTTACACCATATTTTTTAGTGTATTCATTTGTAAATGTTCTGTTTAAGTAAAGTATATACAACGAGACTTGTTTGGGTCATCTATGTTTTTAAAGTTTAGGCTGGGTATGTTGTATGCGATATTTAGGCGTTATTATTATTTTATCAGTTAGTTAATATTTAATACACAATAATTTGTGTTGAAGTGTTTTATTTAAGGCCTAAAAAAGGATTTAAATGATATATTATGATCATAAATAATGCCAATAGTTTTTTAGAGTACATAAAGAGGCAAAATTACTTAAGAGACCCTAATTTTGAAGTGACCACTACGGTTTTTCAGGCCCTGATATTACTGGCAAAAAGTACCGGGGTGATGCTCGTTATCTTGAAAAATATGAAAAGATTAAAGTGCTTTGTTTATCAGGTGTGTGTCAGGTCAAAGGTGAGCAATATTTAAATCAATTACTTAGTGATAGTGTGCTGGCTAACTACCGCATTAGTTCTAGAAAAAAAGATATACATACCGATTCAGTTCGATGTTATTTTGAAAGTGTTTTGGCCATGCCTTCACTCTTTATGATTACGACAGGCTTAGGTGATTGCATGGTGAATCAGTCGGCAGAGAAAGAAGCACCTACATGTCATTTTTGACGTGGCTTTTATCGGGTTGACGGCGTGTATAGATGCGGCAATTGAATAAAGAGCCAGACAATTCATAGTTGAGCCAAATTTTTGAAAATCTTGAATCTTGCTGAAAAAAATCTATGAAATTAAAAGGTGAATCAGTATGCAAGTCAGGTACGTTATCATCCACTAGGATTAAAGAAGGCTGATATTTTTCTAAGTCTTCTGACATAGTTTTAAATAAGAAATGTTTTATTTCAGATAGTTTTTTCATGTTTGATGGGCTCAAATCTTCAGTTTGTTTTTGCATGATTGCAAGAGGTAGCCAGGTAGGAGCAAAACGAGAGGCAGTATTAACGTGTGCATAAGGGATTAGCAGTTGAGGCCACATTGTTGCGCTGAACACATAAATATTATCGTGTGAATATTTTTTTTGAACGTAATTGATAACTTGGCTTAAAGGCGAGTTTTGTTGCTTAAGTGCTAACGATTGTTGTAATACGGTTGTGAATTCGAGTGCCGGAAAAACAAAAAGACTGATAATAAAGTAAATAGCCAATCGATTTTGAGTTTTAGAAACATGGGCTAATAAAGTAGTAAGCAGTAATATGGTGAAGGTCAGCACTGGCAATTTATGGTAGAACCATAGTTTTTTAGTGAGGATATAGGGCATAAAAAATAAGATTAAGAGGAGCACTAGCATTTTTAAAAAGAAATCAGGATGAATTATTTTTTTCGTGATAAAAAATGCAAATAAAGCAAAGTAACATCCGATTACAGTCCAAGTTCCGAAGAACATGTTTATCCATTGATTATTATAAATATCAACATAGCAGTATAAAACCAAAGGCAATACAACATTCAGATAGTCGGGGAAAAAAATAATAATTGAACTGAGATAAAACGTTGCAATGAGGAAGATGATGGTCATTTCTAAGATGCGCTGGGTTCTTTTTTTATAAAAGAAATAGCTTTCTAAGAGCATAAGAATGAGAAAATAAGGTAGGTGAATTAAAAAGCCAATACCTGCAAAAATTGAGGTTAATATGCGTAGTTTTAAAGGTAAATGAGTTTGAGAAGGATAGTTCGAAAAAGTTAAAAAATAAGGCATGATCAGTACCATAATTAAATTATCGCGTTGCCCAAATTCATACAGAGGAAGACAAAAAAAACAGAAGCTCAGTGCTGTTATGAGTGTTTTTTGAAAAAAGATATTTTTTTCTTGTTGTGCATGGAGTACTTGATAACAGAGTATCAGTGAGTAAAGGGAGATGATGAACATATATAGACGAAGAGCCGTGGGCATAGGCAACTTTAAACTGTGCATTAAGTAAGCTGCTGGAATTTTGCTATACATGATGAGCGGTGGACTGATATCCATGAAATTTTGTGTATAATGTCCCCCTTGCAATAAGCGTTCGGTAATTAAAATATGCCAAGCAACATCATGGCTCATATAAATCTGTGTTTGTAAGATAATACCGATGATTAGTAGGGTGAGGGTGTATAAGAAAAGAGATATATGATGTGGGTGTTTGATCATTTTAATTCAGCTTTTATATACGTATGAATGCAGTAATCAGAATAAACAAAATAATGAGAGAGTCTTGAACTGGGGAAAAATAACTTTTTCGGCTATGTTTAGGGTAGCGTGTTTCGATATGAACATGGGTGATGTTAATTTGATTTTTTTGGGCCATCATGAGTAATATGATTTCATATCCAAACTTTTTATACCGGCTTTGTATGTTTTGATTAATCAGTGAGTATGGATAAAATCGAAATCCAGATTGACTGTCTACAATAGGTTGATGCATGACTTTTGAAATTAAAAAGTCAGCCATTTGATTGGCGTAATAACGATATTTAGGTGCTTTTATTTGTCTATCTTGTCGCGATCCAATAATGAGATGAGTTGGATGCTGCTTTAAAGCAGAGATGAAGGTTAGGATATCTTGAGGGTTATGTTGGCCATCAGCATCGAGTGTAATGACACCCCGTAATTTTTTTCCCGCTAAATATGCAAAGCCTGTTTGTAAACTAGCCCCTTTTCCTTGGTTGGAGGCATGTTTCAAAAGCGTAATTTTTAAGTTTGAAAGTATGTTAGCGGTGTTATCTGAGGAGCCATCATCAACAACAATGATATGTGGTGTTGTATTTAAAAGAGGGGTGATCACATTGAGGATGGTTTTTGCTTCGTTATATGCAGGAATTAGAATAGCTATATCATCTATCATTTTTGGGGATGCTCCACTTTTTTCAAGTAGTCTTGATTTTTTAGTATGGCGTGTTTTAATGAAAAATAATACTGATTAGAAGTGATTAAAAGTAGAAGTATTCTTTTTAGGAGTCATGGACTTGGCACGGATTAAAAAAAAACCGACGGACTGGGAAAGTTATTATCAAAAACCATCTTTTTTTGCAAAATTTACACGTAAAACAACAGAGCGTATTTTGCTAGATGCGTTAAAAGAGCAACATGCGCGTGAACCTATCCAAACAATATGTGAGTTAGGTGGGGGAAATAGTTGTTTTTTTACAGCAATTAGGCAGGAATTTCCAGAGGTTCACTACACCATTGTTGATAACAATCAATTAAGTGTTGATTTATTTAGAGAAAAAAATATACAGGACAAGCGAGTCAGTGCTGAAGTGGAGGATGCTTTGGTCTGGCAAGAAACTGCCCAAAAGTTTGATGTGGTTTTTAGTGTGGGTTTAATTGAGCATTTTTCTGCTTATGATACCTCTTGCCTGATAAGAAATCACTTCTTGATTTCTAAAAAGGGAGGGCTTGTTATGATGACTTTTCCAACGCCAACCTGGTTATATAAAACGATTCGATTTTGTAGTGAACAACTCAACCAATGGATTTTTCATGATGAAAGACCGCTTGAGCTTGATGAGGTGACAAGTGAAGTTTCACAGTATGCACATATTATTCGACGATTTATTAACTGGCGAACAGTACTAACACAGGGCGTTGTGATTGGAACAGGTTTTACGATGTAGGCAGGACTGAAGTGGCACAAGAGGGGTGTTAAGCGGTGAGCTTTGTTTCTATGATTGGTTGTAAGATTTGCCATGGGTCTCGATGATTTGATTGATGCTATTCAGGTGCTTAGCGCTCGATAAAGGCATAGTCATCCGGGTTAGGGTTGAGTAGCCGAGAGCGAGTTAGTTTTGCCGGGTCATGTGATATCTAGCGCACTTAAAATGATTGGGAATAAAAACCCTCTCTATTGATTCGCAAGCAGTGCTGTTGCGACTTTGGATTGATTTTTACGTCCAAGATATTTACAGATTTGGTCACCTGCTGTAACGACTTTATAAATATCAACACCGGTTTCAATACCAAGACCATGCATTAAATATAAAATATCTTCAGTAGCCACATTACCACTAGCACCTTGGGCATAAGGGCAACCACCAAGCCCTGCAATGGCACTATCAAAGCGATGAATACCGGCTGTGAGTGAGGCATAAACATTCGCAATGGCTTGCCCATAAGTATCATGAAAGTGCATGGCGATATTTTCAGGAGGTAAAATGGAAGTGAGTGCATGAATTAAATCAAGCGTTTGTTTGGGGGTGCCAACACCGATGGTATCTCCAAAACTAATTTCATCAACCCCTAAAGCGAGTAATTGCTGGGTAACCGCTATAACTTGTTGAGGGGATATATTGCCTTCGTAGGGGCAGCCGAGTACACAGGATATATAAGCACGGATATGAAGTTGATGGGGTTTGGCTTTTTCAACCACTTGCCTGCACCGTTCAATACTTTCAGCAATCGAACAATTAATATTACGCTGATTAAAGGTATTACTTGCTGCTGTAAATATAGCAATATCGGTGAGGCCTGCTTGTAACGCTTGCTCTAAGCCTTTGGGGTTTGGCACGAGTGCTGAAAAGTGGATATCCTTGGGTTTGTTAATGGCTTCAAAGACTTCGAGGTTGTCGGCCAATTGGGGAATGGCTTTTGCCGATACGAAGCTTGTGACTTCTATATGTTTTAAACCTGTTTGGCTGAGCTGGTTAATGAGTGCTACTTTCTTTTCGCTGGGGACAAAATTGGGTTCATTTTGTAATCCATCTCGAGGACCCACTTCAATTAATGTAACGTGCTGAGGGATTGCCATAATGATTTAAACACCCTCGTTTTGTGGGGTGTCAAGTGATGTTAAGGCGAGTAAAGTAACGCCTTCATTGACTTGAGCGCCAGTGGAATAGAAAATATCGGTAAGCTGGCCTGTGATAGGCGCACGAATCGTATGCTCCATTTTCATGGCTTCAAGGACCATTAAGTCATCTCCTGCTTGGACAAGTTCACCTTTGTCTTTTAAAACAGCAACAACAGTTGCAGGCATGGGGGCATTGAGGCTATTTTTTGTGGTTTGAGCGTGATGAAACTGCTTTGGGTTGTCTACAGGTGTAACCGTTATTGCACCTTGTTCAGTATGAAATGTGATGTGATTGGGCTGATTTTCGGTGTATGCCTTGAGCTGCTTCGCCCCTGTATCAATGGTGAGGAAATGCGCGTGGTGAGTGACGGTCAGCAAGTGCTTTTGCTCGGCATGCAAATATTCAAACTGGTTGTTTGTTATAGGCAGTAATTGCACGGTGTAACGCGTACCCTCAATTTCATAGTAGAGTGGCCAGGTCACACGCCCACATATTTGCCAAGAAAAAGTATCATTAAACAGTGAAGGTTGACTTGTAGGGGTATGTGTTAGAAACGTCATGCTAGCGGCCAACATTAAAGCATTGTCAATTGATGGTTTTGTAAGCTCGAGGGCGTGCTGTGTTAAAAATGCGGTATTGAGCTGTATGGCCTTAAATGCTTTATGATTGAGTAAAACGCTCAAAAAAGGTAGGTTTGTTTTGAGGCCCCCTAAAACATAGTGATGGAGTGCTTGTTTTAAATGATTGAGTGCTTCGTTACGTGTTGCTCCAAAGCCAATGAGTTTACCGAGCATGGGGTCGTAAAAGCGCGTGATGGTATCACCGTCTTGAAATCCTGTATCGAGTCGGATGTGTGTGTTTTCAGGTGTTTCAAATACACGTAGTGTGCCTGTTGATGGTAACCCACCTTGGCTTGAGTCTTCAGCATATATACGACACTCAATGGCATGACCATTTTGTTGAATTTCACTTTGTTTTAAGGGCAGTGGTTCATTTGCGGCAATGCGAAGTTGCCATTCAACCAGATCAAGTCCGGTTATCATTTCGGTTACCGGGTGCTCGACTTGTAAGCGTGTATTCATTTCCATGAAATAAAAGCTATCGTCTTGATCTACTAAAAATTCGACTGTACCTGCACCACGATAATCAATGGTTTTAGCGACGGTAATGGCCGCATCCGCTAAAGCTTGTCGGAGTGTTTCAGATAAAAGAGGTGCTGGCGCTTCTTCAATGATTTTTTGGTGACGCCGCTGAATCGAGCAGTCGCGCTCAAATAAGTGCACAACTTCACCATGATTATCAGCCATCAACTGAATCTCAACATGACGTGGTTTTAAAATTTGTTTTTCAATGAGCATGATATCATCGCCAAAGCTTGCTTTTGCTTCGCGTCGTGCACCGGCTAGTGCATGTTCAAATTCGTCTGCTTTTGTAACGGCTCTCATACCTTTTCCACCACCGCCTGAAGCGGCTTTTAAAAGCACCGGAAAACCAATGTCAGTAGCAGCTGCTAATAAAGCTTCATCTTCTTGTTCGGCGCCATGATAGCCCGGTGTGAGTGGAACACTGGTTTTTTCTAAGCATTGTTTTGCACGCTGTTTTGAGGCCATGAGTTCCATGGCCGCAATAGATGGGCCAACAAAGGTGATGTTGTTTTCAGCGCAAGCCGTGGCAAAAGCTGGATTTTCAGATAAAAAGCCATAGCCTGGATGAATGGCATCCGCTTTTGTTTGAATGGCAGCAGTGATAACATTTTGAATGTTAAGATAGCTTTGCGTGGCTTCTGGTTCACCGATACAAAAAGCATCATCTGCAAGTGTTACGTGTAAAGCGTGACGCTCAATGGTTGAATAAATGGCAATAGTACGTATGCCGAGTCGTTTAGCTGTTCGAATAATACGACAGGCAATCTCGCCACGGTTTGCAATTAAAAGCGTTGAAAACATAAAATATCCTAATCCCAAACGGGTGTTTTTTTATTCAAAAAAGCATGCATGCCTTTTTTTCCTTCGGCAGATGCGCGCTTTTTTGCAATTAAATTAGCAGTTAAATTTTGTAGGGTTTCATCAATGGGATGATTGGCTACTGAGGCGACCAGTTGTTTTGACTCTTGTACAGCTTCAGGTGCGAGTGTGGCTAATTGGCGAGCATATTGGTGTGCATGAGAGGGCAGTTCTTCTTCAGGGACCAAATGGTGAATAAGCCCGTAGTTGAAAGCTGTTTTTGCATCAATTTTTTCAGCACTCATAAAAAGCCAGTTTGCGGCGCGGGCACCGATAGCACGAATAACATAAGGGCTAATCACGGCCGGAATAAGCCCGAGTTGGACTTCTGAAAAACAAATTTGGGTCGTGTCTGCTGCTATAGCAATATCACAGGCTGCAATGAGACCTGCACCACCACCCAAAGCAGCACCTTGCACAACGGCAAGGGTCGGTTTTTTACTGGTGTGTAAGCTATGTAAAAGATGAGCGAGCCTTTTTGCATCCGCAATGTTCTCAGCTTCACTAAACCCTGCCATGCGCTGCATCCAGCCTAAATCAGCGCCTGCTGAAAAGTGACGGCCATTGGCACGTAACATAATGACACGAACAGCAGGGTTTTGGGCTGCAAGGTCTAGCTGGTTTTGTATCTTAGCGAGTAATGTATCGTCAAACGCATTGTGTTTATGGGTGCGGTTAAGCGTTAAAATAAGTACATGTCCATCTAGTTCGGTGAGTAAATCTTGCATGATATTATCTCCATTTATCCGTATTTACATGCGAAAAACCCCAAATTGAGTGGGCTTTATGGGCGCATTTAGTGCTGCGAGTAGGCTTAAACCCAGTATTTTTCGAGTATCTTTTGGCGCAATGACGCCATCATCCCACAGGCGTGCACTGGCGTAGTAAGGGTGACCTTGGATCTCATATTGTTCACGAAGGTTGGCTTTAAAAGCTTCTTCATCCTGTTCGGACCAAACTTTATTTTGCTTAGTATATTTATCGCGATTAACTTGGGCAAGCACATTGGCTGCTTGCTCTCCGCCCATTACTGAAATGCGAGTGTTCGGCCAAGACCATAAAAAGTGCGGGTCGTAGGCGCGTCCGCACATGGCATAATTTCCAGCCCCGAAACTACCACCGATGATGACCGTAAATTTGGGGACGTTGGTATTTGCGACAGCCATGACCATTTTAGCGCCATGCCTTGCAATTCCTTCGGCTTCGTATTTGCTTCCTACCATAAAGCCCGTAATATTTTGTAGAAAAATAAGTGGGATATGACGTTGGGAACATAACTCAATGAAATGCGTGCCTTTTAAGGCACTTTCTGAAAATAAAATACCATTGTTTGCAATAATGCCAACAGGATGGCCATAGAGTTTGGCAAATCCACAAACAAGCGTTGTACCATAAAGTGCTTTGAACTCATCGAAGACGGAGCCATCGACTAAGCGTGCAATGACTTCATGTATAGGAATCGGTTTGCGTGAGTCACTGGGTATAATGCCACTCAATTCTTCTGGCGGATAAAGGGGCTCATCAAATGGAATGTGAGCGGCTTTAGATGAAGAACGATTGAGGTGTGTCATGATATTGCGTGCAAGGCTTAGAGCATGGATATCATCTTCGGCATAATGGTCAGCTGTACCTGATTGCTTGCAGTGCACATCGGCACCTCCGAGTGCTTCAGCACTAATTACCTCACCTGTTGCGGCTTTCACCAGTGGTGGTCCGCCTAAAAAAATAGTGGCTTGTTCTCGCACCATAACAGACTCATCAGCCATAGCGGGCACATAAGCCCCTCCAGCAGTACATGAACCCATGACGACTGCAATTTGTGGAATATTTTGAGCTGATAATCGTGCTTGGTTAAAAAATATTCTGCCGAAGTGTTCTTTATCCGGAAAAACTTCGTCTTGTTTGGGCAGGAATGCACCGCCAGAATCGACTAAATAGACACACGGCAGATGATTCGCTTCAGCAATGGCTTGTGCACGTAAGTGTTTCTTTACGGTGAGGGGGTAATAGGTTCCACCTTTAACCGTTGCGTCATTGATAATAATCATGCAGGTGGTATTACAGATAGTTCCAATCCCTGTAATGAGCCCTGCTGCAGGGAGCGCGTCATCGTATACCTCATGGCCTGCTAAAGGAGAGAGTTCTAAGAATGCACTGCCTAAATCGAGTAAATGCGTTAAGCGTTCCCGAGGAAGGAGTTTGCCGTGTTTTTTATGACGGGTACGTGCATGCTCAGTACCTCCTTTTGCAATTTCTGTAAGTGTGCGCTCTAAATCCTCAATCAAATCACTCATGTAAGCTTGGTTTGCTTTGAATGATGTACTCGCAGGATTTAATTCAGTGGTTAAAATAGCCATCAAAAAACTCGGTTAGTGAATAAGGTAATTACTTAAAGCAAGAATGAGCCAAAAAACCCAGATAAGCTCAATGAAGTAAGGCATTATTTTACGCTTAATGAGCCAATAGATTAGTGCTGGAAGCGCTGCCAAACAAAAGGGAGTCAAGATTAAAGTAATCATATCTCTCAATGCCTCTCCCATAAGCCCTGTCCCAAATAAAGGCTTAAGTGTTGTATCGATATAAACATACAGCAGGTTGACATAGACAAAAAATATTTTGGCGTAAGTTGCAAACAAAACAACAAGCAAACTCAAGATGAAATAAATAAGACTTTGTTTCAGCATAAAGATGTCCTTTTTAATGCTTTTCATGAATGTTTCACAAGCACTCAATTGCAATGGCTGTGGCTTCACCGCCACCAATACAAAGTGCTGCAACCCCCCGTGTGATTTGTCTTTGTTTTAAAGCGTGAATCAGTGTGACTAAAATACGTGCGCCTGAAGCACCAATCGGGTGTCCGAGTGCACACGCCCCTCCATGAATATTCACTTTCTGAGGGTCGAGCTCAAGTGTCTTGATAGCCGCTAATGTCACCACAGCAAATGCTTCGTTGATTTCATATAAATCAACCTCATCAGGTGTCCAGCCAGCACGTATCAGTACTTTTTGGATGGCATCGGCTGGTGCTGTTGTGAACCACTCAGGAGGTCCTGCATGAGTGGCATGCGCTTTGATGCGGGCAAGGGGTTTAATGCCTTGCTCTTCGGCTGCTTTTGCTGTCATCAAGATTAAACTGGCTGCACCGTCAGAAATGGAGCTTGCATTGCCCGCAGTGACCGTGCCTTCCTGACCAAAAGCAGGTTTTAGGCGGCTTAATTTTTCAAGTTTTGTAGCATCAGGGCCTTCATCGCGCTGGATAATATGCGTGCCTTTTCGCGTTGTGACAGAAACAGGAGCTATCTCATCAGTAAATGCCCCTGAAGCTTCTGCATCAAGTGCACGTTGCATAGAGCATGCGGCAAATTCATCTTGCATGTTTCTTGTGAGCCCGAGTTGCTGTGCAGTTCTATCGGCAAAAACACCCATTAATAAGCCTGGCTCATATGCGTCTTCTAAGCCATCTAAGCAGAGGTGGTCGAGTAGTTGGCCATGACCCAGTCGATAGCCTGCTCGTGCTTTCGGCACCAAATAGGGCGCTTGACTCATGTTTTCCATGCCACCTGCGAGGACGCATTTTGCACTGCCTGCACGAATGGCATCATGTGCGAGCATGACGGCTTTCATGCCTGAGCCACACATCTTATTTAACGTCGTTGCAGGTGTTGCATTGGAAATATTGGCATACAGTGCTGCTTGTCGTGCAGGAGCTTGTCCAAGACCTGCTGACAACACACAGCCGGACAAGACTTCGTTAATATGGGCAGGATTAAGTCCTGCAGATTCAAAAGCTGCTGTGTGCGCAACTGCGCCTAGTTTTGGTGCTGGAATACTCGATAAGCTTCCGAGGAGTGCACCACAGGGCGTGCGTTTGGCAGCGACAATTACAATATCTTCGGGTGTTAATGGGGGGACAGCGTTCATGAATTATACCTCATTGCTTTCGTCTTGAAATAACTCTCGCCCTATCAGCATACGGCGAATTTCAGATGTCCCTGCACCAATTTCATAGAGTTTTGCATCACGCAAAAGGCGACCGGCAGGGTATTCGTTAATATAACCATTACCTCCGAGCATCTGAATGGTTTGTAAGGCCATTTGTGTGGCTCGCTCAGAGGTATATAAAATAACACTAGCAGAGTCTTTTCGGGTGACTTGACCTGCATCGCAAGCGCGTGCGACGGCATATAGATAGCTTCTTGAAGCATTCAAGTCAGAATACATATCGGCTAATTTTCCTTGTATGAGCTGGAAAGTGCCGATGGGTTGGTTGAATTGCTTGCGTTGATGTACATAAGGGAGTACCAAATCAAGGCAGGCCTGCATGATACCAACAGGGCCTGCTGCAAGAATGGTGCGTTCGTAATCTAGGCCTCGCATGAGCACACCAACGCCGTGATTCACTTCGCCCAGTACATTTTCTTCGGGTACTTCACAATGTTCAAAAACGAGTTCACAAGTGTTTGAGCCACGCATACCGAGTTTATCGAGTTTTTGGGCTGTTTTAAAACCAGGAAAATCTTTTTCGATGAGAAAAGCGGTAATTCCTTTACTGCCAGCTGCTTTGTCTGTTTTAGCATAGACCACCAATACATCGGCATCAGGACCATTGGTGATCCACATTTTAGTGCCATCTAAAATGAAACGCCCACCTTCATGGCGAGCACTCAGTTGCATGCTGACTACATCTGAACCTGAGTTGGCTTCACTCATAGCTAATGCGCCAACATATTCACCACTAATGAGCTTGGGCAAGTAACGTTTTTTCTGTTCAGTGGTACCATGTAAATGAATTTGATTGACGCATAAATTTGAATGTGCGCCGTAACTAAGTCCAACCGAAGCAGATGCACGAGAGATTTCTTCCATAGCAATTGCATGTGCAAGATAGCCAAGGTTAGCTCCATCATAGGCTTCATCTGCAGTGATACCCAGTAGGCCAATTGCTCCGAGTTTACGCCATAAAGGATTAGGAAAAGCATTGTCAGTATCGAGTTGTGCAGCAAGAGGGGCAATTTCGTTACTGGCAAAGCGATAAACACTTTCACGTAAGGCGTCTAATGTTTCGCCAAGCAGATGAGGGAGACCGTGATACATAATGACTTCCGATTTCTTTATGAAATAGGCTAGACTATACCTCGCAGAAGATAAGTTGTGAAGCGTCGAGTTTAAAGGGAGTGTGTTTATGCGAAAGCGAGTTTTATGGGGACATCATGTTTCAGAATATCAAGAAATGTTTGATGTATCGGGCAAGATGTTCACGCAAAATTTATTAGAGTACGGGTGTGGGCCGAGTGCTGTGAATGCTGAATTGCATGCAGCACATCATACGAATATTGTCAGTGTTGACCCATTATTTGAATACCCAAAACTTCAATTAGAACGTGAAGTGATGCAGGCCTTTGATGAGCGTGTTGCCGAAGTGCACAAAGATCCAAGCCAATTTAATGTGGCGTGTTATGGGGGTATGGATGCATTCTTGGAGAGCCGTCGTGCAGGCATGCATTTATTTTTTAAAGATTATGAGCGGGGTGTTTTTGAAGGCCGTTATAAGGCACTTTCAGGCATTCAATTGCCGGTTGATGATTTTACATTTGATTTAGCGCTGAGCTCGCATTATTTATTTGTAGGCTCCAATGAGCAGTCAGTTGATTTTCATTTGAAGACGATTCGTGAATTAGTGCGTGTTGCAAAAGAAGTCCGTATTTTTCCATTGGTTGAGCGTGAAGGTGAGCCTTCTGCTTTATTAGGGCCTGTATTATTAGGGCTTCAGCAGGCTAATTTGGGTGCAGAAGTGCGCGAAGTCAGTTGCGCTTTGTACCCAGAAGGTAATGCGATGCTTCGTGTTTGGGCACAGGCGTGTGATGTCTGAGGATGATTACAAATATAATCACGTGTCCATTTTTTCGAGGGAACATCATTATGAGTACAATATTAAAAACAGTGCGGGGTTGATTTATCTGGCAGTGATTAAAATTATGTTGGGGAAAATGGCAGAAAACAGGGTTTAAATACACCCTCTAAAGGAGCAGTTATCCTCAGCTGTTTGTGGGTTGGTACTAGGGAGTGAGGTTGGATGAAAGAAAGTGGGTTTGGGGCTTGGTATAATCGCCACGCTTTGTTGCCACTTCTTATAGGTTTCAATTAAAGCGCGTGTTGAAGTGGTTGCTTCATATCGTTCAATATTTTTTCCGTTTAATATTTTCGTGTTTAAGTGGCTACTGAGCTCTAAACCCGCATTTTTTAAAACCTTCTGCGAAAACAAATGGTTTTTCCGAACGGTTGCCGTTATTTCTCCTGGGTCATATACATGATGCTCAGTGATGAGTATAGGCAAAGCGATTCGCGTCAATGCTGCGGCGGCTTCACTGGTATATCCTTTGTTCCATTCAAGTGGCATTAAAAAATAGGCTAACTCTCCGCCACCAATAACGATGTGTCCAATTTTATCTCCGTTTTTTGTCAGGATGGTTAACCCACTCCAAATATCACCGTTCAATAGTCTTTTTAACCATGAGTTATCGCTTTCCTTAAGCCTCCATCGTGCATAATCATATGGTTCTTGATTTTTTGTTTTGTCTTCTTTTTCATGGGGGGTACCAGAGTAAAGCCTTGGGAGGCCTTCAGCAAATTGCTCCATAACATCAGTATTTGCCCATAATGACTGATAAAAGTCAATATCATCCACAGTAACAGAGCGAATATTTAATCGGGGTGTTTCGATGTGAAGACTTACACCATTTGGAGTGGTTGAGTATGTGACATTTGTTTTGCAAGCAAGTTCGTGAAAATGGATAGGCATAAGCGTCGAATAAAAAACCATGTAAAGTTCACCAATAATACCAAGAGACTTTTTTTAGATCAACCCTATAGGTGTTTACAGTTGTTTTATGGATGCACACTATTGATATGAGCCATGAATCATAAGGGTTGATTATGTTGTTGTCTTTAAAGACGGTCGTCATGTGTACTTGCTCTAAGATTGGTGCTTTAAGGTAGGAACAGTTACAATATCGGGCTATTCTAACCGTGGTTGTAGAGCTTTTTAATCATGAAACCAACTTATGGCAGCGCACGAACGCTGTATGCCCGTTTATTTAAATATGTAAAACCTTTTTGGGGCATTCTTGTTTTGGGCTTATTTGCAAGTGTGCTATCCGCAGGCATTGATGCAGGCTTTACCTATATGATGCGGCCATTTTTAGACAAAGGCCTGATTGAGCTCGATATGTCTTTTGTGCGAGTGATACCGCTGATCATTTTGTTCGGGGTGATGTTTCGCGGGCTTGTTAGTGCGTTTGCTGGATATTGCATGACTTGGGTTGCACGCGCGGTGGTGAATGTTCTGCGGCAAAAAGTATTTGCACATATTGTCCGCTTGCCGGCCGATTATTATGACGAGGCTCCATCAGGGCAATTACTTTCAAAAATTTTATACGATGTTGAACAAGTGGCGCAGGTGAGTGCTAATGCGCTCACTGATTTGGTGCAGAATGTCTGTTTGGTGATTGGGCTTTTGACCGTCATGATGGTGCTTTGTTGGCAATTATCGATGATGTTTTTACTCACGATACCATTTGTTGGCATCTTGGTTAATTTTACCAATAAACGTGTGCGACGTATTAGCCATAAAGTGCAAGCGTCAATGGGAGAGGTGACCAGTACAGCAAGTGAGGCGATTGAAGGCTATCGTGAGGTACGCTTGTTTGGGGGTGAGGCACACGAAGTTCAAAAGTTTAATCAAGCAACGGAGCGCTCCCGTATACAAGATATGAAAGTGGCGATGAGTAAAGCGATTAATGTTTCCGGGGTGCAAACGATTATTGCTTTGGGAATTGCCGGTATTATTTTTGCAGCAATTGCACTTCAGTCAGTGATTACAGTGACAGCAGGAGCCTTTTTAGCGATTATTGCAGCCATGTTGCAGTTAATTAAACCGATGAAAACACTCACAACATTGAATACAGTTTTTCAAAAAGGACTAGCAGGGGCTGAAAGTGTCTTTCGTGTCTTAGATGAACCACAAGAAAGCACTAAAGGCGCTTTGCTTGAAGCACGAGTTCAAGGAGATATTGAATTTCAATCAGTGTCATACGCCTACCGTAAAGGTGTGCGCGTTTTGCATGATGTGAGTTTTAAAATTCAAGCAGGACAAACGGTTGCTTTGGTGGGGCACTCAGGTAGTGGAAAAACAACGCTTGCGAGTTTGATTCCACGATTTTATCAAGCCTCAGAGGGAACTATCTTAATTGATGATCAAAAGATTGAACAGCTGGCGTTAAAAAGTTTACGAGAACAAATCGCGTTAGTGGGTCAGCAAGTGACACTCTTTGATGACACGCTTGCAAATAATATTGCTTATGGATGTTTTGATGTATCACGAGCATTGGTTATTAAAGCTGCAAAATATGCTTATGCAGATGAATTTATTGATAAATTACCCGATGGTTATGATACTCGAGTGGGTGAGAATGGGGTGCTTTTATCCGGGGGACAACGTCAGCGCTTGGCAATTGCGCGGGCTATTTTAAAAGATGCACCGATTTTAATTCTAGACGAAGCGACATCTGCGCTAGATACTGAGTCTGAGCGGACAATTCAAGCCGCACTTGAACATGTGATGGAGAATCGTACAACGCTTGTGATTGCACATCGGTTGTCGACTATTCAGCGTGCGGATAAAATTATTGTGATGCATGAAGGGCGTGTGGTTGAAGAAGGACAGCATGGTGATTTGCTGGAAGCAAATGGGCATTACGCAAGACTTTACCAAGCGCAGCGGTTGGGTGCCCTTAGGTCTGAATCTGAAGAAGCAGTCGTGTGAATCAGCATGCATTGAATCAATTATGGTATGAGAAGCACGCACTTGCATGGGTATTGTATCCATTTTCATGGGTGTATCGTTGGATTGTTGCAATTCGGCGTTGGTTTTTAACACGGTTTTGCCAAACACATTTTGATGTTCCTGTGGTAATTGTGGGTAATCTAACGGTGGGTGGCGTTGGAAAAACACCCTTGGTGATTGCTTTGGCTGAACATTTTGGGAGACGTGGTTTACGTGTTGGGATTGTAAGCCGGGGGTATGGGGCGCGTATACAGCATTTTCCTTATGAAGTTCAATCTAATGATGTAGCGAGTCAGGTTGGTGATGAGCCGCTGTTAATTGCCCAAAAAACACAGGTACCCGTTGTGATTGCACCTAAGCGGGTAGAAGCTGTTTTATATTTATTAGAAAAACATACGATTGATCTGGTGATTAGTGATGATGGTTTGCAGCATTATGCAATGGCTCGCACCCTAGAAATTGTTGTGATTGATGGTATACGTCGATTCGGTAATGGCTTATGTCTACCGGCAGGGCCTATGAGAGAACCTAAAAAACGATTAAAAACAGCAGATTTTATTGTGGTGAATGGGGAGGGAAACTGGCCTGGTGCATACCGCATGGATTTAATACCGGGCAATATGTATCCAGAAGCTTTACCCAAGCACGTATCGGTTGCTGCAATTACGGGCATTGGACATCCAGAACGTTTTTTTGATACGTTAACAAAGCTTGGAATTATATATAAGCCTTATCGTTTTCCGGATCATCATCAGTTTGTACAAAAAGACTTAGATGTTGCCGAAGATATTGTTGTAATGACAGAGAAGGATGCAATTAAATGTCATTCATTTTTGAATAAGCCAATCTATATATTGCCTGTTCAGGCACAGGTTATGGATGATTTTTGGGGACAATTGGATGCACATGAAGGTTTACAGATACGAGCGTGACAAGCTAGAGCGTCTTAATTTGGGCTGTGTGTTATGTGTATTACTTTTGATTTTTTGTGCAAAATTTGCATATTCAGAGGAAGTGGTTCATTCCCCCCATTTTTTACCGACCACTGCAACTGAAGCACGTTGGGTTTTTTCCGGCGTCGTTTCCAATGAGCATGGTGAGCAATATGGATACTTTTTTCAAATGGAACGACATGGCCATTTATTCCATAGCCACGCAGCTCTTTTTGATGTGCAAACAAAAGCACTTATTTTGCAGGATGAGAGTGAGAGTGAGCTGACAAACCCTTCGCCTAATCGCTGGCATGTAGGACATGCTTTTTTACATTTTAATCCCATTAATGATAGTTGGGTTTTTGGATTTAAACAGACGAATAAATCAGGATTTAATTTTAAAGTTGATATGTTAAAACCTTCAGAAACGCTACCCGTTGGGCAAGGTTTGCGTGCAGGCATTGATGTGTTGGTGAGTCAGGCACATTCTTTAAATGGTCATATTTATGATGCAGATGAGGCTAAAGAAGATTTTGTGACAGCAAAACATGCTTGGTTTCGACAAATGGCCATTACTGAAGCGCAGCCAGATGAGCATGCAGTGAAAGGTGTTTTGTGCCGGTTTAATGATGACAGTGGATTCTATTCTGTAAACTTACCTGAAGTTGATGCGATTCGAGGAGCAATGACGGGTCGGTTTGATGAAGAAGGGCTTGCCGCACCGATGTCACAATTCATTCGTGTTGAAGCGCTCACAGATGGGAAGTGGGCCATCCGCGTTCCATCCCCGTATCAGCAAGTTACGATTTCATCTTTTTTAAAGCAAGCATCGATGATTTCAGGCATTGCTGAGGTGGGTAATAGAACGGGATTTTGTTTGCTCAGTGAAGATATGGTGAGTAAAACGGTGGAGGATAGCCAAACGGTCTGACGGAGGGTACAGGGATGAGCAAGTTGGATGTTACGGCGCTGAGTGTCGCTTTTCAAAGCAAAAAAAACACAGTAATCGCAGTCGATGCCATTGATTTTTATTTGGAAGCAGGTGAAACGGTCGCACTTGTAGGAGAATCCGGTTGTGGCAAATCGCTGACCGCTTCGGCTTTGATGCGACTCTTACCCTTGCAGGCACGATTCGGTGTAGACAGTGTGGTTACTTGGTCCGATACCGACGTTTTAACACTGTCTGAACGCGCGATGCGACGTTTTCGTGGCAAGCGATTTGGCATGATTTTTCAAGATCCAATGACAGCGCTTAATCCAGTTTTAACGATTGGACAACAATTGGCTGAAGCTTTAGGGTCTAAGTCTCGTTCCCATTTGGCGGCTTTACTGGCCGAAGTTGAAATTCCTGACCCTGAAAGACGTCTTAAGCAGTATCCGCATCAATTATCGGGTGGGCAAAAGCAACGAGTTGTTATCGCCATGGCTTTAGCGGGTGCGCCAGATGTGCTCATTGCCGATGAGCCGACAACGGCACTGGATGTCACCACACAAATGCAGTTATTAGCATTATTAAAAAAAATTCAGCAAGAACGAAAAATGAGTTTGTTGTTGATTACGCATGATTTAAGTTTGGTGAAGATGATGGCTGACAGAATCTATGTGATGTACGCCGGACAAATGGTTGAGTCAGCAGAAGTGACCGCTTTTTTTCAGCAACCCCTACATCCTTATGCTCAACATTTAATTGCAGCTTTACCGAATTTTGATAAACGAAAACAGCGTTTGAGCGCGATTCCAGGCCGTGTACCAGCACCCGATGATAGGCCGAACGGTTGTCGTTTTCATCCCCGTTGTGCACATGCTTTTTCTCCATGCGCTGCAGATGAACCAGAGCTTCAAACGCTGATGGACACAAGTGCGCGTCACGTGAGATGTTATCTATATCCGGAGCATGTTCGACCACCTGCGTTAGCTGTCTCAAAAGCATTAAAAGAAGCGACTGTAGCCTCTGCATCAGATATAGCTTTATTTTCTGTGCGTAATTTGGGCGTACATTTTCCAATTCATCGAGGGGGGTTGGGACGTGAGCGTGTGGTTCAAAAGGCCGTCAATAATATTTCGTTTGATTTAAAGCAAGGTCAGACTCTTGCGCTCGTTGGGGAGTCAGGCTCTGGCAAGAGTACGGTATGTCGAGTGTTATTAGGCTTACAGTCGATGACTTGTGGTGAGGTTAAATTTCGAGATCACAACCTGGTGAGTTTAAAGGGGCGTGCGTTAAAAGATTTTAGGAAGCAAGTGCAAATTATTTTCCAAGATCCTTATTCATCCATGAACCCAAGGATGACAGTGGGTGAAATTATTGCGGAAGGTATGGAAGCACAGGGTACAAAAACTAAGATTATTCAAAAACGCCAGCAGGAGTTACTCGAGCAGGTCAATTTACCGAAAACAACACTTGATCGTTACCCGCACCAATTTTCAGGGGGGCAACGCCAACGAGTTTGTATTGCACGAGCGCTTGCCAGTGCCCCACAAGTACTGATTTGTGATGAGCCAACCAGTGCATTAGATGTTTCGGTACAAGCTCAAATTTTGAATTTATTGAAAGATTTGCAATCTGAATTGAAGCTATCTTATTTGTTTGTGACGCATAATATGTCAGTCGTTTCTTATTTAGCAGATAACGTCTTGGTGATGCGTGATGGTGTGATGGTTGAGGAAGGCACGTGTGAGCAGTTACTACGTGCTCCCACTACAGAGTATACCCGGCAATTATTAGAAGGCGTTGGTTTAGCGCATGAGACTTAATGATTAAACGCTGCTGCCTCAGATTGAGCAGGCTTTTTTGACTGGCTGCTAGAAGAAGTGCTAGACGCAAAATATCCCAGACTTCCTACGCTTAAAGTATATGCGCCCGACATGGCAAGTCCGATTATAGCTGCAGGAAGTAATAAATAAGTAATCAGCATTGCAGCGCCGGTTAGCATGGTAACACCACTTAAGCATTTAAAATAAAAATACCAATCAATATCGGTTGATTGGTTGAGCTTATTTTTTTGTTTGGGGGTAGGAAAATATTGTGCTTTATCTATAGTGCTTTGTAATGGAGTTAGTGTCTTATTGTTGAGAGGGCTTGATAAAAGTAATTGATCATGAGCTTCACCAGTGGCTACGGAGTTTTCACTTTGATTTTGAGTTGTAGTCTTGGTGGTATCAGGTGGTACTTGTTCTTGAGCTGCATGACTTGAGTTGTCCCGCTTTTCTTCAGCTTCTTCAGCTTCTGCAGCTGGTTGTCGGTTGGGTGCTGTTTTGTGCCGTGTTCTGTTGGGCCTAGTGCTTTTGGAAGCAGTTGAAGGTGTGGTGTGTGTGCGTGATGGAGTGTGCTTGGTTTGATGTGCAAATAAAGGCTGTATTGATGATGCTATTGTTGCATCATCTGGTGACACATAAAATTGTGTGAGTTTGCTTTGAATTGGCGATGTTGCATCTATCAAGGCTTCAATATTTTTTTCAGGTAAATTTTCTAATATTGTTTCAAGTGATTCATGCTCACGGGTATTTAATAAACAATGTTGTGTGATGAGTACTTTTTTATGGACTTCATCGACGACATAAGAGGTTAAAAATAGACTTTTATTTTGGGAGTGAGAGATTATTAATAAGTTTTTTAAATCAGCGATAGAATGCGCAGGAGACAGTAAGTTATCATGAGCATGAACAGGGAGATTAAAAGGTGAACGAACGATGGTGTTATCCTGTTGAATCATGGCCATACAGTTTTTATTATAAATATTTCCTGAGCCATTGATAGGTGCTATTGCATAATGTGGCTTTATTGTTGGGCGAAAAATATCACCATCATCTTTTATAAAGGCATCATCTAAGCATTGAACGACAAGAAAATGTTCTACTGTATATTTTGCGCTATCAATGTGGATGATAGCGGGTTGTTTTTTGAGTGCTAGAAGAGGGAGTATTGTTTTAGGATCGGGATTATAAGTATGAATTTGAGGTGCGGCAGGAAGAGAATCAATGGTGTATCCATCAAAGGCTCTACCATATCCGACTACGGGTGGAACATTATAATGATAGAGTTTATGGTATGCACCCTCTATGACTGTAAAATTATCCGGCATATTGAATTTGAATAAATTAAATTTATTTAAGTAAATTATAACCTATAAAGGTTAAAAAAAAATTAAGGTGATTAATTAGTGGGTTATCGGAAATTCAGATGATGATTGTCTTTAAGTGCCTGATTAAATTTGTTTTATTAATCTTTATTAAAATGGTATAAAGCCGGTTGAAATTGAATGCTTTTGTATTTAAGTGTGTTTTTTTCAGGGGTATTAGGGAAATAGTTTTTTTATTTTAAGGATGGGTATGAGTATGTTTTGTCGTCTTTTTGTTCTTTTTTTGCTACTTACTAATGTATCTATTGTTTCTGCGGATGATATATTTAATGATAAACCTGTGCGTTTGGCAATACAAGCCGCAGTTGGTTCTGATGTAATTGCCACAAGTTTTGGTATCGGTATTGCGCGCTATACTCCTAAAACTGAAATTGGAGTCACTGCTTCCGGGCATGTTGATAACGCACCATTAATTACTCAGACGGTGACGCCAGTAATATTTGGAGGTTTACGAAAAGCATTAGGTGAGCATACATATTTCGCTTATGGATTTAATTATATTGAGACTTTTGGGCATGCCAAGGGACTTACTATTAATATGCAATACGAAGCAGGGGCATATATATCGCTCGAGCAATTGTTAACAAACCATATTATGCTATCAGGCTGGATCATGCCTTATCAATATGACCATGTTAAGATCGGTGGAATAACCACGTCGAACAATGAGGTTTTTTCTGCTGGTGGTATTGCTATTAATTATCTTTTTTAAGTGCGCTCTAATAAAGCTGAGGTGATGAGGTGAATTGTTGGTGACATGCTGTTTTGAGTCTCTTTATTGATTAAAAAATTAATCAGATTTCTCGGTGAGCCTGTATTGGTTAATTAGTGGTTATTGGAAATTCAGATGCTTTTTTGCCTTCCGGCGGTTTGTTTGTGAGTACTTGCTCAGGATCAGGTGGCGTATCGTCATCGTCTACATAGAGTGCTCCGGTGGCAACAGCCTCTTCACCACGAATGAGATAATTACGATGCTGTAAGTAGGCTTCTCGCATAAAAGCATAAGCATCAGGAGCTGCTTGCATGAGTCTGTCTGTATCAAACATGCGTGATCGTAGGTCGATATATCTAAGAATCAAAACACTCTCAATGATAAAATCTTTATGAATATAAGGGTAGGGACTAAAAAAAGTGTAATCAAATATAAGTCCCATTCCATCCCGAATCGTACTTGGCCCAAGAAAAGGAATCATAATATAAGGTGATTTTCTATCTCCCCACTTGGCAAATGTAATGCCTAAGTCGTTTTCATGGAGAGGTAATTGGCATTGACTGGCAACATCAAAAATACCACCAATCCCCATACTGGTATTAATTGTAAATCGCCAAAAATCTAGAATAGTTTGTTGATAATCAGCTTGTAAAATATCGTTTGCAAGTGTGGGTAGCATATTAATATTGTTATAGATATTATTAATGCCCGCACGAATGGGAGCAGGGATTGCTGCTGCATAGAGTTTTGTAGGGGGTTGAACAATGTGTTTATCAAATTTGACATTAAAACTATAAATTTTTCGGTTAATCGATTCGTAAGGATCATCAGGGTTAGGACCAACAGCCACACAGCTTGTGAGGCAAAGTGTTGTGGCCGCGAACAGTGGCTTTTTGATGAATTTAATAGCGTCAATAGGCATGATGTATGTTTCTGACTAAGCCAAAGGTTTAAAGTGTTATAGTAGAACAGAATCGAGTGTAGGTGTGAAGAGCTGTTCCGTGTAGAATGAAGATCATTTTTGTAAATGACAGGTTTTGGAGTATTTTTTGTGGATGAAATTGGCTTAGCAAGTTTGAATGAGCGGCAGCGAGAAGCAGTGACTGCCTCAATGGGCAATGTTCTGGTTTTAGCCGGTGCTGGCAGCGGAAAAACACGTGTTCTAGTGAGTCGCGTGGCTTATTTAGTGTCGGAACATGCCTTGTCACCCTACTCAATTTTAGCGGTGACTTTTACGAATAAAGCTGCAGGCGAGATGAAGGCACGTTTAAGAAGTATGCTTCCACGAGGTAGTGAAGGTTTGATGGTGGGTACGTTTCATGGTTTATGTCATCGTCTGTTACGACAACACCACGAGCAAGCAGGACTGCCTGAACATTTTCAAATTTTAGACAGTGATGACCAGCTGCGTTTAATCAAGCGTGTCATGGCATCTTTAAATTTAGAAGTTGATCAATGGCCGCCAAAACAAGCACAAGCTTTTATTAATGGGCGTAAAGACGAAGGTTTGCGTCCGGCGCACGTCCAAGTGCCGTCTTATGGTCCCGGTCGTACTTGGCTTTCGGTCTATGATGCCTATGAAAAAGCATGCCGTGTTGCAGGAGTGATTGACTTTGCAGAACTGCTGTTACGCTGTCATGAGGTATTGCGTGATAATCCTGAATTGCTTGAGCATTACCAAAACCGGTTTCAAGTGATTTTGGTGGATGAGTTTCAAGATACAAATACAGTACAATATGCTTGGATTCGCTTGTTGGCAGGAGAGCGCTCGAGTGTGATGGCGGTTGGAGATGATGATCAGTCTATTTATGGTTGGCGTGGTGCTAAAGTTGAGAATATTCAACGTTTTTCAGATGATTTTAGCAGTGTTAACGTTGTTCGATTAGAGCAAAACTATCGCTCAACCGGGGTCATTTTGTCTGCTGCGAATGCTTTAATTACCCATAATACAACACGTTTGGGTAAAAATTTATGGACCGAAAGTGATGATGGTGAAAAAATCACAGTATATGGTGCACTCAATGAGTTAGATGAAGCACGTTTTGTCAGCGAACGGATTGAAATGTCGATTCGTTCGGGACGTTCACCTGATGATATTGCAATTTTATATCGTTCAAATGCACAATCTCGGGTGCTTGAGGAAGCGCTTTTGCGAGCAGGCATTTCATATCATATTCATGGAGGTGTGCGATTTTTCGAGCGCGCTGAAATTAAAGATACTTTGGCTTATTTGCGTTTGATGACCAATATTGAAGATGATGTTGCGTTTGAGCGAGTGGTTAACTTTCCTACTCGAGGTATCGGTGAAAAAACATTAGAAACAATACGTGTAGAAGCACGTGAGCAAGGTGTTTCATTGTGGCAGACCGCTGTTAAACAATTATCTGAAGGATTATTTCCAGCTCGTGCAGGTAATGCATTGAGTGGTTTTTTACGTTTGATAGACAATCTGCGTGATGCACTGTTAAGTGAGCGACTTGAGACTCAAATTGAAAATGTAATGGATATCAGTGGGATACGTGCGCACTTTGTTAAGATGAAAGGCGAGCGTGCTGAAGCTAAACGAGAGAATTTAGAAGAGTTGATTCATGCAGCAAGACAGTATGAAGAAGAACAAGAAGCAGATGTTTCAGCAGAAATACTGAGTGATTTCTTAGCGCATGCTTCTCTTGAGGGAGGAGAGCGACAAGCGGATACAAGCGTGCCCCATGTGCATTTAATGACATTACATGCAGCCAAAGGGTTAGAATTTCCACTGGTGTTTTTAGTCGGTATGGAAGAGGGGTTGTTTCCTGGGCGGCAATCAGCTGATGATGAAGCACGTCTTGAAGAAGAGCGTAGGCTTTGTTACGTAGGTATGACGCGAGCGATGGAGAAGCTCGTGATTACACATGCCGAAATTAGACGACAGCATGGGCGTGAAGAATACCATAAGCCCTCTCGGTTTTTACAAGAGTTGCCGAGTAATTTATTGGATGAAATACGTGTAGGTCGACGAACATATGCACCTGCAGCGCAAGCATCCGTGCGTAGTACAGCACCTGTTTATCAAGAAGATGTACCGGGTGGTTTTCGTTTGGGGCAAGAAGTACAGCATGCCAAGTTTGGTTCGGGTGTTATTTTAGCGCTGGAAGGGAGTGGTGCACATACACGGCTTCAGGTTAATTTTGGGGCTCATGGAAGCAAGTGGTTGGTTGCAGCTTATGCAAACCTTGCTTGAAATTAAGCGGAACAGATGCTACGTTCTGTTTCGAAATATAATGCGATAAGGGAGAGGTAACGTGAAATTAATCCATGCACAAGCAACTTTGATAGCAGGCGCACTTTTTTGTGGCGGGGTTGCGCAAGCAGCACCTGATGCCATGGCAGCACCGCAAAAAAAACAAGTCGAGCAAGTGGTTCATGATTATTTAGTGAGTCATCCTGAAGTGTTATTAGAAGCATCACAAGCGCTTCAAAAAAAGCAACAAGATGAAATGCAGCATGTTGCAAAATCTGCAATCATGAAAAATGCAGAGCAGCTCTTTAAACCTGATGGTGCTTTTACAGGTAACCCTAAAGGGAATGTGACGATTGTTGAATTTTTTGATTACCAGTGTGTGCATTGTAAGCGTATGAAGCCTATTATTGGTGAACTTTCAACTAAAAATCCTAAATTACGTGTGATTTATAAAGAACTCCCGATTTTTGGGAAGCGTTCAGAAACAGCTTCACGTGCAGCACTTGCAGCAGCCAAACAAGGCAAGTATGAAGCGATGCAAGCGGCCTTATTAAAAATTGATAAGCGTTTAGATGATGCATTGGTGATGTCAGCTGCTGAAAAAGTAGGTTTAGATATGGCGAAGTTAAAACAAGATATGCAAAGCCAAGCGATTACAGATGAACTTGCAATGAACCAAGCGTTGGCTGAAAAGCTTAACCTCATGGGAACGCCGGCATTTATTTTGGCATCAACACCTAATGGTGAGTTTAATGCAAGCCATGAGCCAACATTTATCCCAGGGGCAGCAACACTTGAATCACTTCAAGACTTAGTGACCCAGGCTAATAAATCATAAGTGGTAAGTTATCAGTTTTATGAGTAAACCATCAACGTTTCAGGACATTATCCTGACACTTCAACAATTTTGGGCGGCAGAAGGCTGTGTAGTCTTACAGCCGCTTGATTTAGAAGTGGGGGCCGGAACGTTTCATCCAGCCACTTTTTTGCGCGCTATAGGACCTGAGCCTTGGTGCGCTGCTTATGTACAGCCTTCTAGGCGACCGACTGATGGTCGTTATGGCGATAATCCTAATCGATTACAGCATTATTATCAGTTTCAGGTGGTATTAAAACCTTCGCCGATTGATATTCAAGACAAATATTTAAATTCGCTGCGTGCTTTAGGCGTGGATGTTTTGTTGGATGATATCCGATTTGTTGAAGATAACTGGGAGTCACCCACTTTAGGTGCTTGGGGACTTGGTTGGGAGGTCTGGCAAAATGGGATGGAAGTCTCGCAATTCACTTACTTTCAACAAGTAGGTGGTCTGCAATGTAAACCGGTAACAGGCGAATTAACTTATGGACTTGAGCGTTTGGCCATGTCTATTTTGGGCGTTGATAACGTTTATGATTTACCGTGGTGTATTACACCCGATAGAACCATGACCTATGGCGACGTATTTCATCAACAAGAAGTTGAAATGTCGACCTATCATTTTGAACTTGCCGATGTCCCATGGTTGTTTCAGCAGTTTAATCAGTATGAGTTAGAAGCTACAAAATTAGCAGAACAGCAATTTTCATTGCCCGCTTATGAAATGGTGATGCATGCTTCGCATGTGTTTAATATTTTGGATGCAAGAGGTGCTTTATCAGTGACAGAGCGTCAGCGTTATATTCTTCGTGTTCGACATTTATCGAGAATGGTTGCTGAAGTCTATTATGCAACGCGAGAAGCACTTGGATTTCCGTTGATAAAGGTGGGTTCTGATGTCGCGTGATATTTTATTTGAATTAGGCGTTGAAGAGTTACCATCTGGAGCGGTTTCCATTTTAGGTGAGGCGCTTTCAAAAAACGTACAAGCAGGCTTACATGATGCACGTTTAACACATGGTGATGTACAGGCTTTTGCAACACCAAGGCGTTTGGCTGTTTTGATTAAAGCGGTTCAATTAGAGCAAGCTTCGCATCAAGTCTCAAAATTAGGCCCCAAAAAAGCAGCAGGATTTGGAGCTGATGGCAAGCCTACTCAAGCGCTGCTTGGATTCGCGCGCTCATGTGGCGTAGAAGTCGATGATTTGGTGGTTCAAAATACACCTAAAGGCGAGCGTTTTGCCTATGAGGCCACAGAGCTTGGTTTGCGAACCTCTGAGTTATTACCAGGCATTGTTACGCGTGCGGTTCAACAGTTACCCATTCCTAAACTGATGCGTTGGGGTGATGGTGAAATGAGTTTTGTGAGGCCAGTACATTGGGTGGTTTTACTATTAGGCCAAGATGTTATTGATGTATCTTGTTTTGAGTGTAACGCGGGTCGTGAAACATTTGGACATCGCTATCATTATCCAGAAGCGATTCATCTAGATACGCCTGCTCAGTATGTTTCAAGCTTGTATGATGCAGGTGTTATTGCAGACTTTGCAATGCGTAGAGAAGCAGTGGTTGCATCTATTCATGAGGTGCTTGAAACAAAAGATGCCGAGGCTGTGATACCTGAGCGACTACTGGATGAGGTGACCTCTATTGTTGAATGGCCATCTGCTTTGTTAGTTGACTTTTCACCTGAATTTCTTGATATGCCTCCTGAGGTTTTGATTGAGTCGATGCAGGTGCATCAAAAATGCTTTGCGGTTCGTGATAGAAAAGGTCAGTTATTGCCTCATTTTATCACGGTTTCTAATATAAAAAGCACATCACCTGCGCATGTGATTCATGGCAATCAGCGTGTTATGTATGCACGTTTAAGTGATGCGGCATTTTTTTATCAAGAAGATAAAAAACAAACATTATTATCCCGTGTAAATGCAACCCAGAAAGTGGTTTTTCAGGCTAAGTTAGGCAGCCTATATGATAAAGTGACGCGTATTGAGAAAATTTTAGTGGGCATCGCACCTTTGCTGGGTTTAGATAAAAAAGACGCTTCATATGCAGCTCAGTTATCTAAATGTGATTTGCTGACAGGGATGGTTGGTGAGTTTCCTGAGCTTCAAGGTACGATGGGCTATTATTATGCATTAAATGATGGTGAGTCGGATGTGCTTGCTGTGGCTTTAAAAGAGCAATATTATCCTCGTTTCTCGGCAGATGATTTACCGAATAGTCTATTAGGCCTTGCTTTATCTTTTGCAGATAGACTCGATACGCTGGTGGGTATTTTTGGGATTGGGCAAAAACCAACGGGTGAACGGGATCCATTCAAACTTCGTCGACATGCATTGGCTGTGGTACGTATTTTAAATGCGTTACCTGTGTCTTTGAGCTTGTCGGATAGTTTAGAAATAGCAAGAGCTGCTTATGGTGATCAATTTGTGGCAAACACAGATTTGATTTCTGTTGTTCGAGCCTTTATTTTGGAGCGTTTGCCTGCGTTTTATCAAGGCATGGAACATGCTGTAGAGCGTGTTCGTGCAGCCCTTGAGATACAGTCGGATTGTTTGCGTGATTTAGATGTGCGTGTGAAAGCGCTTGAAGTTTTTGAAGCAAGACCTGAAGCTGAAGCACTTGCTGCTGCTTCAAAGCGTGTTAATAAATTATTAAAGCAAGCTAACTTGACGTTTGATGTGACCCATTTACCCATGGTTGATGAAAATTTGTTGCAAGTACCTGCTGAGAGGATTTTATTTGATCGTATTATATCTTTAGAGGCATTCGTTACTGTGCAGCATGCTGAACGTGCTTATGGTGCCATCTTACTTGAACTTGCGTCATTGCGTATGCCTGTTGATGCTTTTTTCGAGCATGTGATGGTGATGGATAAAGATATGACGGTCCAAACCAATCGATTAAGGCTCTTAGCGCGGTTACAAAGGTTGTTACGGTGTGTGGCCGATGTATCATTGTTGCCACAGACGTCATGAATAAATTAATTATTCTCGATAGAGATGGTGTGATTAATCAAGACTCGCTTGAATATATCAAGTCGCCTGATGAGTTTATTTTTCTGCCGGGTAGTATCAAGGCCATCAAGCGTTTGTGTGATGCAGGTTACACACTTGCAGTTGCAACGAACCAATCTGGCATTGCACGAGGGCTCTATGATGAAACGATACTGCATGCTATCCATGACAAGTTATTGACACATCTTCATGCTGTGGGTGCGGAAATTGCTTGTATTCAGTATTGTCCGCATATGCCAGACAAAGGCTGTGCTTGTAGAAAGCCAATGCCGGGTATGTTATATGCCATTTCAAAGCAGTTAGCATGCCCATTAGAAGGAGCGGTGATGGTGGGAGATAGAATTACGGATATTTTAGTTGCAAGGGCGGCTGGTGTGCATCCGATGGTCATCAGGTCTCCTATGACTGATGAGCAGCGCTTAACTGAATTTCCAGAAGTACCTGTATTTTCTTCTTTAGAGGCTTGTGTTGATATGATGTTGAGTCCTGTATGGCAAAAAGAACTCGAGAAGGCCTAAAACAGGTCGTTTCTGCTATTCATGATGAAAAGTTGACCCTATGTGTGGAGGGCTGCACACCTATTTTTGTTGATTTTGAAGCAGTTGTAGCAGCACGATGCCGAAAAGGCGTTAAAAAACCAGCCATTTTAAAAGCGTGTAAGCCAAAGGCTGGACTCAAAATATTAGACGCAACAGCAGGTTTTGGGCGAGATGCTGCAACGCTTGCATCGAGTGGAGCCGATGTTTTAATGTGTGAGCGAGAGCCTGTGCTTGCAGCTTTACTTGAAGATGGCTTAAAACGTTTAAGTAAAGCTAGCGATTTAAAGCTTCACCTCATCGCTCAAGATGCAAAAACCTATTTAACAGCACTTCTGCCTGCGGATTATCCTGATGTGATTTATTTAGACCCTATGCATCCAGTGCGAGATAAGTCAGCTCGTGTCAAAAAAGATTTATACGCGTTACAAGTTTTATTAGGAGCAGATAATGACTCAACAGGGCTACTGACTTGTGCTCGAGCACATGCCAAATTGCGTGTCGTGGTGAAATGGCCTGCTAAGCGCCCTGCCTTGTTAAAGCCGAACTATGTCATTGAAGGGAAAACAGTCCGGTTTGATGTATATTTGGCAGATAGAAAGCAAGACTAAGGACGATTGAGAGGATAAAAAATGTTAGATGATACACAGTTTAATGCTTTTTGCGCTGGGTTTGAGTTAGATATTTCTGAGGCTATGCAAGATAACTTGTGGGAGGAACATTATCAAAAAATTAAAGATTTAAAAGCATTCGCAATGTCTGAAGAAGCGTCTCGTTTGACTGAAGGGCAACAACTTGACTTGGCGTGCTTGTTAGGACTCTCAGCTTGGGCCGTTGGTGTTAAATTAAAAAAACAAGATGAAAATGAAGCGTTAGCTTTAATTACGCTTTCGCGGAAATATTTTTGGTATAACTGGCCATTGAGTGCTTATATTTTTTATATTGAAAGTGTTATTTATTTGGAACAAGGGAAAGAACAAAAGGCCTCCGCTAGTGCCTTATCAGCATTAAAGGGGTTTGAAATTGCACACAAACATGTTACGGGTGAACTGCGACTGCATGCGCTTAATCAATATGCCTCGGCTTTGATGCAAAGAAACGACGTTGTTGAAGCCCAAAAAGTATTATTCGAAGCAATGGATGATATTTCTGTGACGACTCAATCACATTTTACAGCAACAAATGCGTGCTGCTTCAATGTGAGCCAGATAATTACCACGGCAGAAGGCCCAGTGACCTTACGAACCTATAAAAACAAAGCAAATTGGCATTTGATGAATGAAGAACCTCAGTTAGCACTTTCATATGCTTCTAAATCAGTCGACTTTTACGATCCATTTAAAAAACCAGTAGGTAGAGCTGATCATTTAGTATTTCGTGCCGCGTTTTTTTTGAGGATGAAAAAAATAGAATCTGCATTTAATGACTTAAAAATGGCATTTAAAATTTATCAAACGTTTCATGTGAGCCCACATATAGATGTATTGGAGGCACTTGTTGCGTTAGCAGAAACATCTGTTGATGTCGGATGCCCTAATGTGTATTATTTAAAACAAGCACGTTTAATGCAGGCCACATTGGGGTTGGATAACTCGCATGACTTGGTTATAAAATTAAACGCAGTGCCTTCAAAAGGTACTATGGCAGATGAACATTATTTAATCGCGAAAGGTTTACTGAATAATAACCGCTTGACTTTGTTTACCTCATATCAAAATAAAAAACATCATGCGAATGCATCACTTTACCCCTTCTGTTTTCTATATAAAGTACTTCTGAGTGTCGCGTGCGCACTTCATGCCGCAGTATTGGGTTGTGGCCAAGAAATGATGGTTGAATTTGGCTCTTCTTTACTGAATGCGCTGAATGCGGTGCTATCAACACTGTCATTGATAACACGAACATGTGCGACTTTATATCATTTCGAGTATTCGGATGAGCAATTGAACTTAGAGAAAGTAGGCCAAGAAGAAAAAATCAATCGATTTGAAGCCTGGCAAACAGAAGAAGACACATGCAGGCAAACGATGGCACTCGGAATTTAATCAACGTGTGTGTATCGTGAGCCTGCTTGTTTTATTTTTTATATCTGTGAGTTCAAGTGGTTTATTGGTGTTTCATTAAGTGTATGAGTTGGGCGAGGACTTGGCTTTAATGCGCTCAGTTCAGCTTTAATGTCTGCAAACGGTCGTTTAACACCCATGGTTATAGGCGTATGCACAGCTTGATAATAATCATGATTTGTTGCAGGGGTATACAGTATCATGGTACGTCTTTCACGATCTTGTTGATGCGCCTCAGGATTTCCTTCGGCCTCTTTCATGTCGATATCGGCAGGCAAAGTTTCATTGATCATGCGACAGTATGAATCATCACTAAAAGGTGTTTCACTGATAACAAAAATAGGACAATCGTATAAACGTGACAATAGTTCAATGGTTGCTAATGAATTGATGTTATCCAGATTGAGTTCAATTGAGTTTCCTTTAGTTTTAGGAGCTGCTGTTTCACCACCACTACTTAAAGGTAGGTGAGCTTCAACTGATGAATGCTTGATAAATGCTTGAAGGCTGTCATGCACTTGTTTTAAAGTTGTATGAACGCCTAATTTTGTTCGGAGTCTTGATACGGCTTCGAGCAAACTATGATCAAGATTGCGGGTTTGCTGTGTTTGATAGCGTAAGTTATGCAGTGCATCTTCAATGGGCATCAGTGTTTCTATAGAAAGTGCTGCTGGTGCCATGCTTTGAGCCGCGTTTGATAGATCACGGCCTTGATGGCGTGCTTGAACATAGTCTTTAGCCCACTTACGTACTTTAATAAGTGCTTTAGTGGCCAAGTCATCTGCTTGTGTTTTTCTATTGGTTATTTGTGTAAGAATTAAAACAAATAAAGCGCCTGCTCCTTCAGCATAGTTAATGGCAAGAACGGTATCGGAGTTGCTATTTTGGTTGTGTGCAATATTACGTATAAATGAAATCAGTGAGACCGAGGCTGCAAGAAAAGTAGCTGCCCAAAGAATGAGGCGGTCTCCCCCTGTTTTTCGAGAGTTTCTATTGCAAATATCAATATAGAGTTGATCCATGAGTTTTTCTTTTTCATACTCAAGTTCGTCTCCGTATGTATCCCAAATATTACAATGTGCGTAGTAGCGTCGAAGAAAGGCTCGGCAGTTGGCATCATCACCTTCAGCATCATCAGTCGTATTCTCTAGTCGAGCAGCAACAGCAACACTGGTTAAAAAATTAGTACCTGATTTAAGAGGCTTTTTATCTCCAATACCTCTTGGCTCTCCGGTGCAATAACTATAAGCCATATCAAGGCCGACACATATAAAGCCACCACTAAAAAAAGCACATATAGTTGATTAAATTTAAAATGACTTATTTATTGTGTTACAATTTCAGATTTTATTATGAGTCATTCATCAGATTTAAGAATAAGGGTTTTGGATTATATTGAAGCGGGCGGTTTGATAAAAACAGCGTGTGATACTTT
>JARGPP010000022.1 GCA_029210085.1 Legionellaceae bacterium | reverse complement strand
CGTTCTTTACCATCTGAACTGTCTCTATGGCGAGCTTCAAGCTCTGCTTTTTCTTCTTCTGTTATGTGTATTCTTTTCATGCTGCGAAGCATGATCCTCTCAACATGAAAAATCAAGCATTTTCAAAGATCACGGGTATATTGCAGAAAATGCATATCACTTTCTAAGCTCGGATTCGTAATCCACGACATAAAACAAGCCTTTTCATTCATATCGTGTATTTACTTGTTCAATGAACTATGAAGAAGCAAATCTATATACCTTTCCAAAAGTTGAAACATATCAAACGGCCTTCTTATCGCTTTCATATGATTGGAAGCATTCGTTATGATCGGGTTCAACCAAAGTAGGTGAAAAACTAGATAATTAAGTGAGAGCATTTCGTGAAACGCTATCCCTGTACTGGCTCACTTGCTCATCTACATAAGCATCAACTTTACGTTTAGGTTCAAAATTACAGGTTCAGTTAATACATCTTTTCCATAAACACAGCAAAATTTAAACGGAACATTCGTGCAATTAAGCAGGAACTAGCGTCTATTTGTCATAGCTCTGATTCTTCAGAGTCATCTCGTTTTACATTCAGCGTATTTTTGAGTAAATCGAATAAATTTATTTTTTTAACAGCCCTTTATATTTTATAATCAAAAATTTTAGACTACCCATATATAATACTTCATATGTTTTTATGGGTAATAATAACACAAAAATAGCTTGATTAATCATTATAAAAAATAGTAATCATGGCTAATATTTTGCGACTGAGTCTCAATACAACTTAATAGCCACCAATCAAGTTCACTTGATTTTCGGGTGTGGACTTTCCAATCCCCACAACAGGTTCAATTTGGCCGAGCTTATTATATTGGAATAAACCAAAAGCAGGAATTTGCTCATCTTCAGGCAGTTGTGTGCGTTGGCTCCAGCCACCACCCAATGCTTTAACAAGATATACCGTAGCAACCATCAAGTTTTGCTTGATTTCTACCTCATGAATACGTGCTTCAAGTGTGTTTAACTCTGCGTATAATAAATCCAAAGAAGAAGCTAATTTTCCCTTAAATAAATCCATCGTTAATTCTTGCGTTTCAAACGCTGCATTGACTGCTTCTTTTTGTCTGCCTAATGATTTATCAATCAAGTTTGTTTTGCTCAATCCATGCTCTACCTCTTTGAACGCTGTTAAAATACCCTCACGGTAATCATTTAATGTTTCTCTGTAAGTTGACCATGATTTTTGTAATTGTGCCCTTCTATACCCTGCTTTAAAAACATTGTAATCAAGAATAGTCCCTAAAGCCCAAACTGGATTAGAAATTTGTGCAATAAGAAAAAGGCTACTGCTTCCATTCAAGTTAATTTGAGGGAAGAAAGCAGCTCTGGCAATACCGATTGATTTGTTTGCCTGCGCCATTTTTCTTTCTAAATCTGCAATATCAGGCCTTCTCTCTAATAGTTCCGCAGGCAAAATATTGGGTATGGTAATTTTAGGAATTGTGAGTGTGCTCACCGGTTTTAATTTAAAAGTAGAGGGCGATATATTTAAGAGCACTGCAATTGATTGCTCAACAACTTGCCGCTCTGCTTCAACCTCTAATTGCTTTGACTCAGTGCCTGCCAATAAAAACTTAGCTCGCATCACATCAATTTTAGAGGCTAACTTGCCTTTATATTGGATATTTACAAGGTTAAGTGATTTTTTATAATAAGCAATTGAATGTAAATACACAGCATTTTTTGCATCTAATGCCCGCAGTATATAGTAATTAGCAGTGAGCTCTGTCTGTAATAGTAATCGAATAGCACCATAATGTGCAGCTGTTGCTTGTGCCTGAAATACACGAACATTTGTTTCATTTCTATATCTTGAAAAAATATCAGGCTCCCAAGAAAGTGGCCCCATGAATGATGCGGTATTTCCCGAAGCAAACTCATTGATTTCACCATGCTGCAAATCATCTAATGAGCGTTGATTATTGTCATAAAACCCTTTAATACCAATCTGAGGCAAGTACATCGAGCGTGCTTTCATCATTTCATAGCGGGACTGAATAAATCTTTCTGCTGCGGCCTGCAACGTAGGGTTACTTTGATGAAACTTTTCTTGTAATTGATTTAAAATGGGATCGTTAAAAATTTTCCACCATTTGCCATTGTAAGTATTATCTTTAGGGCTTGCTAACCGAAATGGACTTTGCCCTCGCCAGTCTCGAGGTACAATCAGCTTTGGGGGATTATATTCGGGTGATAAGTCAATAATATCTCGTTTAGAAGTACAAGACGCTAGTAGTCCTAGAATAAGAAAAACACAAATCCATCGAAAAAAATTTGTTTTATCATATCGATTTATATTTAAATTTTTCATCCATTTTTCTTATTGAAGATAACCCTTGACCGGCGTCACGATTTTTATTTTGCTACCCTCTAATAATCCTAAATTTGGACTATTAATGACTTTATCGGTTAAGGATAGCCCCTCAATTACTTCTACTGTTCTTTGTCTTAATTGATCAACTTTGATATTTTTAAAATGCACTTTATTATTTTTATCAATCGTTGCAACACGCGTGCCGTGAGCATCAAATATCATGGCTGTTGTTGGAATAGATAAAAGCTCTGACTTAGTTTTACCCGATATCGTGACCGTTGCATAAGAGCCTGGCCATATTGCTTCGTTTTCATTGTCGATGACAAACTCCGTTACAACCGTTCTTGTTTGTGGATCAAATGCTTTAGCTGATGTTAAAAATTGTGCTGCATAATGTTTGTTTGGGTATTGTGGAAAAACAACATCTGCTTTAAATCCAGGTTGCAGAAACCGGCCAAATCGTTCTGGAATAGAAACAAATAAACGTAATTTATGAATATCAGCCACAATAAAGAGGTGTGTAGGCTTAGGACTTTGTTCTTTCACGCTCCCCTTTTCACTCACATAATCTCCCAAATTAATATTCCTTGAAATAACAATACCTGAAAACGGAGCAACAATAGACTTAAATTTTAATCGGGCGGCGAGTGTTTCTACATGATATTCAGTCGCATTAAACTTTGCTTTTTCAGCTTTAAGATGCGCTTCTTTAACCGAGATAGACTGAATTGAAACCGCTTCTGAACGTTTCATTGCGATGTATCTTTTAGCAGTTAACTCTGCCAACTTATAGATAGCTTCTTGCGCTTTCATATCTGCTTTTGCCTGACCATAGCGTGCATTTAACATCGGCGTTCTTACTCTCGCCATAATTTGATCTTTTTCAACTCTAGCACCATAGTCTGTATACCATGCTTTAATATACCCATTAACCCGCGAGTAAATATAAGATTGATTCCAAGCCATAATATTACCGGGTAACTCGATACGCTCAATGCTGTTATTTTTTTTAGGATATACAACAGACACAGGAAAAACGTCTTCTTTTAATGCTGTTTTTTTGAGTTTATGAGTATCATATCCACGCAGAATAAAAACTAAAAAAATCCACATAATAAAACCCACAATGGCTATCGTGAGCCATTTATTTTTTTGAGCTAATTGAACTAGCCAAGTTTTATACTTTTTAAGCTGTGGCTTGAACACCAACTGATATTTTTTTAAAAGCCTTTCATACACAATATCGTTCCTTATGTGTTGTTATATTTACGATAAACAACCGTATATATACAAGGGACAAAAAATAGCGTTGTAAACGTAGCTAATATTAAACCGCCTATAACCGCTTTCCCGAGCGGTGCATTGGTTGTGTTGCTCAAAGACATCGGTGCCATACCAATAATCATTGCCAGTGCTGTCATGAGTACTGGGCGTATCCTCGCGTGTCCTGACTCTATTGCTGCTTTTATTGAATTACCATGCACTTCCATTCGCTCACGAGCATAGGCAACAACAAGAATTGAATTAGCTGTTGCTGTTCCGACAGACATAATTAAACCCGTTAAAGCGGGTACAGATAAGTTTGTTCGGGTCAAAAATAGAAATAACGATGTACCAGCAATAGCACCAATTAAACCGGTAAGAATAATAAACGGATCAAGCCACGACTGAAAATTAACGACGATTAATAAATAAATGAGAACAATAGCGAATACAAAACCAAACAAAAGCTCTGCATAAGCGCTTTTCATGGTTTTAGATTGCCCATGAATTTCAACCGTTGCTTTTTGAGGTTTTTGATTCATGTTCTTTTTAATCACTTGCTTCACATCATTTAAGACACTACCTAGTGCCCTGCCTTCTGCTGAAACATAAATATTAAACAGCGGCATCACATTATGATGTGAAATAACCCCAGGTGTTCCAATGAGCTTTATGTCTGTAATATTTCCTGCTAACTGTATGCTCTCAAGATTACTATCATCTTCTGTTTTTTTAACAGGAACGGACGTTAATTGATTAACGCTATGCATAATATATTGCGGTGTATATAAATTTAAACGATATGCGATTCCAGTCGTATGATTCAACCAATACTGTTGGAAAAATTGTTGGCTCCCTGCTGTTGCCAAAATCATATTTAAAGCAATATCTTTTTCGGTTAATGCAACATTGAGTCCAAATGTTCTATCTGCATTGGTTAATAACGTCGGTGTGGTCAGTGTTTGTTGTACAGTAACATCGGTCGCTCCTGCTATCATTCTAAATTGATTCGCAAGCTTTTTGGCATATTCATAATTCTCTTCCATATTGTATCCAACCACATGTACATCAATGGGTGCGGGTGAACCAAAATTTATAATTTTTGCCGTTAAATCGGCAGGCTGAAACGTAAAAATTGTGCCTGGATATAATGTTTTTAAACCTTCTCTTAAGATATTTCTGTCTGTCCAAACCGGGGATTCTTTGTTTCGTAAAATAATGGTGAGATCACAGTCTTGTGAGCCAATCGTTGGTGTCGGGATAAATGCTAAATTATGAGGACCTACAGGTAAGCCACAATTGCTAATCACTTTTTCAACTTGACCTGGCAATAATTTTTTAATATCTCGTGAAACATACGATGCAATTTCACCTGAGGTACCCACGCGTGTTCCAAGTGGTGCACGCAAATGCATTTGCAACGTTCCCGACTTAATTTCAGGAAAAAAATCTTGTCCATTAATCAAAAAAAGTGTTGATGACAAAGCACAAAAACCAACAAAATATAAGATAAACTTGCGACGGTGCTGAATTGCTTTTTCTAAAAGGAGCTGATAATTTGCTTTAAATATTTCAAATTGATGCTCAAAATTAGTCTGAAATTGAAGGAGTGCATTCATGATTTTATAGGATGATTGAGGCTTTTGTACTGCTGAATCATTATCTGGTGTTTCATGCTCTTTAAGCAAATAATCTGCCATCGTAGGCACGAGCGTAATTGAAAGCATAAAAGACGCTGCCATAGCAAACATAATAGCCAGAGCCATTGGCTTAAATAAAAACCCTGAAATTCCAGTAATACCAAATAATGGCATCCAAGCTAAAGTAATGCATAACGTTGAAATAAAAGTGGGGATAATAATTTGATTGGCAGCATCAATAATCGCTTCTTTTTTAGGTTTATTCATCGCCAAATGAGAATGAATATTCTCAATCATCACAGTCGCGTTATCCACTAAAATACCAACAGCTAAGGCAAGCCCTCCTAGTGTCATGACATTAATGGTTTCTTTAAAAAGTTGCAGGCAAATAATAGCGGTTAAAATAGATAGTGGTATCGAAAAAGAAATAATAATGGTTGAGCGCCAAGAGCCAATAAATAACAAAACGACTAATCCCGTTAAAAATGTTGCAGTCAACATTTCTTGAACCACTTCTTTAATTGAGTCTTTTACAAATTTTGCAGCATCATTCAAAATGGTTATCTTAACTTTTCCTCCTAAAGTTTTTTCTATTTCCGGAATTGCTTTTTTTACACCATCAACAACAGATAACGTTGAGACATCACTACTTTTCATTACAACAAGCATGATAGCTTGTTTACCATCAACTAATACTGAATTTTGCTGTGGTGCGCCTGAAAGTGATGTATAACCAACATCTCGTAAAAAAACAGTGGCACCATTAATGGTTTTTATCGGTAACTTATTAAAGTCATCTACCTTTAAAGGTGCGGCATTGTTTTTTACCATCCATTGTATGGTATTAATTTTTTCTGAACCTGCGGGTAAAATTAAGTTTTGTTCTTGTAGCTTTGTTAAAACATCATATGCCGTCATATTTTTTGCATATAACTTTTGTGGATCGAGAGAAACCATGACTTGTCGGGTTGTTCCCCCATAAGGCAATGGCAATATAGCCCCTTTAATTGTGACTAACTGGGGTCTAATTTTAGTGGTGGCAATATTAAATAATTCCGCTCTTGAAAGATCATCAGAAGCAATCTCAAGCATAGCCACTGGTACGGATGACGCTGATAACTTCATAACCATTGGTGGAGAAATATCAGGCGGTAAAATTTTAATAACGTTTTGTGAGATAGCCGTAATTTCAGCTTCTGCTTTAGCAACATCGATACCTGGTTGTAAAAAAACTTTAATAATACTAATGCCATAATAAGAATTACTTTCTATTTTCTGCACACCTTCCACAGTTCTTGTAATTGCTCGTTCATGCAAGAATGTAATTCTTCCGGACACATCGCTGGGTAATAAACCAGAATAAGACCAAACAACAGCAACAACCGGTATTTTTATATCAGGAAAGACATCCGTTGATGACGTATATATCGACTTTAGACCCATGATGATGATTAAAATCGCCAGCACAACAAAGGTATAGGGCTTTTGTAAAGCGATTTTAATAAGGTTTTTCATTAATACTTGACCTGACTTCCGTTTCTAAAAAAAGAATTCATTTCTTCATGAACCAATCTAACATTTATTTTGTTTCAATGTGAACTTAAAACTAAAAATTATGCGAACTGCAAATCATCAGTGTGAGATACTTACAATCTGTGCTTCAGTCTCAGTGAATAGTTGACGAGGGGCTGTTGATACCCCTCGTCACGTAGGCGAGAAGATGAATTATCAACAGCCCCTAGTGTAGGAGCCGATGGTGCGTTAGAATTACTCCCTACTGTTTTTATATTAATTTTTAGCTCACTATATGATTCAAAAAAAACTCATTCTTTTTAATAAACCTTTTCAGGTGCTGAGTCAGTTTGAAGATGTTGAAAACCGTACCACTTTAAAAAAATACATCCCAATAAAAGAAATTTACCCTGCTGGACGGTTAGATTATGACAGCGAAGGATTAATGATTTTAACCAACTGCGGTAAAACACAACATAAAATTAGTAGCCCTACAAATAAGATAACTAAAACCTACTGGGTTCAAATTGAAAACATACCGACCGAAGTTGACTTAAATAAAATACGGCAAGGGATTCAAATCAAAAATCATCATTGCTTGCCTGCTCATGTAAAAGTAATCAACGAGCCTTTAGTCTGGCAACGGGTACCTCCTATTCGAGCAAGAAAAAGTATTCCAACCTGTTGGTTAGAGTTAAGTATTCAAGAAGGAAAAAATCGACAAGTTAGAAAAATGACTGCCGCAATGGGTTTTCCTACCTTACGGCTCATACGTGTTAAAATTGGTCCTTGGGAATTAAATGGACTAAAACCAGGGCAATATAGTCAAGCGCCAAATAGTGAATAACTCATATTGAACCGTTATCTTTTCTATGATTTAAGAAAATTGCTTTGCCTTAAACCAAGCTCGTTAGTGTTTGTATTTTAGTCTTTGCATGCGATATATTATGCGCAGTTTTACACTACATAAATCAAAAATTAGATATGCTTAATACCCTCGCTATAAGTAACTATCGTTCTCTACGCGATCTTGTTATTCCTTTAGGACAGCTGAATGTTGTGGCTGGATCAAATGCCAGTGGAAAATCTAATCTATATCGCGCACTAAGACTGCTCGCTGAAACGGCTCAAGGTGGCGTCATCAACGCGTTAGCAAAAGAAGGTGGTCTAAATTCAACCTTTTGGGCTGGTCCAGAAAAAATTTCAAATCGTATGTATCACCGAGATGTCCCAATACAAGGCACTCATAAGCAAGCACGCACGCGCCTACGTTTAGGATTTTCAAATCATCATTTTGGCTATGCCATTTCCCTGGGTCTCCCAAGCCCAACAACCTCAAGCTTTGCTCTAGATCCAGAAATAAAGCAAGAATCTATTTGGGCCGGAAACAGTTTTCGACCTGCCAGCTTATTGATTAACCGAGAAGGGCCCGTTATAAAAATAAGAGGGAATCAAGGTTGGGAAATCATGACGCAACATACGCCTTCATTTGACAGTCTTTTTGACCAAATTTCAGATCCTATAAAAACACCAGAAGTGATTACTTTAAGAGAACAAATTAGAGCCTGGCGGTTTTACGATCATTTCCGCTCAGATAGTGAAGCACCAGCCAGGCTTCCACAGCTTGCAACACGAACCCCGGTGCTTCATCATGATGGTCGAGATTTGGCCGCTGCTTTACAAACAATCAAAGAAATCGGCAACGAAGAAGCACTGAACCAAGCAATTTCAGATGCCTTTCCCGGAGCTAGGCTCAATATTAATGCCCAAGAAGGCAGGCGTTTTGCGATTGAATTATATCAAGAAGGCTTATTGCGCCCATTAACAGGTTTAGAATTATCAGATGGTACGCTACGTTATTTACTCTGGGTGGCAGCGCTTTTGACGCCTAGACCACCACCTCTGATGATTTTAAATGAACCAGAAACAAGCCTTCATCCAGATTTATTGCCAGCACTTGGGCGTTTAATTGTCTGTGCATCAAAAACAACCCAAGTATGGGTCGTCTCTCATGCAAGTCGCTTAATAGCTACACTTGAACGCTCACCATTATGCCATTCACTTTCATTAGAAAAACGTTTTGGGCAAACCCAAGTAATCAACCAAAATCAGTTAGATGAGCCTTTCTGGAATTGGCCTGATCAGCATAAATAGTGACAGATGAGTCCGTCAGCCTGCCCTCAACTAATCATGATTTAATCATAAACTTAATCTGATTTAATAAGATACAGTCTATACTATATTATATCAACATTAAAAGTAGTAAGGGAAATGATCAAGTTATTGTTTAACATCACGATTATTGTGTGCAGTTTTTTTATTGTGTCCATGACATTTTCTGCATCAGATGATCAAAACAAACATCCAGCACCGGATTCAAAAAGTCATGCATCCAAGGCAGAAACATCTGAAGATAAAGGTTGGCTACCTAATTTAACCGGTTTACCTACAATAGGAGAGATTGAAAAACTATCTCAACATGTCGATGAAGTCATGAAACAGGATAAAGATAAAACATGTAGGGCTATTAATCCACGCTTACGAAAAATGATATTTCTACATTTTGCGATTTATCAACATATGGTTAATCAACGCTCTATTTATTTAAATGATGAAAAAATACATCACTGGGCACATGTATTTGCAATGCTTCTTAAAGAAAGTAGCGGCGATACAACCAACATGACTAGTATGACGGGCCACTCATATTCAACCTATCAAGCTAAATCAGACTTAAGTAGATGGAGAAAAATCGCAAAACTCTCAAAAAACGGTGACATTCCACTCAATTATCAAACTAATTTTGGGCTCACACAGCTCTCTATTGATAGACTCTTTGTTGCATTAAAATTAGCGCTAGACCCTGCCTATTTAGAAGGTACGAAAATAACCAAATTAAATACAGCTATCGCTATAAGAAGACTTATTTGGTTTTATCAAGATTTTGCCCAAGGGCGTCTTACACAAAGCCATGATCGTATCCATCATCATGAGCAAGGCAATCCTGAATATTCAACTCGATTTGCATTTGGTATTAGTACAGCACTGTTGTTGTGTGGCACACATTATATGTTTTATGAAGGCTATCATGAGAAAACAAGTGGCGTCACCAATCTTGCCGATGCGATGGGATCAATTGCCTATTGTAAATTAGGCAATTCAAAAGATGGATATGGCCTGAACGAAGCAAACAAAAAGTGTTTTGCACAATGGGTCACATTATGTCCCACTTTAAATTTTGATATTGCAATGCTCACCCCTCTCAAATATTTTGCGACTCGAGATGCATCTCCTGTTTGTGAAGCAACATTTAAAGCACTACGCACTCAAAAGCCAGTAGAACATAAAAAAATATCGACCCCAAAGAAACAACATAAGCCTCAAAAAATTACACATCACCAACACACCACTTTAGGCTCAAGAGTAAAAAAAGTGTTGCTTTTAACAGCAGACTTACTGACACAATTATTAACACCCGCTACTCGCCAATCAAATTCCCATCACATACAACATTAAACGATTAATCTCATTGCTATAGCACATCAAGCAACACCAAATTGATTCTAATTTTCTAAAAAAACACCTTAATCGCATTTAAATTTTAATAAATTATATCAATATATTGTGATGTACCAAGCACTGGCTCTTACTTCTAATATAAAATTCTGATTTAATACACTGAGATGATTTGATTTATCAATAAGGGATTGTTACATGCAATTTAAAATAAAAGGACTTATTGGTGTGATATGCGCAGCTGTATCTAGCTTTCATGTAGAAGCTGCTGTTGTATCTAGCTCACCTGCTCCGAATTTTCCTACATCGCTTGAATTAAAAGATGGTCATGCTGTCGTTCAGCTGGGTGGCTTTTGGAGTACACAGGGCCAAGCTCAAAACATTCCTATTCAAGGGTTAATCGGCAATAGATATACAGTGACTCAACATAATCCAAGCAATGGGCTTGTTGGCATTGGATATTTTCTTGATAGCCCAGAACAAGTTGCCTTCAAACACCCATTCCAATTGGCATATGGCTTTAATCTTTTTTATTTAGGGCCTACCAATGTTAATGGATATATTTTCGAAGAACAGCGCTCTCGCAACCTTGCCTATAGCTATCAAATTAATCAAATGCCACTCTACCTTGCGGCTAAAGCAAATATCCAAACAAATCATCAAAAATATAATATTACGCTTGATGGCGGTGTTGGCCCTAATTTCATGCGTACCAGTGGCTATCATGAAACGGCACTCAATTCGTATACTCTTCCAAGTAATTCATTTACGTCACATGCCAATGTGACTTTTACTGCAACAGCAGGTGCCGGATTACGTTTCAATGAGTTTTTTGGTCAAGCACCTTTTGAATTAGGCTATCGCTTTTTCTACCTCGGACAAGGACAATTAACGATGAATAATGATCAACTCATTAATCCTCTTAAAACAGGTAGTATTTATGCAAATGCCATTGTTTGCTCAATTACCATTTAAACATTAGGGCTAATTAATAGTCAACAGGCCCTCGTTTCGTCTTAATTATTTTTATTGAAAGGAATTCTAATATGCTCAAACGAATTATCTCACTTCATTTTATCTTACTCTGTTTATACTCAAGCATGACTTTTTCCAGTAAAAATTTTGTGGTGACCATTGAAGATAATGTCTTAAGCCTAAAAACAACAATACCTAATAAGCATTATCCTAATGCAGGTATTCATCTAAAGAACGCACGCTATTCAATTGATGGCAGTACGCTTTCGTCAGGAAATGGATATTTTCTTTTTTCCGTCAGTGATATTCAAACTGCTACTTTTCAAATAGAAGGCCCCGAAGGTAACTTAGCTTTCATTGTCTGCTTAAATGGGACAGGAAACACCTATAGTTGTGAAGAACATATCGTGGCAATACCGGACGCCACACCTACCCTCACAACATATAGTGCTATCACAGGAAGTGCTACAGGAAAACACCTCATCCCTGGTTTAGGTATCAAAGGCTCAAATAATGTTCATTTTTATGGATTAGCTCTTCTTCAGCCTGACGTTTGTGACCCAACAACCACTATCAGTAATTATACGGAAATTCCTATTACGTTAAACTCAGGCTCTCTAACCAGTCCTGATGGCTTTCCTAACCCATGCATCGCTATTTGTAATTCGTCCGTTACTTCACCCACCTATCCAGGTCCATCTGACCTTTGCACAAATGCGATACTGGTCACAAGATAAATAATAAGATGATGCGAGTGTCACAATCGATACGCATAAAATGCAGCCGATATCAGTGACACTCAGCCTTTATCTCGCGATATATAATTCACGATAATTCTGTGGGTTGAAATCTTTTTATCAAACATGAGCGAGTGATAACTGTGCTGATACAGGTAACTCTTGTGTTTTATTTGTAACACCCCAGGTCCGTCATCTCGAGCATGCGAGGGATCTCCTGCAGGGTGGCACGTGCTCACTTGGGTATCGAAACGCAACGTCAGTGGTCAGATAAGGCTATTCAACGTCCTACTCCTTTACTTATGGGGCTGTACTCCATACTCACTTTGGTCGCTCTAAAAAAGAATGACGCAAGGCAAGTGATAGTACAAGAAACAACCACATGGTATGACAAAGAGGGTGGGCTGACTTTCTCGGATATCCTCGTGACTGTGCGTCGTTCAATATGGAAGCAGCGCTATTTCTCAAACTCTGCCAATAACACTGAATCTTCAAAAATAGAGGAGCAATATGAGAACACCTTGCTTTATCAACTCGCTTTAGCTGCTTAAAAGCCAAGGCCAATGTAACACCATTAGTTTGCTACTGCTTTACTGACATGGGCCCCGCGGTCTGCGCCGCGGGGATTCGGGAGGGTTTTTTTTTCACAAAGTCCAGAAAGGGATTGACTCAGAAATACAATGTAGACCGACTCGTGTATTATGAGGTTTGCTCTGATATTGTCATTGCTATTGAGCGGGAAAAACAAATTAAAGGTTGGTCTAGAGATAAGAAGAATGCGCTTGTTCAGACTATAAGCCCAGACTGGAACGATTTGTACGATAGTTTGTGTTAAATCCTGCTACCTTGCAGGAGATCCCTCGCATGCTCGGGATGACGGACCAGGGGTGTTACGTTTATTTTTGTATTACGCATATTTGAAAAAAAACCATAACAATTATCACTGCAACTTTTTGCTGCTTCATAAAAATAATTGGTCGAGCCTCCAATGCAAGCACCTGCTGCAACACTTACCCCGACAACTAAGGCCACACCAGAAAGACAAAATATAGCAGCAATAAGATCTGATTCGGTCTTATTCATTCCTCTTGTTTTTGCTATTTTAGGTTGAATCACAGTAACACTATAATAGATAAGAGAGCTAAGCCCTACTGCCCCTCCTAATGCAGCAGTAACACAAGTCACAGAACCACAACCTTCATTTTCAATTATGCCAGGCATCAATAACATTCCTTTTTATCACCAAACCATGTATCACTGAATTATTTAAACAGCTAACAACAATAATCAGGAAAGTAAAAAAGACGACATTAAACTTTATAACCAAACATATTAAAGAATCAATAAAAGGTCGAAATAACCATTAATTGACAGATTAAATGTCAAAAAAGAACATTTTTAATACAAGATAACTCAATTGATAACCCATTAATAAAACTCACAGCTATCAAAGTTCAAATTGTATTTTGAGATATTTTTAATTTTTTATTGATTGTCGCGACAGCAGCTAGATATGCCTCTTCAAATAAACCCTCTGCTTCCATTCTCTCAATGGTTTGAATCGTTGGGTTAAGTACACCCACCCATGTCATCCACCCATATATGGGGTGCGGCATAACTGTATCTAATTCGGTAAAATCATACCCGCCATCAATCACACGACCCGCAGCAGGTCTTTTAGGTAAAGTATTAAATAATTGAATAAACGTTTTTTTTGAAACTTTAAGGTTTAACCGATATTTATTGCCCGTATTCAAGTGGCTAGCAGTATCATTTTGGCCATCTTTCTCTTTGAATGTCAGTACGTAAGCACCTTTCGGAAACTGCTGATGTGGATTATAAAACAATCCGCGCTCACCCCAGTTTTTGTTTTCACTCAGCATGGGATACTTAAGTTTTATTCGCTGTATTAATTCATCTACTGTCATATGAGTCTCAATAAAAAAAATTCAAAATAAACATGCTCAAAAATGGAATGCTCCACCAGGTAAAACTCATATTATGTACGGCATTATTATTTTTAATCAAACTTTACTCATCTGCTTCATGACAAAGTTGTCATTTATCTGTCACCTTATGGTCATCAATATGGTTGTATTCTTAAGGTTATTTTATCACCTAAAGTACCATTATGACCGATAAAAACTCATCCTACACTCATAAAAATCTTAAGTTTTTTAGCGATACAATTAGTTCTGTGAATACAAAACGGCAGAAAATTCGTCAAACAAAAGGCATAGCTAATGTTGTAGTCGGACAAATATCATGGAAAAATAATTTGTGTAAGTGGGATCCTTCTTTAGGTTTATTGAGCTTCACATTATATTACACTCGCCTCGTTTCAAATATTACCTTGCTAATTTGTCAATTCAGCGACTGTCGTGCAGAAAAAATGAATCCAAACGCGCTAGAGGACATCATGCTTGAACTGTTAAATGACACTGTATGGAGTTCAATCAATTTAGTGCAGTTTTTCTGGTGGACATTTAAAGTATCAACTGAGTCAGGACTTCGAGGAGTTCAGTTAGAAGGAGTGGGTATGCTCTTTGATGAAATGATAATGCTTATCCAGTATCAAAAAAAATTGAGTCAATATAAAAAAAACTTATGTGCCACAACATCATTACAAAAGATAGATAGCTTAAAACTTGAATGGCAATATAAAAAATTTAATTTATTGCGTTCTTCTATTCATATCATGTTCTTTTCACTGCTATTTATTGGATTCGGCATGGGAATGATTACATTTTCTATTTCAATATGTATCTACAGTACAAATATAATCAGTCAAAGTTTGCGCATGATATTAGATATACTTAAAGACGCTCAACAGTCAGAGCTTATGAAAAAACATGATGCGGATTATGTGGAAATAAAGCAACATCAAAATCACTCTCAATATCACGCGATGCAACAAGCTAATCATTTTATCCATTTTTTACTGTTTGTTCCTCTAGCACTAATATTATCTGCACCTGGACCCTTGACGCTATCCATTGGAGTGATGGCATGTGTATTTCTTTCAGATTATTGTATAGAACAAAAGCTGAAACAAAGCTGTACAGAGCAATCGCAGCTTATCGAACTCGAATCAGAGCAAACTCAAGCATATGCCATAAAAATATAATATGTTCGGGGCAAGACCTGCCCCCAAGACGGTTGCCTGTTCATTGAAAGACGTGTATCTAAACCTATCATCACAAATGAGATAGTCAATATAAAAAACATGATAACCGTAACATACAGATCATCTTAATAAAGCACCAAACGATTACACGCCAACTTCTTGTTCTCTGACAATAACCTCATTCCCTTCAACGGATATCAATATATTTGAATCGGGTTTTGGATTATTTCTGACAATAAAATGTGCCAAATTTCCAGTCACATGCTTTTCAATCAAACGTTTAAGTGGTCTCACACCCAAACGATTCGATTGGAGCGAGTTAAAAAGATATTCATTTACAGAGGGGTCAAATGCAAGATGTATTTTTTTCACCGACAATAAACGCTTAGATACCGAAGATAACTCCCTATCGATTATTTTAGGGTAAAGCGCATGAGGAATGGCTTTGAAAATGGTCGGTGTTGTTCGATTGTAAAATTCTGGACTTAAATAAGATACAACACGCCCTTCAATAAGCGCTAATATGTTTTCATTATCAAAACCTTCATTAGAGAGCTCAAAGATTTCTTCTGAGGCAATATTTGTAGTTAAAATAAAAATGGCTGAATTAAGGTTAAACGTTTCTCCAGTGCTACTCGTAATACGCCCTTCATCAAATGCTGATAAAAACAATTTAAGGACTTCTGGCGCCGCTTTTTCAATCTCATCTAAGAGAATAATAGCGTTTTTCCTGCCACGAAGCGCTTCTGTTAACACGCCGCCTTTATCTGAATCCATATATCCACGAGCAGAACCAATTAAACTCCAAATGTTCTCTCGCGAAGTATATTCACTCATATCAAGGCGTATCATATTAATTTCTGAGCCTAAGAGCGATTTTGATAGCTCTTTAGCTAACTGTGTTTTGCCAACCCCTGTTGGGCCTATAAAAAGAAAAACCCCAATAGGCTTATTCGGATCATTTATTCCTGCTTGGTAACTGATTAAATGATTGGTGACTTCATTAATAGCAAATTCTTGCCCCAAAATTACTTCGTTTAATTTACCTGCTAGCTCAAGAATATCGTCCATCTGAAACGCTGTGGAGTTACGCTTAGGTTTAGATTTAGAGTCATCTCCCCACCAAGACCAATCCAATAAAGTATTAGATTGAAATGTGGGTGATTCTTCTAACAGCGAGAACCTCATTTCACTTGCTTCAGCAAAAGGACAACACAATATCGCATTTAAGAAACAAAAGGTTAAAAGAAATTTATGGAGGCTCTTCATTGAAAAAATCTCATGAGTAAAATTAGTGTGAGTATTGTATCTGAATGTGCTTAAAATTTATATTCTTAACGGCCATAGGATTATAGAAGTAATCAGGTTATAAAAAAGCAAAGGACAAGACCTAGCCCAAGTGTTTAAAGAGACAAAGTGATGCTAAACTCGTAAGACAATCTACTCAGATAAAGAGTAATATATGCGTATAAAAGCTGTTATTTTTGATGTTGGCGGCGTTTTAAATCAAGGAGAGTCGGATTTTATCCAGTGTTTCAGCAAAAATAATATTGCCCTTAAAAAAGATCTATTGGAACACAACGGTTGCAAACAATTGATTATTAACTTTTGTACAGGGAAATATGGTCTGGACAAGCATTCAGCTGAAAAATTTTTTGAAGATATACGCATTCAAGCATCACTTGATAAAACAGTTGGGTTTGAACAATTCAAGCAAGCATGGAACGCAGCTATTATTTGTCTTAATTATGACCTAATAGATAACTTAAACCTGCTGAAGGAGCAAGGTTACCGCCTATTTATTTTAAGTGACAATAACTTGCTTCATCAAGAATACGAAGAAACACTCTACCAAAGGAAGCATCCTCAAAAAACACTCAAATCACTTTTTGAAAGGTGCTACTTTTCTCATGAAACAGGACATTACAAAGGATTTGCTGGCGAGGGAGCAAACCAAGCGTGGCTGCAAATATTACATGAAAATAATTTAAAAGCACATGAATGTCTATTTATAGATGACAAACTAGAACATATAAACAAGGCTATAAAATTAGGGTTATCTGGCCTTCATTATAAAAATGACTGCACATCTCAAACATTATTTGATGTACTAAGAGCAGATTAAATTCTGACTCGATTTTAGCTATTGAAATGCCTAACGAGGGTGCACGATAGGCAAAAATATCTAAGCATCGGTTCCTATTTTCTTCCACTTTACAAATATTACGCTTTTGTTAAACAATACAATGCACTCAGTGTTAGATCTTGCCTCTTAGCTTATAAAAAATCAGGAAAAAGCAAAGGCTAGCTTGACTCCGTTCATACTTTAGGTGGACCGGCATGGGCACCAACTGAGGCCATCAGTATTATACTCCGCTTGGTTCTGTTCAGGCGTTTGCCATGCAGGAATATTAGTTGATGTAAATCCAGACTGTCCTGTTAAACTTAAAAAAGCTTCAAGGGAGCGCGCAACCAGACCTGTTGATTCTGCACCTGTTCGGTAGGTTTGGGTTAATACCTCTGTACCGCCTAGTACTTGATAAACAGCACCAGGACCTGAAATTTCCATCACTAAAGTCTTATACAAATGTACTGCAATTTCATTTAATTTGCTATTCAAGACCTCACTGTTTTCTAATGATAGCGTATCTATCAAATAATCAGTCGCAACCTCTTCTTCCGTTTCTAATAAGTTAAACAATACTTGTGTTTTAGCTTCTGTTAATTTAAGGGCTTCTTTTACACAGGCATGACCTAAAAAACACATGATTTTTTTTAAAGATTGACTGTCAAATGCGTCTAATAAAGCTTTACGATAATAAAAAATGGGTTTTTCAATTCCTGTGGCTTGAATTACCCTTAAGGTTTTTTCAAAAAAAGCTGTTTTACTGATGTGGTAATTCGTTTTGGTGATGTTAGACGCTTTGAGAGCGACACTTGGTTTTTTATAACAAGCAACGATAAATTGAGCAATTTTCTTCATCATCAGCTCTCGCTCAGAGCCAACGCCAAATTTTTTACTATCACAATAGCCAATTATATCTGTGTTAAGCGAAATAGCTTCTTCTTGGCGACCCGTTTCGGGTTTACGTTTGCTAATTAAAGACCCCATATTAAACATAATGGGCATTCCACCTTGGAATTTTTTTAGCTTGTTTAAGGCCATCAATTGTGTATCTATCGGTAAGTCAATATCCAAATAAACTACATTATGAAAAATTTCAGGAATCCACCGGCATAAATCAGAAGCGGCGGCTGGGTTACCATATTTTTTAAATTGAAGTTCTTCTAAGATACGTGCATTTAAACTTCTATTTTTTATGTATAACATATCAAAATTAATCAGATAAATTTGATGTTTTACAGCAAATGAGCGCAGCGCCCAATAAGCATTTGATGAAAGTAGGTGTCGCGCATACAGCAGTTTTATTGAGGCTTTTGGTAAGTTGTTCCGGCGCGTTTCAAGAGCTGTTTGAACATGCGCAGGCAATGCTTCTCTCGGATTTTTACTAAACCAAATTGAAATTTGGTTATTCGGGTTAAATGTATATCGATTGTCATATTTTAGTGTAATTTCACTATCAAAAAAACCAAGCGCTGTTTGAGCGTATGTTTCATCATCATGATGAAGATATTTTTTTGTATAATACACACGAAGCTTATCAGCCAAATTGGCTTTAATGACTAACCGTTTATCTCCTTTTGCAAAGCCTTGATCCAGCAATTTAATTAACGCTTTATAAAATGATGGTGGTGGTTTTTTTCCATTTTCTATCGCTGTTGTTAGAAAATCATGAATAATCTCTTCTGTTTGTACAAACTCAATAATTTTAGGTTTAAGAGGTGAATGAAGCTGGTGCTGAACTGCATCTGCATATACCGTATTAATATGTGTTAATAGGTCAGCTTGAATATCTTGAATAGTCATATGAATAATACCTTACAGGCTAAAGCACTTCTTTTAAAAGTCAGCAGCATTATAACTTTTACTGTCTAATTACAAAACACTCACCCACTCTTAAGTGAGATAAAATAGTGTTCTTAGAATTTTTTTTTTAAACAAAAAGAATTGTATTGTATCAACGGGGTCAGACTCGATTGACTATAACACCTTTGGCAAAGGGCAAGGCCTCGTCCCACGTATACACACAGCTGAAAAAATGAGATAAAAACATCGCCTGCATGTTTATAGGATAAGGCCTGAGCTTAAAAGTTAAATGTGCTAAGATCTCTTGTGCGAGCCCCTGTCCGTATAGGTGAAAGTACGCTAGATGACTCCTCTCCTTCTGGGTGTCGTGATTCTGAAGAAGAATCATGTCCGACCTTAAAGCCCCCCCCATAAAAACTTTGTGACCTGCCAAGGGCTTTTGATGATGTGTAAGGTTTCATCATCTCATCTATTTTTTCTTGTAAGTTTTCAAGCATAGCTTCTAAATCTTCAATTGTTATATTCGCAGCTTCTTCTTCTAAATTATATGCGCCACTACCATAAAAACGGTGTTTATTTAAAAGTTGCTTATCCTTAATAAATAAATCTGTTTCTTCGTGTTTAGCCGGTGGTTGTTGGCTGTCTTTTTTATCTAGTTGATTCTCGCGATTCAGCATCTCAAGTCTTTCTTCTCTCCCCGCTCTTAATGCCTGAAGTCTTTCACTTTGCTCTTCTGGTTTATACATTTTTCTTTTCCACTCATCAAAATGAATGCGCATTGTTTGCGCTAAGACACTACTACGAAGCGTATCCATATTGTTTTTTTTATCCTCTTCCTGTTTTATTTTTTCATTAACTAACGAAAGCAATTTTTCATAATACGTTTTTATTTTTTTGAGTGATGGCAACTCACTATGACCACCCTGCCTACTTATCATATCTAAATCATACAACTGCTTACGGACTCTTTGTAATGGACGATCAAATTTATTTAGTTCTCCAACGACACGTTTTCTAACTTCTAAACTATCATGACTATAAGTAAGCACCAAAGAATAAGCCATTCTGACAAGAGATTTTCCGGTATCAGAATGAGCGCCTTTAGATAACCTTCTATCCATTTGCCTTTTCTCTAGCCATCTCAATTCTGTATTCGTAAGTCTTCCTGACCAAGCTAAGGTACTGGACACCAAGTTCCAGCTATCCAAAGTAGGATTAATATCTCGTTGAGCATTGTCTAATAATTGATTTTTTGTACGATAAACCGCGTGATAAGCCTCCTCTATACTTCTAGACGCACCTTCTATTGCACTTTTTAAAGCAGGTGATTTTTTACTGATTATTTTTTTTATTCTTTCAAGTGCCTCAGTTGCACTTGTAATTTCAGTTGATAGCGTTTTATCTGTATCATTACTTGACTCGGTTAGTCCTGTTGAGTCAGAACCATCGCTATCTGCTGATATATGGCTTAAATTTTCTGCTGCCGATAAACGCTGTTGATAACTTTGATTTCGTACCAGTGATTTTTTATGCAATCGAGAGCTTTGATGATTAGACAGTTGCCTTATATTAAGCGATGTAGACCCTACTAGATTAGAAACCGCGGCTAGTGCGCTCGAATCAGAAGCTTTCTCATCTGCTGAAGCATCATCTTTAGTTTGTCCAAGAGCTAAAGACTTAGGCTCACTTTGTATCTGCATCATCATGTTACTATGGCGCTCGGTAGACTCAGCAGACGCTCTTAATTCAGACTGAACCATTTTAATTGAGGCTTCATCCAGCTCTAAAAAGTCATCAACAAGATAAACAACTTCATTTTTTTGAACTGCCTCTATAAGCCATAGATTAATGGTTAAAACAAGCTCTATTTCCCAATTATCTCCGAGGTATTCTAGGTTTTTCGTTATTTTCTCTTTAATTTCTTGAAGTACGCTTACAATTTTAGTTTGTATTTCTTTGGGAGTAATTGCTTGTAAATATGGTGTAGCCTCAAGGTTTGTAATAAAAGAGAGTAATATTTCTTTAAGCATGTCAGAAGAATTTTCTAAAAGATTATCTTCTTCTAGATGTATAATTAATGTATCAATACGTTCTATCGCGCTATTTGACATAATTGAAGCATTAGACGATAAAGTATCATCTAAGTGTGTTGTATTGCTGAGATTATCTGCAAATTTTAAACCATTTGAATCATCGCAATGTCTTTTATAAAAACACTCCAACTTCTCTTTTAACCCATCAATACTCTCTTTAGCCTCCTCTATTTCTATAACCTCAAATGTTGCTTTTTTCTCAAGAAAATAAATCAAGTTAATGTCATTCGTAATGATTTTTTCAAGAGCTTCACTGTGCAATCTAATTTTTCTAGCCTGTTTTGCAATTTGGGATAAATTTGAGTCCTTTCTTACTGCATCAGTTCGGCGTTTTATTCTCTCATAAGCCATTTCTGCATGATAAGCATGTGTTTTTTTTACTGAACGACTTAACTCTTGCGTTTTCTCATCAAGATGAGTAAGGGCTTGTTGTATTTGCTGCTGAATACTTAAATATTGGGGACTTGGTTTTTTTTGCTGGACAAGGGTCGCTCGATGCCCATCGAAACGTAATCGTGCAAGGGTAACTTCAGCATTAATCTGTTCAAAAAAAGCATCCACCTCAGCATTGCCGACTGTATTTAACTCTTCATGGGGAGAAAGTTTAACTCTTTTTAGTAGCGCTTGACTTGTTTGTCTGGCTGCAAGGGCATTCTCTTTTTGAGCATTCAAAGCAGGGGTGATGGTGTCGCCCCATATGCTATGTCTCCTCCAAAAAGTTTCGTTTCTTAACAACTCGTCCTTTTCGTTTTTACTATAGGCTGCTTGTGCACACGCCTCTTCAGAAGCCATCAAAACAACCCTTTTTTCATCTTTACCTATATTTTGATGAACTAAATCTTCGGTTAAACTACAAGTCTCATGACTTAATGCAACACGAAGGGCTTCATGATTTTTTTTAGTTTCAATAGCGCACAAATCGATAATTTCGATAAGCGTTTTAGAGTCTAAAATTTTATTATTTAACTGCTCCATGGCTTCTGTTAACTCTATTGCACGAAGTTTTTTTTGAGTCTCTAATGTTGATAGTGGGCTTAAGACAGGTTCATTAGATTCATCTGGAGCAGAGCCAAGATAATCATCAAACTCAAGAGAAGACGGTGCTTCATGAGTGATTGCACACGCTTTGGCTAATTCATAATGGTATGTAGCTTGTTCGGTGCGTTTCTTAATATCATCACGAATTTTTTTAATACGCCTAGATTGCTGCTCTTTTTCATGATAATAAAACTTATCACCAGAACTAAAAGCATTATTCTTTTTAAGTATGTTTAACAGTAATTCGAAGTTCTTTTGACAAAATAAATCTAAGCTAAACGCAACATTTGCATGAGTGGAAATAGCATGAGAAGCAGCCAATGCATATTGATACATACGAGATTCTTTTAGTGGTAAATCGCGTGTGACATTAAGGGTTGACTGTCCTTCTGTAAGAATTTTGTCCGTAAGTGTAAAATAATCATCATCAGATGGTCCATAAGTAATCACACATGTCATGAGATCACGTGCGGCCAAAGCTGAATATTTAGCGATTGCTGCCGCCTCAAGTTGTTTCTTATGTTGATCTTCTGATTTAGGCTCTGTTGCATAAACAGTTAATTGAATATTTTGCGCTTCTTGAATCATCTGAATAACTGAATTTCTTGCTTCTTCAGCATCAAAAGTATTGCCTGCAGCTTGCATCGCCTTAAATTTATTATAATGTTCTATGGCAATCACTTCCTCTTCTTCTTCAGAAGTAAGGTGTGCGGCATTATAAATAACCTGCGTTCTTTGATGCCATCGCTCTTCTCGCGTACTTGTCCATGGGCATTCAGAACGTTCATTTGGATAACGTAAAGCTGCATCCTCAGTCTTAATCTCTACAGGTGGTTTACTTGATGGCACAGGTGTAAGTTCATAGTTTGCTTTATAAGAAAAAAAATGGGGAACTAATCTACGCAGAGCTTCTATGTGGGCATCATCTAACTTTTCAGCGATGGTGGTTCCAAATGTTACTCCCAAATCTGACGTACTTTCATCACAACTCAGTAAAATCATAGGGTACTTTCTTGCACCACTGAGTCCCTCATATTGACGATTTTTTATTTTTAGGCCTGAAATTACACGCCCATCATCACTTAGAATCGGTGCATGATTCAATGCGCCCAAAATAGTATAAGCTTTATATGGTATTATTCTTGAAGTTGTGTAATCAACATGTTCTTTGTATCCCCCAAGAAATGCACGAACGGCAGGTCCACAGCGCTTCAATAAAGCATCCGCCTCTTCATCCAAGGCCAACTTTTTACGCTTGCCAATAATAAAATTCGCCCTAAGATTTCTAAAATCTACTTGCGGCCAATCACGATAACTGAAGGCATCTGCAGAAGGCGGAATAGCTGCATCAATGAGTGCTTTAACTTCCTCCCCTTTATGTTCCCGGAGTCTATCTATGGCATAGGTATTCATAGATTCAACAAAAAAATTAGCTAATTTGAAATATCCATCTTCCCCTGCTGCAAGTCGAAACAGTAAAAACTGGAATCGGTAACTTAAAATTTCTGCGACACGCTGTGCGATATCTTCATAATTTTTGGAAGAAAGATAATGGAGAAATTGTGCCGTATGAAGCTCTTGTTCTGCTTCTTTTTCTTGACGTCTTTCTTCTGCATTATTATATATAGCCGTACCAGCTACGCCTGCAGCACTAAAAGCAATACCTGTCGCAGTACCTATGCCCATAGGTGCTGAGCTTGTGTTGTTTTTTGCCGCATCTGCTATGGCTTGAAATTTTGCTTTGTTTTTTTTGTTGCGTCGCGTAATAAATTCAAAGTATTTAGCGCGTTCTTTTGCTATTTTTCGTCGCTCATCATGAGCATTAAGCATTGCAACCACGCCACGCTTAATTACACTTTCAAATTCCGTTCGTTTATGCTTAAGTAAGTTATTAATGGCTTGACGATCTTCGAGTACCATACGAACAATAATTGGTTGATTTTTTTTTGATGAGCTGGGCATATCAAAAGTCCTTTTGAATAAAACACAACAAAAACGAATCCAGTCTAAAACAAAAATGACCTCCTGACTAATAGTCAATGACTGTAAATAATAATAAAAAAATCAATTTTCTTAGAGTAATTACGAAAAATAACGTGCTGAATAAAGGTGAAATAGTTATTAGAGAGGGACTTTAAAGCTGACTCCATATATGTGTTTAATATCAATCGAATCTGACCCTAATGATTTATTCCATGGCGTGCAGCATACGAATTGGATATCATCCCAACAAATCTTCTTCCAATTGATTAATTCGGATCATCGCTTGTATATCTTTAATATATTCATGGCCTCGTTCCGAGTAACTCACCAGCCCCATTGCTAGCAAGCTACCACTTAAAGGCTTATTTTTATTTCGTAACTCAGCCCTCATTTGTCGCAATAAGGAGTAGCGGGCATTTCTATTTATATTGAGTAAGTAAGCGTTCACAGAAGCGAATGTTGATTCAAATTTTCGAACTTCATGAATTTGATTACTCTCTCGTCGAGATGGCACAATCCCACAATGCAAGGTAAAACACCACTGTCCAAAATAATTGTTAGCTTGCCGGGCAAATTTTGAGGTTCCCCACGCAGATTCATTAGCAGCTTGGGCTAAAATTAAAGAGATAGGAATGATATCAACCCGCTCCAACAAAGACTCGAAATCTATCTTATTAGCAGAGAAGTTCACATTGTATTGTTGTGACAAATGCTCCAGCCAACGTCGCTCTCGTTTAGATAGTTGTTCTTTTTTTTGTAGGAACAAGAGCTTGTTTCTCTGTATCAGCGTCTTATTATTCGCTTCTTCAGCTAAGGGTCGTAGGTAATCAAAAAACACTTGTTTTTTTTCTTTTATGTCATGATATGTACTAAAATCTGGTGTCGTGACACTGGACGTACTCCGCGTAAAAATCACAATGGAAACGACTGATACTAAGATGAATAGCACGCCCACACTTAAGAAAAACCACGTTCTTTTCATTGATTCTATCTGCAGAGCTTCCATATAATATCATGTACTGTACCATAAATTTTATCATGAAAGATCAATGGACTCAGACTCTACTGGCACTAAGTTGCTGTAGATTTTACTCCCTTAGCAGGGTTTCTGTCATTTCGTGGCAAGATAAATGTTAAACCTTGGCACTCTGCAGGAGATTCTTCGCTACGCTCAGAATGACGTGGGGAATTACTTTCAAGCTTTAGTGGATTAAATATCAACCGACCCTGGCACAGCTGGTAGAACAGCTTCAATTTTTAAGTAGAGAGATTTATATGCAAAATTTTATCAGTGACAATAATGCACCTGCTCACCCTGAAGTACTTTCCTTTTTAGGTCAACTCTCTTCTGAGCACCAATATGCCTATGCTCAAGATGACATAACTCGTAATGCTAAAGCTTTATTTAAGCAACATTTTGGTAATGACATAGAAGTATTTTTTACCCAAACAGGCAGTGCCAGTAACTTATTATCATTAGGTGCAGTCACAGACTCTCACCAAGCAATTATATGTGCTGATACAGCCCATGTGCATATGGATGAATGCGGTGCTATTGAACGTCTGCTTGGTATTAAATTGCTTGCCTTACCGGCCACACAAGGCAAAATCACACCCATGCAAATATTATCGTTACTAAAAGAATACGATACGGTTCACCGTGTTCAGCCAAAAGTGGTTTCATTGACACAATGTACTGAATGGGGAACCGTTTATACGCTCGAGGAAATTAGAGCGATTAGCCATGTTTGTCATCAATATAGTATGCAGTTGCATATGGATGGCGCACGTCTTGCAAATGCCGCTGTTGCCCTAGGCTGCTCTTTAAGAGAAATGACGATGGATTGTGGTGTTGATGTACTTTCATTTGGCGGTACCAAAAATGGATTAATGAGCGCGGAAGCTGTAGTATTTTCAGCTAAAGCATTCACAGCAAAAACTCCATATATCCATAAACAATTATTACAATTAAGTTCTAAAATGCGTTATATATCAGCACAATTCATACCACTGTTATTAGATGACCTATGGTATAAAAATGCAAAAAATGCTAATGATATGGCAACTATGTTAGCAAATAAAATTAGCGGTCATGTTGAAATTGTCATGCCAGTAGAGACCAATGCAGTTTTTGCAAAATTACCAGAAAATCTAATTGAACCATTACAAAATTCTCATGAATTTTCTATTTGGAATAATGAAGAAAACATTGTTCGATTGATGACAGCTTTTAATACAAAGGAGGAAACTGTCCTCTCGTTTGCCCGTAATCTATTAGGGCTTGTTGACATTTAATCTGAGCTGATTGGAGCCATTGGCATCATTAGGGTCAGAACTTGAACTTTAAGTCCTCGGTCTTGTAGCGTGCATCTTGCATGAAACGCACGCTGCAAGCCCCGACCCCAGGCGCGGCTAATAGAAATTAAATGCTCGCGAACCACTTGTTTCGCGAGCAGGCGCCGTTCCGATGGCCTTGTTACTTTTTTTCTAAAACATCTTTCAGAATATCTGACTTCAGATGCTCTTCAGCATACATTTTCTTCAGACGACTATTTCAGCCTCTAATTCTTTCAAGCGCGTCATCATAGAAAGTTCTAGGCCTCTATATTTTGAGCGCCATTAATAAAAGGCTGCTGAGCTCATGCCATGTTCTCTACAAAGCTCAGAAACAGGTACCCCTGCTTCAGCTTGTTTTAATATTGACATGATTTTACTATCACTAAATTTTGACTTTTTCATGCAGAATCTCCTCCGGCATAGGTTACGAGAAAATTCTACTTTTAACAGCAATTATTTTTGGGAGGATTACCCAGGTGAGCTACCTTTAACGGCCACAAAAGAAAAACCCAATCAATTATTAATTCAATTTATGAAATCTGTGCTCAATGACAATGCCAGACACTACCCAACAGATGTTTTTGAGCATGTGAGAGAAGTTTCAGAAAACTTAGGCGGATATAATATGTTAGACGTAGCATTTAACACCGAAGGTGCTAAAAGACATGGTGCACTTAAATCTAAAACAGGCATGCGTTTGCAAAAAGATTTGAAAGCTTTTCTCAGTCAATGGCGCAATCAACCGGATCAAGCGCTCACACAAGACTCAAATCATACAGCGCAAACACCTTCATCAAGATCACCAGAACTGTCAGAAGGAACGCAAAATGCACACAAGCAATTAAAATCAAGGGTCAATCAACTACGGAATGAAGGTCATAAAACTAATGAAGATCGAGAAAATCGGCCTAATAATACCAGCTGACAACGGACAATGGGGTCAAATCTGTTTTCATTTTTCTAACCGTTAACACATATGGAGTCGGGGCTTACATCTTAAATTTTTGGAATAAAACGCAAAGTGAAAGCCCCGACCCCAGTGTAATATAAACTTATTTTTAAATTCTGAAAGCATCAACCCCATTAAACTATACCTTGAAACAATGCGCTACTCATCCTAACACCGATGTAAATACTGTCTAGAAATATCATGGACGAATTAGTACAAGCAATATATGATACAACGGCTCTAAATGGTATTCTGCTTTCGTTTTAAAAGGATTTATTACTATGAGTTTTTTCTATTCGCCTGAAGATACTGATAAGTTATTTTATGTAGAGACAGGTGCCTCGGATGAGTCAAATTACTTACCTTATTTAATCCCCATGGCAGTTGTTGGAATGACCATTTTAACAACTTTATTAATAAAGCATGCGGAAACGTGTCATGACATTAAACTTCAAAATAGAACTGCTCGTGTCGTAGCGGGCTTTATGACCATGTATGCCAATATGATGCTCACAACTCAAGGTGATATGGTTATTGAAGGTGGTGAGGGTGAGTTATCCGCAATTGTGAAACATTATACGGGTTGGGAAGCCTTTGTTTATGGTGCCAAACATGTTGGTAATCCTCCTCGCTTTCCGACAACGACTATGTTTAATGGAGTTCCTGGAGCTAAAGCATTTTTAGCACTTTTTAACGTCATTATGGTTGAAGCCGACGCGCAAGACCCAACCAAAAAAGGAGACAACTTCCAGGTGTTGGTAGAGTCATGTAACGCAATTGATCGCGGTGAAAATGTGACCTTCTTCCCAACTGGAAGTTTTGATAAATTAGGAGCCCCCCCCCAGCCCATTTTTGATGGCACAGGCATTGTGGCACTTGTTAAAGACAAACCGGTTAAACTCTATCGAATCGAAGGGGTCACAGCACTTGAATACTCGTTTATCCCTGTTTCATGGCGTAATCACACACTCTTTAGAGCTTTTTTTTCAGCCTTTTTGGTTAACAATGTTCAATTCATATTCTGTGGTGAAGTTGATGTTCATCAGAAAGAAGCCAATAAGGCACTTTCTCCCATTGAGAAACTGGAGCTTATCAACGCTGAAATATATGCTTTTGCCAGGGTTCAAAAACTGACACCTGAAACCACTCAAATGGTTAAAGAAGAAATCAAGTGCGGTCATCATTTAGCTATTTGGAAGAATAAGGCTGAAATGGAACAACTTAAGAGATATCAGAAAAGACTAATTTCTGCACGTGAAAAAGCAAACGATAATAATGACTTAGTTCAAATTAGACAGTCGCAATACGTGACCTTTGATGAAAAACACTTGGTACCAAGCAACGCAGCTTCTAAAATAGTATCTACTAAATCTGATCAGGTAGACACGATAACGCTTGAAGCTTTCAGAAAAAGAAATATATTTGTTCAAAATACAGATATGCTTCAAAATGAAATTCAATCAAGAATTGAAGCGCTTGAAGAAGAAGTGCCTGGCTTAGAAGCATCAGTACATCAAAAAATTAACCTCGAGCCAGGGCTTCCCTTTTAATTTATTGGTTAATAATTATTTAATTAAAGAGACAGGGGGTTCAAATCTGTTTTCATTTATCTAGGGCATGTCATGAATCAAAAAATTAGCCTACTAATGCTTTAGTTATTAAACAATAGATTTGACCCTTTTCTTATGCCCTCTTTCTTTGTAGACATGATTATACAAGTTGTCCTTTCCATTTTAAGCCGAAATATAAACCTTGGAACGTTGCATCACCGTTGCCCGATCCTCCTGTCCAGTAGCTTGCCGCTGAAATATAATCAACCCACAGCCAACCTGCATCAAAGGTTAAATTACCTTGAGCAATAGTATATACGTAGTCAACGCCAAGTTTTAAGTCAATTTCTGGAATGACAGTATTAACAGTTCGATACGCATTGCCAGAAGCTATTGGTGTGGCACCTAAAATGGAAGCCGTATATGTGTTTTTACCCGCCAATAAAGCAATAGCCCCATTTGTATAAACATGAAAACCATCGACGCGACTCCAAAGATTGGACAGTTTATACCCTAAGTCAGCGCCTATACGTGGACCAAACCCATTAAATACATCATCGACTATGCCTAATATCGGACCTACTGGGGGCAATCCAGCAATAGGGTTTCCAACGTTAATTACTTGGGAGAAGTTAGATTTTGAATAAATACGTGCATACTGTACGCCACCGTGAAGACGAATATCATTTGCTTCACCAATATGAAGTGCTTGACCCAGTTCAAAATTAGCAGCAACCCAACTAGAGGTGATGGCTCGTTTTCCTGTGCCACCAAGAGCCAGTTTATCAGTCCCTTGAGTTGTATCATCATAATAATAAATATTTAAAAGAAGATCTTTGTCCTGGTTAAAATGATAAGCACCTTCCAAGAAAAATCCCCAATTATATTCAGGCTCTGTACCATAAACCTGAACATTGTTACCTAATGAATCCGTTCCAATACGTTGATTGGTCCATGCAAATGCAGGGAAAGAGGGTTCTAAATATAAAGCGTTACCGGCAAAACTCCAAGCAGTGCTTGCACAAGGGGTTTCAACATTTGAGTTGTCACATGCAATACCCATTGTACCTGCAAACGCGGGGTGTATACTGCAACAAAATAGTGCGGCTGTAAGCTTATTTAATTTCATTTTCATTTTCTTTTTTTTATTATTGAAGACTTGAAGACTTCCATAGAAAGAGGGGTTTTAGCAAGAAATAGAACTCATGTAATGGAACCAAATCTATTAAACAATAGATTTGGTTCCTTTCTTCCTAAGCTAGGCTCCCACCGCAGAGCAGGTACATCATGTGACTCATTAGCAAGCATTCTGATTTTAAAATACCATTTTTTGCTTTGAACATCGGGGTCAGGGTCTGACCCTGAAGAATCTATGTGAGAGCATAATCCTGAAATAATAACTGTCGATCTCTCAGGCCCTGCCCCCTATGGCGTTAACATTTTTATATAGGTCAGTTAACATTGATAAGCTGGTATATTATCTGTTTCTTCAGTGACACTTCCCTCACTTTTACTAAAAAATCCATACGTATGAGCTAAACCAATACCACCCAGCACTATTGCGACAACGCCTATCACAGCTATGATGGGCTTCATTGTCAGAGCAGCCAACAAACATAATGCTGCTCCACCACCCATCATGCCAACACCATAAAGAATACAAAGTCCAGGGCTAGACACCTGCTTTTTGTTACTGACAGTTTTATCTTTTTCCGGATTGTCAGCGATTCCTTTTAGCTTTAACTTCTCTTCTAGGAAGTCAGTAATAAGCTTATTATCATAGTCTTTGGCAGAATGGATAAGCAGGTCAAACATTTCTTGTGATACTTCAAACGCTTTTGGTTTGATCTGAAACACTCGCTTAAGTAAATCTAGATTGCCAGTGGTTATCACAGACAAGATAACTTCAAAACACTTATCGCTATCCAACTCAAGCCCTTCTCGATTCAGCTCATCAAGGGCATTATTTAAATACCTAATAACGACTTCTCTGGTATGTATTAACGATTGGTTGAGAAATGCATCATCATTTAGTGCTTTCAACAAGGCATCTTCAATTGCATCATAAAAACTCCAATAATCTTGAGGTTTTGCAAGTTCATTTTCTCTAGAGTCGATTACCCCCATTGCGCAAACAACTGTATTGGTAAGAGTCTTTAGCCCAGACAACTCAGTATCACTTGTTTGCTCATTGCCGCTCTTAAGGCTTTTTAAGGTTGGGACCCTTGGGCAAGGAGCTGCCCCATAAAAGTCACTCACAACATCCCAAAACATAAACCGTGCTACTGGCGGCAGATCTGCGTTCTTGGGTAACTCAAAACAAATATGTTCACTATCATCCATATGGCAACCGACTACAGTGCTGGTTGGTAATTTAAAGGTCAATGCAACAGCATATTCATTGATAATTTTTTCTAACAATTGTTGAGCATACTGTTTATCAACTAACTTATCTTTGAGAGCGATGAGGTCAAACCTTTCACCAATAACTTTTTTCGTGCTCTTCTTATCGTAAATAACTAAGGATTCCTTTTTACACAAATCTTCGAAGTCTTGGGCTATCAACACCTTAATTTCATAATCTGGCTGGTCTGGTTCTTTAATTACCAGCGGTTCTATTTCAAAACGTTGTGTTTTTAACCCTAACTCGCTGATTTGGTCAAGTAGCATTTTTTCATCTTCAATTTTATCATTCCAATCTGCTTCATTTCGGTAATTATGTGGTATAAAAAAGCATTGAGACTGACCTTTGAGTTTAAACACTGTCTTTTCGTGCCCGCCCCCTAATTCAACACAGTCTTTAAGTGGAAAGGTTTGCCCATCTAAAGTTAAGGTAACGCTATCTTTTGGGCCGTAAAAGCGTTTCAACCAATCTTTCATTATGCCTCCGCCTCATTAAGAGAATATATTGAACTTATTGAAGATAATTTTTGCATTGTAAAATATCTATATTAAGGAATTCTTAAATCAAGGTTAGGAGGCAAGTCCGGACGAATCCCTATTTTTATGAATTAATAGCAGATAGGGGTAAATACGAGAAGAGCCATTTTCTTGGTGCCGTTGAGACGAATCGAACGCCCGACCTATTGATTACAAATTAAGAAATGGCCACTTTTAGTCATTTCGACACAGCTTTAATTTCTTTTATTATCCTTTATATATCAATAGATTATTCTTTTAATTAGTTATAAAGTCTTTTATCATATTTTAACCGATTCTTCGACACATATTCGACACGCACTCAAATGGAAGCAAAAAGTGAAGGTTACAAAATCAGTTGTTGATAAACTCCCCGTCCCTCTCATCAAAGAAATTGGAAAAAGCACTCAAAAACGTTATTACAATGACAACCTAAAAGACTTTGGTGTCCGTATCACATCTGGTGGCACCAAAGCATTCTTTCTCGAAAAACTTATCAACAACAAACTCTCTCGAATCACTTTAGGACGCTACCCTGAACTCACTGTTGAAATGGCACGAAAAGAAGCACAAAAACTATTGGGCCAAATTGCCATGGACTTTGATCCCTTCGCAGAAAAACAAACCTCAAAAATACGAGACATAACATTAAGTAATGTATTTAACGATTACATTGACGTTAGAAAATCCTTAAAAACCTCCACACTCAGGGATTACAAGCAAATTATCAATAAAGCATTCCCAACTTGGCGCAACAAACCACTACTCTCAATTACCAAAGATAAAATTGCGAAACATCATAAAAAATTAGGCAGTGAACATGGCGAAGCCTATGCCATTTAGCAATGCGTGTTTTACGTGCTTTATTTAATTTTGCTGCAGGCCAATATGAAGATGCAGCAGGCAGATCACTCATCCCTGAAAACCCTGTTAATCGTTTATCACAGACTCGAGCCTGGTATCGCATTGAGCGCCGTCAAACGTTTATTAAATCCCATGAAATCGCGCCTTGGTATGATGCACTGAACCAATTACCCAATACAACGCTCAAAGATTATCTCTTATTGATTTTATTAACTAGGCTACGTCGCCAAGAAGCCGCCCAGTTAAAATGGGAACAAGTCGATCTCACAGCTAAAACACTCACCATCATCGAAACCAAAAATAATGAACCCCATACCCTACCCCTTTCTGATTACTTATATACGTTGCTTGAATCACGCAAAAAAGATCACATCAATGCTTATGTGTTTCCTGGACCCGGCGCTGCAGGGCATATCATTGAACCACGTAAACTCATGGCTAAAGTCACCGAAATTTCAAATATTCAGTTTACCGTTCATGATTTACGGCGAACCTTTATTACCATTGCAGAAAGCTTAGATATTTCAGCTTATGCACTCAAACGACTACTAAATCACTTACCTTACGCGCATTTGATTAAAAATAAATGTAGCGCCATTGAATTAAGAAACACTATAAAAGGGTTTATGATGGCACGTAACTTGATCTCATCTCTTTGAAAACGCAAGAAAATTTATTTTTCAAATCGCACTCACCGGAAGCACACAACGTTTTAAATACATATACCCGTGATCTTTGAAAATGCTTGATTTTTCATGTTGAGAGGATCATGCTTCGCAGCATGAAAAGAATACACATAACAGAAGAAGAAAAAGCAGAGCTTGAAGCTCGCCATAGAGACAGTTCAGATGGTAAAGAACG
>JARGPP010000025.1 GCA_029210085.1 Legionellaceae bacterium | reverse complement strand
GAAAAATCAACTGGATTCAAATGGAAGCCAACCTGTTTGGACGCAGTTTTATGAGCTTGCTGCATAAGTACGCCAAAAATAAGGTTTTTTGACGTTTATCCAAATTTTTCGACAGAACCACACCTATGCAGTATATTCAGAACCTTGGACTTGGGGCCGCTGCATGAGTCTCATTTCATATGAACTTATACACTTGACGCTTTTAGATAGATCTATTAATACTATAACTAGTTTAATTAGATCTTGATTAAATAATAATTAATCAAAGGATAGGACTTCCGCTATGATAATGAAAACAAAAAAACAACTTGGATGTGTTGCCGCATTATCCATACTTAATTTTTGCAACCTAGCTTTTGCAGGCAGCATGGGCCCAACGGTTACGACACCCGCAGCTGGTTTTTTTTTAGGCTTAGGTGGAAGTTATAACTCCGTAAAATTAGATCAATACCTTAATCCTATCATTGGAGAGTCCAATATTTATAATGGCGCAACACTCGTTGCGTCGGGTTCTGCCGGAGGCCCTGCTATTCCTTTTCATAACACCCAAACCACCTTCGCGCCTGAAGCACAAGTGGGTTATTCCCGATATTTCTCAGAAACTGATAACAAACTCTGGGGCATTAAGTTGCAGTACCGTTACTTAGGAATCACATCAACTGACGCAGATATTGTGACACCTCAAGCAGGAACCTTTTCAACCATAGCCCCGGCTACGACCGCATTTACGGGACGCGCGACCATCCAATCGGCTCAAGTCCAAATCGAGCATGAATTAGATTTAATTCCCTTCATTGGCGCTGCATTCAGTGAAAAAGGTCAGGCTTATATTGGCATCGGCCCTTCAGCCTTTTCAACAAAATCTAACTTATATAATGTTTCTGGTTTTGCCGATGTTAATGGCACACATACCAGTATCACGCCTTTACCCACGAACTTTTCGAGTTCTACCTGGCTCTGGGGTGGTATTGCTCAACTGGGCATGACGTACGTGATTAAACCTTCCTGGTATTTAGATATTAACTACAGCTACGCGGTCACGTCGAAAAAGAATACCTCGTATTCTCAACCGTTTACAAATACAACGCTTGATACGACGACAGATACTGTTTTCACAACGCTGGGTACCTTACTGGGTACAGCTCAACAGCGTGTGACCTCACAAGCCTTAATCGTCTCCATGAATAAGGTATTTGAAGTTTAACGCCTCAAAGCCGAATGCCCCGGTTTATCCCTGAGAGATCCTCACTTTTTTCATAGTGAGCTCTCCATTTGGGCTTCAAGACTGGTTCTGTCGAAAATAGAAAGTGATGTGCTAAGCTACAGCGCGATCAGCAACGGATGCCATTCATGATCAGTTTTAAAGGCCGACACTTTCCCAAGGATATTATTTTGATGGCCGTACGTTGGTATGTTGCATACCCTTTAAGCTATCGAAATATTTAAGAGCTTATGGCTGAGCGCAACGTTAAATTAGATCATTCGATTGTGCAGAAATGGGTCGTGCATTATGCCCCTCAATTGGAATATGAATTTCGTAAAAGAAAAAAGATGACGGGTGGTAGTTGGCGTATGGATGAAACCTATGTAAAGGTGTCTGGGAAATGGGTCTATCTTTACAGGGCGGTCGATAAGGCAGGAAAAACGGTCGATTTCATGCTTTCTGAGAAACGCGATCGTACGTCGGTTTTAAAGTTTTTTAAGAAAGCGATTGGGTCCAGTGGCATGCCTGACAAAGTTAACATTGATAAAAGTGGCTCCAATACGGCGGCATTAAACCGCATTAACGCACTTCTTTTTTTGTTTGGTTTATGGCATTTAATCATTGAGGTTAGACGAGTGAAATATCTCAATAATATGGTCGAACAAGATCATCGTGGTATAAAAAAAGTGACTAAAGTAATGACCGGATTTAAATCATTTGAAGCTGCAGAAGCAACGATTTCAGGTATTGAATTACATCATATGCTGAAGAAAAATCAACTGGATTCAAATGGAAGCCAACCTGTTTGGACGCAGTTTTATGAGCTTGCTGCATAAGTACGCCAAAAATAAGGTTTTTTGACGTTTATCCAAATTTTTCGACAGAACCCTAGATTGTTCACGCAGTTTAAATGTGGTTTTTTATTTTGTTTGTTTACTTTCTCAGAAAGTTCTTCAAGTAAAAATGTGGCCGGTATAAAGGGATGGTTTTCTATAATATCCATCACAAAAGTTGGCTCTTCTATTAAAGCTTGTGATAAATTAGTTACGCCGTCCAATAATACCGAGTCATCACATAAATCACTCCGCATTTCGATGAAATCAACAAGTTTATCACGATTAAAAGTCACTTTTAGTTTCTCGTTTTAAAGTTTCAATAAAATATTAAATTTTTAAAAAAATGTAAGTGGTTGAGTTACAGATTAATGGCTATTAATTTCTGTGCATCAGCCAGTTTGCGAGTATGCGCTTTTCTTCTGCCGTCATTACAGGTTTTCGAATCTGAGTGCTCGCCTCAGCATTCTTGAGTTGAATGGACGGACGTTCCTTTTTTTTAGCAACAACTCCCAATGCTAGATGGAGCTTAGCAAGAGAGCTTGAATGGTTTGATTTATTATTCATAAGATTTCTGACAATAATAATTGATCGCCATGATTCCAAAAAAGCATAACGATCAATCGATAAAAATTATAAGCCAGGAGTCACTGTAGGCTGGTTTAAAGAAAGTACTTTATCTGCAGCCTCCCGATGTAAAGGCTTAGCACCACAAGTTTCGTTATGATCCATCTCATCAATAATTGCATGAGCGATCGAATTAGCCTGGTCAGGCTCGCCTGCCAATTGAAAAGCATTCATTAGACAAACACGAGCATTATATTCAAGTAAGGTACTTCCGGTTGAATGACTTTCATCAACTGCCGCATGTGCATGCTCAAGTACCACTGCAGCGTCATGATGATCATGCTGGAATTTTTTACTATAAATTTGAGCTAATTGAATATGTGCTTGTGTACGATGAAACGCACTCTCCGAACTAATTTGGGGTAACATAAGTGCTGCAGCATCATCAAATCGATTAAGATCTTGATAGCAATAATTTACAGGAAGCTCACGGGTTGACACACGATTTTTAAATGCATGAGGATCATCTAACTTACTACATGATAAAGCCGACAAATGGATGGCTATTTTCAGTGAAGCTAATAATTTTTCAATACGCTGTTCAACTGCAACATGTTCATACCGTTCTGCTTTACCTAAATAATGCAACATTTGATCATGGCTAGATAGTTCACGTGGCGTATATTGGCTTAAATTTTCATAATCATAGATTGGGCTTATTTTATGGGCAGCTTTTAAAAACGTAACAACCAATCGTTCTTTTTCTTTTAATTCTGGTTTTTCATTATAACGTTGTTGATCAAGGTGATTTGAATATAATGTTAATACATCAATGACGTTCAACCTCTCGTCTGCTTTTGGCTCCCACGCTCCACTTAAAATATCCTGTGCTATTTTTTCTAATTTCATCCAAACAAATCGTGGTGTTCCTTGTCCTTGATTAGAGAATTTCTTAAAACATGCATCGCCATCTTCTTCGCCTTTAAATAAAGACTCATCTAAATAAAGGTATGGTGCTAAAAGTGCCTCAAAATCAAGCTCTAGCTCGCGCTTAGAAAACATATATACTCCAGGTTGTTTTAAAAAATTGAATTCTACGCTTGAGCTAAGGCTCTAATTACCTCACTAGGTTAGGTGGTTCTTCAATTGATTAAAGAAGGCAGGAAAATAATTGAGTGCGCTTAATTGATACACTATGAGTGTTCGTGTTACAATAAAAAGATAGCTGTCATTGGTTTATTGAGATAAAATGGGACCGACTTCTTTTCAGGAATTTATGCGTTATGTGCAGGCTCCAATTCCTCTAAGTGAATTGTTGCCGTCGATGACACAGACAGACCATCAGTGTCTGTTTGTTAAAGACGCTCAATCTCGCTATCTGTTTGCGAACGCTAATTTCATTCAGTTGATGGGTTTAAAAAACTTGCAGCAACTGCGTCATAGTTCTGATCAAGAATTAAGTACAAATAAGCAAGATGCTAAAAAATACCGTGAATTGGATTGTTGTATTTTAGAAGAAGAACGTGCGTTAGAAGTTCAAGAAAGTATTGCTCCTAAAAAGAATCAGCCCATCATTAAAACCATGCAAGGTAAGTTGTACCCTTTATTTTCAGAGAGCAAGCAGCACGATGGATATGTCTTGGGGATTGTTACACCTGAATCCAAGTTGCTCAAACTCGATTGGGACAGTGTTTTTCGATTAACATCACAAGAAATACGAGAACTCTTGGTTAAACGTTCTTTTCCTCTGACGTTACCGTGGGGAGACATTGTTTTATCTAAAATGGAAATTTTAACGTTAATCGAACTACTCAAAGGTCAACATGCTGGAGAAATTGCATGTGTTCTCGGGCTCAAACAAACGACCATTGAATCCTATTTAATGAATATTAAAAATAAGCTTGGGGTTAATCAGCGAAGTGAGTTGATACAAGTGGTCACTCAAAATCAATTATTACAGCAGATTATTTTATGATGTATCAAATTTTTAAAGAGGCGGCGCTACAATATCCTTCTGCTAATGCATTGATTAATTCTGAGGGACAACGTTGGACGTATCGAGAATTAGATCAAACGGTTCAACAATGGGCGAGTTACTTCCATACTTTGGGTGTTCGATCACATGATCGTGTGGCCGTTCGTTTAGACAATGAAGATGCTCATGTGATAGCTTTTTTAGCTTTATCATATCTTAATGCTGCTTATGTACCTTTTGATTATGAGGTTTCTGAAAAAAAATTTCATGATGATTTAAAACGGCTTGGCGTTAAACGGTATTTTTCTGATGATGATTTTTCGACAGAAGTTTTATCTCAATTAGAGCAGTACTCTCCTAGATTAAATAATGACTCGGTTGATACAGATGTGAGTTATTGGGTTTCTTCATCGGGCACAACAGGAGAAAAAAAATGGATCCCTATCTTAGGGGCCGGTTTAAATTATTGGGCTAAACAACTTCGCGTTATGTTATCTCTTGAAGTGGATGAAAAAGTGCTTGCGACACGTAGTCCTGCTTATGATGCGAGAATATTTGAATATTTAAAGGCATTTTCTTCCGGTGCAACGTTATGTCTTTTGAATCGAAATGAGCGTAAAGATTTTCAGGCAGTTCTTAATGTTTGTAAGCAGCAGAAAATTGCAAGTTTGTTATTTATTGCCTCACAATTTCAGTCGACAGATCTAAATAAACTAATCGAGCAGTTTAAGCTGTCAGGCATGAAGCATTTATTGGTCACAGGCGATGTATGTACACCGCATCTAAAATATGTGTGTGAACAGCACGAAATTTTTTTATGGAATTGCTATGGCCCGACTGAGGCAACGTTTGGCTATAGTATGGTATGTGTTAATGGATTAAGTCTATGGTCGGATGATAGGCAGCCCATTGTACCTATTGGTAAAGCTTGGGGAGAGGAAGTTCGCCATCACATTATCGATGAGAAATTATACATTGAATCTCCGTATCTTACGCCAGGCTATCTTAACGCAGAAGAAGACAGTCACTATTTTATAGAAATGTCGACAGAAGAAGGGGGCGTTCGCTTATTTGATACGCAAGATCGCTTCATTGAGCAAAATGGCTATTTATATTTTCAAGGTCGTTGGAATTATGAGAGTCATTGTAAAGTCAATGGCGTAAAAGTGACACCGCACTTTATTGAGGCTTGCATTAATGATTATTATCGTTATAACCCGCTCGTTCAAATTCAAGCTGTGGTGGTTATTAAGGATTACCTGAACCAACCTAAACCGTTTGCATATGTGGTTGTGCCTGAAAACTTTGATTTATTGGCCTTTCATCAATATTTAAAGACACATCTTGAAGCAGAAGAATGGCCTATTATTATTCCTCTAGACACGCTTCCACGAATGCAAACCAGTGATAAAATTGATAGGCAGTTGTTGATTCACCGTCATGATGATGTGAATGCATGGTGGTTTGATGCTCATTCAAGCGAAGAGCCTTCTGCCTCTAGTTGTCTAGAACAAGTTAGAAAAATATGGAAACACGTTTTACAACGTCATACGATCCCTGATGATGCAGAGTTTATTTTTTTAGGTGGAACTTCACTTGAAGCAATGCAGCTTGCACATCAAATTCAAAGCACAATTGATGCTGCATTTACATATCAAGATTTACTTCAACTGAATCAAATTACAGTAGAAGCGATCACTCAAAGATTGCAAACTAAAGTAGCTTTAGAGTGTCATTTGCCTGAGCGTGCACTCATTCAACCGCTGTTAAATGATGCCTGTACTGAAAACAAAACCCCTCTGTTTTTTTTACCTGCATTATTGGGCGAGGGTTATTTTAGTTATTATGAACTTGCAAAGAGTATGTCGCATCACCTGTCACAGCCTATGTATGGGTTAAGTGACCCGGGGATTTTAGATGATAAGTTATTACCACGGGATATGAGCCATGCTGTACAACGTTATATTGCAGCAATTAAAACGGTTCAACCGTCAGGACCTTATCAGTTGCTCGGATTTTCGTTTGGTTCAACGCTTGCATATGAAGTAGCAAAAGGCTTTATCGCCCAAGGCGATGTTGTAAAGAAACTTCATTTAATCGATTCATTTCCTCCAATGATATACCAAGCCTTAGGAGAACAAGATAAAACAACTTTATTGCAGGCCTTGATGTGTTTCCTATTACCAATTTTTAATAATAAATTTTATGGTGAAGATTTAAATGCTTCTCATATGGAATCTGGATTTACACGTCTTAAAGCTCAATTAAAAAATCCGCAATCTCATCGACTCTTACATATTGCAAAGCGTCATTTGGAGTGGATGGAGAGCTTGCCTGTTCCAAGCGAACCGCTCGCACTTAGTCCTGTTATATATTTTACTAAGCAAGAGCAAGCTTATTTAAATATTATCAATCAAGTGGGTCTTTCTAAGCTTTCTTCAGATTATCGATTTTATGGCTGGAATCGATATTTTACGGATGTTCGACGTAGTGCAATCGAGCTGTCATGTGATCATTTAGGGGCACTGAAAGCAGAAAATCATCCACAGCAATATTGGCAACGTGCCCATGATGCTATGTTTAACCTGGATTTTGATTATTATGGGCCTAAAACCAATTATCGTTGGCAACAAGGTGCAGTTCAACAAACGCTAAGTGTATTTTTTCTAAGACCCAATCAGGCTCGTCGATTGGTAGAACGCTTGCAGTCATTGAACCTTGCTCCAGAAGTTTATTTTCATGACAAACAAATTGAAAAGTGCCAGCAAAAAGATAGATTATTTTATCAAGTGGCAACATTAACCTGTACGGTTCCTCATACCATACAAGAAACAGTAGCACGTATGTTAGATGAAGCGGGCTATGAGCCTTTACCGGTAATAGGTGCAAGTCGTTGTTTGATAAGCCAACACGTGCAACGAGAAGTAAAACATCAAGCGATCGATTTGCATCTAATCTATGGCTCAGTTATTTATATGACGCTGACTTTCTATATCGATGTTGCTCCAAATATTGTGATACAAGCCTTACATCAACAGCTTGCGTATCCCAAAAAACCAGAGGTAATCGAACAACACGTGATTTATTTTCTTCGTTTGGCGTGTGTCGAAATGTTTAAAGCGCTGGACGGTGCGCGTCAAGATATTGCAAATTTTGTTACGGTTATAAAACCTGCTTTGGAGTCATCAAGCAAGTACTCTGAGTCTTATCCAAAGCGCAGTGATTTTTTCCAACCACCAACATTGTCGCGTTTGTGTAAAAAATATAAGTTGCCAGATCAAGGTAAGCGATCGTTAGAAAAAGGTTTGCGAAATGCAGCGAATAATCATCAGTTAGCAGACATTAAATTTTTTCTACAAAGTGACATTGATATTAATGCCGCTGATGAAAAGCAATCTAGAACGGCTCTTTATTGGGCTATCGCAAAAGGATGGGACGATTGTGCAGAATACCTTAAAGCGCATGGCGCGAGAAATACCTGACTTAGTTAGGTGATACGGCCGCTAGTGTTCAATTAAAATTCAATAAATAATTTAAAAACTCAATTCAATTAATTTTTGTTTTGGTTTTTTATTAGACCTCTTCGGAAACTAGCGTTTATGTAAAAATACTGGTAAAAAGCTCTCAACAAGGGAGCTAAAAAATGAAATATGAAGGGATAAAGGAACTTGAAGACGAAAAATTTCGTCGTCTCACGGGTATTAAACGTCG
>JARGPP010000002.1 GCA_029210085.1 Legionellaceae bacterium | reverse complement strand
GAAAGTGCGCCGCAGGCGCACGAGAAAGAAGTTCATGATTTCTATGAACTGAGGGCTTGTGCTTAAGCTCTGTAGAAGATGAAGGTAGGCCCTTCGGAGTCGGCTTCCAGAAGCGGGCTTCAAACCACTTCAAGTGGCTGTCATTAAGAGTGATGGTCATAAGCGTTGAAGTAAAGTGCGGGTGTTAACCCGGCAGGTATGGATCAGAAAGACGAATAAACCTGAATCATTGTTGACGCGTCGTAATCCAGAGAATTGACATCAAAACCAAGGGCGTTTCCATACCTTGGGATAAGCTCACAGGGTGTCTGGTGATTGTGTGAGCGGTGTCCGGCGTATAGATGGCGTGAGTCTGATCTGGGCTTTTACAGGGAACTGCGGGAACCAGTCGTCTTAATGTTAAGGGAGAAATCCAAGTGGATGCAACCATAAGGATGAGAGTACCGATGTAAAGCACTGGGGCGGAGCAACTCGTAGTAGTGATGAAGCAGTTGTAATGATTGTGGAGCGAAGGGGTTGCGTCAGGCAGTCGGATTTAATATTCAACTGAGAATTTTTTTTTCAGGAGGAAATATTGGAAAAGACAAAACCATTTAACATACCAAAGCAACTGGTAGTGCAAGCCTATGAGCGTGTAAAAGCCAATGCTGGAGCAGCGGGTGTTGATGAGGAATTGTTAGAGGATTTTGTAAAAGATCTCAAGAACAATCTGTATAAACTATGGAATAGGATGTCTTCAGGTTGCTATCTTCCACCTGCGGTCAAAGCGGTAGCGATTCCAAAGAAATCAGGGGGTACTCGTTTATTGGGAATTCCTACGGTTAGTGATCGAATAGCACAGATGGTTGTGAAATTGGTATTTGAACCAGAAGTGGAGCCTTACTTTTTGTCGGATTCTTACGGTTACAGACCACACAAATCAGCGCTGGATGCGGTAGGTATTACGCGAGAGCGTTGTTGGCAATATAACTGGATTCTAGAGTTCGACATTAAAGGGCTATTTGACAACATATCTTGGGAATTGTTAATGAAAGCAGTTAAGAAACATACTCACAATAGTTGGGTGCTGCTGTATATTGAGCGATGGTTGAAAGCACCGATGCAACTGCCTGATGGCAGTGAAATTTCAAGGACGAAAGGAACACCGCAAGGTGGTGTAATCAGCCCTGTGCTCAGTAATTTATTTTTACATTATGTATTTGATAAATGGATGCAAAAGAATCATCAAGACGTACCATGGTGTCGTTACGCCGATGATGGTCTTGTGCACTGCAGAACGGAAGCGCAAGCTCAGCAGCTACTACGCGAGTTAACGGTACGTTTTGAGGCGTGTGAACTACAGTTACATCCTGATAAAACAAAGATTGTTTATTGCAAAGATGGAAGCCGAAAAGGAAAGTATCACAATACTTCATTTGATTTCTTGGGGTACACCTTCAGACCGCGAACAGTGAAGAATAGCAAGCGTAATAGCATGTTTGTTAGCTTTACCCCAGCAGTCAGCAAAGCAGCGCAGAAGTCAATGCGAGCGACGACTCGGAAATTTAATTGGCGAAACCGTACGGATTTAAGTCTCAATGATATTGCTAAAAGATACAATCCCGTATTAAACGGTTGGTTGTATTATTACGGGCGATATCAACGGTCGGCGATGTATCCAGTATGGCGTCACTTTAATAAAACACTCATTGCTTGGGCGGTAAGAAAATATAAGCGCCTTAGAAATAGGAAGGTATGGGCATCGAAATTCTTGGAAAAGATCTCGAAGAAACAACCCTACTTATTTGCACATTGGCGATCGGGTATGCAAGGTGCGTTTGCTTGATGGGAGCGGAATGAATTGAGAGGTTCACGTTCCGTTCTGCGAGAAACTGGCGGGGAAGTTCCGCCGGTTTACTCACCATCAGCTTCACTGGGTTCTTGATGTGACTTTCAGAGAGGATGAATCCAGGGTTCGCCGTGATAATGCTCCTGAAAATATGGCTGTATTTAGGCACGTGGTGATGAATGCATTACGTAAAGAAAAAACGTGTAAAAAAGGCGTGAAAGCTAAGCGCTTCAAGGCAACGCTTCAAGCTGAGTATGCGCAGAAAGTGCTAAATAATATTTTTTGAGCACTCATGCGTTTGCCCTGATAAGATGCCTTTTGCCCACCCCTATGAATATATGTATTGTCGTAGCTCACGTGAAGCTGAATGTGCACTGATCGAAGGCCATGAGAGCCATGAGGTGCGTATGCGCATTGAAGACAGCAGTGTGATCAGCAAAAAACTAGGATTTGAATATCGCTATCCCTTATTGTACCCAAAGTTATTAGAGTTTATGGTTCGTTTACCCACGCAACAAAAACGCTATGATGGGCATGGTCGATATTTAATTCGGCAATATTTAGCCAAAGAAATTCCAGGCAATATTTTTCAAACGTACCAAAAAAAACAGGGTCTTGGGATTGTACCGAGTACATTTGATTTGTTTCAGACAAATTTTGATAAAGGAAAGTATCAACAGCTCTTTCAAGACTTACCCTACCCGCATTTAATCAAAAATAAATCCGAACCTATAGAACTGAGGCATACCATCAAAGGTTTTATGCTTAAAGTATTTATGGCAGAAAATCCAATAGCCTCTGATTGATATCAAAGTCTATCCGCCACCGATAGGGTTATTAGAGCTTCCGGGTGGTCTTGGACCTGATGGTGTTTCGGTTTCGGATGGTTTTAAATGCTCTATTTGTTCTTTCAATTCAGCTGAAGTTGTTTTGTTATTGACAGTCTGGCAGGCATGCTCAATTTGTGGGTAGATTTCGCCAGCACGTTGAAGGAGAGGACCAACGGTTGAGGAGGTCAAACTGTTCGGGTTTTTAGAGAGTGCGTCTTTAAAATTTGAGAATAAACGTGCTGTTGGGTAGCTTAAAAAGTTTTTCAGCGCAACACGTACTTCAGCATGTCGAATCGTAGGCTTCTTACAGTCATTCATTAATGCTTGAATAATGCTGGATTGAAAGGAAGTATCGATATCTCCTTCATCGATTGCTTTTAGATGGCGAGCCAACTCGTCACGTTTTTCCTCAAGAGCGGGTAGTTGAGTATCAATGGCTTGAATTCGGGCTTGATTGTGATGAACTTGATCTACGAATCGACCTGTTGTTCGCATTTCTTCGGGCGTTATTTCGACACATTTAAATAAGTTTCCATCACCATTGAGTCTGTTCATAGCGTTTAGCAAATCAGAAAGTTCAGGACGTTTTTGAAAAAAACGTTTCATTTCAAAAGCATTGAGTCCAACTTTAAGCTGACTAACAGCCACTCTTTTATCGACAATTGTATCAAGGGGGGCGGTATTAAAGGCTGTGATTAATGGGTCATATATTGCCCGTGCAGCTGTTTCTTCTGCTTCAGAGAGTGAGTCTAATGCGGTTTCAAATGAGTAAAGTGCGTCTTCTATATCAGCGAATAAAACTTCATCTAATTGATTCTCTTTGCTTGCAGCTTCTAACAAAGAGTTTCGATCATTATGTAAGAGATGAATGGTTTGTTTTAAAGTATCTAAACTTGGAATATGGACGAGAACTTGAAGCGCTTGCTCCGTACTGAGTGCGGATTGAAGTTGAGCGGTTGCTTCTTTGAGTGCAGTCATGGAATCTGCAGGCTTAGCATTAAACGCTTCTAAAATAGGGTTATATAGGTCACAAGCAGCGTCTTTTTCTGTTTCGGGTAGATTGTTAATCTCATCTGCAATATTATCAAGGGCAGTGAATAAACGCTCGCCCACATCGTTGAAGGATTGTGTCTCGGAAAGTGCCAAGTCGGCAAGAAGCCGATTAATTTGCTCCAGATTATCTAGTTCATATCGTTCTCTGATGCAAGGAAGCCCTGTGACTCTAGCGCTGAATTCAGACCATTTTTCAGGTTCTAACTTATCTCTAAGTTGTTGTATTTTGTAAAAAGTAAGGGGCTGACTTAAAATATCTTGATTATCGCTGTACTCACTTAATATTTGATAAAACGCATCCATTTCTAGCGAGTAATGACGCATGAGAAAAATGATATTTCCATCATGCTTATTGATATCGAGCATTCCAAAAAACGCTTCAACGGGTTGGGCTACATGGTCTGGAAGCGCTTGTTTCATGTGATTAATCTTTGTATGTATTTTCACAATGGCTATTTCTAAAGCCTCAATTTCATCTTTGAGCTCATTTTTTGTTATATCATTTAAAGTATTTGATTGAAGCAGTTTGTTTTTGAGGACTTGCAGGTGTTTTTTTGCTAAAAATGAAAGAAGATAAACTGATTCTAATGCATTGGTATTTTGGTCTATACGCAGTTCGTAGTCTTTGACTGTTTCTTGGTGTTTTTCAGTCAAAGGGGTCAGTTCTCTTTTTTCTAGCTTTAATTCTTCTATTTGTTCTGTTGTCGTCACAAAAGTCTTCGATGCCAAAGTCATCATATGGGTAGCATCGATAGTTAAAAACTCTTCTTGAGGGAGTAAGTTTTTCACTTCAGAGTAAATATCTCCTACATCGCGCAATAAAATCATGAGTTGTTCATCGGTGAGTGCTGCTTTCCCTTGTTTGCTCTGTAAGAATTGTTTTAAATTTTGATATGTTCTTTCTTCTGGGTTATTTAAGAAATGCGAGAGTACTTGTTTGGCTTGATTAGAAGCTCTGCTCTCAGTAATGGCCCCTGGATGAATGCTGTGAGGTTGGCATCGTTCAATCAGTTCTTTTCTTTTCGCTTCGAGGTTAAAGTCTAGTAGGATTTTAAGTTCTTTAATTTCGGCTTCTAATGTATCCAAGTTAGTGTGTGATTGTAATGCTTGGTTTAAATCCTCTAAATTAAAGTGGGCACCATCTACAGCTTGATTTGTTGCTTCAAGTTCTTTTGATATATCCTTGCATAATGTGTCATAAGCCGCTTTTTTTTGCTTGAACTCTGCTTTTGCTTTTTGTTTGTCGGTGGGTGTTCTTGTTAAAAAACTCCAAATCACATCTAATGCGCGAATTAAGATATTTCGATGTCTTAAGCGATGAATATTGGCACTGCCTCGCTCCATGTCATTTTGTAGCGTAATCAGTAAGGCTAACTTTTGGTGGTTAATGGTGACTTCATCATCACCAAAAGTAACGGTCTGTTCAATGAGTTTTTGGGCGTATTTTAGGGAGCGTTGGTTTGACTCTTGAATGGCTAGTTCCTGTGTGTTTTGATAAACACTTTGTAATAGTGTTTCGACAGTTGCGCGTTCTCGCTCTGCTTTTATCAGCAATCGTTCACGTTCTGGTTTTTGCTTTTCATATTCAGAAAGAATCTTGGAATGGTCTGGTATTTCTTCTTCAACCCTTGTTGTGGCTGCATAGCGTGTGTCACCATCTTCTATGCCCTGAGCGATAGACATATAAAGTGCTTCTTGCTCCTGCATGGTTGTTTTTAAAGCTTCCTGGTGCTCAATGCTCTTAATTAAATTATTCTGCATTTTTTGAAGGCTTTCTTCGCTTGCGTCTAACTCGGCCTGAAGGGACGTAACTAATTGTTTTCTTTCTGCGTACTGATTAGGATTAAAGATGCGATGAACACTTTTGAGTTGTTCTTCTGCCTGTTCTAGGAAGTTTTTTTTGAGGCTGATATCTACTTTTATTGCTTCTATTGGTCTGAGCTCTTCTTCTACAGCCTCTAACTCATTTCTCAGTCGAATTAAATTGGCATCCAATTGGTCCAGGTCTTGTGAAGAAACAGTGATCGTGCTTCTTTGAGGGTGGTTATATTCAGCGTCGTTATCAGGTATCATTAGTTTATTATTTTTCTTGTGTATATTATAAACATATAGTACCTTTATGGTTCTTATTCAAGTTTAAACCAATAGCGGTTTTAATGGATGGTTTAAAGTTTAAAATTTAAAGTGTGAAGTGTGAAGGTGTGGATGTGATCAAACAAAGCGTATTCAAGTCATTGGCAATTTTTAGAAGAACCTTGGCTTTATCAGCGCTTCCATTGAAAATTATAGAACCCGTGTTAGGGTGCTGTGTTGTTAAATGAGTGCCCCCTTAAATGGGAAAGACCCAAAGACCCGGGGTTTATAGGTTTATAAAATGATAGGATATGTGTTAGGGGGTATTCTGATTAACTCAATAAGGATGGTGGCCAGACCTGGAATCGAACCAGGGACACAAGGATTTTCAGTCCTTTGCTCTACCGACTGAGCTACCTGGCCACACAGGAGCGTATTAAACGCTGACTCGCGGCCAGAGTCAAGTAAAAACTAACTTTTTTCTTCCGAAAATCCAGCCGGGGGTGTTGAACTTTCACCAAAAAAGTACTTTTCCATTTCTTCTTGTAGAAAAGCACGTGCTTTAGGGTCAATTAATGACAGTCTATATTCGTTGATGAGCATGGTTTGATGCGTTAACCATGCGTTCCAGGCTTTTTGTGAAATGTGTTCATGAATACGAGTGCCCAAAGGCCCTGGAAAAGGTGGGGATTCTAGGGCATCAAGGGTTTGATTTAGTTTTTGGCAAGCAACTGTTTTTGTCATCGTTATTTATTATAAAATAGTACACAGCCCGCTATTATCTGCAAATAAAGCATTAAGAACAACCCAAATTTTATGTGGCTTTTTGATTTTTTTCTAATGTTTTGTCGATATACTCCATCGAGGTTGTTTGGGCTGGTTTTTCTAGGGCTTCTTTTAAGGTAATAAACTGATAGCCATGGTCGCGGTAGAGTTTAATAATATCACCGATGAAATGGCTATTGAGTAAGTTTGAATGCAGCAAAATGATTTGTCTTACAGGCTTTCCGTTTGCCTTTTTTTCAGCACGAAGTGTTTGCTTCCAAATATAACTTAAATATTGTTTTTTGAGTTTAGGAAGATACTTTGGACGAGCACGATAGGGCACGCGATAGAGTTGACTGTTAAAGCGAAAATCTTTGGTATCAATTGTAATGGGTGCAATAATGTAGTCATGCTGCGCTAGATAAGCTTGAACGGCTGCTTTTTTTTCTCCACGACCTTCGGCAAGATAGGGGTATCTGAAATATCTGGGATGTGACATTAAAGGATTTAATATTTTATCGGCGTGCTCGACATTTTCGATGTATTTTTCAGCAGACATGCTGTTTAGATTGGCATGAGAATAAGTATGATTACCGATGGTTAGTCCTGCATCATGAAAAGCTTCTAGAAATTCCCATTGCCCCTTTCCAATAGCACCTGCAATCACAAAGCCTGTGGCAGGTACCTTGTTTTCAACTAAGGTATCTAAAATGCGGAAAAATCGGTCATGTTCGCGTTTAAGTGCTGCTTCATTATGGCCTGTTGAGCCAACCAGTGGCAAATCGTCAAGTGTAATGGCTATTTCACGAATAGGTGGTTCCGTTTTTTCAGGAGGCGTCACTGCTTCTGAAAAGCAAGGCGTTAGACTCGTGAGCAATAAAAATATTAGGCTTGTCGAAGCAGTCCTTAACATGATTTTTCCTTTTGTTTTAGAAACACCCTACTTCAAAGCGTAGCAAGAAATGGAAAGGTTTGCAGGGATGGGATTTTTTGGTCATGATGGTGTTTAAGTAAAAGGAGATATTATCTTGAAAATAAGCGTGATTGTTTCGGTTTTTAATGAAAAAAATAATCCGTATTTATTAAAAATCTTGAATCAATTTAAAGCTGATCCTTTTTTTGAAGTGTTGTGTGTGGATGGAGGCTCAACAGATGGCACTGTAGCTTGGATTAAACAACAAGGCGTACGAGTGGAGGTTTTGCAAGCATCAACACGTGCTGCACGATTAAATTTGGGCATTGAGCTGGCTGGTTCATCGATAATTTTATTACAGCATCCTCGTTCAGTGATTTCAGATGAGGGGCTATTATTGCTGAAAACACAGCATAAAAAGTTGACATGGGCTGCATTTACACATCAATTTGATGAGAGTCACTTTTTTTTGAAATTTATTTCTTGGTACTCTAATCAAGTCCGTGTTAAGAGAAAAAACATTGTCTATTTAGATCATTGCATGATAATTAATAGGGCTCTATTACAAGTAGCAGCCATACCCGATATTGCTATTTTTGAAGATACGGCACTTTCAAATCATTTACGCGCTCAATGTAAACCCTGTTTGTTGCCCGAACTTGTGATGACATCTTCAGTGCGGTTTTTAAAGAGGGGAATTTATAAGCAATTTATCATGAACCAATGGATTAAATTTTTGTACTTTCTGAAAGTTGATAGTCAGATAATTAACCGACTATATGAGAGGCAATTAAACTTAAATCAGAATAATAAATAACCCAAATTATTATTGTTTGATATTAAATCCATTTGTTCTATTATTAATAGTGTAGTTTTATGTTTGCTACCTTTTAGGAGGATGAGATGAAAAACGGTAAAAAATGTGGAATGACATCAGAGTGCTGGTCTGGCTTCATGGGATTACTTGGAGCGGGATTTATTATTGTGGCAACAATTTTAACATTAATAACCATGAATGGCTTAGGTATTCTGGGGATGTTTATTGTAGGTGCTATGCTTTGTAAGCGAAAAGGTCTGTGTTGTGGTTGTGAAACGCATCATGGCCATCATCACCATGATGGTATGTGTTGTGTTGAGGACAAGCCTACGCCTAAAGCAAAACCTAAGGCTAAACCTAAAAAAACAGTGGCTGAAAAATAGATGAAAAAGTACTTTTATTGTTTGAGTATAATGTTTTTTTATGTTTTATCAGCAGATGCGCTCTCGTCATCCGAGCAAGTGTTGTTTAATGCGATGACTTGTGCTCGCTTTGAAGTGAAACTCCCGGCAAATCCTACGACAGGATTTCAATGGACACTTCAAAAGTATGATAGAGAGCGCTTCAGCTTTGAAAAAGATTTATATGTTGCCCCGGAAACAAAGCGTATGGGCGCTTCAGGCATGCATATATTTTATTTTAAACAAAAAGAGAATGCACCTTGTCCTGAGTCAACAGTCCTTTGTTTTCGTCATGCGAGAGCTTGGGAATCTGAATCGAGTACTTGCACTGAGGTGACAGTTCATTTTTCTAAAAAAGATCTTTCGAAAAATTGACCCGTTTCTAGAAAAAATGCATGATGTCCAAGCTTTTTAAACCGTTTTTTTAGAGGAAACGCAGTAATGGTCAATATGACCTTTTATTTAATCATGATATTTGCTCTAACATTCATGTTGACGTGGTGTTTGCGACGTTATGCTTTATATCGTCAAGTGCTTGATATTCCTAATGAACGTAGTGCACATACATTGCCAACACCACGTGGTGGGGGTATTGCATTTGTGGTTGGAATTTTGGTGACGGTTCCTTATCTTGAGGGTGCACATTTTCTTGCACCTAATGGCAGTGTTGCTTTGGCGAGTGCGGGTGTTTTTATTGCGAGTCTTGGTTTTTTAGATGATCACGGACATGTTCCGAGTGCTGTGCGTTTGCTTGGGCATGTAGTTGCAGGTATTTTGGCATTGTATTGGGTGGGAGGAATGCCGCCCATTGCGTTTGGATGGATAACATTAACGCCTGGTATTTTAGCCAATGTTTTTGCCTTATTTTATTTGGTATGGTTGTTGAACCTATATAATTTTATGGATGGTATTGATGGGCTTGCGGGAATTGAGGCTTTTTCAGTATGCCTGGGTATGGTTGGGCTGTATCATTTGACAGGGGATGTTGGATTGATGGTCCTGCCATTGGTGTTGGCATCAGGTGTGTTAGGGTTTTTGTGTTGGAATTTTCCTTCGGCACGAATTTTTATGGGAGATGCAGGGAGTGGTTTTTTAGGGTTCATTTTTGCGGTGTTGTCGATTCAGTCAGCTCATGTTAATCCGCTCTTTTTCTGGAGCTGGGTGATCATGCTGGGTGTATTTATTGTGGATGCAACCTATACTTTGTTATGTCGCATGGTACGTCTGGAAAAAATATATCAAGCGCATTCAATGCATGCTTATCAACATGCTGCACGCCGTTTTGGATGTCATCCGCCTGTGACATTCGGTGTTTTGTTGATTAATCTTGCTTGGTTACTGCCCATTGCTTGGTGTGTGGGGCTTGGCATCTTGAGTCCTGTATGGGGTATTTGTATGGCGTATATCCCATTAATTGCTTTGGTTGTTTTTTTTAAAGCAGGCCGTGAGTCTTAAGGTTTTGTTAAGCATCTGTTTGTTATAATGAGTAGCGACATTTGTTTTAATTAAGATCTAATTGCCTTTTAATTAATCTGGGTAATTGATCTTTAGGATTAGGGAGAATATTAATATGTTAATTTTGACACGACGAATCGGTGAAACATTGATCATCGGTGACGATGTTAACATCACAGTTTTAGGGGTTAAAGGAAACCAAGTTCGTTTAGGCATTAATGCACCTAAAGACGTCTCGGTTCACCGCGAAGAAATTTACTTACGTATTCAACAAGAAAAAGAAGGCGATTCTTCGCCTGGTAATACCATAGAAGACGAAGCAAATTAATATGATTTTGGCTTAGGTATTTTCCTGGGCCAAAGTTGTATCCCCTGAAGACAGTGTATGTGTTACACCCATCTTATCTTTGAGTAGTAAATAGCCTGCTTGATTGACACCACATCCTTTTCCTGTAATTGAACCTGTTGGTTGTGACAGGGTGATGTGTTGATTCTTAAGGTAATCGAGTTTATTCCATGCGGCTTGAAAGGCCTTAAATCCGTATTCGATAAAAATATTTAATTGTGTATTGAGTGTTGATATGAGTTCAACAATCAGCACATTTCTGTCTAAAGAAAGTTGTGTGATTTCTTGTAATGAACACCATGGCTTATGAATATTTTTTTGAGGACCAGTGATGCTATTAATGTTTAAGCCCATACCGATAATAACATCAGCACCATGATTACCCTCTGCTGTCATCTCAATCAGTGTGCCCGCTAGTTTTTTATCATGCCATAATAAGTCATTGGGCCATTTGATTTTAATTGGATTTTGCTCAGCATATTTTTGAAGAACAGTATGCATTGCAAGGCTGACAACAAGGCTTAAGCCTGCTAGATGAGATGGATCGCCTTCGATATGTAGACCCAAGGAACAGTATATATTTTCACCAAAGGGTGAGTACCAGTGCCGACCAAATCGCCCACGCCCAGCCGTTTGTGTCTCGGTGAGGCAGCAGGTTAGTTTCGACACAGGCGACTGTGTTTTTAAAAATCGATTGCTTGAATCGATAGAAGCAAATACATGGCAGTCAATCGGCTGATTGAGCTGTGTATTGAGTTCTTGCTGGATACGTGTTTTAGACAGAGGAATAAATGGGTGTTTAAGGCAATAGCCTTGTTTAGGTATACGTAAAATAGTCAGTCCAAGTGCTTCAAATTTTTCGATGTGTTTCCAGATAGCTGTTCGTGAAATACCGAGTGTCTCTCCTAGGTGTTGTCCACTATGGCATTGGCCATCTGAGAGTATTTCTAAAAGTTGTTGTTGAAGCGGTGTGAATGTTTTCATATAGAATAGCTTGTGTTGTAGTAAATATTTTGAATGTCTGGATGACAACAAAGCGCTGCGGCGTAACCAACGGTTGGCATAAAAGGTAATAGCGTCCATGTGCTTTTATAAATGGGGTCTAAAAAGAGGTGTGCAGATTGAGACAAGCCAGGGACTGTCAGTTTTGTGGTGGGGTAGGTGAGCCCAAGTCCAAGTAATTTAATGAATGCCTCTTTCTGTGCCCAAGTACTAAAAAACATTAAAGGTTTTAATGCATTGGGAAGCGTTTTCAAGTTGGCATTTTCTGTGTCTGAAAATACGTGCTCTCCAATACCCATGTAGGGCCTTCCTGAGAAACGCTCAATATCAATGCCTAAAGGATGTGTTTTTCCAACCGCCAGAAGTGCGTATTGGCCTGAGTGGCTTAAGTTAAATTCAAGCGTTGGATGTTTGGGAAGATAGGGTTTTCCATATTTTCCATAAGCTAGAACAAGGCTTGCTGGCGGTTGCTTGAGATAATGTCCAAGGATGATGCGTAGCATGGTTCGGGCACGTTTGAAGTGATGTTGATGATGTTTAAAGTGAAAGCGATGGGCTCGTTGCTGCTCTTCGAGGCTTAAAATTTCAAGATAATGCTCAGGAAGATCCGCATCGAGTGAAAAAAAGTAGATATCAATGCGACTGTTTTCAAGTGAACATGTATCGATATCGAGTGGGAGAAACGGTTTTTTCATGATGGTCTATGGTATAATTATTGGGATATTACGTTTACAATAAACGTGTTGATTATAACGCACGTGAGCGTGCTGACCAAATGAGAGTATTATGAGCGGGCAATTTTTAGACTTTGAACAGCCAATAGAAGAGTTAAATCAAAAGATTCAAGCGCTTCGTATGGTGAGTGATGATAATTCGGTAAATATTAGCGAAGAAATTTCACGGCTCGAAGATAAAAGTCGTGAATTAACGATGCAGATTTTTTCAAAACTAGAGCCGTGGCAAGTGGTACAAATTGCAAGACATCCACATCGTCCACAAATGAGTGAATACTTAGCGGGTTTGTTTACTGATTTTCAAGAGTTACACGGTGATAGGCATGAGTCATCGGCACCTGCAATTATTGCAGGACTTGCACGATTTAATGGTGAGCCTGTTGTGGTGATTGGCCATCAAAAAGGAAAGCGTACCCAGGAAAAAGTGCATCGTAACTTTGGAATGGCGCGTCCTGAGGAATATCGACGTGCTTTGCGTCTGATGCAAATGGCGGAGAAATTTAATTTCCCTATTATGACGTTTATTGATACAGCTGGTGCTTATCCTGGTATTGAAGCCGAAGAACGTAATCAGTCAGAGGCTATTGCTCGAAATTTATTTGAAATGTCAAGTCTAAAAACACCTATTATTTGTGTGGTTACAGGAGAAGCCGGGTCTGGTGGTGCTTTAGCCATTGGCGTGGGAGACAGGGTTATTATGTTGCAATATGCTATTTACTCTGTAATTTCACCTGAAGGGTGTGCGTCTATTTTATGGAAGGATGCGGCACGAGCGAATGAAGCGGCGCGAGCAATGGGCGTGGCTGCAAGTAATATTTTTGAAAATAAATTAGTCGACCGCTTAGTGGATGAACCTTTGGGCGGAGCGCATCGTCATCCTGAAGCTGTGATGGTTGATTTGAAAAAAGTGTTAGAAGAAGAATTAGTGGCGCTTCGGTCTTTATCTTTGGAGTCACTGTTGGACGAACGGTATAAAAAATTGATGGCGCTTGGGGCGTGTGCGGATTAGATGCCATATGGTATGAACGGTTTTTATCTTCTCGCCGTTTAGTGGTTGGATTTAGTGGTGGGCTTGATTCTACAGTACTTCTGCATATGCTGGCTTCAAAGCCCAGGCTTTTAGATAAACTACATGCCGTACATATTCACCATGGATTAAGTCAACATGCAGACGCATGGCAGCTTCATTGTGAAGCTTTCTGTCGTGCGCATCATATTCAGCTCAGCACTGAGTCGGTGACATTGATAAACACTTCAAACCTTGAAGAAATGGCGCGAAATGCGCGCCGTCGGGTGTTTAAAAAATTAATTAGAAAATCTGATTACTTATTATTGGCGCATCATAGAGATGATCAAGCAGAAACGGTATTACTGAATTTATTGCGAGGAACGGGTGTTGAAGGCTTAGCTGCTATGCCCGAAACTCAGTTGTTTGGCCAAGGACATTTGGTCCGGCCTTTGTTGCAGCAAACACGAGAAGCATTGCAAGCGTATGCAACGCATCACCAGCTTGTATGGATTGAAGATGAGAGTAACGAAGATGCACATTTTACACGAAATTACTTAAGGCATGAAATTTTGCCACGGCTGAAAGCGCGTTGGCCGACGGCAGTTCAAGCGATTAATACATGCGCTGTACATGCAGAAAAAGCCACTCAGAACCTCCATGATTTAGCTTGTTTAGACTGCCCAGAGCTTATTTTAAAGCATGCGAAACTTACACTGAGTCCTTTATATCATTTGCCACGTGCAAGGCTTATTCAAGTGATAAGAGTTTGGCTAAAACAACAAACAGTCAAATTGCCTTCAACACGTGTATTAGATGTATTAGTAAACGAAGTTATTTTTGCGAAGCAAGATGCAACCCCCTGTGTGCGGTTAGATGGGGTGGTTGTGCGTCGTTATCGGGATGTATTGTATGTGTTAGGGCATGTGAGTAGTCGTTCAAATGCTATCCACCTGCCGCAGTCGCATGCCGAGATAAAATCACGGCTTATTTCACAAGGCTTTTTGATGCCTCCTGGTGGTCAAATATCAGTACGATTTAGAGTAGGGGGTGAGCGTATGTTTTGGCGTGGGCATACTCGAAGCCTTAAAAAAATATATCAAACTTTGGGTGTGCCACCGTGGCTACGTGATACAATTCCATTAATTTTTGTTGATAATCGACTAGTTGCCGTATTAGACTTTGCGATAGCCGACGGTTATCACATCTCACCTATTAAAAAGGACAGTTATGAGCACATCGTTTAATTCATATTTTAAAGCTATGACGAAGCCATGGGTTATGATGGGTTATGCCTTATTGATGGTTGTTTTATTTTTATATTGTGATCAATCAATTGCCGTTTTTTTGAAGGGGCTTGAATTAGGCCATTTCAAACCGGTACTGGAAGGTATCACGAGCTTTGGAAAAGCAAAACTTGCAGTTATTGTGCTGTTTGTTGTGGCGGTTGCTTGTCGCTATGTCTTACATCGGCGTGTATGGGAAGCACGCGCTTGGTTTTTATGGTTATCGACCTTGGTTCCAAGCATGATTGTGTTAGTGCTTAAAATTTTATTTGGGCGTGTTCGCCCAGAATTATTATTTAATGATGGTTTATATGGGTTTCAGTGGCTTAAGTTCGAGCGTTTATATTGGTCATTTCCATCCGGTCATACGGCAACCATGATGGGACTGGTTTTTGGTTTATGTGTTGTATGGCCGCGTTATCGCTGGATATTTTTATGTTTTGGATTCTTGGTGATGTTATCACGTGTTATATTACTTCAACACTATTTAAGTGATGTGATGGTTTCAGCTTATTTAGCACTGATTGAAGTGGGTGTTTTACAGTGGGTATTACAACGTTATGTACCACAACTGATGAAAGAGGTTCATGGGTAAATGCTTGATTCAAAATTAAAAAATATTCCAGTTGCTATTGAAAGTGGCCAAAAATATCAAACAGATTTGGGTGTGGTGGCGATAAAAGATGGTGTGAAGCAAAAAGAAGCACACCAAGAACGTTTGCCTAAGCCTGCTTGGCTTCGTGTACGTAATCAGACAACACCGGCTTATGCTGAAGTGAAAGCAGAAGTTAATAAGCATCGGTTAGCGACTGTGTGTGAAGAGGCTAAGTGTCCGAATATTACAGAGTGTTGGTCGCATGGTACGGCAACTATTATGTTGATGGGAGCTGTATGTACCCGTGCTTGTCGATTTTGTGCAGTAGATACAGGGAATCCAAAAAGGTGGCTTGATGAGGATGAGCCTGAAAATACAGCACGTACGGTCGCACTTATGAACCTTGATTATGTGGTACTGACATCAGTGAACCGGGATGATTTGACCGATGGTGGAGCTCGCCATTATGCACGTGCCATCGAAGCCATAAAGAAAACTTCTCCTAAAACGCACGTTGAGGCATTAACCCCTGATTTTCAGGGTAAACAAGCAGATGTAGAAGTGTTATTAGACAGTGGTGTGGATGTGTTTGCGCAAAATATTGAAACTGTTAAGCGTTTAACACATCCGGTGCGAGATAATCGAGCGGGATATCAACAAACACTAGATGTTTTATTGCATGCTAAAACGTATCGTCCGGATGTATTTACTAAAACCAGTTTAATGCTCGGTTTGGGTGAAACAGACGAAGAGATTATCCAAACCATGGACGATTTGATTGCTCATAAAATTGATATTTTAACGTTGGGCCAGTATTTGCAACCTACAAAAAATCATTTACCTGTTGCTCGTTATGTAACGCCTGAGGCGTTTGAGCATTTCAGGAAAATAGGCCTTGAAAAAGGCTTTTTTGAAGTGGCTTCGGGTCCTATGGTGCGTTCAAGTTATCGTGCAGATAGGGTATTTAAGCGCGATAATTTAGGGTTATAAGTTCATGTACCCTATTTAACAAAAATGCTTAGATAAGTATTTAAACCCACTGTCGGCAAGCACGACCACAACGTTAGGCTTACCGTCAGTGGGTTTGATGTTTTGATTGAGTTGTTCTAGTACAGATAAAGCGCCACCCGCACTACCGCCCACTAAAAGTCCCTCGGTTTGAGCTAGTTTTTTTGCAGTGCTAAAAGCCTCATCATCAGTAAATTGAAGCACATCATCAATTAAACTAAAGTCATGAATTGGACATATTTTGTCTTTTCCAGCCCCTTCTATTTGATAGGGTGAGGCTTCTATTGTGCCAGGTATTTGATGAAAAGTTGGGTAAAAAATAGAGCCTTTAGGGTCTGGCATAATGATTTGAACATCTGGCTTTTTTTCTTTTAAAAACTTCGCAATACCCGTGATGGTTCCACCAGAACTTGATGCAGCAACAAGATAATCGATATTGCCGTTCATTTGTTTCCAAATTTCAGCGGCTGTTTCTTGATAATGGGTTTCAACGTTGACAGGATTTTCATATTGGCCTAAAAAAACTGTGTTCTCCATGGTTTTTGCTAAAATGCCTGCTTGATTGGTGTAATGCTCAGGTGAGTCAGGTGGACAAGGAGCACAGACAATAACCTCGGCACCAAAGGCACGCATGGTGTTTACTTTTTCGTCACTAGTTTTAGCCGGCACGGTAATAATAGCTTTATAGCCTAATACGGCTGCAATCATTGCCAGTGATGAGCCTGTATTACCTGAAGAAGCTTCAATAATTGTGTCACCAGGGGTCAACTTTTTTTGTTGTTCAAAGTCCCTAATCATCGATAAAACAATGCGATCTTTAATACTTAAAGTTGGGTTAGTAAATTCACACTTCACATAAAGGTTAAAGTTAAAATTGGGATTAAATCGAGATAGCTGAATCATAGGTGTATCACCAATGCATTCTAAAATATGGTGGGTAATTGCGAAGTTCCGATGAGACATAAGTTAAAAGCCTTGGTGAGTGAAGGGGGGTACTTGTGTTGCTCAATTTAAAAATGGTTACTTTTGTTATATAGCATTCCAATCAGCCCTGCTATGAAAGTAACTATACAAATGGCGAGATAAACCAGCATGGGTGTCATGCCGCCCCAGGTTGCTTGGGAAGCCGCATAATCGACAGAGTTCCATTTGATGAGCAGCATACCCATGGTATAAATAACCGGAATGACTAAAAGCATGAAGAGCGCAATGCCTCGTGCTTTCAGTGCAATTAAAATAAGCATAATGCCGGTGATGAAATTTGATACGCCAAATACACCTAAAAGGCGTAATAAATCTGATGCTTCAGGGGTTGCTAAGTTGAGCTTTGCGATATGCAGTGCTGAATATTCTAATTTGAAGGTGTGCATGACACCACGAAGCAAATCATAGCAGCCCAACAATAAAGTGACCACTGATACAAATACAGGCACATTGGTTTTTCTATCATCCATGCTTTTTCTCCTTTTGAATAGAGTTGCTTACCCCTAAGTAAGCAGAAAAAAGATTTACGAACAATTGTAAGCATACCCCCCTTATTGAAGCAACAAACGCTTCGTAATTTCATAATAAATGACACTTAAGTGTTCTAAATCATCTAAATGAACATGTTCATTAACTTGATGAATGGTTGCATTGATAGGACCCAGTTCAACCACTTCAACGCCATAAGGTGCGATAAAGCGTGCATCAGATGTGCCGCCACTGGTTGAGAGTGCGGGAGCGTTTTGGGTATGTGTTGTGATGGCATCTACACAAGCATTTACGAGTGCACCAGACTGTGTGATAAACGGTTCGCCATTAACACGCCAGGTTATTTGAGGTGTAAGCTTATATTTTTCAAAGTGAGATTGAATAGCCGTCATGAGTTTTTCTGACTTTTGTTCAGTTGAATAGCGGATATTGAGCTGTAAAGTCAGTTCACCTGGGATAATGTTATTGGCTTCTCCACCAGATTCAATATGTGTGATTTGTAACGTGCTAGGAGGGAAGTGCTCATTGCCTGTATCCCAAGTGTACTGGACTAATTCGCTGAGGGCTGGGGCAAGGGTGTGAATGGGATTTTCAGCAAGGTGAGGATAGGCTACGTGTCCTTGTTTGCCTTTAAATATGAAATGTCCAGTGAGCGAACCGCGACGGCCAATTTTAACAACGTCGCCAAGCTGTGTAGTGCTTGAGGGTTCTCCCACAAGACAATAGGTCGGCTTGATGTTTTTTTTCGCAAGTTCTGCCATAACATAAGGCGTGCCTCTATCAAAGTGATTGCCTTCTTCGCCGCTAGTGATGAGAAAGCCTAGGCTTCCTTTAAAGTGGGGGTGATTTTTGATGAAACGTTCTGCCGCAATGAGCATGGCAGCAAGGCTGCCTTTCATGTCAGCAGTTCCTCGGCCAAAGGCTTGCTTATCTTTGATGTGTAGTTCAAAAGGGTTGCTGTGCCACTGGTTTAAGTCACCGGTAGGCACAACATCTGTGTGTCCTGCAAAAACCAGCAAAGGTTCAGTGTCTCCAATGCGGGCAAAAAAGTTTGATACGGGCGCATGATTAAAGCGTTCGCATGTAAATCCTAGCTGCTGAAGCTGCTCGATTAAATAATCCTGGCAGCCTGCATCAGTGGGTGTAATGGATTTAAAAGCAATGAGTGCTGTTAAGAGTGCCTTTAAATCTAACATGCGCTATTGTCTCGTAAGAGCTCATTAATGCCAACTTTACTACGCGTTTTTTCATCGACTTGCTTAATAATAACAGCACAAGCAAGGCTGTGAGAGCCATCAGAACTGGGCAGACTACCGGGTACGACAACTGACCCTGCAGGTACACGGCCAAATGTAATTTCACCGGTCATACGATTGTATATTTTGGTGCTTTGCCCAATAAATACACCCATAGAAATCACAGCATGATGTTCTACAATCACACCTTCAACAATTTCTGAGCGTGCACCAATGAAACAGTGATCCTCAATAATGGTAGGTTCCGCTTGCAGGGGTTCTAAAACACCACCAATACCAGCGCCACCCGAAAGATGCACGTTTTTCCCAATTTGAGCACATGATCCAACGGTTGCCCAGGTGTCAATCATTGAGCCTTCACCAATATAAGCACCAATATTGATATAAGAAGGCATTAAAATGGTATTTTTTCCAATAAAACAACCGCGTCGCGCAATAGCATCGGGCACAACTCTAACACCTTGTTCTGCAAATTGTTCAGCGGATGTATTTGAAAATTTCAGTGGTAATTTATCGTAAAAACGGGCGTGCCGTCCGTCAATGACTTGGTTTTCATAGCATTTAAAAGACAGCAAGATGGCTTTTTTAATCCAAGCATTCACGACCCACCCACTATTTTGGGGTTCTGCAACGCGAATTAAACCTTGGTCGAGTTGATCAAAGACATGAGCTAAGGCATCGAGTAATTCAGTAGGTGCATGCTTTGGCGATAATGTATCACGAATTTCAAAGTAGTGGTTTATTTGTTCTGCTAACATCGAGTATTCCTATTGATAAAAATTAAATATGGAGCGCTTGTTCTAAATCGGCTTTTAAATCATTTAAGTGTTCAATTCCTACAGAAAGACGGATAAGGCCATCATGAATGCCAAGGGCTTCTCGTTTTTCAGGTGGAATAGAAGCATGCGTCATAATCGCTGGGTGTTCAATTAAACTTTCAACACCGCCTAAGCTTTCAGCTAATGTAAATAATTGACAGCGAGAAAGCATTGATTTAGCCGCATCTAATCCGCCTTTGACTATAACAGAAATCATGCCGCCAAACGCACTCATTTGTTCAGTGGCCAGTACGTGCTGTGGGTGACTGTCAAGGCCTGGATAAATAACCTGTTCAATACGCGGATGTGTGCTGAGCCAAGTGGCTAGTGCCATAGCATTTTCACAGTGTCTTTGCATACGAATAGAAAGCGTTTTTAAGCTGCGTAACACTAAAAAACTATCGAATGGAGCTGCAACTGCACCACAGCTATTTTGTAAAAAGCCAAGTTGTTCAGCAAGTGCTGCATTATCACCAATCACTACGGCACCATTGACAACATCTGAATGACCGTTTAAATATTTGGTGGCTGAGTGTACAACAATATCAATACCTGCCTCAAGTGGGCGTTGAATCCAGGGCGTTGCAAACGTATTATCAACGACTGTAATCAGATTATGTTGCTTTGCACAGGCAACAATTTTTTTGATATCAACCAATTTTAAAAGTGGATTAGAAGGCGTTTCAAGCCAAATCATACGTGTATTGGGTTGAATAGCTGCCTCAATGGCATTGATGTCTGTTAGGTCAATAAACGAAAAGTCTAAATGATTAGTTCGTTTTTTTACTGAGTTAAATAAACGGTAGGTTCCGCCATAAAGATCATCTAATGCGAGTACATGTGTGTTTGTATCGAGTAAATCAATCACTGTATTGACTGCAGCCATACCTGATGCAAAGGCAAAACCGTGCATACCTGACTCAAGGTTTGCAATGCAGGCTTCATAAGCGCTTCGGGTTGGATTTTTTGTGCGTGAATATTCATAGCCTTGATGCTCACCCGGTGCTTTTTGTGCGTAGGTAGATGTTGCATAGATGGGGGTCATAACGGCACCCGTTGTTGGATCGAATGATTGACCTGCATGAATAGCGCGTGTATCAAAGTGTGTTTTAGACATGTTTTTTTAAGACGAATAAAATTGGATTTATTATGGCACGGATAAATCAACTGAACCAGTTCATGTTAGACTACATAGATGAGATGTTATTTGGAATTATATCGGGGTAGTATAGGTCGATGAACCTGATGATGCGTTTAAAAAATGATTACTTGAAATTTTTAGTAGGTCTTTGGGTCGTTTTGATTGTGCTCGAATGGAGTAGTGGTATTCGAGCAAGCTTTCGTTTGGATTCAATCACAACACCCACTGAGGCGCCCAGTTTAAAAAAAGGACCTAAGCCTGAAGTAGTGAAACAACACGCTGCAATAAAAGTAAGTCTTTTTGGCGATTATGTGCCACAAGATGTCAGTGCAGCAGGTGTTAAACGTTCTTCTTTGGATATATCAGTCGTGGGTATTTCATTTGCTTCAGATGAAAAAAAATCACATGTGATGTTGGAGTTACCGGGACACCAGGTAAGATTATTTGGGGTGGGTGATATGGTTCCGGGTGGGGCAATGATTAAGCGTATTACGCCTGAAGGCATTTTATTACTGCATGATGGTGGTATGGAAAGTTTGAGTTTACCCAAGAATGAGTTGCAATTTTCTCCCCCTCCTGATGTTTTAAAGCAAGATTAAATAAAGAGGATATGATATGCGGTTTTTGTCACATTTTAAAAAGTTCAGCATGGTTGTTATGTTATGTTGTTTAGCAGCTTGTTCGATGAATTCACTCAATTTAAGAGAAGGTATTCATAGTTTTAAGCAGCAGAACTATCGTTCTGCATTTGTGCGCTTGATGCCTGAAGCCGAAAAGGGAAATTGTGATGCACAATATGCTGTGGGGTATATGTATTATTATGGTGAAGGAGTGGTTGAAGATAAGAAGAAAGCAGCAAAATGGATTAACAGAGCAGCAGTATCTGGGCAAAAAGATGCAATAATTGCCGCTAAGTTGCTTCGAGAGGAGGCGCGTCATCCTTACTAGTACATCGTTTCAGTGATTTGGTCCTATTTTATCAAGGTGTGCTAACCTCCCGCGTTCAGAAGGCGCATAGGAAGGTAAGTACATTTTTGTTATTGCAAGACAGAATCACTGAAATGATGTACTAGGGTGGTTACAAAATGTTTCAATGATTGTTTGGATGGGCTTGGCAAGGCCTAGTGTTTTTAGTGCAGATACATGAAACCATCGGCCATTTTGGGGAAGTAGCTGATTGAGCTGTTTTGCGTGAACACATATGGCGCGTGGATAAAGGTGTAGTTTGAAATGTGTAAAAGTATGCTTGATCATGGGCAGCGGTAAGTTTTTTTGTATATGCAGCTCATGCTTTTTTTGAATATAAGTAATAGCGCAAGCCTGTTTATCAAGATCAGGAAGACTCCATAACCCTCCCCACAAACCTTTTGAGGGTCGTTTTTCAAGATAAATATTTGAGCATGTTTTATCATGCATTAGAATAAATTGTGCTTCGCGTGTCGGTGTTGTTTTTTTAGGCGATTTTTCTGGATAATGCATGGTGAGTTGTTGGGTATGAGCAAGGCAGTGTGTTTGCATGGGGCAAGCTGTGCAGTTTGGTTTTTTAGGGGTGCAGATAAGCGCTCCTAAATCCATAATGGCTTGTGTATAGTCAGCAGCACGTGTAGTAGGCAGGCAAGCTGTGGCGTATTTTTGGTATGTTTTTTTGATGCTTGTGGTATTGGGTTTTCCTGAAATTAAAAAGTACCGGCTTAAAATTCGTTTAACGTTCCCATCAAGAATTGCTGCGGGTTGGTTAAAAGCAAGTGAAGCAATGGCGGCAGCGGTTGATTCACCAATTCCAGGTAAGGTGATGAGTTGCTTGGGATCGCTTGGAAAAACATGTCCAAATTTTGTTGTGATTAAATAAGCTGTTTTTTGAAGATTTCTTCCTCGGCTGTAGTAGCCAAGCCCTGACCAGTGTGCAAGAACCTCGTCTTCAGTTGCATGTGCAAGTGATTCAAGTGTTGGAAAGCGCTCAATGAATTTAAGAAAATAAGGGATGACGGTTTTAACTTGTGTTTGTTGTAACATGACCTCTGAAATCCATACATGGTAAGGTGTGCGAGGGTTTTGCCAAGGTAAATTCTTACGACCATTGATATCAAACCAAGCGAGAAGTGCCTGAGTGAAGTCAAAGTTACTCTGTGATTTTAGGTGTGGGGACATGGTTTAATTTTTTAATATGTTGCTTGATTTTTTTGAGCGGTTTAATGAGTGTTTGAGGGAGAACACCATCTGAAATGCGGTGGCGAATTTGGCGGCTGTTCGCATTAATCAATGGGTCTGAAAGTGTCCCTGTAACGACGAGTGGAAAGCCATGGCCGAGTATTTGTTGTATGGCTTGAGTGGTTTTATCTTTGGTGATGACATAGGCTAAAAGGTTTGCATGAATAGCACGGGTCTCTAAGTGTAAGGTTCCATTGCCTGTAAGGTTAAGTTTTTTTGTTTCAAGGAGCAAATTATAGTGAACGACGCCATCCCCTTTAGCTTGATATTGAAGGTTTAATAGTTGAAAAGTCGTTGTGCCCGAGTAATTGTTAAGATTCCAGGGGGTTAAATGCTCTAGCATGTGTTGTATTTGTTCGATGTTCTCGGTTGCTAAACTGCGAATGGTTTTTGTCGCCTCTTTGGTGATAGCGGGTAAATTAATATAAGCCAGTGTGCCATTGTGTACGGTGAAATTGCCAGTGGTATTTATTTTTTTATACCAGTTTGGTTGATTCAGTGTGCTTGTGGCATGCACTGAGAAATCAAGTAAACCGGTTAAGCGTGAAGGACGAACATCAAGAACATGTTGAAAAACAGGTTCTGCATTGAGGCCCGTACCTGTTTGGTGAAAGCTGAGTTGGGACGTGTTGAGTTGATAATTGAGTTGTCCGACAGATTCACCGTTATAAAGAGAAAGTGTTAGTGGGTTAAGCTCTAATTGTCCATGACGGAACAAAGTATGAGCGTTAGCTTTTGTGATGTCATATTCACCGACTTGAAGGTTTTGAAGTGTCACCTGCCCATCAAGCTCAAAATCTTCTAGTTGAGTATTGGTTTTATCAAGGGCTGGGAGTTTGAGTAAGCCTTTGTAGCTTAATGTACCACTGAGTGGAAAGGAATGAGGATTTTTCTTCAGGGTGGCTTTAAGTTGTATTGGAAATTGATCGCGATGAGTTTCAGGAAGCTCTGCTTCAAGACGGACATTTTTTAACAAAAGTTGCTGATTATCTTGGTGAATAATAATTTTACCATTGGTAAGGAGGAGTGACTTTAGGGCAATGCGTGTTGGTAAGGTGGGTGTTATTTTTTTTACGCTCGGTTGTTTCTTTTGCGGTGGGCTACCAGATGCTTTTTCATTAAGGTTAACGCGTAATGTGAATCCGTCCAATAAGAGTTTATCAAAAACCAATTTTCCACGAAATAGTGGGGCGAGTTGAAGGTGAAAAAGTAGGTTATCGACATGTAAGGCGTAGTCACCTTCTGTTTTCTGGACATCGCCAATACGTACTTTGGTAAGATGCAAGCCAGGCCTTGGAAAAATACGCCAGTTGACATTGCCTTCAATAGCACTGTCTTGGTGAGTTAAGTTGCTCAGCTGTCTTTTTGCAAAGGGTTTAAAAGTGCTGGGTTGTACAAAATAGGTAACAGCCCAAAGCGCTGTGAAAGCGGTAATAAAAACAAATAGGATAACGAGTAAGATACTTCTAATTAATTTCATAAGACGTTAACCATCCACCATGAGTTAATCGAAATGGGCCAGTGTGACCCATTCGATAAACGGCGGAAGTTTATGCCGCCATTGCCTTAATTTTAGCATTTAATCTGCTTTTTACACGAGCAGCTTTGTTTTTATGAATTAAACCTTTAGCCATTGCTTTGTCAATAATGGGTTGTGCTTTTGTATAAGCAGCACGAGCTGCTTCATGATTGCCTGCTTCAACAGCTTTTAAAACGTTTTTAACATAGGTGCGGTACATAGAGCGTGCGCTTGCATTATGTGCACGACGCTTGGTGTTTTGCTTTGCACGTTTGATAGCTGACTTGATATTTGCCACGTTGTTTCTCCAGAAACTCAAAAACTAAAGAGGCGTATAATGCCTAAGGCCACTGAATTTGTCAATTGTTATACGAGTTCTAGATCATAATATCTAAAAATGAATGCGGACATCGAACTGAGATGCACGCATTCATTTTTAATTTATTTCCAAGGGCCTAGTTTTGCTGTGACGAGTTCGTTTTTCAGGCGCACATAATCAGGCAAACCATTGATATAGGGTGGATAAGCTTCACCTTGAATAAGTGGCGCCAAGTAGCGTCTGCAAGCCTCTGTAATACCCATACCATCTTCACGAATAAAGTCTTGGGGCATTCCACGTTCTTGATTTGCGACATCGCTTAAAGGTACTTGTCCAATGGACCATTGATAAGGCATGTCGTTTTCTCGTACCACAGTTGGCATAATTGCATTTTGACCTTCTAGGGCCAGTTCAACAGCAGCTTTTCCGAGTGCATAAGCTTGTTCAACATCAACGTTGGATGCAATATGGCGTGCAGCACGTTGCAAGTAATCTGCAACTGCCCAATGGTATTTATATCCGAGTTCTTGTTTGACCAAGTTTGCAAGCACTGGAGCAACACCACCGAGTTGAGCATGTCCAAAGGCATCTCTTAAACCTGCGTCACTTAAAAAATGGCCTTGCTCATCTTGCACGCCTTCTGATACGACCACCACGCAATAACCATATTTTTGGACGCAAGTATCAACACGTGCAACAAATTCAGTTGGATTAAAGGGAACTTCAGGAAATAAAATAAGATGAGGTGGCTCACTGGCTGATTCGCTAGCAAGGCCACTGGCTGCTGCAATCCAACCGGCGTGTCGTCCCATAACTTCTAAAATAAATACTTTGGTGGATGTCTCAGCCATTGATGCCACATCAAAGCCTGCTTCTTTTGTGGAAACGGCAACGTATTTAGCAACTGATCCAAAGCCTGGACAAGTATCTGTAAAAGGTAAATCGTTATCAACTGTTTTAGGAATACCAATGCAAGTCACAGGATATCCGCGGGCTTGGCTAATTTCAGCAATTTTATTGGCTGTATCTTGAGAATCGCCACCACCATTATAAAAAAAGTAACCAATATTATGCGCCTCAAAGACTTGCAGCAAACGCGTAAATTCTTCGCCATCCGCTTTGAGTTTATGACGGCATGAGCCAAAAGCACCTGATGGGGTGTGCATGAGTTTCGCAATATCAGCATCAGTTTCGAAAGATGTATCGATGAGTTCTTCAGAAAGTGCACCTACAATCCCTGATTTTGCAGCAAACACGCGGCCTATTTTGTCTGGGTGCTTACGTGCTGTTTGAATGACACCACAGGCGGATGCATTAATTACGGCAGTAACACCGCCTGATTGTGCATAGATGGCATTTTTAATAATTGTCATAAAACTATCCTTATGTTTTCTTCCTTACGTACTCGGCTTTATGCAGAGTATCCAATTAAATTCAATGTTCGTCTAGATGGTTCGGACAAGTCGTGGCATCTAGGCCCTCGGAGTGTCTTATTCCGTCACCAAGTCAAATGTTTTGTGAGCTTCTATAACGGCATCAATGTGATGTATAACATCATCTAAAGCTTCTTTCAGCTCCTGATTAGATTGGGTGTGTTGTGCTAAATATTCAAGTTTGGCGAGTGCATGTTCAAGTTTTGGAAGCCCTGAAAAACCACAAGCCCCTCGTAAAGTATGGGCTGTTTCTTCAATAGATATTCTGTTATGTGTTGTGATTGTTACAAGTAAGGTATCGCGATGCATGGGCAACTCGTTGACAAAGCGGTTTAAAAATGTTTGCGCTAAGGAGCTATTACCAGACATTTTTTGAACACACTGAGGCCAGTTAATAGGTGTTATTTGAGCATCTTGTAGTACGGTGATGAGGTGGTGCAATAGTAAGTTTTCATCGATTGGCTTGGGTAGTTTCCTATCAATTCTTTGTTGATCCAAATAAGCGCGATCAAGATCGTGGCTATCGGCACTGATTAATAATACAGGTGTGTTTTGATTAAGCGTGGTATGTTCTCGAATCAGGCGAGTGGCTTCTAGGCCATTGAGTTTTGGCATATGTAAGTCAATTAAAATAGCATCAAATTTTTTTTGATGGCAGATAGCGAGGGCCTGCTCGCCGTCATCGACCATATCAAGCGATGCATTTGTACCCAGCCAAGCATTGAGTAACATACGATTGACTGCATTATCTTCAGCAATCAGTAAATTGGGTCGCATATCCATTAATTGTGTTCTAAGACGCTCTAGATTGAGCTGATTGGTTTTAGGTGATGCATTTTGTAAAAGAACAGATTCTATACTGTCTTGCAATTTTTGAATACTGGGTGGCTTCATAAGAAATCTTTGTGCACCCAGGGCTTGATAATCTTCAGTTGGAAACTTTGAGAGTAAAATGATGGGTGTTTTTTGTTGTTTTAAAAATAGAGGGAGCGTTTTTTCATGCTCAGGAATCATGCTGATAAAGGCCAGTTGAGCATTGCTATTTTGCGTAAAAGCAGTTTCTAGTGCATTAACGGTGTTGGCTTGAATGCAGTTAATGCCGAAATGGCCTAGTCCATGGCATAGTGCCTCTAAGTGAAGAGCGTTTGTGTCAAAACAAATTGCTTTGATGTGACCAAAGCGCTTAGGCTGATTTTTTTCAACTTCGTAGGCAGGCAATTTAGCGAAAGTAAGATAGACTGAGAAGGTTGTACCTTGGTTGGTATTGCTTTCAAGTGTAATACGTCCTTTCATATGTTCGGTGAGTTGTTTACAAATCACAAGCCCAAGACCCGCTCCACCATAACTACGCATTGTACTTTTTCCTGCTTGATGAAAAGGGTGGAATAAATTGGACTGTTCATCAGGCGCAATGCCAATGCCTGTATCAGTCACTGAAAGGCAAATGGTGTAGTTTTGTTCTGTTACTTCATGAACGTTGGTGCGTACAAGCACATGGCCTTGTTCTGTAAATTTAATGGCATTACTGATTAAATTATTGATTATTTGTTTAAGGCGAATAGGGTCACCGACCATTGTTTTAGGTACATCAAGCGCGGTGGATGGAATGAGGTCTAATCCTTTTTTATGTGCGCTTGGAGCGGCGAGTGTCAGTACATCATCAATACAGTTTCGGATATCGAGTGGAATGGTATCCAGCTTTAGTTTTCCCGCATTTATTTTAGAATAATCAAGAATATTATTAAGGATTGAAAGTAAGTCTTTTGCAGAAACTTTAATCGTTTTAACATAATCACGCGCAACAGGTGTGAGAGAGGTTTCTAAGAGGATATTTGCAAAGCCTATGATGCCGTTCATGGGTGTTCGAATTTCATGACTTAAACTGGTAATCAAGGTTGATTTTTGATTAAGTTTTTCTTCAGACTGACGTTTATCAAGCATGAGTTGAATGTTTTTTTCTTCGAGCAACTCAAGTGCTTGCTGTAAATCTTTGGTTGCAGTGTCTACGTGCTGGTTAAAGTCGTTGTGTATGCTGAGGTATTGCTGCTGCAAGTCAACACATCCTTGTTCAATAATACCCATTTCTGCAGGGCTACCCGTTTTGATGGGTGTTTCGAACGCGTCATTTGAAATTTGTTTCATGGTATGGCGCAAACGGGTAATGGGACGATGAATTTTTTTGGATAGCAAATAATGAATAAGAAACCCGAGTGCAATACCGATGAGTGTGATGATAATACTCACCAAGTACATACTGTATTTTTTTAAAAGCATGGGCTGGGTGTTTAAGTCGATGGAAAGCCAACCTAAGACATGATCCGCCTGTTCAATGTGTGCTTCAGGAGAGGCAATATATGCAATGTGAGAATTGTTGTATAAATTAAAACGAGGAAGAGTTATGGGAGCGAAAACACGCATGCTATTTTGCCCTTTCGGCTTTGTTTCAGTCATGCCACCTGTGCTAAATGATATTGGAGGAAGGTTATGGTGTCTCGGATATTTTCCACCACGATAGGCCAATAGTTTCCCGGTTGAGTCATAAAAAGCAAGAGCCAAAACATCAGCATTAGTGACTGCTGCATCGACCAATGCTTGTAAGCTGCGATTATCTCCTTCTAAAATAGTCAGTTGTGCTGCAGGAACAAGCTGATTAACATAAGCTTCTCCCAGATGAGATGTGTGTTCATCAAGGGTTTGATGAAGTTGTACATTATAAAATACGGTAAATAAGAGCGCGACCAATACAATCGGAATGAGCGTTGCCATTCGAAGATGCTGCTTGATTCCAAACCCTTTCACATAAACCTCGATATGGCAGGATGATTCGGCTTTTCGGCTGAATTGAATTCGGCTATTATAGCGCCAATGAGTGATTGCGCAAAATGGAGTAATTTTTATGGTTGTTAAAACACGCTTTGCCCCAAGTCCAACAGGCTCCTTACACGTTGGTAGTGTACGGACAGCACTGTTTGCTTGGTTGTATGCAAAGCATCATCAAGGCGAATTTGTGCTACGGATTGAAGATACAGATGAGGCACGTTCTACGGCTGACTCAGTTCAGGCTATTTTGCAAGGTATGTCTTGGCTTGGGCTTGATCCAGATGAACCACCGGTTTATCAGACCAAACGTTATGGGCGTTACCAAGAAGTCATTAATCAATGGTTAGCGGATGGTAAAGCTTACCGCTGCACATGTAGTAAAGAAAGGTTGGAAACGTTACGCGAGTCTCAAATGGCTGCCAAACAAAAACCACGTTATGACGGTCATTGTCGTGATCTGGCATTAGAAAATTTAGATGAACCCTATGTTGTTCGCTTTAAAAATCCACATGATGGTGGCGTGAGCTTTAAAGATGAGGTGTATGGTGATATTCATGTATCTAATCAAGAACTAGATGATGTGATTTTACAGCGTTCAGATGGTAATCCGACCTATAATTTTGCAGTCGTTGTAGATGACTCAGATATGGGAATTACGCATGTGATTCGTGGTGATGATCATATTAATAATACACCACGTCAAATTAATCTGTATGAAGCTCTGGGAGCCAAAAGGCCCGTATTTGCACACTTGCCGATGATTTTAGGAGAAGATGGCAAGCGTCTATCTAAGCGCCATGGTGCTGTGAATGTTTTAGAATTTAAAGAAATGGGTGTGTTGCCACATGCGTTATTGAATTATTTGGTCCGTTTAGGGTGGTCTGCGGGTGACCAAGAGATCTTTAGTGTAGATGAAATGATAGCTCAGTTTGATTTGACCGCAGTGAGTCGAAGTGCCGCAAGTTTTAATTATGAAAAGCTATATTGGCTAAACCAACATTATCAAAAAACAGATGATCCAGAAATTGTCGCAAAGGCACTTCAATATCATTTTGAACAAGCCAAAGTAGATATTACAGAGGGCCCCCAATTAAGTGATGTTGTGCGTGCACAAGCTGAGCGTTGTCAAACGTTAGTTGAAATGGCTCAAAAAAGTTTGTATTTGTATCAAGATGATATTGATTATGATGAAAATGCGGTTAAAAAGCAGTTAAGGCCCGTTGCATTAGAGCCTTTAACAGCCCTATATCAAGCGTTTGAAGCTGTAGATGCATGGCAAGCAAGCCAATTACAAACATGCATTAATGATGTGTGTGCGGCATTTGATTTAGGCATGGGAAAAATTGCACAACCTTTACGTGTTGCAATTACGGGAAGTGGTCAGTCTCCTGCGATTGACAAAACGCTTGTGATGATTGGTCGGCGCCGTGTGCTTCAAAGATTAGAGCATGCATTAGCACGTATTCGAGCACGTGCATCAGGAGCGCACGAATCATGATGCTTTGCTTGGATGTTGGTAATTCACATGTGTATGGAGGGGTATTTGATGGAGATGAAATTAGCCTTCGTTTTCGTCATGCCTCCAAAGAAAGAACATCAGATGAATTAGGCCTTTTTTTAAAGCAAGTACTACGTGAAAATCAGTGTGAGCCGGATAAAATAACAAAAATTTCAATTGGTTCGGTTGTACCTCAATTAGATTATTCATTGCGTTCCGCTTGTATTAAATACTTTTCTATCGATCCTTTTTTTTTGCAAGCAGGTGTTAAAACAGGATTAAATATTAAATACAGAAATCCGATTGAAGTGGGGGCCGATAGAATTGCAGATGCAATCGGTGCAACCCATCGGTTTCCGGGACAATCCCTGATTATGATTGATTTTGGAACAGCAACTACTTTTTGTGTGGTCAATTCAAAAAAAGCCTATTTGGGAGGGGCTATCTTACCAGGCCTCAAATTGTCGATGGAGGCATTATCAAGTAATACCGCAAAATTACCCGCTGTTGATATTGTACGTGTCACTCAAGTCGTTGGGCGCTCAACGGTTGAGAGTATTCAGTCGGGCATTTATTTTGGAGCTTTGGGTGCTGTGAAAGAAGTCATTGAGCGGATTAAAAAACAAATATTTTTGAACGAAGAAGTATTGGTTCTTGCAACGGGTGGGTTTGCTGGGCTGTTTGAAAAAGAGAATATTTATCATTATTTGTTGCCTGACTTGGTTTTAGAAGGTCTTAGGCTAGCGATTAAGATGAATGAAAGTTAAAGGGGATAATTATTTAACGAATTCTTTACAATAAAAAATGTTTGGTGCATGCTATTTCATTGAAATCTTTTTTAGATAAAAAATTGGAATGAATTTTTGAGATAAATTTTCAAAAAAATACGATGAAACATGGATGTTTTTAGAAAATATTCTGTTTGGTACGTGTTTGTTTTTGATGGTAAGTTCGCTTTCTACTTATTCATGACACGATTATTATTTAATTTATTGTGGGTGAAAAATAATGGATGGAGGGCAGTCAATGAATTCAGAGCCGGCAGATCCAAAACGAGCAAAGTCTGATACAAAAAAGGGTACGCGAAGAAGGCCACCAGAAATTAAGGTGGAAGAAAGTCACTCAGCTCGACATGCCTCAACGGATAAGGAACTGAGTCCACAGTCAACTTCAGCGTCAACAACACGTCGTTCTTATATATCAAATATGTTTTTTGGGGCACAAACAGCAAAAGAATTCGCTCGAGAATTAGGGTTTCGTTTTGATTCTCTTCAAGATAATGCAAAGGGTTTTTTCAAAAAAATCATATTGCCACCGACTGATGTGGTAAATTTAGAGCGTCATGAGGCAGCACTGGATGCATTTAAAAGTACCATTTTAGCGATACGCAAAAAAATCGATATGCCTGCTAAAAACATGCAGAAATTACAGGCTCATCACTTAAGCCAAACGCTTCAAATTATTCATTTAGAAAGGGCATTACCACGTAACTGCTTGATGTTATTAGATGATTATTTGAGAGCCGGAATTATACCCTCTAATTTTAAAGAAAAAATTGAAGATATGTCTAATCAGCGTGCTGATGAACTCCCCGCTTTGGCAAGGCATCACAAACAATTTCATCATGATGAGCCACATGCTAGAAAACTTAAAAAAGATACTCAGCTAGATCTTGAAGTTTTGGGAGTATGGCAAAATAACACCAATGGACAAGGAGAGAGGCATAAAAGAAGAGATGAATTTTTACGTGAAGTCACTTTTGCCATTGCTCTTTTACATGATTATGTTCAAAAAAATGAGAAAAATCCTGAATCACCTTATAAAAGTAATGAAGAAGCAACAGCTGATTGGGTGTATCAATGGTTGGTCGATATATTAGGCATGCCACTTGAAGATGACAGGGCAACGCTTGAGCAAAATAACATTAAAAAACTACTTCAACTCATGTGTTATCAGATGATTGTCGGTGGAACAACCCTCTTAATGGGAGACCTGATGGCAGTTCTTCAATCTGATGAAACTGTTGCATCGATGGATTTAATTGAGTTACAACCGGCTGTAGAAATAGTGCTGGAAGAAACGCGTTCAGAAGTAACAACGTCTGCTCATAACGAAATATTGATTGGTGAAATTAAGCAAGTCGCAAAGGTATTGGGTAAAAATGACAAAACGCCAGGTGCCGCGTTAATTCATGCACTTGATCAAGCTCGAAATCAAGCCATTGCAACGCTACCTTTGGTGCAAACATACTGTCATGGTGCATCGATGCTTCAAGGCTTTTTTGAGCATTATTTTACGGCATATTTTTCTGATGATATATTAAAACCTTATTATACCCCAGAAGATGAAGCGCTATTTGGCAGTGAGGCAGCATTTTTTGAAGCAGTGAATCAGCAAGCTTTTTTTACGAGCTTTACACCTCATTGGTTCATGCCACCTGAATTTATGTCTGAAGAGCGGGCCATTCAAGTTCGTGCATTATCTGATTTTATTAAGTTGTGCAGAGAACAGTATCCGTTGTGTGCAACGCCTTTAGAGTTTGCCGAGCTTTTTGATTCAGCTTTTATGGAAAATGATATAAAAGCGATAATGGAGCAAGTCTTTTTTAATCCGAATGCGATTGCTTTTGAAGGAAGGTTTATTGACAGTCAAATTAAACCACTTGTGCGTTGGACGGCCGAATTTGAGGCAGCCGGGTTTGATAAGACGTTGATTTACAGTATTGCTAATCCTGATGCACTCGTCATTGATAAACAAAATATTGTTGAGTTACGTCAGTACTATGACAGTATGAAACAAGTGATTGCTAGAAGTGATGATGATTTAATAAAAGAGTTGATGGTGGGAGTAGTATTTTCAGAAGGCCAATTGCTTGCTTACCGGCGACAAGCGTTACAATTTGCACAATCAGAAGAAAAAGATGAGAGGGGCATCAGTAGTTGCCCTTAATCATCACTTGTTTAGTTGAAAGTATTTATGATAAAAATAAAACTTGAGTAATCTCAATAACAAGGATGTTATTTGTGAAATATACGGGTTGGATAGTGTGTGTGTCTGTCTTTGTATTATCAGGTTGTACAACGATGCCTCCTCGCAATGTGGGTAACATATGCAGTATTTTTAAGCAGCACCCGGAATGGTATGCAGATACAAAAGCGGTTGAAAAACGCTGGCATGTGCCAATTACCACGCAGATGGCCATTATTCATCAAGAGTCTAGATTTAATGCACGTGCAAAACCTGAGCGCACTAAACTTTTGTGGGTTATTCCTTGGACGCGACCCTCGAGTGCTTATGGTTATACACAAGCATTAGACATGACTTGGAGTCGATATAAGCGTGCCACCGGGCGTACGTTTGCATCACGCTCAAACTTTGCAGATGGCGTTGATTTTATTGGTTGGTATGCTAATCAAGCGCACAAGCGAGCGGGTATTTCATATGGTAATACAAATGCTTTGTATTTAGCCTACCATGAAGGTGTTGGGGGTTATCAGCGGGGGACTTATCGACGCAAACGTTGGTTGGTTCATGTTGCTCGAAAAGTACAAACACGCGCACAAATTTACGATGCACAACTCAAAAATTGCGAAGCTCAGTTAAAGCGAAAAGCTTGGCATTGGTTTTAAAACATCATGAGCTAAACTATCTTGCTTCAAATGATTGGCTCGCTTGGCACTGGCTTGACAAAATATTTGATCTTATTTATAGCCTATTTTTTGTTAATATATTTGTCTAATTGGGTTTTTGATTGTCTAAATATTTAAAATTTAAGCGGGCAGCAGGCAGCGCACTAAAATTTATGCTGGGTGATGTGAATGATAATAATCGTCCTGCTTCATATGCTGAGTTTTTAGCATCTCTTAAACAAGATGAGTCTTTCCGTGTGATGTTGTCAGAAACGATGAATCAGCAAGGCTTAAAGGGTTTTTATTGGGAATGTGTACCAGTTTCATGGTCAACGCTTTCGCTAATGCGTTTACGAGTGATGGCGCGATAGGTGCGTGCACATTCTTTGCGTTAACTGATGATCCTTTAAATGAAGTAGGTAGCAATTCTCAAATAAGCGGCAGGGTGTGCTGATAATTTATGCTTACTCCTCTGAGCGTTTCTTACTTTATTTAGATGCTTTTATTTTTTACATAGGCGCTATGGTTGATGGCATTGCTTTAAGAAAAGCAGTTAGGTGTGATTTTTTTTTAGCTTCTAGCATATGATGCAATTGCTCGATGGCTTCAAGATAATGGCTTTCGGTGAGTTTGCCGCGCATTTTTTCAAAATGTAGATACACACAGTAAGTATTGAGCACATCGGTTTCACAATAATCACGAATGCTTGCTAAATTACCCGCTAAATATTCATCCCAAACTTTTGCGCCACTCATGCCCATTTTTCCTGGAAATCCGAGCATGGTTGCGATTTCATCAAGTGGTGCAAATGCTTTATTTTGATAAGCAGCTAATACGTCCATTAAATCAAAGTGTCGGTAATGAAAACGATTTAAATAGTTATTCCAACGAAAGCGTTGATCGTGTTCGCCAACTTCCCAGTAAGTTGGTGCTTGAATGCCGTGGAGTAGTGCGCGATAGTGTAGTACAGGTAAGTCAAAGCCACTGCCATTCCAGCTGATGAGTGTAGGCGTGTGCTTTTCAAGGCCTGAAAAAAAACGTTGAATGAGTTCTGCTTCACTTGATTTTTCATCGCCGAGTGACCAAACCCTGATATCATGACCTGCTTGCATAACCAATGATATGGCAACAATACGTTGAAGATGATGTTGTAGAAAAGTATGGCCTGTTTTTTTACGCCGAAGCGCAAAGAGTGCTTGAGCTGTATCAGCATCGGAGAGTTCATGTAAGTCATATAATTTTCGACCGGCTTCAACATCAGGAACAGTTTCAATATCAAAAACAAGAATAGACATGGATAGCCTTTAATAAAGAGGGTTTGCTATGGGGTGTTTAATGTATCAGATACAAGGTGTAAGGCAAATGAAAAGGGCATGATTATTCGTGACAAGGAATCGTTGAAAAGGTAGGATAGGTGCTATTTGGCTAAATTTAAAGTTTGGATTGGAGAGTATTGATGGCATCAGTTCGATTAATTTTATTAGGTGGCCCAGGTGCAGGCAAAGGCACACAAGCTGAGAAGTTGTCCGCGTATTTTAATATTCCTAAAATTTCAACCGGTGACATGTTACGTGCAGCAGTAACTGAAGGGACACCACTTGGGTTGAGTGCAAAAAAAATTATGGATGCAGGACAACTCGTTTCAGACGATATTATTATTGCGTTGGTTAAAGAGCGCTTAGCGTTACCTGATTGTGAGCCTGGTTTTTTATTGGATGGATTTCCACGGACAATTCCACAAGCAGATGCGCTGGTTGCGGCTAATGTTGCACTTGATCATGTGATTGAAATAGCTGTAGATGATGAAGAGATTGTAAAACGTATCAGTGGTCGAAGGATGCACTTATCTTCTGGCCGTGTTTATCATATTGATTATAATCCACCCAAAGTAGCCGATATGGATGATATTACGGGTGAGCCATTGGTTTTGCGAGATGATGATGCAGAAGTCATTATTCGAAAACGTTTGGATGTTTACCATGAACAAACAGAGCCGTTGATTCAGTATTATCAAAATGAAAGTATCATGGGTACCCCAGGGGTGCCTAAGTTTCATCGTGTAGCAGGTGAAGGCTCCGTTGAGGATGTGTTTCAACATATTATTTCGATTGTACAATAAGGAGATTGAAACAATGAAAACATATCATGAAATCATAGCATTGAATGCTGATAATTTTGAGCAAACGATTGCCGAAGAACCCATCGTTTTTGTTGATTTTTGGGCGACATGGTGTGCGCCATGCACGCAATTTTCAGCAGTATATGAACGTGTTGCATCCTTATATAAAAATGTTTTGTTCACAACTGTGGATGTTGAAAATGCGCCTGAATTGAGTGAAATGTTTGAGATTCGCTCGGTTCCTCACTTGATGGTATTTAAAGAAGGTATTGCGATTTATTCAGATTCAGGAAGTGTGCCAGAGTCGGTTTTAAAAGAGCTTGCGGAGCAAGCATTAGTTGCTGATGTAAGTGCGATTAAAGAACAGTTGGATGCAGAAGAATAGTCGTATTACATCATGATGATTAGATGCCACGGAGGGCAAAAGAATGATTTGCTGCGTTTTTGTGACTAAATATAAAATAGAAGGTGAAGGTTTCATCAGGTCTATGCAGCCTCATGGCATCTAGAGCGTCTTTAGGGCTTGCTGACAAACGGCTTTGCATGGTACAAAAATACATGAGAGCTGATGACGGTAATCTATGTGAACCTCGATGAACAAAGACGACGCTATCGTGCTTTAGATGATTGGTTTAAAACGTCGCAAGGTTATTATTTTGGACAAGCCTGTCGGATACAGCTGCTACAATATCAATCGTCCTTAAATTCAAACATTTTATTGCAGCTTGGCTTGTGTGGTGAATCTACAGGACTGTCTGATTATGATAAATTTAAACAGGCTTGGTTTTGTACGCCATGTCTTAATAATTATCAAACAACGTTAATTGCGTCTCCTAACCATCTACCGTTGCACCGAAATAGCATTGATGTTGTTATAGCGCCGATGATACTTGAAATATTTGGTCCATCCAATCATCCACTCGATGAAATTGATCGCGTATTAAATCCTATGGGACATGTTATTTTTTTAGGGATTAATCCGCTGAGTTTATGGGGACTTTCTCTTGCTTGTGGTCGTTTGTCAACTTTAGGACAGGCAGAAATGATGCCTCATTCGCCATTGCACTTAAGGCGCTCTTTTTTAAACCGAGGGTATCAGCAAATTTGTTTTGATGTGTTTCATTATATTCCGCCATTTCAACAAGATAAATGGATAAGAAAAAGTTTTTTTTTGAATAATATGGGCGAAATAATGCCTGTTTTTCCTGCTGCAGCGTATTGTATAATATTACAGAAATATCAAGTGTCACAGCCTGAAATGAGGTTGAATACACGAAGAACATCTCTTTGTTTTCCGGGTTAAAAGGCGAAATTTTCAAACAACATATTGAAAAATACATAAACATATTGTATAGTTGGCTTCAATTTTTACGCTTGGCTCTGTTTTATGACTGTTTTACAAGAAATTCAAGAAGTACAAAGCAAATCAACACAACTTTTTTCATTACAACAAATCGAAGCAGCATTAGATCAACTGGCCCAAGTTATTCATGACGACTTGCATGATAAAAACCCTGTTGTACTGTGTGTCATGATAGGTGGTTTGATTCCACTCGGACATTTGTTAGTACGTCTTCAATTTCCATTAGAAGTGGATTATGTGCATGCCACACGCTATCAGGGCGAAACGCAAGGGGGTGAGTTGCACTGGCGTGCAAAGCCGAATACAGATTTAACCAATCGAACGGTTTTAATTGTTGATGATATTTTAGATGGTGGGGTAACGCTTGCTGCAATTATTGATGAAATTAAAGCGATGGGAGCGGCAGAAGTTAAAACAGCTGTTTTAGTTGATAAGCATCATGAACGTGTAGAAAACGGGTTAAAACAAGCTGATTATACAGGCTTGGAAGTGGATGATCATTTTATTTATGGGTACGGCATGGATTACCAAGAATACTTACGAAATGTTCCCGGCATTTTTGTGGTTTCGCCCGAACACGAGTAAGTTTTAGGGGGAGATATGCCATTAGATTTAAATGCATTGCATGAATCACTTTTTCCGAGTGAAGTTGAATTACGTTTTGAAACATCACCACCACAAGACCGTATGCCTGAGAGAAAAATGCTTGTTTGGAAGAATATGAGTGGTGACTGGCAATGTAAAATTCAGTTATTTGGCAAAACGTATACTGGCTCCTTTGATAGAACAAAAGACCTTCGGGTTGTTACAAAATTAGATAGTATTGTGCGTAATAATGTTGCTAGGCGTACAGAAAACATTACCAATGCTTTAGGTGGTGCTGATTTTATGCATTACTTAACGGCCCCTTATTTGAAGCTGAGTAAATATCAACAAGATAAAATTGAGGCTGCGTTGAGCGGAGCAGACGTTTTTCAGCGAGATGTTGATCAAGCTGAGAGGGCAGCGGCATGTCGTGCTATTTTAACCAATGCCGCCGTATCCAATCATGATTCAGATACATTAAAAGATTTAAGAAGGTACCTTTCACTGAGACATCTTCAAGGGCTAGGTGGTTCAGCAAGTGATTTTTTAACGACAAGAAATAATACAACACCGGCAGATATTCATACCTTTATTTGCTTTCTGTTAGACGCAACCCTGCATGACTTAGGCCATGATACAAAAGCATTACCCCTTCCTGAGGCACCTGCAAATCATCGAGTTCGGTATACAGGAGGTTCAATTTCTAATAGAGACGATTTAACGTCTGATTTATTGAGAGAGCTTTCAGGATCTGATAGTCCTATACTTGAGCCTACGGGAACAACACCATTACCCGAAGCGCAAGTACAACAGCTCCGTATTTATATTACTGAGACAGAACTAGCGCTTTGGAAGTTTGATTTAGTACTCGATAAAGTAAAACGGTATATTCCCATAAATCAAAGAGGTATGCCTGCAATAGAAGATGCTTTTGTTGATATCAAAGCTGCAGCAAAAACATGGATGTCTGGCGTTAGAAGCTTAGATAATGCGGCTATTTTTCGACGTGCTGGTGCGAAATTTATGAGCATAGATGCGATTCGTAAACACCATATAAAAACTTCTTTTTTTGGTGAAGTAGAATCAGAACCATTCCAAAAGCTAAGGGATGGACTCTTAGAGTTACGAGATTACTCGATGGAACATCGAGCATGTCAAGAGATGTGTGAGTGGCGTTCATTGTATCAAGATAATAAACTATGGACCGGTATAGCTTTTTTGCTTGCAGTGATTGATTCTATTATTGGAGCAAGCGCGCTGCCATTATGTGGATTTATTGGTATTACGGTGCCTTTGATTATGAGTTTCGATCATGGCATATATTTGGCCGTATCGACCGTGAACATTTCTTCTTTCGATACAATACTTGAATTTATTGAATCATCGCGTGAACTGTTGTCTCGTATACCGTTGTTATTGGGTATTTCATCATTAGGTGGCGCATTTTATGGTTTGTGTGCGGCATTGTTAGTGCCAGGAACGGAATTAGCAGTTTCAGTGAGTTCAGGTCTTGCCTTTGGTTTGGTTGCGTCAGCATCTGCGCTAATTATTCCTATGCTGGCTGCTTTGCTGCTAAGAGGGCTTTTTGAAGCAGGTAAAGTGATTGATCAAAAAACATTCGGTATATTTCAGCGAAAACCTGAATTGACAACAGATGATGCGCAAGTGGATGAAGACACAATAGATGTAAATGATGCTGAGTTTGCTCTTGGAATGGTTTAAATTCACACGTTTTCTGTGAGTGGAAAGCCATTAAGTTTGTTTTCTATCTGTTGATATAGCTCAGGAAGCCAGCGCGGTTGTGCTTGTGTTCTTGTTTTTGGTTTTGTGCGCCTTAAGTCATTGGGCGCAATAATCAATTGTACCTGGCTCAGCCCCACGCGTCGCGATAGCATAAACAATTGATCAATTGCGTGGTCACCAATGGCTAAGCACCCTACAGATTTTGATTTTCCATGTAGAAAAATATTACCCCCTAGTTTTCGTCGTCCTTCTTTGGCTGCTTTTTTACGGTCAAAAGCATTCGGGTAATTAATTTTCATTGAAAGATGCATTTTACTAAAAGGATTAAATGCGGTGAGTTGATACACACCTTCAGGAATTTGTAAGTCATGTTCTTTGAGTTTTGGGCCGAGGTATCCACTGGTTGCCGTGAGTGGGTACGTATGAATATGACGCCAAGTCTTATTTTTATTTTTTGCCCATAGTTGAATGTTTTGTTCTTTTTTAAAGGCAAGTAAAGCAATTTGTTTGGGGGGATAGGCCACTGCTGCTTGATTAAAAAACCGGATTAACTCAGGTTCTGTCCTAAGGCCATATTGATGAACGGCACGATCAATCGCTTTATCCCAGTTAATAGGGTTTGATGCCATGCCAAATAGGTTGTTTGAAATCAAAAAGAGATAGCATAAGAATAAAGGTTTCATCTCGGTGCCTTTTCTCGTGGTTTAAAATTCATCATACTCAAAAAACTTCTGCAAGAAAATAACTTCCTGAGGTATACTTTCGCGCAAGTGAATTTTAACAGGAGTTATCGTATCATGCGGGAGCCATTTTTTATTAAAAAGGTCGCTGTATTAGGCGCAGGTGTTATGGGTGCACAAATTGCTGCACATGTTGTTAATGCAGGGATTGAAACGTGTTTATTTGATTTAGCGAGTGAAGGCAAAAATCCTTATCAATTGGTGACAGACAGCATCCGCAAGCTCAGTAAATTAAAACCTTCCCCCCTCGGTACAAAAAAAACAGCACATTTATTATTGCCCCGCCAATATGAAACAGACTTAGAAGAACTGGCTGACTGTGATTTAGTGATTGAAGCAATTGGTGAGCGTTTAGATTGGAAAGAAGCGCTTTATGCCAAAATTGCACCACATGTGGGTGATAATACGATTATTGTGAGTAATACCTCAGGCTTAAGTATTAATGCACTTGCGGATGTTTTACCTGGAAAGTTACAAGAACGTTTTTGTGGTGTTCACTTTTTTAATCCACCGCGTTACATGCATTTAGCTGAATTAATTCCAGCTCAAAAAACAGCCCTTATTTTATTGAATCAACTTGAAACCTGGTTGACTAGTCGTTTAGGTAAGGGTGTTGTTCGGGCAAAAGATACTCCTAATTTTATAGCAAATCGTGTTGGTGTATTTTCATTGCTTGCAACACTTCATCATGCAGAGCGCTTAGGCTTAGGTTTAGAAGTGGTTGATGCTCTAACTGGTGCTTTATTAGGGCGTCCAAAATCAGCAACGTTTAGAACAATGGATGTTGTTGGACTAGATACGCTAGCGCACGTTATTCATACCATGGATGAGGATTTAAAAGATGATCCCTGGCATGCTTTTTTTGTATTACCTACTTGGTTAGAACAGTTGATTCAATCAGGGCATTTAGGGCAAAAAACAAGACAAGGTATTTATCGTAAGCGCGGCAAAGTGTTAGAAGTGTATGATATTGCTTTAGATGATTATCGGCCCGTTCAAAATGAAGTATCTGATGAAATTAAAGCGATTTTTAAGTTGAAAACACCTGCTGAACAAATTGCAGCCCTGCGCTTATCAAAAGCACCTGAGGCCGAATTAATTTGTTCATGTTTTAGAGATTTATTCCATTATACAGCGTTTCATTTACAAGGCATTGCCAATAATGTTCGTGATGTAGACTCAGCACTTAAATGGGGCTTTGGTTGGCAGAAAGGTCCTTTTGAAACCTGGCAAGCATTTGGTACTTATGAGATGTGTGCTTGGATTAATGAAGATGCTTTAGCGAAGCGAAGTATGGCATCAGTAGCATTGCCTCAGTGGATTTTAAAACAAGATTTTATGTTTTACCGTGAAAATCAAGCATTTTCACCTGAGTCTGCTGAGTATCAAGGATGTTCAGATTTGGCGGTATATCAACGGCAGCTGTCTTTCCCAAAAAAAGCTGCAGTGTTATTTGAAAATGATGGGATATGTTTATCGCATCTTAAAGATGATGTTGGTGTGCTTTCGTTTAAAACCAAATCAAATACAATGGGACAGTCCGTATTAGATGGACTGAGTCAAGCCATTGAAGTGGCTGAGACGCGTTGCCAAGGGATGATTATTTATCAACATAATCCTGTAAATTTTAGCTCGGGAGCAGATTTATCAGCGGTTGCACACTTGATTGATACACATCAAATGACAGCACTCGGTCATATGGTATCTGATTTTCAGAAAGTGTTGATGCGTTTAAAGTACAGTACAGTTCCGGTGATTTCAGCGCTACGTGGTCGTGCGTTAGGGGGCGGGTGTGAGCTCGTTATGCAAAGTGATGCAGTGGTTGCTGCATTTGAGTCTTATCCAGGACTAGTGGAAGCCGGCGTGGGTTTAATTCCAGCAGGAGGAGGCTCAAAAGAGTTTGCTCTGCGTGCAGCTCAATTGACAGTTGGTCAAGATATCATGCCACGTTTGTATCCTTATTTTGAGCAAGCGGCTATGGGGGTTGTGGCCAGTAGTATGCCTGAAGCCGTTGAGCGTGGCTTTTTACGAGTAAAAGATACCTGCGTGATGCATACAGGAGAAGTGCTGTTTGTAGCACTGCATCAAATTAAGGCCATGCAAGCAGCTAATTATATGCCACCTATTCCTGAGCGTTTTAAAGTTGCAGGACGTGAGGGGTGTGCGCAACTAAAAGCAGCATTAGTTAACTTTGAAGCCGGTCATTTTATCAGTAAGCATGATGAATTTTTGGCATCTCAGTTAGCGAATGTCATGTGTGGCGGCGATGTTGACGCAGGAACTGAGGTAGATGAAGCCTGGATATTGCGTCTTGAGCATGAGGCATTTATGTGTTTGGCAGAGACACCACTCACACAAGCACGAATCCGGCATATGTTAGATACCGGAAAGCCACTCCGTAATTAAGCAAATACCCACAAGGAAAGTCAGTCATGACAAATATATATGTAGTAGATATCTTGCGTACTCCAGTTGGAAAAGCCCCTCGAGGGATATTTAAAAATACATTGCCAGATGATTTATTAGGGGTAACCATTAAAGCGCTTCAAAAACGTCAATCAACGGTGGATTGGCAAACTATTCAAGATATTGTCATTGGTTGTGCCATGCCAGAAGCTGAGCAAGGCATGAATGTTGCAAGAATAGCCAGTTTGCTTAGTGGTTTACCTGATTCAGTGCCAGCAATGACGATTAATCGTTTTTGTTCATCGGGTGTTCAAAGCATTGCAACAGCAGGTGCCTCACTTTCGGATGGTGCTGAACCGGAGTTGGCTTTGGCGGGTGGGCTTGAAAGTATGTCGCGCGTGCCACTTGGAGGCAATAAATACACCATGAATCCTGCTATTTTTGAGCAGGAACAGGTTGCCATTGCTTATGGAATGGGAATTACAGCTGAAAAAGTAGCTGCCCGTTGGAAGGTATCTCGTGAAGCACAAGATGAATTTGCTGTTGAAAGCCATAGGCGTGCAATTTTAGCACAAGATCGGGGAGATTTTTCATCAGAAATAGCCCCTGTTTTAATTAAACATCGCGTACCTGATATGAAAACAGGGCAGGTGAGAGTCAATGAGTGCTTGGTTTCAGAAGATGAAGGACCACGTAGTGATACTTCTTATGAAAAAATTGCACGTTTAAAGCCTGTTTTTTCAGCACAAGGCACAGTCACTGCAGGGAATACATCACAGATGAGTGATGGGGCAGGAATTGCTTTATTGGCCAATGAGGCAGCGCTTAAAGCATATCAGTTAGAACCTTTAGGGCGATTGGTCAGTTTTTCTGTGGCGGGTGTACCGCCTGATATTATGGGGATTGGCCCCGTTCATGCAATACCTAAAGCATTAGAAAAAGCAGGATTAACGCTTGATCAAATGGATTGGATTGAATTAAACGAAGCATTTGCAGCACAAGCGTTAGCCGTGATTGAAACACTTGAATTACCTCGTGATAAAGTAAACCCACTGGGAGGTGCGATTGCTCTAGGACATCCCTTGGGTGCAACAGGTACGCTTAAAGCAGCAACGCTTTTGCATGGTTTACGTCGGACAAAAGGAAAATATGGCATGGTCACTATGTGCATCGGTACAGGCATGGGAGCAGCTGCTATTTTTGAAGCGTTATAAAAAGAAATCGTATTGATTATCTTGTTCAAGTACATACGAGATAAAAGCGTTTTACCTGCCTCTCTTTATGTGGGGTAGGTGCCTTAATTTATTTTAATACACAACATTGCCAATATTTTGTTTATTTTGAGTGCTGTAAATCAAAAAAAAAGCGCTAAAAATTATTAAACGATATGTAGGCAGCGGTGGTAAGCAATTGCCAACACGCCCTAAAAAGAAAAGGATATATTAATATATACTTAACATTATCAAGTCAAAAAATGAGCGATATTTTTTTATGGACAAAAAGAAATTCGTATCTACAGTTCAGTTGAATAAAGCATATTATGCCTTTTTAGATGCAATGCCTGCATTTACTTTTATTCAGAACACGCATAAAAAATCTATTTTTTTTAATCATGCATGGCTTAAGTTTACCGGGACACCTACTGTAAAAAAGTCACAACCATGTTTTTTAGATGTGATTCATCCTGATGATCATGTTATTTTTGAACATGCGTTAAACGAATCTGAGTCATTTGAATTTAGATTAAGAGATAGTCAAGGGAAATATTGTTGGGTATGTGATCATAGAGCGCCATTATTTGATAAAAATGAGGTGCTGATAGGTTATTTGAATCAATGTTATGACATTCATGAATCAAAATTAAAAAGGGATGCAATGATGGTGCGTGGAGAGCGCCATTACTTCGCAGTTCATTCCACGGGTATAGGTGTTTGGGATTTAGTATTGCCTACAAATAAGTCTGATGACACATGTGTATCTCCTATATCAGAAAACACAAATCGGTTATTTTGGAATGATAATATGTTTCAGATTTATCATGTAAATCCTGGTGATTTTAAGGGAGAGCATCAAGATTTTGAAAGGTGTGTTCATCCGGATGATCGTAAAAAAGTAGAGGGACACATTGCTGAATGTCTTCAAACAAAAGAAATTTTAAAAATACAATTTCGAATAATCAGTCATCCTAATGAAATCCGTTATATTTCTGCTCAAGCTAAAGTGAGTGTTGATCAAGATGGAAAGCCAATACGTTTGACGGGTATTAACCAAGATATTACCGAAAGTACGCTAGAAAAAATAAATATCAAAGCACTCCATCAAGAGCTATATGAACGTGAGAAAAAATACCGTGCATTGTTTGAATCATCAGGTGATGCGATTATGTTGCTCAGTGAGGGACAATTTGTTGAGTGTAATGATGCCACGTTATCAATGTTTGGTTGTCCAGATAGGCGTTATTTTTTAGGGGCCTGCCCCAGTGACTTTTCAACTTTAAAACAACCCAGTGGGCAATCATCAGAGCGATTAGTCAAAAAATATATACAGCAGGCATTGAAGAGAGGGAAAGCCAGTTTTTTATGGACGCATCGGCGTCTAAATGGTGATGCTTTTAAAGCAGAAGTTTTGTTAACACCGGTTAATGTACAAAATAAAAAATTAATACAAGCAACGGTGCGTGACATAACAAAATTAGCTCAATTACAAGAAAAGTTAACTTTTCTGTCAAATCACGATCAACTAACGGGTTTATATAATCGTAATGGGCTGATGCATTTTTTTCCTAAAGAGTTAGAGCGCTCAAAGCGTTATGACCATGATTTGTCAATACTACTTTTAGATATTGATTTCTTTAAGTCAGTCAATGATACCTATGGGCATCAAGCCGGGGATAAAATACTCACGCATTTGGCAAATACTTTGTTATCTACAATACGAGAAGGTGATGTTGCTATCCGTTTTGGCGGTGAAGAGTTTGTGATACTTCTCCCTGAAACCAATCGGTCTGAAGCAAAGAAGCTTGCAGAACGGATACGGCAAAATGTAGAAACGTCAACGGTGTCAATTAATAAAAAAAAGCGGGTTAAATACACAATCAGTTTAGGGATTGCTACTTATCCAGAAAGTGGAAAAAATCAAACGAAATTATTGGCTTCCGCGGATAAAGCTTTATATCGCGCAAAAGCATCGGGACGTAATCAAGTAATTTTAGCGAAGAATATGCTTTAATACTGTGATGATAAAAACAGAGGAAGAGAGATTGCTCTATCCCTCTGCTAATCAGCTTTAAGGAATAAAAGACTATCTGTTATTCATCAGTAAGACGAAAATATTTAGTTCCAAAATAACGCTGTAATTTTTTCCTGATGGTACCCCGGCTAATGCCAAGTATTTTTGCTGCCTGGAGCTGATTTCCCCGCCGTCTTTCCATCACAGCTTGTAACAGCGGTGGTTCTACTTCAGAAAGAATCATGTCATATAGATCATGAATAGGTTTGTTTTTATTCTCAACGAGAAATCGATTGACAAGTTGATAGACTAAATCTTGCAAGCCTTGCTCTTGTTTGATGGCGTCAATCGTTGTACTAGGTTCAGTAACGTTCATCGTAACTTCCTTATTTCTTGATTAAATCACCGCAGTTCTCAGGCGTTCAAGCGAACTCTAAAACGCGATTTTATGGTACATGAAACTTAATTGATAATCTAGGCCATTCTCTGACGTTAGAGCAATTTTTTTTCTCGGTCAAGCAGCGAGAGAACCAAATCGGGGAGTGAACAGTCGGCTTGTTCTGAAGAAAGGCTTTGCTTGAGTTGATTGAGACCAGTTTCAATGGACTTTTGTAAGGGACTGGTTTTTTCATCGAGTAACTGGCTGACAACTTTTGTGAGCTCAATGGGGTTAAAGTCATATTGCAATAATTCAGGAACGGTCATACGGTTGGTCAGTAAGTTACATAACCCAATGTATTGCACCCGTAACAGTACAGAAGCAGCAAGATAGCTTACAAGACCTACTTTATAGATAATGCACATGGGTTTTTCAAGAAGTGCGCACTCGAGTGAAGCTGTGCCTGATGCGACCACAATAGCATGACTAACGCGTGCAACATCTATTGCTTTTTGACCTTCGATAAAAGTGCAAGGCACTCTATCAAGTTTCCAAAAACGTTTGATATATTCAGGGTTCAGCGTACCTGCAATGGGAATGACAATATGTAGGTCAGGATATTGCGTCATTAATTTGAATGCTGTTTGATACAATACCGGCATGTGGCGATCAACTTCATTGATACGACTGCCGGGCAAAATAGCAAGAATACGCTTATCTTCAGGTATACCTAACGCTCGACGTGAGGGATACTGAGATACTCCATGATTTAGGCTTTGAGTGAGTGGATGTCCAACAAATGAAACCGGAACTTTTGCTTTTTCATAGATTTTTTTTTCGAAAGGAAAAATAACCGCCATATGATCAACTGAGGCTTGAATACGCTTGATACGTCCTGGTTTCCAAGCCCAGAGTTGGGGGCTAATATAATAAATGATTGTTAAGCCCAAATGTTTCTTTGCATAATCAGCAAGACGTAGATTAAACCCTGGGTAATCTACAAGAATCAGTAAATCTGGTTTTGTATTTTTAAGATGTGCTTGGATTGCCCTAAAGGCCCGTTTGATGGTTTTAAAGTGTTGAAGAACTTCAATAATACCGGTAACACCAAAGCGTGCTAAATCGCTGATGAGTTCAACGCCGACATTTTGCATATGTTGCCCACCAATCCCACTGAGTTTTAAAGTGGGATCGTATTGCTTGAGCTGACGAACCAAGGCTGCAGCATGTAGGTCGCCAGATGCCTCTCCTGCAATGATGGCAATGTGTTTAGGCTTCAGCTTCGGCATGTCGTTCAGTCAGGTTATGATGAATTAAGGCTGAAATTTTTTCAGCTGTTGACAGAGCTGAACGCCCTTCTTCACCGGTAACTAATGGGGTTGTATCATCAATAATACAGGTAATAAACGCTTTGATTTCTTCAAAAAGGGCATCCCCTTTGTCAAAGATAGCTTGATGGCGTGCAACATTAGGAATACCCGGAAACATTTCACCATCGCCCTTGGTAAAAACAGCAAATTTCTTTTCTTGATAGTCAATGGAGATATAGCTGTTTTTTTGAAAAATGCGTGTTTTTCGCTCTGTTTTAAAGCTAACACGGCTTGCTGTGACATTTGCAATGCAATTATTTTCAAATGTAATGCGTGCATTTGCAATATCAACTGAGGGTGATAATACTGGTGCGCCTTGTGCGTCGATTGACTTGATGGGCGAGTCAACAATGGTTTGTATGATATCAATATCATGAATCATTAAATCTAGAACAACATTGACATCTGTTCCGCGTGGGTTAAAAGGCGCTAAGCGGTGTGATTCAATAAAGAGTGGTTTTTCAAGATGTTCATCAAGTGCCAATCGTGCTGCATTAAAACGTTCAAGATGTCCCACTTGAAGCTTAACGTCATGTTCTTTTGCAAGTTGAATGAGAGCTCTCGCTTCTTCAACGGTTTCTGTAATTGGTTTTTCAATGAGTACATGAATGCCTTGTGTAAGACAGTCTTTTGCAATGCCGTAGTGTGCGTTGGTTGTTGCTGCAATACAAACGGCATCGACATGTCCGAATAGCTCGTGATAATCACGATAAGCAGGGACATTAAACGCTTCGGTTGCCGCTTCACACACGGTTTTATCTACATCACACACAGCAACGAGCTTGGCATTCTCAAGCTTTTGAAGTTTTTGGGCGTGAAAGCGGCCCAAGTAACCAACGCCAATAACGGCACATCTAATAGGGTTCATAGTAAAAGGGGTGTTTTAAAGTGGACGAAGTATGACAGTTTATCGTTGTTATGGCAATTTTTGGTGACTCAGAGCAGCGTTTCAATTTGTTGCCAAATAATCCATAGTATATTATAATTGACCAAATTTAACGCGTTTATTGTATTTTAAAAGGACTAAAGATGCCGACATTTAAAACATCAGGCACTTACCAGCCGAGCCCATTATCAGAAGCAGACAAAGCATTAGTGACTCAGCATGTAGAGCAGCAAGCCTTATATGAAGATGCTGAATGCAACGTGAATGTTGCAAAAATAGCATTCATGGAAAATAAAAAGCAGTTGATTGCTGATTTTTTGCACGAAAAAGAGGCAGAGCTAAATGCGCTATCAGCTTCTGTGGCTGATTTACCTGAAACAAAAAATTCAGCGACTATGGGTGGATATTCGCTTAAATTGAGAGGACTTAGGCTTCGATTAGAAAGCGAAGAATCTGTTGAGGTTCACACGTTTGTAGAATATTGTATGAGCTTATATACCGACTGGGGTAAAAGCAGTCCCTCCCTAATAGAAGAAACAAACTTAGACGCTGACATCTATTCTACATCGACAGTGAAGCAAGATTTTGTGGTTGGGTTAGCCCGATTATTTAGGCCTTTAATAACAGCGCTTGAGCAGGCATATGAGCCTGTTCGTGCACGTCTCGCTGAAAAAAATGTTTTAGCGTCTCATCTAGCGTTAAGTGTTCAGGCAAAAACGAATCAAGAAAGCAACTTAATAACCGCATACAAAGAGGCATTAAAAGGCTATATCACTCAGGATATCACGCCTATGGTCAATCAAAGAAGTCCAAACTCAGCGGAACAAAAAGCGGCAATCGCAATACGCAGGATGTGCGATAGTATGAAGGCAGTATTAGTGGTTCCCAAAGGAGAAATAACTTATGGACGAGAGCCAGTAGAACAGGTTTTTGCACAATTTTCACGTGATATAGATGCTTTATTAGACCAAAATAAAGCAGATATGCCACTAGCCACAATACTGACCGCTATCAAAGAAACCACAACACATCATCAGCATAACCTTAAGCTGGTTGCTACTGATATTAGAGATGAATTGGCGCAGTTCAGAGCATTAAAAGCAATTGAAACACAAGAAGCAGCTCCCGAAGTAATACCGGGTGATGGACTGCAGCAAGCAAATATTTTGCTTGAACAACTTAAAAGAGCCATTGAAAGTGTACAGCAATACCTCCCTGAAGCAGATGAATCTTTCAGCCTTGTTCATCAAACGTGCGATGAAGTGCTCACGGTTCTAAATGCTGAGGTGGTTGCCTTAGAGCAAACGCAAATCAATTTGAAGCGCTTGTTAGATAATATGCGCGCTGTTGATTTATATAAATCTTCGCGTGAATGCGAAGGGTTGTCTGAAGTGGCAAGTTATGTGATGTATGTGCTTGAGTCTGCTGTGCGATGGCTCCTTGAGTGTATTCATATTTGTTCAAGTACACCTGAAGCGCGTATTACCCGTGAAAATTATTTTTTTAAAGGACCTAAAAAAGTGGTTTTTGAGGCATTTCATACGTCATTAAAAGATTTAAGTCAGATTGAAAGTGACTTTCAGGCCAATCAAACTTTACAGCAAGGGGGATAATATGCCAGGTTTTCGGGTTGCAGAAGGTTATGTGCCCGGTGCTTTATCTGCCGAAGATGAAGCACTGTTTTCTCAAGATGCAGTGACTCAGCTTGAATGGGAGGAAGTGAGTGAGCAACATGAGGCTTTAAGGTCTGCACAACAAGCGAAGCAAGCTCTGTATGTTGCTTCTTTTTTGGAGAAGAACGCGAGTGCTTTAACTGCATTGTCTACCGTTCTTGAAGATGTACCCCAACGTAATCGGGCACCTACACTAAAAGTGCTTCCTCATACGCTGGAAGAGGTCATGAGCCGATTAAAAGAAAATCCAACAACTGATATTGAAATGATTGTACGTTTGTTTTTAAGTCGGTATGTGTCTTTTGATGATGCAGACTTGTTTATCAAAGAAGGCGAGAACTTGGTTGATACGACTATTGTCAATGAGACTGAGCAGCGACAACGACATGCTGCACGTCAAATAGCGGCATGTTTTAAACAGCTGATTGATGAAGTGCGCTTACAAAAGCAACCTGTTTTTGATGTATTGAGAGATTCCAATGATATTGGTGCTAAGAAACTTCGTATTATGTGTGGAAAAAGTAAAAATAGAAAGCAGTTATATCAAACGCTTCATGCGTCATTGACGCATCTTCGAAATCATCAAATAACGCCTCTTGCACAGCAGCGTACAGCTGAAGGTTCCTCTATATTAGCAAATACGTTAAGTGCACGTGCTTTATGTGATGAGTGTATTACAAGGGTTGGGATTGAGGTGCGAGGAGAGTATGCACGAGCCGAAGAAAGGATGGATGATTATATCTCTCAATTTAAGACAAAATTATTTGCTTTAGAGCAAGTTGCTCAAAATGATTTTGATACAGGATTAATTGATTTATTAAAACGCATGCGAAGTATGGTTTTGGCGCATCAAGAGAACTTCAAAAAAGTATCCTCAGATATTAGTGAAGAAGTTGAGCAGTTAAAGGCCCAAAAAAAACAAGTGGGCGCTCTATTTGCTGACTTAAAGGCAGCTATTCAACGTCTACAACACGTGCTTCCTGATGGTGAACAATCTTTTCAGCCGGTTTTACAGACTTGTGATGTTTTATTGACGGTTTTGAATACTAAGCCTGTGGTGCTGGGACAAACGCGAACCAATTTGAAACGCTTATTGGATGGCATGCGTACGGTTGATTTATATAAGTCTTGGAGTGAGTGCGAAGGAATATCTGAAGTAGCAAGTTATGTGATGTATGTGCTTGAGTCTGCTGTGCGATGGCTCCTTGAGTGTATTCATATTTGCTCAAGCACCCCTGAAGCACGTATTACCCGTGAAAATTATTTTTTCAAAGGTCCTAAAAAACTGATTTTTGAGGCGTTTAATGCTGCTCAAAATGATTTAAACGCAATAGAAAAGAAATTGTGTGATGACATGCCATGTATTGAGGTTCTTCCAGAATATTCTCTATAAATTGTTCTATAATTAAACAAAAGATAATTGTTTAGTGAGGAACTGTTTATGGCACACTCAATGGGTGATAAAAAAGAATTAATTCGAGAAACGGGGGAGATGCTGGCTAGGTTACGCCTTGCTTTAGGAGGGGAGGAAAGGTTTCAGCAGGTCGTTGAAGTTTGCCTACGAGCAGAACTTGCTTTGAAACGAGATGAGACTCAACCTTCATGGATAGAGCTTGATGACGAAGCAGTGATTACAGCGTCGAAATTTAATTTAAGTGAGATTTTAGGCTCATTGCGCCGGTTCAACTCATCACCCTTTAAAAGTTGGGATGATTGTCACACGGTGTCTGATGTGGTGAGTTATGCACTATATGTGGTTGAAAAAGTAGTGCGTGCGGCACTTGATTTCTTGTCAGCGGGATGGATAAGCCCTCATCGGAGTCGGGAGCATTATTTTTTTCAAGGCCCTCAAGAACCTCAAAAATTACAAGCTGCTATATCTGATTTACATGTATTATTAGAAAAAATAGAGAATTATTTAAATCCAACATCGTCAAGCCAACAAGATTTGCCCAATTATTAAGGGGGAATTTACTCTCTTAGGCTGCTCTATTTAAGACCTACACATTATTCTGAGTTGATGTATCAGCTTGCAAAGACGATTGCCTTAAATTTAGAGCGCAGGATTGTGCAGATCATATGTTTTGATGCTATGCTTAACTCACAGTATTTAAAAGGATTTTTAAGGAGTTGCTGTGTATACCCATATTTTACATGCCACGGATTTAAGTGAAACTCACTTTGAGCTCTGCGAACAAGCGGTAGCGTTGTCTAAAAAACTGGGTGCATCGCTTTCTTTAATTCATGTGATTGAGACGCCAGTCAGTTTACAAGTATCACAAGGACTTGGTTTTTCTGAGATAAGTACGCCGGTAAAGGATGATGCAGAAATTGTCATGCATGTTTTAGGTGATGCATTACACCTTCCTAAGTCACAACTGTTTGTTGAAACAGGTCCGGTTAAGCAGTGTGTATTAGAAAAGTTAACGGAGCTTCACTGTGATTTATTAGTGATTGGAAGTCATAGACCTCATGACTTGTCTGAACTTTTAGGAACTACGGCACGCAGCTTGGTAGAGCATGCGCCAAGTGATGTGTTAACGTTACGCACTCAGCGCTAGGCTGTTTAATACCACATATTTTGGCTGGTTGAGCAGTAATCGCAACTTGAGCAACAACCTACAGTACTTAAATTCGCGCAAGACATGTCACTGTTGCAACATCCGGCTAAACATGCAAAACAAACACCTATCAAACAAAGATATCGCACGGTTTTCATAAAGCATCCTATTTACTGTTGTTATGTTTCTTAATTATACTAACTGATTTATGTTTTTACAAGTTTGATGATGTTTGATGGACTTAAGCTGAAACTTTCGTTGCTACAACAGGCGGTTAGGCTACTGACGAGTGTTATATTGAGCGTAATTAAACAGATGAGTTTGAAGTGCTTCATGAAGTTGATCCCTGTTTGTATTCCTATTGTTTTTTAAGTGTATTATCTGTTCCTTATATTTTCAAATAAAGATTAAACATTGATTTTTGATGGATTTATAGCGATGATAAACAGGCTTCGTTATAAGGGGATTTAATGCGTGGCTTAAGACGATTTGGCATGATGCTGTTTTGTTGCTTTGGTTTTTCTGTGTTGCTGCATGCTGAGGGCACCTTTGTGCTCAATAATCCGTATCCTTTAAGTGAGTCAAAAGAGCGCATTTATTATAGTTCTTTTTCTGAGCAGCCTAAAACACTCGATCCGGCACGTTCGTATGTGGTGAATGAATTATTGTTTACTGAGCAAATTTATGAGCCGACGCTTCAATATGACTACCTTAAACGTCCTTATGAACTGATTCCTCGAACAGTGACAGCATTGCCTGATGTTCGTTATGAAACTAAAAATGGAAAAGTTGTCGCAAGTATTTATACCATTCATCTAACCCCCGGTATTTTTTATCAACCTCATCCAGCTTTTGCAAAAACAGATGAAGGTGCTTATCAATATTATCCATTGCCTCCTGGTTTTTTGGATAGCCAAGGGATTAAAGTTTTATCCGATTTTAAAGCAGTTGGAACGCGGGAGCTGGTTGCTGAGGATTACGTGTATGAAATTAAGCGATTAGCGAATCCAGCTGTTAATTCACCTATTTATGGTTTAATGGCTGAGTATATTTTAGGGTTTGATACTTATGCTGATAAATTACCTAAAAATGGACATTCAAAGACTTATTTAGATTTACGAGAATATACGCTAGAAGGTGCCTATGCATTGGATAGCTATACGTATGAAGTACGGCTAAAAGGTGAGTACTCTCAGTTTATGTATTGGCTTGCGATGCCGTTTTTTGCCCCCATTCCATGGGAGGCGGATAGATTTTATGCACAGCCGAGTATGCGCAATAGTAACTTAGGGTTTGGGTGGTACCCAGTGGGAACAGGGCCATTCATGTTGATTGAAAATGATCCCAGTAGTCGTATGGTGCTTGCAAAAAATCCACATTATAGAGAAGTGCACTTTCCAATGAATGGCTCAGAGCATGATAAGGCTCAAGGTTATCTGAAACATGCAGGAAAAATAATGCCGTTTATTGATAAAGCAGTGTATACCCTTGAAAAAGAAGCAATTCCTAGATGGATTAAATTTTTGCAAGGTTATTTTGATTTTTCTGGTTTAACAGCAGATAGTTTTGATTCTGCTGTTCAAATTACCAGTGAAGGTGAGCCAGTACTTACTCCTGAAATGAAAGAGAGAGGAATTCGTTTAACGGAAGTCAATGAACCAATGATTCGCTATATTGGGTTTAATATGCTTGACCCCGTTGTGGGAGGTAAAAGTGAGCGAGCAAGAAAATTAAGACAAGCGATTGCATTAGCGGTTAATTTTGAGGAAAACATCGCCATTTTTTTAAATGGTCGAGGAACACCGGCTCAAGGACCGATTCCACCCAGTGTCTTTGGCAGTTTAGAAGGAAAGTCAGGCATTAATCCTTATGTTTATACGTGGGGTAGTCATGGCCCTGTGCGTCGGCCAATTAAAGATGCACGCGCATTGATGACAGAGGCGGGTTATCCCGGTGGACGAGATCCTAAAACAGGACGCGCTTTAATTTTACATTATGATGTGGCTGCGACAGGAGGTCCTGAAGAGAAAGCTGCATTAAATTGGATGCGAAAACAGTTTCGTAAAATTGGCATTTCACTTGATGTACGTGCAACACACTTTAATCGCTTTCAAGAAAAAATTCAGACAGGAAATGCACAAATTTTTACTTGGGGATGGATTGCGGATTATCCTGATCCGGAGAACTTTTTGTTTTTATTTTATGGCCCCAATGCACGTTACCCTCATGGTGGGGAGAACTCGAGTAATTATCAGAATGCTGAATATGATCGGTTATTTTTAAAAATGAAAAATCGCGCTAATGATGCTGAGCGTCAGGCATTAATCAATCAAATGCTTGAGCATCTGCGCCACGATGTACCTTGGATATTTGGTTTGCATGGTAAAAGTATTATGTTGAGCCAGCAGTGGACATCACCAATGAAATCAGATTCACTTGTGAGTGATATTTTAAAATATATTGCCGTTGATGTCCCCCTTCGCAATCAATTACGTGCTGAATGGAATCGCCCTATTGGGTGGCCAATTGGTATTTTTGGTGGGCTATGCCTTTTGTTTTTATTGCCGTTTATGCATGCTTATTATCAGCGGCAAAGGAGTCCTGCATTGAGAGTGGAATCATGATTTTTTATTTTTTAAGACGTATTTTATACGCATTGCCTATTTTAATCGGGATTAACTTACTCACTTTTGCCCTTTTCTTTATGGTCAATTCACCCGATGATATGGCACGCATGCAGCTTGGACAAAAGCATATTACAGCAGCGGCTGTTAAAGCATGGAAAGTAGAACGTGGGTATGATTTTCCACTGTTTTATAATGCAAAGGCAAAGGGTATTAATCAATTGAAGGAGACTTTATTTTTTCAAAAATCAGTGCGACTTTTTGTATTTGATTTTGGGTTTTCAGATGCAGGGCGTGATATTAAAGCGGATGTTTCAACACGTATGTGGCCAAGTTTTGCGATTGCGTTACCTTCTTTTGTTTTCGGCTTATTTGTGAATATTGCCTTTGCCATGCTCTTGGTTTTCTTTAGAAGTACTTATTTAGATTTAAGTGGTGTTATTTTTTGTATTATTTTAATGTCTATCTCGAGTTTGTTTTATATCATGGGTGGGCAATATTTATTTGGAAAGTTATTACGTTTAGTACCTATCTCAGGCTATGACCAAGGATTGAATGGTTTAAAATTTATTCTGTTGCCGGTGATAGTTTCAGTGATCAGTGGATTAGGCGCAGGAGGACGTTGGTATCGAACCTTATTTTTAGAAGAAATGCACAAAGATTATGTTAAAACAGCGCGCGCTAAAGGTTTATCTGAGCGGCGTGTTTTATTTTTTCATGTGCTCAAAAATGCGATGCTGCCTATTTTAACAGGGATTGTTGTAATTATTCCTTCTCTTTTTATGGGGAGCTTAGTGCTGGAGTCTTTCTTTGGTATTCCAGGGCTCGGTAGCTACATGATTGATGCAATTTATCAGCAAGACTTTGCAATTGTGAGAGCAATGGTTTTCTTAGGTTCAGTGTTGTATTTATTTGGATTAATGTTAACTGATTTATCTTATGTGTGGTTAGATCCTCGAGTGAGGTTTGCATGAATCGCGATTGGCTATGGAGTGATGGATGTTTTTTGGGTGTGCTCTTTGTGAGTGTGCTTGTGATATTGTTTGGATGTCGAAAATCACATCATAGACTTGCGTTTAGACGTTTACTTGAAAAACCAGTAGCAATGGCGGCACTGGTTTTATTATTGTTTTTTCTCGTGATTGCTGTGATGGATTCTATACCAGTCTCTGTTAAAAAAGGTGCAGGAAGCAATGACACCCGGCATGTCACAATGTTGGATAGTGTGTTGGCACCTCTCGGTGTGGTTGATGAAAAAACGTATTCCTCACCTTTAGCGCTGCATTCATATGTGACAGAAACCATTTGGGTCAATGGGGTAGCTGAACAGAATTATCCTGGACTGATTTATCCGAATGAATCGTTTAAAAACACAGAAGATGTAAAAATATTTTGCACGGAAATGGTTAAGAAATCTTTTTTAGATGCATTTATTCTGGTTTTTGGCTTGGCTGCAATGGTGTGGGGGGGCAGGTGGGCACTTGGTCGAGGGATTAGTTTTATACCCAGTGCGCCGTTTTTTGCAACACTTGTGACGCTGTTCTTTGGGATTGCAGCTGTACTGGCTTTGTATTATTTATCTCGAGAACTGCATGTGTTTGGTACTGGAAAAATAGGGCAAGATATTTTTTATCATGCAGTGAAGAGTATACGGACAGGTCTTGTGATTGGTATTTTAACCACTGTATTGATGATGCCTTTGGCGCTGTCGTTGGGTGTTGCATCAGGATATTGGGGGGGGCGTGTAGATGATGTGGTGCAATATGTCTATACCACGTTAAGTTCAATTCCAGGCGTATTATTGATTACAGCCTCTGTATTATCAATTCAAACGTATTTAGCGAATCATCCTGAGCGTTTTTCAAGTTTATCGGATGATGCTGATGCGCGTTTACTTGCTTTGTGTTTTATTTTAGGAATTACCAGTTGGACCACTTTGTGTCGATTAGTTCGCGCAGAGGTTTTAAAACTTCGCGAAATGGATTTTGTTTTGGCGGGTAAAGCACTAGGCACCAGTGATTTAAAAATTATGATGAAGCACTTATTGCCTAATGTGATGCATTTAGTGCTGGTGACGATGGTACTTGATTTTAGCTTCTTAGTACTTGCAGAGGCCTTACTGGCTTATGTTGGGGTTGGGGTATCGCCCATGACCATTAGCTGGGGAAATATGATTAATGCAGCACGCCTTGAATTGTCTCGTGAACCTGTTGTTTGGTGGCCTATTTTGGCAGCTTTTGGCTGTATGTTCATGTTGGTGTTAGCGAGTAATATATTTGCTGATGCAGTGCGCGATGCATTTGATCCACGCCAAGAAGTATAAACTTTAACTGATTTAATAATTTTTTTTTAATAATTTCTTAATTTATTTGTTTTAATATTCACCTATTAAATGCTTGAATAATTCAATTTTTGAGGTGTATTGCCAGTGAATATTAAATTAAATTATACCGTGCGTCTGACGATAGAAAATGCAGAATTAGCTGTTAAGGCGTATGCCAATATTCCTGCTTTTAGTTTGTGGGATTTAGTGAATTTTTCAAAGAAAAGAGAAGATAAAAAAAAGAAAGAAAAATTTATAAACAGGCTGACCGAGTTAAATCAATTTTTGAAAGATATTATAGCGTCTTCAGAAGAGCCCGTTTCTTTGGAGCATGAAGGTGATACTTTGCGTGATGATTTAAGGCTAGTGCCTAACATTTCTGATACTGATCAAGATATGCTGGATAGATTAGAAGCTATTAAGCTCGCTTTACAAGAGCGAAATGCAATCATGGGTATCGAACGTAACGTAATAAAACAAATTGCTTTATATTATCAATATTTATGGCAAATAAGACCTTTGGTTGTTTGTGCGCACTCACAACGTACTGAAGATATGAAATTATTGGCTACATCAGCAGTCACTACTTTAGGCGATAGGCGAAGAGAAACAGCTGTTTTTAGAAGAAGGCCAGGTAATGCTGGCTCTTCTCGTCGTGCTCAATTATCAACTCCGCCTGGTGGTGCATTTGATTATCTAGCTGCAGATTTAAATGCAGCATTAGATCATGTTTCTTACGGAACATCACAAGAACCTCAGCAAGCAAAAAGAGCGTTTTCGTCAAGACAGACTGTTATTCCAACTTATTATCCGAGTCGTCAACATCATCACAGCTCTGCTCAGGCACCTGCACAACAAACACGTTGTGCTGTGGGTGCAAGGCGTGACAAGCGTCTTACAGAAGCGACTACTTTTTTTGCACCACAAGTTCAAAATACACCAATATTATCTGATGAAGGACAGCGAGTTCAGTCTAGAAAGCGGAGTCGAGCAGCAAGAGATGGTGTCACCGTTGAGCTTAGAAAATCAGAGCATATTCAGAAAAAATTAAGAATGGAAGATAAGGCTTGTGTCGATGAAAGCCATGGCCATCAAAAGTACAGTGCCCATATGTAATCAATGACTTTTGATGGCTATGTATAAAACCTCATGATGCTTTCTTTCGTCGGTGAAGTCGGTACAATTCAGTTTTGATATAAAAGACTTCACATTCGAGAGCTTTAGTTTATATGACCGATTCGCGCTTTGTGCATTTGAGAGTACACACTGAGTATTCATTGGTGGATGGCATGGTGCGCATTAAGCCATTGATGAATGCGGTTGTTGAACGGGGCATGAATGCGGTTGCAGTCACAGATTTTTGCAATTTATTTGCGGTTGTTAAAACCTTTCAAGCGGCACTTTCTGTCGGTGTTAAGCCCATTTTAGGTGCTGATTTACCGTGTCATGATCCTGATAAACCAGGGGATTTCACTTCGATTGTATTGCTTTGTCAAAACATGACGGGCTATCGAAATTTAACGCGTCTGGTATCAAAAGCCTATTTGGAAGGCCAGTATCAAGGTTCACCTCGTATTCATTATGATTGGTTATTTGGAGACGGTACAGAAGGCTTAATTGCATTGTCAGGTGCACGTGCAGGTGAAATTGGACAAGCTTTATTGCAAGATGATGAAGAAAAAGCACATGCCATTGCTATGCGCTATGCCAAGCAGTTTCCAAAGCGGTTTTATTTAGAAATACAGCGTACCGGACGTCCGGATGAAGATATCTATAATGAGCGCGTGGTTCAACTTGCAGACGCGTTAAATTTACCATTGGTTGCCACCAATGAAGTGTGTTTTTTAGATCCTTTTGAATTTGAAGCTCATGAAGCACGTGTATGTATCCATGAAGGGTATACATTAGCAGATAAGCGACGCCCTAAAAAATACAGCGACAAGCAGTCACTGCGCTCAGCAGATATGATGTGTGCGCTATTTGCAGATTTACCGCAGGCAATTGAAAATACAGTTGAAATTAGTAAGCGTTGCACCGTTGACTTACCGCTTGGAGAAGTCTATTTACCCAGCTTTCCGATGCCTGAAGGCTTTTCAGAAAAAACCTATTTAACCCATTTATCTGAAGAAGGCTTGGCTCAGCGTATGAAGCAGCCTCAGGTTTCGGCTGTGGATGAAGCCTATCAAGAACGCTTAAAAATCGAGCTTAAAGTGATTCATGATATGGGGTTTTCGGGGTATTTCTTAATTGTTGCTGATTTTATTCAGTGGGCTAAAAAAGAAGGCATTCCAGTTGGACCCGGACGGGGTTCAGGAGCGGGTTCTTTGGTGGCTTATGTATTACAAATTACAGATTTAGACCCATTACAATATGATTTACTGTTTGAACGATTCTTAAATCCAGAACGGGTATCGATGCCTGATTTTGATATCGATTTTTGTATGGATGGCCGTGATCGCGTTATTGAGTATGTGGCTGAGCGTTATGGGCGAGACAGTGTTTCTCAAATCATTACGTTTGGAACAATGGCAGCGAAAGCGGTGATACGAGATGTAGGACGGGTGCTTGGGCATCCGTATGGATTTGTTGATAAACTGGCTAAGCTCATTCCATTTGAAATAGGCATGACGCTTAAAAAAGCGATGGAACAAGAGGCTGAACTAGAAAGGCTTTATTCCGAAGAAGAAGAAGTTAAAAATCTCATTAATTTAGCCCTTTCATTAGAAGGGATTACACGTAATGCAGGCAAGCATGCAGGCGGAGTTGTTATTGCACCTTCAGCACTTACGGATTTTACAGCTGTGTATTGTGAGGAAGGTTCAACTCAACAAGTGAGTCAGCTTGATAAAGATGATGTTGAAGCCGCGGGGCTTGTGAAGTTTGACTTTTTAGGATTAAAAACACTCACCATTATTGATTGCGCATTAAAAACGGTCAATGCCGTGCGTGAACAAGAGAGTTTAAATGCAATTCGGATTGAAGATATTGCGCTTGATGATACAAAAACGCTTGAGCTATTGAATGCGTGTCAAACGACTTCTGTTTTTCAGCTTGAGTCTCGAGGGATGAAAGATTTGGTACATCGCCTGCAACCTGATTCGTTTGAAGATATTATCGCACTGGTTGCTCTATATCGACCTGGACCTTTGCAATCTGGAATGGTCGATGACTTTGTTGATAGAAAACATGGGCGTGCGCCTTTGGTGTATTTACATCCTGATTTAGAGCTTATTTTAAAGCCGACCTACGGGGTAATTTTATATCAAGAGCAGGTGATGCAAATTGCTCAGGTACTTGCAAATTATACTTTAGGCGCTGCTGACTTATTGCGTCGTGCTATGGGTAAGAAAAAGCCTGAAGAAATGGCAAAGCAACGTAAAATTTTCACTAAAGGCACGGCAGAGCGTGGCATTGATAAAAAAATAAGTACTGCAATTTTTGATTTAATGGAAAAGTTTGCGGGATATGGATTTAATAAATCACACTCGGCAGCTTATGCCTTGGTTGCCTATCAAACAGCTTGGCTTAAGGCACATTATCCTGCGGCTTTTATGGCATCTGTTATTTCAGCTGATATGGATAACACTGATAAAGTAGACTTACTCATTCGAGAATGCAAAAGCATGGGCCTTGAAGTTTGTGCGCCGTCTGTTCAAAACAGTCAGCATGAATTTACAGTGCAAGGTCATTCAACACTTATCTATGGGCTGGGTGCCATCAAAGGTGTTGGAGAGGGCGCTATTCAATCCATATTAGATGCCCGCCAAGCAGAAGGTGCAGCCAAAGATTTATTTGATTTTTGCTGTCAAGTTGATTTGCGTCGTGTCAATCGACGTGTTTTAGATGCTTTGATTAAAAGCGGTGGTTTTGATGACTGGGGGGTTGAGCGAGCTACTTTACACGCCTCACTTGAGCAAGCCATGCAACAAGGCGCTGATTTTCATGCGAATCAAAACACAGGTCAGGGTAACTTATTTGATTTATTTGATGAGGCCAATGAGCCTGCACCCTATACAGAAGTACGTCCATGGTCTCAAAAGCAATGTTTAAAAGGAGAGAAAGAGACCCTGGGGTTTTATTGGAGTGGACATCCAGCCCTGATTTATCAACAAGAGTTTGGGGAGTTTGTTCAACCGATTGAAGCGTTATCTGAAAGCTTAGTTAAAAAAGTGCGGATTTGTGCTTTGGTACGAGGTCTTCGACGTATAATGACCAAGCGGGGTAAGCAACTACTGATTTTATCTTTAGAAGATGGCAGTGGTTTAATGGATGCAGTTGCTTTTTCTGAAGTGGTTGATGAAGCAGAAACACCACCGACGGTCGGTGAAATCATACTGGTGGATGGTGAGATAAGCGAAGATAAATTCACAGGGGGGGTGAGGTTAACGGCGACGGGTTTGTTGACCGTGCCCGAAGCTCGCGCACGTTTTTCAAAATATATGTTGTTGAATCTAACACCTGATGATGTGGAGCGGTTCAAGCCATTGCGTGCGCTATTGATGGAATATCCTGGGCCATGTGCCGTACATATTAATTATGCGAATGGACCTGCTGAACAAATGCTTCCTCTTTCGCCTAAATTTGCGGTCCTTCCAGAAGATAATTTGCTCGATGCTTTGATGCAGTTATTAAAACCTGAAAGTGTGCAGGTGTGTTATTAAGAAAGCTTATTGGGTTTATCCAATTGTTCGGATAAAGCTTCTTTGAGTTGCTCAAGCGCATGGCTTTTATCTTCGTTTAAGTATCGACTTTGTTGTGTTTCAGGGCCTGTACAGAAGTTTTTTTAAGCCACTCACGATGCACGTAGGGAGGAGATAAATTGCCAACAACTCCTAGTATGACCATCTTACCTACTAATTCACATATAATACATTTAGTTTATTTTTTAGTTAGTTAAGGTGTGCTCGTTTTGAGTTTCATGCGTTAAAAATACTTTTAAAAAAAGTCGGAATGGTGTTAAGTATCAAGGTTGATATGGATGATATATAACAAGGAATGGTTATGAGTGACCCTGATTCACAAATATGCCAATGCGATATTGCGATTATTGGTGGTGGGGCCGGTGGCTTAAGTTTAGCTGCAGGTGCTGTGCAGCTTGGTGCAAAGGTTGTTTTAGTTGAATCCGGTAAAATGGGAGGAGATTGTCTTAATTATGGATGTGTGCCTTCTAAGGCATTGATTGAAGCAGCGAAAGCAGCTGATTTAATCCAACAAGCAAAAAAATTAGGGATACATGCACAATCCGTCAAAATTAATTTTTTGGAAGTGATGCAGCATGTTCATGGCGTGATTAACACACTGGCTGAACATGATTCTGTGGCACGTTTTGAGGGGCTTGGCGTGCAAGTGATACAAGCACCAGGGCAGTTTATCGATAAAAAAACGCTGCATGCAGGGGAATATAAAATTCAGGCCAAACGTTTTGTGCTGGCCACAGGGACATCTCCATTTGTGCCACCTATTCCAGGTTTAGAGCGCGTTAAATATGAAACGAATGAAACGATTTTTAATTTAAAAACCTTGCCCACGCATTTAATAGTGATTGGGGGTGGACCGATTGGCTGTGAGTTAGCTGAAGCTTTTGCAATGTTAGGTGCAAAAGTGAGTATTTTAGAAGGCTTTAAAATATTACCTAAAGACGATGCGGATGCGGTAGAAATATTGCGAGCGCATTTAATTAGTTTAGGGATTAATATTTATGAAGGCATTCAAGTTAAATCGATTGAAGCAGGTGTCGATAAGACCTTAAAAGTACATCTTAAGCAGAGCGATGAGCTGATTACAATAGAAGGCAGCCATCTTTTGGTATCGACTGGCCGCAGGGCTAATGTAGCTGATTTAGGGCTAGATAAAGCGGGTGTTCATTACTCTGAAAGGGGTGTTATAGTGGATACGCGGTTAAGATGCAGTAATAAAAAAATATATGCGATAGGAGATGTGGTCGGACCCTTTCAATTTACACATGTTGCGAGTTATCACGCAGGGATTGTTTTACGTAATATTTTATTTAGATTACCAGCAAAGGTTAATTATCAAGCCGTTCCATGGGTAACCTATACACATCCGCAAATTGCGCATGTTGGAGTATTGCTAGAAGAAGCTGAAAAAAACCAGAGTGGCGTGATCACAGAAGCCTTTTTCTCAGACAATGATAGAGCCGTTACTAGTGGAAATACGACTGGAAAAATTAAAGTGGTTACGAATAAAAAAGGTCGTATCTTAGGGGTGACTATTACAAGTGAATCAGCAGGTGAACTTATTTTGCCTTGGGTGATTGCTATTCGTGAAAAGCAAACATTACGTGTATTTACTGATACGATAGTGCCTTATCCAACGTTGAGTGAAATCAGTAAGCGTGTATCAGGAGCGTTTTATCAGCCGAAAATTTTCTCTGACTGGATGCGTTGTTTGGTTCGCGGGCTGTTGAAGTTAGGTTAGGAGCTGTTAGCCTACTTGGGCCAATTTATTCGGACCAGTTAGTCGCTTTAAAAGATGATATACCAGGATACTCTGTATGAAGCAGGATATGTAGGAATAATATTTTTTGTTAGAAATTTTGAAATTAGGCTACTTAACAAGGATTTTTATGGCTGATTGGGAAAAAAAACGCAAACGATGGGTTTGGCTCAGTTTGTTTTGTGTTGTTATGATTGTTATATTTTTAGTCTGTGCACAGGTTTATTTGTATAAGCGCTATCATACACAAAAAAATATGACAGTTGCTGTTCAAACGTTTACTCCTGAAGAATATCCAGATAATCCGGCACATTTAAGTCAACATTATGGTGAATACTCTCATCCACATCTGGTGATTCAAGAAAACAAGGATAAATCTTTTAATTTAGTATTTTTACCAGGAAATGCTAAAAGCGCAAAAATTCTTTTTAAACAGATTGATATTGGGCTCATGACACCCTCGGTTCCTGAGTGGGTGAAAGGCAATCAGGCTTTAACACGTATTGCATTAACTGACAGGCAGTGGAATCGTCAGCAAGTGATGTTTAATGCAGATAATGCCCATATTGAGGTGATAGGAGGGGATGGGGTTGAGCAGCGTGATGTTTATCAGTTACAGCTTGTAAAAAATTGCCTGAATGCGGGGTTATGGGAGATTTTGTTATATAGCAAAGAAGAACATCAGAAAACAGTACTGTATCAGGGGTGGTTTACTTTCCCTTTAGGGTATTATAAATCTATTTTTGAAAAAAATACGGAGCTTTCTTATTGGCGGCATGCGCCTTATTTAGAACACTGGATGGCACCTGAACAATTGCAGGTTGATGTGAATAAACTACGGAAAGTCGTTCAAAGCTATCCTTTGGTATTGACACAAGATATGGATGAAAAAATTGCTGTAGATACAGATCAGGTGAGCAAGAGAAAAAATATTATTTCAAAATCTGATATTAAGATTTTCAAAGATTATATGGAAGAAGATGTTGCTTTTTCAACTTTTGTGCCACCTGGCATTTATCAGAAAAATAAGCCGTGGACACATGAGTATTGGCGAATTAACCATCCAATTTCTGCTGTACTTCACGTGATTCGGTCTCCTGGGAGTCAAAAGCCATTACAAGAAATTGTGATTACTTATTCGGATGATAAACCCAATCAAAACAGTGATTCTTATTTTTATGTGAGTGGGTTTGATCTGAACCATTTGCCGAAACGTGATCCGACGCAATATGCACAAGGTCAATTATTTTTAATGGGCATTGGAACCCCACCCCTGCAAGAATCGTATGACACACTGTTAAAGCATCCCCCCTCAAAGCGTGCGGTTTTTTCTGTGTTGCTGAATGAGAGAAAAGAGTGGATTGATCATCATGAAGCAGCAATTGATGGTGTAATTTTATTCATTGATAAACATCATCAGCATCATTTGCATATGTATTTAGTTGCTTATGAGCGACATGCGGTTATCGCTCACTATGTGATGACTTTACCGGATGATTTTTTGCATCGTAAACGTGATACATGATGAGAAATCCTTTTGTTGCTGCATAGCATAGGCTAAGATGAGCTTATGGTCGATTATTTACTTGTGATTATGCATAAAACCTGTCGATATAGTGTATTACTTTTTTTCCTTTTGTTGCCTGTATATGCAAATATAGGTGCTGAATCTGTTCATGATTTAAGTGCGAAAATGGTGCCTGATGTGTCAATTGACTCGGGTACAGATGAAACACCTGCAGAAGTTACTGAAGTGAATGTGGCTGCAGATACAGCAAGAGCAAAGGCCGCTGAAGCAGCAGAAAAGCTTCAAGAAGAAAAAAATGTTGTCAGAGAAGTCAATGAAGTCATTGGGAAAGAGGGGCGGGGTGTTGTGGGGTACCGTGATCTTTTTTATCCTCAATATCATGGACTGCCTTTAAGTTATTGTTCGGAAGATCATAAAACATGCGGGCTCAAGTTAGCATCAAAATATTGTGAGTTATTAGGGTATAATAAAGCGTCTAGAATGATGATTGCTCATAATGTTGGATTAACCCGGTATCCTTTGACGAAAGTGCAATGTAAAGGATGGCGGTGTGATGGGTTTAAATTAATTACATGTGAAGAAAGTTTAAAGAAAATACCAACACCGGTTTATTATTATCGCATGCGAGATTTTGCTTTGCCACGGATTGAAAATTATCGTATGGCTTGGTGTTATAAAGAGAAAAAAGGATGCGGAAGACGCGCTGCAGATGCATTTTGTAGGCAGCAAGGGTATCTGCGTTCTAAGGGATATGAAAAATCAACAGAAGTTGCTGCAACGCGAACCATTGGAAGTGGCGCATTGTGTTTTGGGCAGGCGTGCAATGGGTTTGGTCGCATCACCTGCTATCGTTGATGTAAAAATTATTCTTTAGGTGGCTCTTCAGAAGACTGAGGGGCCTCTTGAACCGGTGCTTTGTCCGCTTTAACTTCTTCGGCTTTGGGCGCTTCGAGTGTTTCTTCTTGAGCTTGCTCTTCAACTGCGCTCGTTTCTACTGAGGGAGCTTCAGTAGGCGTTTTCTCAGCTTTAGGCGCTTCTTTCTTGGGTGTTTCAACAGATTTGGTTGCTTCTGCTTCTGTTTTTGTTTCTTGTTCTTGCTCAGTGTCTTTGTGTTTTTCTTTATAAGTATCGGCAATTTCAACAACGCTGTTTTTCACATCGGTAAAAAGCTTACCTATCATGCCTGTCAATTCTTTCATGTCAGGTAGTTTAGATTTAAGGTCGCTCATTTTACGCTCCAATTGTGTATGGTTATAGCTATTAGTATAGCTTAATAAATGTATTTTTCTGCTGGGTTACTTGAGTACTATGTTAGAATGATCTATTTTGCGCGAAGGAGCAATCCATGGCAGAGCAATTTGAGCAATATGGGGAGCTAGGACAAGCGTCCTCAGGTGATAGTTCACGTAATCCTGGTCGTTTATTTGCTATTCCCCGTGCACCTAAAAGGCAAGCGCTTGGGCTTTATCCTGATGCTTTACCTTTTAAAGGTGTTGATATTTGGAATCACTATGAGGTGTCTTGGCTTAATAACCAAGGCAAGCCATGTGTTGCTTTGGCACGTATTATGTATGATTGTACTTCGCTTTATTTGATAGAATCTAAGTCGTTGAAGCTTTATTTTAACTCATTGAATCATACTTGTTTTGAATCGGTTGAAATGTTAAAGGCACAGATTGAGTTTGATTTGAGTGCATGCCTTAAAACAGAAGTTGAGATTCATCTTTTTCCATCAACTGAATGGCAACAGCGCCTGATTACACCACTTTTTCCAGGGCAATGCGTCGATAATATAGACGTTTCATGTTCAGTGTATGCAGTGGATGCAAGTTTGTTAGAGACCGAAACAGAAGTGGTTAAAGAGGTACTATGCTCGGATTTATTGCGTTCCAACTGCCCTGTGACTAATCAGCCTGATTGGGGGAGTGTCCAAGTAAGTTATCAAGGCCCACGCATATCACCTGCAAGTTTTCTACAATATATTGTTTCGTTTCGAAACCACCAAGGATTTCATGAGCAATGCATTGAGCAAATGTTTGTAGATATTGCAAAGCATTGTCAGCCTGAGAGTTTGACGGTTTATGGACGATATACGCGTCGAGGCGGGCTTGATATTAACCCTTATCGCTCAACTGAGAATTTTGACTGGGATGATGATATTTTTAAGTTAGACTTAATGCGGCAGTAAGTTTATTTGGTCATTAATTGATCTTTTTATTTTATTTTTGTATAATCAATAGCTGATTTGTGGTTGAGAGAATGCTTGTATGCCCATTCAATATGAACATCATGGTATTGCACAGAATGCGACAATTGCTTTGTCTTATAAAGATGCGTCAACAGGGCGCGTTTTTTTTCTTGTGGGCCAAGCCAAAAATAGGAGTAGGGCTTTTATATTTCCAGGTGGTCAAGTTGATACAGCTGATGAGCTTAATCGAGGCACCGATTCAATTTATCTATATGCCGCTAAACGAGAGTTAGCAGAAGAAACAGGCATTGACCTAAGAGATACCGCCCGATATTCGAATGTTGAGTTTTCTTATTTGGGGCAAGAGCATACGCCAGCCAGTCGTAATCGGCAAACGGGTCGTACTTACCCAGCAAAAGATGTGCATTTTTTCCATGCCCACCTTGGAGTATTAGATAGAGAAGCTGTGCGTACGCTTAAAGCAAGTATTCGAGAATTAGATGATTTAGAGCATATAAACTTTCAAGCACACCATGATAATATTAAGCCTATTAACCAGAAATACATGCGAAAAGCGTTGGAAAAAGTGAGATGCTCTGAAATGAATGCGGTGCAGGAAGATGCTCGTCGGTTTGAGCCTTCACAAAGACAGCAAGCGCATGTGAGACCAAGACAAGAACGGCAAAGAAGACAACATATTCATTCAGATCAACATCAGCACTCAAAACAAGATACGTCATCGTCGTTTAATTTTAATTTGTTAGCAGGTGCAATGTTAGCTGCTACAGGTGTAGCGATATTAATTTGGGGGTTGATTTCATCTAGTTTGGTCGGATTAATAGGGGCTGTGCCTTTAGCTGCAGGTTTGGGATTATTTCAAATGCAATCTAAACCGGCTGCACATATGCCGACAGACTTTATAAATACAGCAACGCTTTAAAAATTGATAGTATCAGGTCCTGATAGATTTTTATAAATATTGATTTAATGTACTGTTCAACAACCCCTAGATAAAAGGTAAGACTTTAAACAAGGCACGTAGGTATGTTTTTTCGTAGGATAAATATAGCTATTTATCTTAAAAAGTCCGCACAAAAAGCCTTCCTCCACTGAATGAAAGAAGGCTTTTTGTGTCAGATCTTAAATAATTAAGATATACAGTGCTCCTGCGCCGCGCAAAATTTGGACGAGCAATTGTTTTTTCTGTTTACCTGCAATGCTTTGTAGGGCTTCTCGTGCTTTAGTTGGCTCATGGTTAGCGCTCACAATGACATCTCCTGGGCGAAGTCCTGCTCTCCAGCCTGCACTATTTTCAGAGGCTCCAACAACTTGAACCCCTATGATATGGCCATGAAGTGGAGAATCTTGCTCAAAATCACGAAGGGATAAGCCATATAAGAAAGGATTAGAGGCCTGCATTTGTTTTTCTTGCTTCTTAATGTCGGTAATGGTTGCGGTTAAGGTCATGTCTTTGCCTTTGCGCTTGATGAAAATTTTAGCACTACTTCCTGCGCGCAATAAACTGATGGTTGTTTTAACCTGGCTTGCTTGTGTGATACTGGTATCGTTTACTTTTGTAATAATATCACCGGGTTTTAAACCTGCTTTTTCAGCAGGAGAATCTGTGTTGACTTGGGCAATGAGTGCGCCTTGTAAGTCTTCAGCATACCCCATGGCTTGCGATAATTCAGGTGTTAGGTGTTGAACAAAAACCCCCATAAGCCCGCGATGAATTGAACCAAACTTAATGATTTGTTGTGCTACGTCTTTAGCCATATTAATGGGAATCGCAAAACCAATGCCGACATTGCCGCCATGAAGTGAAATAATGGCAGTATTAATTCCAATGAGCTCTCCCTTGGTATTCACCAATGCACCACCTGAGCTGCCAGGATTAATGGCGGCATCGGTTTGAATGAAGTTTTCGATACCTTCAATATTTAAATCACTGCGTTGTTTAGCACTGACAATACCAAAAGTTGCTGATTGGCTGTTTCCAAAGCTATTGAGGCCAAAAGGATTGCCTATCGCCATGACAAAGTCACCCACTTCAGTTTGGTCAGAATCACCAATGGGCAAACTTTTAAGGTTTTTAGCATCAATTTTTAAGACAGCAACATCAGTGGCACTGTCGCTGCCCATGATGTGTGCTTTAAGACGTCGACCATCGTTTAGCGTGATGGTAACTAGGTTTGCGTTTCGAATCACGTGGTCGTTTGTTAAAATGATGCCGTGCTCTGGGTCTACAATGACACCTGAACCAATGCTTTGGAATCTACGAGGTTGGTTATCATCAGGTAAGTCTTGTCGTGGTCCGGGTCGGCCTTGGGGGTTAGGACCGCCTTCATCAGGCATCGGAGGCTCACTTGGAAGGATGCCTTGAACAGCAACATTTACAATGGCAGGTACGACTTTTTTAAGTACGGGAGCAAGTGTTGGAGTGGGTTCTGGTGGTGTTTCGGCAAGTACAGCAGGCGATAACAAAAACATGAGTGTTGAGAAGTAAAAGCCATTTAAAAACCGATTGATGTAAGTCATATAAGTCATCCATAGTAGTATGCGTGTTAATAATTAAACCAAATGAGCGTCGCCATTCTACCGGTTTGTTTACCTCTTCGGTAGGAGTAAAATTTATTTTCTTCCTCGAAAGTACAAGCACCCGAATGATAGATATGCTGAACGGAGTGATGCCTTAAAATCAGTTCAGCAATGAGCGCGAGATTCCCCCAATATTTGTTTGGCGTGTCAGCTGCACGAAAAGCTGTTTTTGTGTAGGGATATTTTTGGATAAATGCTTCAGGGACTTCTGAACCCACTTCAAAGCAGTTGTCACAAATAGCAGGTCCGGTCCAGGCCATCAGTTGATTGGGCTGTGCATCAAATTTTGAAAGCGTGTTCTCGATAATGCCACTGAGTAACCCGCGCCAGCCGCCATGAATGGCAGCAATTTCAGAGCCTGCTTGATCACAGAGTAAAATAGGGAGGCAGTCAGCCGTTTTGATAACTAAAGGGTGCTGCTGACTACGGGTAATGGTGGCATCGGCTTCTCGTAAGTCATCTTCTTCGACACGCACACAAATATTGGTATGAATTTGCTTAAGCCACATAGGTTCGGTTGGCAGATTCAAGTCCTGTTTTATATCAGTAAAATTTTCTGGATAGGTGACGGTGAGCGCACGAATATGTTTTTTAGCAGGCCAATTGGCTTCAAGATAATGAGGTGTTTGCATGTTGTGTATCATCCAAAGCATTCAGTAGTGCTTGGAAATCATCCGGCAGAGGGGCTGTAAAAGTCAAGCGTTTATTTTGAGTTGGATGATTAAAGCTCAAAGTTTCGGCATGTAGTGCTTGGCGTTTAAAGTTTAAAAAAAGTTCACGTGCATGATCATTTAAGTTTTTAGGATGCTTAGGACGGCCACTATAGAGCGTGTCACCTAAAATAGGATGATGGATATGTGCCATATGCACTCGAATTTGGTGGGTGCGTCCTGTCATCAGCTTCAGATTGAGCAGGGTTGCATATGCAGTTGGATAATGTTTTTTTACCGAGTAGTTTGTGATGGCTTCTTTTCCGCCGGTGCAAACAGCCATCTTAAGGCGATGACGTGGATGACGGCCATAGCCTGTTGTGAGTGTACGACCGCCGACAATATGTCCTTGTACAAGTGCAACATAATGACGGTCAATATCCCGCGCTTGCATTTGTCGAACTAATGCCGTGTAAGTTTCAAGTGTTTTACCAACCAGTAAAAGTCCTGTAGTGTCTTTATCCAGACGATGAACAATGCCTGCACGTGGTAGTTGATTGAGTGTACTGTCATGATAAAGCAAAGCATTGACGAGCGTGCCCGTTGGATTACCCGCACCAGGATGTACAACAAGGCCAGCAGGTTTATTAATCACAAGCAGCGCTTCATCTTCAAATACAATATCAAGAGCAATGGCTTCAGGGTGTAACTGTTCAGTGGCGGGAAGAGGAGACTCAGGCGGTCGATTCAAAATGATGGTCTCGCCACCTTTGAGTTTTATTTTAGGTTTTAAAATATCTTGATTAATCGTAATAAAACCATCTTTCAGCCAGGTTGTGAGTTGGGCACGCGAAAAGGCAGGAAAAAGTTGCGCAAGTATGCGGTCAACACGTTCGCCGGCTAAGTGTTCAGGAACAATTAATTCTGCTTTATTCGACACAGAGTAACTCGTCTACTAGGCGGCCACGTAAAGAGTTTGGCTGTGCTTCTGTGACATGAATATTAACAAATTGACCTTGTAGGTTATCAGGCCCGTCAAAATTAATCACACGATTACACTCTGTACGACCGGCCCATTGCTCTGGGTTTTTCTTGGATGGGCCTGTTACGAGTACGCGATGTGTGCCACCTACCATGGCCGCACTGTAGCGTGTGGCTTGCAGTAAGAGGCGGTCTTGTAAAATTTTAAGGCGTTGTTTTTTGATGTCCATGGGCGTGTCATCAGGCAAGTTCGCAGCAGGTGTACCTGGTCTTGCACTAAAAATAAAACTAAATGACAAGTCAAAGCCAATGTCGTGTACAAGGTTTAAAGTATCTTCAAAATCTTGCTCCGTTTCCCCTGGAAAGCCCACAATAATATCGGTTGACAGCCTAATATCAGGGCGAACTTTTCTGAGTTTTCTAATTTTAGATTTAAATTCAAGTGCTGTATAGCCACGTTTCATGAGACCGAGAATACGATCAGAACCACTTTGAACCGGGAGGTGGAGGTGGTTTGCAAGTTCTGGAACTTCAGCAAAAGCATTGACCAAATTATCAGTAAAGGCGAGAGGATGTGACGTTGTAAAGCGAATTCTATCTAGGCCTTCGATGGCTGAAATATATTGAATCAGTAAGGCTAAATCAGCAGTGTCTCCTTCATGCATGTTGCCTTGGTAGTCGTTGACGTTTTGACCGAGTAAATTAATTTCGCGCACACCTTGTTCTGCGAGTTGATAGCACTCAGCAAGGACATCGTCAAATGGCCGGCTAATTTCTTCGCCTCGTGTATAAGGCACAACACAATAGCTACAATATTTGCTACAGCCTTCCATAATTGAAACAAATGCAACAGGGCCTTCTGCACGTGGAGCTGGCAAATGGTCAAACTTTTCAATTTCAGGAAAAGAGATATCAACCACGGGTTTTTGGGTTGCCCAGTGTTCTTCAAGCATTTGAGGTAAGCGATGTAAAGTTTGTGGACCAAAGACCAAGTCAACGAGTGGCTCGCGTTTGATAATATCACGGCCTTCTTGGCTAGCAACACAGCCTCCCACGCCAATAACCACATGTGGGTTGTTTTGTTTGTACTTGCGCCATTGGCCCAGCTGAGAAAATACTTTTTCTTGTGCTTTTTCACGAATCGAGCAAGTATTCAGTAAAATCACATCAGCTTCTGTGAGGTTATCTGTTTTTTCAAGGCCATGAGCCGCACGTAATACATCGAGCATTTTAGATGAGTCATATTCATTCATCTGGCAGCCATTGGTTTTAATAAAGAGTTTTTTAGCCATAGGTAGAAACGTCAAAAAATAAACAGGTAGGAATAAGGCGTGTGATGGTATCAGTTTGTTAGATTCTTGTCTATTTTGTCTTGATCATATGGCGTAAAAATAGGGGCAATTGCGTCTGCTTACTATCATCGGTCGGTCGATTGGGTGAGATATATTGAGACAACTCTGTTTTTAAAACATGAATCTGCACTGATGTTTGGTATGCAAGCAAGGGTTATGGCTTTATCTATTGATTGATGATGTTATATTGCGCTATATATTAACGAATATGTAATTACACCCTTTAAAGGGGTTGATTTATGATTTATTTGATGTATAATTAACCAAATTTGTTTTTTTAAAAGTAATGAGAGGTGTTGTATGATGGATCCACAAAAAGCACAAGCTTTTTTAGCGCAGGTTGGGATGGCAATAGCAACTAAGACAGCTGAGTTAAATCAAGTTTTAAAAATAGATGCTAAAACAAAAGTCGTGGTGCTCGCTGATACGGCTAGTTTTTTTGCCTTGTTAACCAAACGATTGGCTGAAAGTGATGTGAAAGCCAGTGCGACTGTTGCTGAGTCGCTAGCTACGCAACTAGAGGAAGATAGTGCTCCTTTTAAGCTGTTATTTGAGAAGCCTGAACGTATTGATTCTGAGGATGATGAGCGTAATCCTAATTTGGCTAAAGCTGGGCATCAGCACAAAGCAATGCTTGCTTTACTCGAGATCCTGGGTAATAAAAAAGAACAAGAGAAAATAAAGCGTGTTGTCATGAATACATTGACGGAAATTGATGCGAGCATTAACCCGCATACATCGTTTTATATTAAGGCTACTTGTTTGTCATTAGCATATGCAGTGAGTAATGGTAAAAAATCAGATCAAGAAGCCTTTAAAAAGTCTTTCATGAGCGCAGTGAATGATTATTCACTTGTTTATCGAAAAATGGGTCAATCAACCATGGCTGATTATATTAAAGCGGCCGGTGTAGCGTTGTTAGGCGTTTTAGTTGGAATCATTTTTTCACCACTGCTTTTAGTTTCTTCTGATGCTCGTCATTTGGTTGGAAGCTTTTTTCAGCGTCCTGAAACAACGGAAAGTAAAAAAGTGAAAGCAGAAATGGGCGAGAAGTTTGTTAACACATTATTTGAAGAGCCTGAATCATCGGACGGTCGAGGTCCTTCATCGGATTCACTACTAAGAGATCCTTCATCGGGTCCAGCACTAAGAGGTCCTTCATCGGGTCCTCTACATTCTGGTACGACAGGCATGTGGGAAAATATAAGATCAGGAGCTAGCGTAGGGCAATCTCCGCTGCGGCGCCCAATATTTGATTTGAATGAAGAGGAAGAGGATGATACATTCACACCAAGCACGGTGCATTTAACGGGTAGAGTATTTGGTGGTCGTTAAAAATAAAACTTTGAAGGCCCCAGAAATGGGGCTTTTTTGTTTCTCAATTGATATTTTCCCCAAAAGTATGGTATAAGTACGGCGATTTTAACGACACACACGTTTCGTCACATCATGCGGGGTCCCCACTAAAGGGGTGTGTGATGGGAGGCGTGGAGGCCTAACCCTGGAGAGTATAATGGCTGTAAGTATGAGAGAACTGCTTCAAGCAGGTGCACATTTTGGACACAGAACTCGTTTCTGGAACCCTAAAATGGAACAGTATATTTTTGGTTCGCGAAATAAAATTCATATCATTAATCTTGAAAAAACATTGCCTATGTTGCAAGACGCTGAAAATCATGTGGGGCGTTTGGCATCTAATAAAGCAAAAATTTTATTTGTCGGTACAAAACGTGCAGCACAAGATTCAATTCGAGAAAATGCAATACGTTGTGGCATGCCTTATGTTGATCATCGTTGGTTAGGCGGAATGCTCACAAATTATAAAACCGTTCGTCAGTCTATTTTTCGTTTGAAAGAACTGAAAAAAATGCGTGAAGAAGGTAAGTTTGAAGGCATGATTAAAAAAGAAGCGTTGATGTTGACGCGTGAACTTGAAAAGCTTGATCGTAGTTTAGGTGGTATTGAAGACATGGCTGGGTTGCCTGACGCATTGTTTGTGGTTGATGTCGGGTTTGAACATATTGCAGTTGAAGAAGCGCGCCGCTTAAAAATTCCGGTAATTGGTGTTGTAGATACCAATAATGATCCAGATAATATTGATTATGTTATTCCTGGAAATGATGATTCAATGCGTGCAGTTGATATTTATATTCGTACAATTGCTGATGCTATTTTAGATGTAAAAGCAGGAGACACGACTGGTGGTGTTGATGAGTCTGATTTTGTAGAAGTGTCTGACGATGATGTACCCGCTAAAAAACCTGTAAAGGCTGCAGCTAAAGTTGAAACTAAAAAAGAGAGCATTGCAGCAAAAGCTGAGCCTAAAAAAGCAGCTGCTGAAAAAGAAGCAACAGAGAAAAAAGCTGCTGAATAAGCGCTTTAACACTATATTTGGGGCGGTTTTATACCGCTCTTTTTTGGAGAATTAATATGTCGATTACTGCGGCTATGGTGAAAGAGCTACGTGAACGCACAGGCGCACCTATGATGGAGTGCAAAAAGTTTTTAGTTGCAACAGATGGTGATATGGAGAATGCGATTCTTGAGCTGCGAAAAGCAGGCCAAACTAAAGCTGATAAAAAAGCTGATCGTGTGGCTTCAGAAGGTATTGTAGTTTTTTGTGCATCAGACGACGCACGTCGCGCAGTGTTGGTTGAAGTCAACAGTGAAACTGATTTTGTTGCACGTGATTCAAACTTCATTGAATTTGCAAAACAAGTTGCAACTGCAGCACTTGCTTCTGGCTCAGAAGATGTAGATGTGGTTTCAAATATGCAGGTATCTGATGGGACAGTTGATGAAGCGCGTCGTGCCTTGATTGCTAAAATTGGTGAGAATATTAAAGTAAGACGTATTGCTTTTGTTGAGTCTGATGAAGCAATTGGTGGTTATTTACATGGAACACGAATTGGTGTTTTAGTTTCAATGAAGCAAGGTAGTGAAGCATTAGCTAAAGATTTAGCCATGCATATTGCAGCAAGCAAACCTTTGGTTGTGAGTGCTGAACAAGTACCTGCTGAAGAAATTCAACGTGAGCGTGAAATTTTTGTGGCACAAGCACGTGAAAGTGGAAAGCCAGATGCCATCATTGAAAAAATGGTTGATGGACGCATTAAAAAGTTTCTTGCTGAGGTGAGTTTGTTAGGCCAAGATTTTGTGAAAAATCCAAGCCAAACGGTTGCTGATCTTTTGAAAGAAAAGAATGCTGAAGTGTTGTCTTTTACACGCATCGAAGTGGGCGAAGGTATCGAGAAAAAAGAAGATAACTTTGTTGAAGAAGTCATGTCACAGGTTCGCGACGCATGAGTGACGCCACTAAAACACCCTTAAAGTATGAGCGGGTACTCATCAAATACAGTGGCGAAGCCCTGATGGGGAGTGTCTCTTTTGGTATTGACCCAGTCGTACTAGATAGAATGGCAAGAGAAGTTTCTGAGTTAGTTGCCATGGGTGTTGAAGTGGCTATTGTCATTGGTGGTGGTAATTTGTTTCGTGGTAAAGCATTGTCTGAAGCCGGACTTGGTCGGGTAACAGGTGACCATATGGGAATGCTTGCAACGGTGATGAATTCGCTTGCTTTGCGGGATGCTTTTGAGCGTGCCAGCCTTTCAGTACGTGTCATGTCAGCTATTTCGATGCTGGGTGTGGTTGATTCATATCACCATCGAAAAGCCATGGCACACTTAAAAAATAAAGAAGTGATTATTTTTGCGGCAGGAACAGGAAATCCTTTTTTTACGACGGATTCTGCAGCCTGTTTGCGAGGTATTGAAATGGAAGCTGATGTGGTGCTGAAAGCCACAAAAGTAGATGGTATTTATTCTTCAGATCCAGTTAAAAATCCTGATGCTACACGATATGATAGATTGACGTATCATGATATTTTGACCAAAAATTTGCAGGTCATGGATTTAACAGCGATTTGTTTGTGTCAAGATCATGGCTTGCCCTTGCAAGTTTTTGATATGACAGCACCTGGCGTTTTAAAACGAATTATTCAAGGTGAACCCATCGGAACGATTGTAGGAGAACAGCATGAGCGATAGTATTAAGCGGGATGCAGAAAAACGGATGGAAAAAGCCGTTGAGTCACTCCAGCATGAAATGTCAAAAATACGAACGGGACGGGCAAGTCCAGCTTTACTTGATCATGTTCGCGTTGATTACTACGGTAATCCAACACCACTTAATCAGGTTGCTAATGTTACGGTTGCAGATGCGCGTATGCTGTCTGTGGTGCCTTTTGAAAAAACAATGATGCCAGTCATTGAAAAAGCAATTTTAACCTCTGATTTAGGCTTAAATCCAGCACCTTCCGGTAATATGATTCGTGTGCCTATGCCGCCTTTGAGCGAAGAGCGCCGCAAAGAAATGATTAAAGTTGTTAAAGCAGAAGCAGAACAAGGGCGCGTTTCAATACGAAATATTCGTCGTGACGCTAATCAGCAACTCAAAGATTCTGTTAAAGAAAAGTTAATTTCAGAAGATGAAGAACGTCGAGCAAACGAGAGTATTCAAAAGCTTACTGATAAATTCATTGCTGAGATGGATGCTTTTTTAGTCCATAAAGAAAAAGAATTGTTAGAAATTTAAACTATTATATGCTGAGGGTTGAAGTACACCCTCAGCGAATTTTTGTCTTGGCCAATTTTTTGAGTGTTTCTCACGGCGGACAGCCTCCACATAGGTCTCATACATTTTATAATAGACGAACATATGAACATTATACTTGACTATAAATCCTAAATTCACCTTATTTTTATGTTCCCAAACACGTTTAATTAGATTAGATATTGAACCGGCAACAGAGTACCATTGCGTTTAATCGCCATGACATCAACATAAAATAACTTCATCTCTCCTCCTTGTTATTGGGTGTTGGACTCAGCATCAGGCATACTATTCCAGTTGTCTTAATTAGATGGTAAGCCAAATATATGAACATGCCATTGCCAAAATCGATGCATAATGTCGCTTCAATTTATCATATCTTGTTCAATGACATAAAAATAATCAATGTAAGTAAATATATATCATAAATAATTTCGAAACTCCATGAGCGATGGGGACAGAACGCTGATTAGGCCTATGTGCTAGAGATGATCCTCCTTGCGTACGAGCAGATATTTCGGTAACGAGAGCTGTTGTTTATTGACCGCAGGCCATTATATTGGCTTAGAAAAAGCAATAATGAGTTGTTCGATGAATAGCCAAGTTTGTTTACTATTACCGGATTTAATATGTGTGTCGAGCATTTGGCATGTTTGAAGTAATTGATAGATAGTATTAGCCGATAAGCGCTGGGTAGCCCGTTGATATTGCTGGGTACGAAAGCTATAAATTTTTAAGGCTTGGTAAGATGCACCTGCCGCAAGCTGTTCAAGTAGGCGTAGTTCTTGTGTGATAAACCACAGTATCAGGGTGGGTTCTACTTGATCGTGTTGTGCCCGCCTGGTGAGACTTAAAGCATTTTTAGGATTGCCATCAAGACAAGCACCCGAGATTTCATAGAGTTTATATTGTCTTTGATCGACAAGCTGTTCCTGAACATCTTTAGAGGTTAACTCGGTATGAGGTTCGTGAGTTAGTGCCAGGCGTTCAATCGTTTGGTTTGCAGCATGCAAGCTGCCTTGGGTATATGCTTGAATTAACTTTGGAATATTGTCAGTATAGTTGAGCTTTTGTTGTTTTAATTGTTGTTTTATCCAGTTTATTTCAGCGCCTGGATTGAGTGATTGAATTGAGATGAACTCAACACTTGGATGCTTGTTAAGCTCAGCACATTGTTTGGCTGTTATCAGGGGTGCACGTAATATTAGCATACATCGCGTGCTAGGACTTGTGGCATAGGCATTCAAGATTGTTTTGGTTTTTGCATCAAAAATTTTTTTATTAAAAGCCGCATCAATGATTAACTGTTCATGAAATAATGAAAGCGTATTGGCTTCTTGAACGAGCTCATTCCAATCATTGGCATGTTCAAGAGCAATACGTTTTTCTTCGACCTCATTGGGGGCATGTGTTTCATGCCATGTTTTTTTCAGTGCTAGAGCGGCTTTATTCAGTAAAAAGGAATCTTGTCCCATCAAAATATAGATGGGAGCAAGTGTTTTTTTTAGATGTGTTTCAAACGTTGGGTCGGGATATTTAATCATCAGTGTTCAGTAGTTTTTCTAAGATAGTGTCATCTTTGTCTTTATCTTTTTGGTTGCGATCGTAATTGCGCATGCGATGCTTAATGGTACAGACACTTCGTGTGCTTCCATGGAGGTACTGCCATTGTTGACAAAGATATTTAGCTGTTCGGCAAGCATCTTGCCCGGTTGTGTTCCAAGTTCTGCCTGACTCGTCACTTACAATGCATCGGTCTTCAATGGTAGAAACCGGACCTTGCTCACAGTAAGACTGGGCTGTTTGACAGGTTTTGGGTTGATTTGAGCGACGTCTACATTCAGCTTTTGCGGCACGACGTGCAGCATTCATTGATTTTCCAAAGCCACCAAAATTTTTTTCTTTTTTATCAACAGCCATACATTGCCACTGTCCAGGTGGGATATCAATAGCGATAGCAAATGCAGGTAAGCTTAAGCAGAGCGAAAGAAAAAAGATCCATTGTTTCATGATTTATTCCCTATTTTATTTCTGTAAGTGTGGGGGAGATGACTCTTGTTGATAAAGAAACTCGATAATTTTAAGTGCAGCATCGCGTTTCATTTCAGTTTTTAATTTTTCCCCTTCATTTCTTGAGCCTAGCACACGATTGTTATTTATGGTTAAGGGACGGGTTACAAAAACAGAAGTGGGTTGAAGAATTACAGTTCCTTTAGCAGTTTGAAGTGAAAACCAAACGGTATAAATAAGCTGATATTGTCTTGGAGTTGTACTAGAACTGACACTAACAATATTGCGTTTAAGTTCTTCTTTTTTGATGATCAACCAATAAGGGGCTTTTTGGGGATTATCTATAACACGAATATGACTGGCTTCGAGTGATTCGTGAAGCAAGTCTTTCCAATCGTGTGCAGCGTGTTCAACAATAACAGCAACACCTTTTTTAAGCCAGGCCGGTGAGGTTTCACTACCCCTTAGCTTAAAACCACAGCCTGTAACAAGGTTTGTAATAATAAAAAAAATAAAAATATTACGGAGGTATTTCACACGCTGACCACTAAGTTAATCAGTTGGCGATGAGCCACAACAATTGATTTTTTTAATGTTTTCCCTGTAATAAAAGATTCTGCTTCAGTTTTTGCGCGATCAATGAGATCAGCTTCAGGGGTATCAGTGTTCGCTGTAAACTGCGCCCTTAGCTTTCCGTTGACCTGTACGACAAAATCAACTTCATCTGTTTTTAATGCGTTTTTATCAAATTTTGGCCAAGGAGCGTCGATGATGGGTTTGGTGAAGCCCAATGTTTTCCAGAGTACATGACAAATATGAGGGGTAATGGGTGCAAGTAAGCGTAGTAAAGCGGTCATGCTGTGATAGAAAAAATAGTTATCTTCGCTTGTTTTAATATCGTAAGCAGACAAAGTATTAAATAATTTCATGCAAGCCGAGACAACAGTGTTAAATTGATTACGTTCATAATCTGTTGTTGCTTGTGCAATGATTTGATGTACTTCAGAACGCGCTTTTTTTAAGCGTGACTCAACAGTTTGCCAATCGATGGGTGGGTTGTTTTCACCATACATCTCGCTTGTTTCATTAAAGCGAGCTTGGTGTTCATGTGCAAATACCCACAGACGTTTTAAAAAGCGATATGCACCTTCAACACCACTGTCAGACCATTCTAAAGATTGCTCTGGAGGTGCTGCAAACATACTAAATAAGCGTGCAGTGTCTGCACCATAGGTATCAATGAGATGATTGGGGTCAACGGTGTTTCCAACTGACTTAGACATTTTATGGCCATCTTTTAGGACCATGCCTTGTGTTAAGAGCGCTTTAAAAGGTTCGTCTGAGTTTAGTAAGCCTTCGTCACGCATCAATTTGTGAAAAAAACGAGCATATAGTAAGTGCATAACGGCATGTTCAACACCACCTATATATTGATCGACCGGTGTCCAATATTTAGCGCGATCATCAAGCATGACATCTTCTTGACCTTTGCAGGCAAAGCGTGCGTAATACCAAGAAGACTCCATGAAGGTATCAAATGTATCTGTTTCCCGTTGCGCATCTTGTCCGCACTTAGGGCACTCAACATGTAAAAATTCAGTGCAGTCAGCAAGGGGAGAGCCTTGTGCTGAAAAGTCGACATTTTCAGGTAGGCGAACGGGTAATTCGTCTTCGGGTACAGGAACAGGGCCACAATCATCACATAAAATCATAGGGATGGGTGTGCCCCAATATCGTTGACGTGAAACACCCCAGTCACGGAGGCGATAATTAATAGTCGTGCATCCCATTTGATGATGTTCAATGTGTTTTGTGATGGCTATTTTAGCGTCGGTTGTATTTAATCCATCAAACTCACCGGAGTTAATGAGCACACCGTCATCTAGAAAAGCATTTTTTGAGTAGTCGTGAGGTGTTTCCTGATTTTCAGGTGAAATCACCGGTTCAATAGGAAGGTGATAGTGTGTTGCAAATTCAAAGTCACGTGCATCATGAGCAGGCACAGCCATAACAGCACCCGTTCCGTATTGCATGAGTACAAAGTTAGCCACCCAAATGGGTAATTGCTGGCCTGATATAGGGTGAGTTGCAAAAAAACCGGTGGGTACACCCCGTTTTTCAAGGGCTGCAATATCTGCTTCTGCAGTTCCTGTGCCAGCACAACTTTTAATAAAAGCCGCAACATCTGTGTTGGTCTCAGCTGCTTTTTTTGCGAGTGGGTGGTCTGCAGAAATGGCAAAGTAGGTTACGCCCATAAGCGTTTCGGGACGTGTCGTGTATATTTTTAATGGTTTAGGGTAATTTTCAACTGGGCAATGAATTTCGCATCCTTCAGAGCGTCCAATCCAATTGCGCTGCATTTGTTTAACTCGGTCAGGCCAGGCGTCTAATGTATCTAGACCTAATAAAAGTTCATCGGCATAGGCTGTAATTTTGATGAACCACTGTGGAATGGCTTTACGTTCAACAGGAGCCCCTGAGCGCCAACCACATCCATCAATGACTTGTTCATTGGCCAGTACGGTTTTATCAACGGGATCCCAGTTAACCCAGGCATTTTTTTTATAAACCATTCCTTTTTCGAAAAGTTTGATAAAAAACCATTGTTCCCAACGATAATAAACGGGATCGCATGTTGTAATTTCACGTCGCCAATCGTAAGCATTTCCAAGTTTTAAAAATTGCGCTTTCATCGATGCAATATTTTGCTCTGTCCATGCAGCAGGGTGAACTTTATGTTTGATAGCAGCATTTTCAGCGGGTAGGCCAAAAGCATCCCAACCAATGGGCTGCAAAACATTTTTACCCAGCGCTCTTTGGTATCTGGCAATCACATCGCTTAGAGTATAATTTCTGACGTGACCCATGTGCAGTGAACCACTGGGATAGGGAAACATAGCAAGACAATAAAATTTTTCTTTATTGAGGTCTTCATTAACCTGATAGCATTGCTTTTTAACCCAATAGTCTTGGGCTTCTTGTTCAACGGCTTGAGGATTGTAGCGATTATCCATGATGTATTAACAAATTTAACTAGGTTGGTTAGGATAACGCCTCTTCTGCTTCGCGGCAAGCATTAGACGACATCCAATGATAAGTAATAGGATTAAAGTATTCAGCACAATAATCGGGGCATTACCATTTTTAACCCAGGGTGTAGCGCCTGTAGCAGGATAAATTTTTCCTTCTAGCGTGCCTTTTGAAAATGCGGGTAAGCTATCAGTGATTTGGCCTTTTGAATTAATGAGTGATGAGAGCCCGTCATTGTTTGAAACAATTTGAGCGCGTCCGGTTTGTTTTGACAGTGCTTGTGCCATTTGTAGTTGCTGATAAACGGCCAGAGAGTGTCCAAACCAACCATCATCACTGATAGAAACAATAAAAGCAGCACTTGGCAGTTGTGCACGCAGTAAATCGGGGTAGGCGAGCTCATAGCAAATTAAAGTTGCTATTGTTTGTTGATTGAAAGTAATAGGCGGCTGCTGTGTGTTGCCGGGTGTCATATTAGGAGTGGGTAGCCCGAGGGATTGTGTGAGTGTTGAAAAAGGTTTAGGAATATATTCACCAAAAGGGACTAAATGTTGCTTAAAATAAATTCCATTTGCATGTCCAAGTGCAAGCAAAGCATTGTGGTAGGTGCCGAGCTGGGTTTGACTCGGATGAGGGATGCCGAGTATGACGGCACTCTGATTTGCTTTAGCTTCGTTTTGTAGCGTTTGTAAAAAAGTATTCGCATAACTAGTCGGTAAGGGAATCGCTGATTCGGGTAGTACAATTAAATCTTTCTTGGGCATTAATTGGGTTGTTGTTTGTTGATAAAAAGATTGAATTTTTTGATATAAAGCACTATTCCACTTATCTCGCATTGATAAATCTGCTTGAACGATGGCAACTGAAATAGGCTCATGATGCGCTTGTGTCCATGTTGTATGGTTGAGTGCTGTGGGGAGCGTTAAAGTTAAAATAAATAAAATAAGCCACTTTATTTTTTGCGGATTTTTTTTGTTGACGCCGAGTGCTAAAAATCCCGCAGAAAGAGCAACTAACCCGCTTACACCGAACACGCCTATTAGAGGGAGTAAGTGTTGTAAAGGTGAATCCATTTGTCCAAACCCAAGCAAAAGCCAAGGGAAACCACCCAGTACAATTGAGCGAAAGTATTCAGAAAAAAACCATAAGCTGCTGAATAAAAAAGGAGAAAGATAGATGGGTAAGGTTCGATTGATAAGGGTATAAAAGAGAGAAAATAGGCCTGTATAGAATGAAAGAAAAGCAGTAAAGAGAAGGGTAATGAGTGCTGATAGAGCAGGATTGAGATGACCATAGGTATGAATACTCGCATACACCCAGGAGGTTCCTAAGCTGAAAGCAGCCAGTCCAAATGTGAGCCCTGTTATCAATGCTTTTTTAGGGGGTTGATTGATTAATTGTAGAAAGAGAAACGTCAGGCTTAGGATGGCAAGGCCTGGTAAGTGAAAAGGGGCAAATCCAAGAGGAAGCAGTATGCCTGAGGCAAAGACACGCAAATAGTGGACCCAAGTTTTGGATGTGTTTTGGGGGGTCACTGCTTCTGGGAGCCAAGCAGGATTTGAAGAGTACATTGGATGCATGGCTTACTCAAAGAAAATTTAAAATATCAGAGGGTTTAGACCAACAGCTAACATACCCTAGAAGAAATTTTTTTATAAATCAAGGTGAGAATAAAAAAGCTTTGAGCGTTATGGTTATTAAGACATGATGTAAGCAGAGTTGTCTAATGTATGTAGGAGTGCTGTCCGCCTTTCTTCAGGCTAAGTAGATGCTGAATATGGCACAAAAAAACCCATGCTCTGATACGCTTGAAGCAATGAGGACATGGGTTTTTTGTTGTTTTGATTGATTAATGCATTTTTTTTTGCATCATATCTTTTTTCATCATACGCATGTCTTGTTTGATTTGATCTTTTTGCTTTTGGTTAAGAATTTGTCCTATAGCATGTTTTGTCATGACACGATTTTTTAAGACTTCACGTTCGAGTTGCCCAGCCTTGTCAGCCAGTCTGTCTAATTTCATTTTATCGATGTCTTTTGCATCAGCAATTTGATTTGCTTGTTTGTGAATCATGTGTTTTTCACGATGAGTTTTTTCCATGAAAGCTTTATTTTTTTCTTTAATCGCATGAAGTTTTTTTTCTTGTTCAGGAGTGAGTGCGAGGGTAGCTTTCATTTTTTCTATTTTGTTCATGATACATTTGCCTTCAGCAGGACAATCTTTATGCATCGCATAAACAGGAGCTGCTTGGACAAGGGCGAGTGATAACATAGCGGCAGATAAACCACCCATCAGTGTTTTTCTCATGACTGTATTCCTTATGTGATTATTATGCTTTTTAACATTGTTGAGTATAGTCCAACTCCTGAAAGTTACCATGGTGTCCTATTTGTTTTCGATAAGACTAAAAAGAGAGTTTATTTGTATATTAAACGAAGTTGGCGCTAAGATAATACGACTAGTAATGCATGATGGATTGACTCAAGGGGAAATGAGATGCGGCAGATAACGTGCGGACTTTTAGGTGGATGCATGGTAATTTTTTCAAGTATGGCGTTTTGTGAAGAGAGCAGTTCGCAGCAAATACAGATGCTGAATAGTCAACTTCAGGTACAGCTGCAACGCATGCAAGAGACCCAACAAAAACAAATTCAACAACTAAATAAGCAGCTTCAGAGTCAACTGAAAGAAACACAAAAAAAGTTACAAGAACAAATTAATCAGCTGAATACGATGACTGAAGAAAAAATGAAGCAGATGCAAAAAACGCTGCAAGCGCAAATTAAACAGATTCATGAAGAAGTATTAACAGGCGGTGCAGTTTCCAAAGCACAGCCTGCTCAAAAGAAAACACCTTCGGACGCTAATCCATTATCTCCATCGGATGAGAATGAACCTGCTGCTGAACCACCGGTTGGCCTGTAGAGATGTTTATCATATTCTGAAGCGATTTTTTAGCATTGCTGATAACCCAGGCTTGGTCATTCTGACTGAGCCTTTGGCGTGTTCCTGTAAATTCATTTACGACATCACCGGCTTTTACTTCGTTATAGTCCATCGTTTTTCCAAGTCGCAATAAGTCGAGTAAAGCCACCAAGTGGGGGGGGTCGTTACGTGACATGGTGGCACAACCACATCCTACATTTGCTGAGTTATCTTTTGTAGGGGCTTCAGCAAGGTTCACGACATGAATGCCGAGAGTTGCTGCATGTTGTTTCAGGTTTTCAACCATATGATTTTCTGTGCCGATAGCATACCGCTTGGTTTGAGCACGATCATTGATGACTAAATCCCAAATAAAAGCGGTTGATCCTGCATATTGAGCGCTTCGAATCACGCTATTTTTACATTCTGGATGCACAACGGTTGTATAGTTTTTAGTATCCCAATAAGCACACATGGCTGCGTCATAATACGTGTGTACCGTGCATTGACTAGAAAAAAGAATGAGTTCTGCCTTATCAAATTGACGTATTGTTTTTGCGTCTTGGTTATCTAGACTATACTGTGCGCTTGCGGAACCACTAGGCCAGTAAGCAATATTTTGAATGCCCAGCCAATGAGCAACGTTTTCGCCCATGTGTTGATCGGGAATAAATAAGATTTTTTTGTTTTGTGCACGTGCCCATTGAAAGATTTTTTTTACGTTTGAGCTGGTACATACAGCACCGCCTTGTGCCCCAGTCATGGCTTTAACACGTCCTGATGTGTTCATATAACAAATGGGCAAAATATTATTTGCACCATAGCGTGCATTGAGTTCAATGAATGCAGGTTCAACCATAAAATCTTTGGAGAGCATCTCCATGGTACAGCCTGATTTAGGATTAGTGATGTAAACTTTTTGTGAGTCATTGGCCAGCATCGCAATAGATTCAGCCATAAAATGAACAGCTGACTCAACAATAATGGATTTTTCAGGGTGATTTTGGGCCATGAGTGCGAGCTGGTATGAGTCACCAATTTTTCCACCAAACTGCTCAATCAATCGCACAATTTCACCACCCATATAATAATGAGCTAATAGGAGTAAGTTGGGCCCGAAGTGATCTTGTACTTTGTTTAAGTAGGGGGTCATCCATTGAATAATGGTTGTCAGCTTTCGATCGGGTAATGCCATATATTCTTCAGCATAAGGAATATAGTCCTCTTGATACCAGTCGAGCGGATAATCAGCCTGGCAGATTTGCATATCTTGGGTGATGTGCATCAAACTTTTTTGAGGATTGTACGTTGTATCTGTTGTAAACATGACTGCCTTTAGTTAAAAGTAAATATAGTTAGATTAAAAAAAACACAAAAAATAAGGTCTATAAAGTCTCAAATTTGGCGCTTAAATGCAAATAATAATTTGAAGTAATTTAACGATATGTGAGTTATCTATTATATAAACCTTATATCAATTAAAGCATGTGCAGAAAAGAGTAAGCAATGTCGGGACGTAGGAGGGCATTTCAACCCAAGCAAAATACTTACCTATGTTTATGCTGTTAAAAACATTACGGCCGTTTTATCATAGCGAGTTGCGGTTCGTCTAAATCCTTATGCTCAACTTTTTCCATGATTTTTCTTTTAAGCTGGGTGAAAGCAAACTTGCGTCGTTCTTGTTTCATAAAGAAACGAGCCCGTTCATACTGGGTGGCGTTATATTTTACACGAGCCTCCTGTTTACGGCTCTTTAAATAGTCCTCCAATATCACATCGCTTAATTTTCTTGAGTCAGGGTGGGTGCTTGCGGCTGTATTGTTAGTTAAAAATTGCAGGGGTGTTATTTCATATTTTAACCATTTGGTATCAAGGGCTAAATTTAAGTCTTTACTGATTATACCATCAGGTCTCATGCCTATTTTTTGCATTGTCATTTGAGATCTTATGTTATAAGACATTGTACTGCCATATATATTTTGTTCCAGCTTCAATACATCAAAACAGAGAGTGAACAAAGCTTTTAAAATTGCTTGTCCATAACCTTTATTTTGAACACTGGGCTGAAGTGCGATTCCAAAACAAATTTTCCCGTCAACCACTCTTAAGTTACATCGTCCTAAAAAATGATTATCTTTATCAAAAACCATAAAATGGGCTTTTTGTTTTTCGGGGGATGCATTCATAAAAAAATTTATAATTTCTGCAGTACTATTTTCTTTACTTTCAAAAGAATAGTTTGCAGTAAATTCATCAGCATATAAGGTGCGCAATAAGTTTTCTCGATGCACAGATTCAACAGAGTGAAACTGTCTAAAAACAAAAGAATTGATAACTAAAGACCCATCAGTAAAGAAAGTCTCAATGATATTTTTTAATTCAATTTGATTTTTAATTAACATAATAATCTCCTTAAGAGACTCATTAATATCAACAAAGAAAGAGCTCTTCATTATCATATGGTTCTTAGTCTGTCTGGTAACAAACAATCATGATGTGAGCAATATTAACTTTGTATGGGCAAAAAAAGGCTTAATAATACCACAAAAAAAAGATTCCAAGAAAAAATAAACTTTTTTTAAACCGTTGTAACTTTAATGCTGCTGTTAATTTTTTTCCTAATTTATTGATTGTCTCGACGGTTTCGGTTTATTTCACCATAAAAAATTTTTCTAGGGGCTGTTGACAGTTCCCCCCAGTGCATACGTGCCGCGGCATCCAGAGGCTCTTGCTTAATGGCTAATATCCTCATATAAATCACGCCACTCTAAGAAGTGTATTACTCAGCTCTGACTGCGTCGGTGGTCATTGTTTATTTGCCTTTGCTTCAAATATTCGAGCGATATGAATCAGTGGTATATGAGTTTAAGGACACGGCCTAATGATTAGGGGTATTGAATCGTACGATGCTTTCTTGTGCATTAGGATTTGTGTGTGGAAAATCATCTCTAAAATGACCGCCACGTGATTCACGTCTTGAGAGCGCTGAACTTACAATCAGTTCGGCATTCAAAATAATATTTCTTAGTTCAATAAAGTCTCGAGTAATGCAATGCGCCCAGTAATAATCCTCAATGATTTCTTTTCGTTTTTGGATGAGTTGTAATAAATCATTTAGACCTGCTTCAGTACGGACAATACCGGCGTAAGACATCATTTCACCGCGTAGACCTCGCCAATGAGCATTAATTTGGCTAGCACGACGATGATTGACTTCGCGAGGTGAATGCCAGGTCGGTAAATCGTGCTTTAAAGTCCAGGGTGTATGAATATCTTTTTGTGTGGCAAGGGCTGCATTGGAGGCCATGACGGCTGCTTCAAGCAGAGAGTTGCTGGCGAGTCGGTTGGCACCATGTAAGCCTGTGAAAGCGACTTCACCAATGGCATATAAGCGTTCTAAGTCTGTTTTTCCATCAGGTGTTGCGAGGATACCACCGCATTGGTAATGCGCTGCTGGAACGACAGGAATTAAATCTTCAGCCATATCAATACCGACGGATTGAAGGGTTTGATAAATTTGAGGGAAACGTTTTTTTAAAAAGGTCTTGGGCTGATGGGTGATGTCTAAATAAACAAACGGATTTTCGCTTTGTTCGATTTCATTAAAAATAGCGCGTGATACAATATCACGGGTAGCAAGGTCTTTAAATTCTGGCGCGTAATGCGCCATAAATGGTTGATTTGTATCGGCATTGCGAAGCACACCACCTTCACCACGAACAGCCTCGGAAATAAGAAAGCTGCTGATATCAGGATGATACAACAGTGTTGGGTGAAACTGATAAAACTCCATATTGCCAATGCGTGCGCCTGCACGATACGCCATCGCAACGCCATCACCTGTTGCGACCATACTATTACTGGTATAGCGATATGTTTTACCAGCACCTCCTGTGGCAAGTACAACACAACGTGTAAGATAAGTATGAATTTGGTGTGTATTGCTGTTTAAAATATAAGCGCCTAACACTTCACATTGATGACTGGTTCGATGTGGGTGATATTGTGTGATTAAATTAACGGCTGCGTGATGCTCGAGGCAGGTGATGTTAGGATGCTCACGGACTTGAGTGAGTAATGCATCAACCATGGCAAGGCCCGTTCTATCTCCTGCATGTAAAATCCGTCGGTGGCTATGTCCGCCTTCATGCGCTAATGCATATTGATGCGTATCAGTTTTATCGAATTGAACGGTATGCTGCTCTAGTTGCTGAATGGCGTCTGGGCTTTTTTGAATAATGGTTTCAACATTTTTAGCGTAGCATAACCCATCACCTGCTTTGAGGGTGTCTTGTATGTGTGTATCAATAGAATCTTCGGGCATAAAAGCTGCAGCAATACCGCCTTGGGCATATCGACTGTTACATTCGCCAAAAGCTGTTTTACTGATGAGTGTCAGTTTTGCTTTAGGATAATGCTTGACGACCTCAAGGCAATAATGCAGGCCCGCCAAACCCCCACCAATGACAAGTACATCAACGTGGTGTGTTTGCCCTTGCTGGGATAAATCAGAGGTCATGAAAAAGCTTTAACCAAGGCACTAGCGAGTCCTGTATATGTATTCGGCGTGAGGGCTAGAAGGTCTTTTTTTGCCTCTTCAGGGAGCTCAAGACTTTCAATAAATGTTTGCAGGGTATCTTGGTTAATATCTTGGCCACGAGAAAAGTCACGCAGTGCTTCGTAAGCATTGGGGAGTTGGTGACGCCGCATGACGGTTTGGATAGCTTCGGTCACAACTTCCCATTTATCATCAAGGTCTTTTTTGAGAGCATCCGCGTTAATTTCAAGTTTTTCATTACCTTTAGCAATAGCCTGATAGGCAATAAATGCATAAGCAAAAGCAACGCCCAGATTACGAAGTACCGTAGAATCCGATAAATCACGTTGCAAACGTGATTGTGTGAGCTTATTGGCAAAATGGTCAAAGAGCGTATTAGATAATCCAAGATTGCCTTCTGCATTCTCAAAATCAATCGGATTGACTTTGTGTGGCATGGTCGAGGATCCTACTTCGTCTTTGACTGTTTTTTGTTTGAAATAGCCAAGAGAAATGTATGACCAAATATCTCGGGTATAATCGAGTAAAATATTATTAATGCGAATCATTAAATGTGAGACTTCAGCAATGCCATCATGAGGCTCAATTTGAGTGGTGTAAGCACTAAAAGAAAGTCCTAAATTTGTAATAAATCGTGAGCAGTGTTTGCGCCAATCTACTTTCGGATAGGCAATGGTATGTGCATTATAGTTTCCAACGGCACCATTGCATTTAGCCGAAATTAATACTTCAGCTAATTGTTGTAGTGGACGTTTTAGGCGTGCTGAAAAATTGATGAGTTCTTTACCCAGCGTTGTGGGTGTTGCAGGCTGCCCATGTGTTCGGCCGAGCATAGCCGCTTCACCGTGTTGCTTGCCGAGTAGGGTGATACCGCCAACAATTTCGGCTAAAGTAGGTTGAATAATTTGAGCGAGCGCTTCTTTGACCATAAAAGCATAGGCTAAATTATTAATGTCTTCAGACGTGCAAGCAAAGTGGATAAAGCTTTTAGCGGAACGCAAAGAATCACATCCCTCCAGTTTATCTCGTAAGTAATATTCGATGGCTTTTACATCATGATTGGTTTTTTTCTCATAGGCCTTAATGGCTTTAGCTTCGTTTTCATCAAACTGTGAAATGAGTTGGTTCAAGAAGGCTTGAGCTGTTTCTGTTAAGGGGGGTACTTCAGCAATTTTAGGGTTTTCAGCCAAAGATTCAAACCAGCGAATTTCAATGATTAGACGATAATAAATGAGGCCAAATTCACTAAAGAAAGGTGTAAGAGGTCGCGTTTTTTTGAGATATCGTCCATCTACAGGAGAGATTGAGTTAAGGGCAGATAGTGTCATATAGGTGCAGTTCAATATCGTAATATGGATTAAGACCTACATAATAGACGATTACGCCGTACGATAGAAGTTGCACGTGGCATGAATTTCAGTAGAATGATGTTTATTTTCGAAGGAGTCGAGAGGATTTATGCCTGATATAGTATACACAATGAACTTTGAGCAGCTAGGTATGGCTGAACTCGATCGTGTGGGCGGAAAAAATGCATCACTAGGAGAAATGATCAGCCATTTAAGTGATATGGGTGTTCGAGTTCCCGGTGGTTTTGCAACAACATCAGATGCCTTTTATGACTTTTTAAATCAAGACAATCTTCGAGTTAATATTCAAGCAGCATTAGACGGCTTAGATGTCGATGACGTGGCTGAACTTGCACGTGTTGGAGCAAGCATTCGAAACATGATGTTAAAAGCATCATTTTCTCCGTTATTTGAAGCAGCTGTGCATGATGCGTATCAGGCACTTGAAGCACGTATTGGGCACGAGCAATTTACAGTGGCCGTTCGTTCTTCTGCGACAGCAGAAGATTTACCGGATGCATCGTTTGCTGGCCAGCAAGAAACTCTTTTAAACGTAAAAGGTGTGGATGCGGTTTTGGTTGCGATGAAAGAAGTCTTTGCCTCGCTTTATAACGATCGTGCTATTGCATACCGTGTACACCATGGCTTTTCACATGATGATGTTGCGCTCTCGGTTGGTGTGCAACAAATGGTCCGAAGTGATTGTGGTGCAAGTGGGGTGATGTTCACCTTGGATACTGAGTCTGGTTTTGATCAGGTGGTTTTTATCACATCATCGTATGGACTGGGTGAAATGGTTGTACAAGGGGCTGTTAACCCAGATGAGTTTTATGTTTATAAACCAGCACTTCGTGCCGGACGTGAAGCAATTATTCGCCGAAATTTAGGTGATAAAGCACTTGAAATGGTTTACAACGATGACCCTAATGCGACCAGTCGTGTGATGACACAAGATGTGGATAAAGAAAGAAGCCAAGCTTTTTCTTTGACCACTGAAGATGTCGAATACTTAGCGCATCAAGCCATGATTATTGAAGCGCACTATGGCCGTCCTATGGATATTGAGTGGGGCAAAGATGGTGTTGATGGTCATATTTATTTATTACAAGCGCGCCCCGAGACCGTACAAAGTCAGTCAGCGAATGCGGATAATCAAGTGATTGAGCGTTATGCGTTAAAAGCAACCGCAAGTGTTTTGGTTGAAGGGCGAAGTATTGGCCAGAAGATTGGCCAAGGTCGAGTCCGTGTCATTAAAGATGTTGCTGAAATGCATCGTGTTCAAACAGGAGATGTCTTAGTTTCGGATATGACCGATCCAGACTGGGAGCCTGTGATGAAGCGTGCATCTGCGATTGTGACCAACCGAGGTGGTCGAACATGTCATGCTGCAATTATTGCTCGAGAGTTGGGTATTCCAGCGGTTGTCGGTTGTGGCAATGCAACAAAAATGATTAAAGATGGCGCTGAGGTAACTGTAAGTTGTGCCGAAGGTGATACAGGCTATGTGTATCAAGGACTCCTGCCTTTTGAGCGCTCGGTGCTTGATGTAGAAACCTTGCCTGACTTACCGATGAAAGTCATGCTTAATGTTGGAAACCCAGACAGAGCATTTACTTTTCAATCGATTCCTAATGCAGGTGTTGGGCTTGCGCGATTAGAATTTTTAATTTCGAATACCATAGGTATTCATCCAAAAGCATTATTGCAGTTTGATGATTTAAAAGATGCTGAGTTAAAACAAAAAATTGCGGATAAAACAGCAGCGTATGAAACACCAGTGACATATTATGTTGAACGTCTAAAAGAAGGTATTTCGACGATTGCTGCGGCTTTTTATCCTAAACCTGTGATTGTACGTTTATCGGATTTTAAATCGAATGAATATGCTAATTTGCTGGGAGGGACATTGTATGAGCCCGATGAAGAGAATCCAATGCTCGGATTCCGAGGTGCTTCTCGATATGTTTCACCTGATTTTTCAGATTGTTTTGCATTAGAATGTCAAGCAGTAAAAGCAGTACGTGAGTCAATGGGGTTGAATAATGTTGAAGTGATGATTCCATTTGTCCGAACAGTCCATGAAGCATCTAATGTCATTGATGTTTTGAAGACCAATGGGCTTGTCCGCGGAGAAAATGGATTACGCGTCATTATGATGTGTGAATTGCCATCGAATGCATTATTAGCTGATGCATTTTTAGAACATTTTGATGGGTTCTCGATTGGATCAAATGATTTGACACAATTAACGCTTGGCCTTGATCGTGATTCAGGATTGGTTGCTGAACAGTTTGATGAACGTGATCCGGCGGTTAAAGCATTGCTTCATATGGCGATTGATGCCTGTAAGCGTGCTAGAAAATACGTTGGCATTTGTGGGCAAGGGCCTTCTGATCATCCTGACTTGGCTTTGTGGCTGATGCAAAAAGGAATTGATAGTGTTTCATTGAATCCAGATACGGTACTTGAAACAAGCTTGATGCTTGCCAAACAACAGGAACAACCTTTGGATGTTTTGTCATGAGTGAGCTCGTGAAACGCCGGTGTCTTTTTGTGTTTTTTTGCTTGATGCTTGGGTGTTTGTTTGTCCCTAAATTTGCTTTTGCAAGTGGGACAAATGGGCATGCAGATCCTGTTTCTTCTGTGGTACTTTGGGTGACGCTCATTTTTTTCTTTGGGCTTATGGGGCGTTACGCAGCTCAAACGTTTAATCAGCCTGGTGTTTTGGGTGAGTTATTAATGGGTGTTTTGCTCGGAAACATTTGTTACTTTTTTGGCTTGCCACTTGCTGTGGTGCTCCGTGAAGGGGGCGCTATTTTTGATATTATGGGAGAAGTTCTGTCAGGTTCATCGGTTGCAAAAGCGGTTTATACAACGTTACCAACGCTTCCGGAAGCACAGCAGCTGACAGCAGTTTTGAAAGGATCGGAAGGCATAAATTTGATTCGTGTTGCATATGTTGTTGACAGCTTTTCGCGTTATGGTGTTATTTTTTTATTGTTTATGGTGGGCTTAGAAACGTCTGTGGATGAGATTAAACATACAGGAAAAGCTTCTATTCGTGTTGCTTTATTGGGTGTTTTGGTACCGATTATATGCGGTTTTTTAGTGACGTTATTATTGATTCCAGCAGCATCACTTAAAACAGATTTATTTTTAGCGGCCACACTATCAGCAACAAGTGTCGGGATTACTGCACGTGTGTTGAAAGAAATGAAGAAATTACGTACTCGAGAAGCAAAAACAATTTTGGGTGCTGCCATGATTGATGATGTTTTGGGTTTAATTATATTGGCAATGGTAAGTAGCGTTGTGCTAACAGGTATTGTTGATTTATCAACCCTTGGCCGTGTTTTATTACAAGTGGTTCTCTTTTTTACAGGCGTATTGCTCATGGGTCCGTGGGCTTTACGGCGCATGGTGGCTCTGTTTCGCTTTTTAGAGCCCTGGGAATCAAAGCTAGTGATTTCATTTATCTTTGTGATGGCGCTTTCATGGCTTGCAACCGTTTCACAATTAGCGAGTATTATTGGTGCGTTTGCTGCAGGCCTCATTATTCATGATGGTTTTTTTGATGGGCATGCCCTAGCAGGAAAACGCGATACGCAAATTAGAGAATTGGTTGCTCCTCTAGAGTCACTTTTAGCGCCTTTGTTTTTTATGTTAATTGGAATTCAAGTTAAACTCGAAGCCTTTTTAGACTGGCATGTATTACTGATTTCAGGTGGATTAACGATAGCTGCTGTGATTGGAAAGCTTGTGAGTGGTTTGGGAGCCGGCAAAAAAGATGATCGATTATTGATTGGTATTGGCATGTTACCGCGAGGCGAGGTAGGGATTGTATTTGCTTCAATTGGGCGAACATTAGGCGTGCTTTCAGATGAACTATTTTCTGCGATTATTTTAATGGTGATCATTACAACCTTCATGGCGCCACCTTGGTTAAAACAGCGCTATGCAACATCCGATAAAGCCTAAAAGGTAACGCATGCTTGATAAACAAATAGTACAGGGTGATGTCGTACGCGCTTTAAAAGAAGATATAGGTTCTGGAGATATCACAGCAGATTTAATCACCGAAAGTACATCGAGCCAAGCGATTATTTTGTCACGTGAGTCGATGGTTGTTTGTGGCATACCTTGGGTTAATCAGGTTTTTTCGAGTATTGATTCCAATATCGAAATAAACTGGCAAGTTGCAGAAGGTGATTATTTAGCAAAACCCATGGTTCTGGCAAAATTGACAGGTTCTGTTCGCAATATTTTAACAGCGGAAAGAACAGCGCTTAATTTTTTACAAACCTTATCAGGTGTAGCGACAGAAACGCGACGCTATGTGGTGTGTTTAAAGGGTACAAAGGCGCAACTACTCGATACACGAAAAACATTGCCGGGTTTAAGAATTGCACTTAAATATGCCGTGGTGTGTGGTGGAGGAGTGAACCATCGCATGGGGTTGTATGATGCCGTGCTCATTAAAGAAAACCACATTAAAGCTTGTGGTTCTATTTATCAGGCAGTCGAGGCTGCACGTCAACGCGGGTTAGGGCGCTGGATTGAAGTCGAAGTTGAAAGTTTAGATGAGTTTCAAGAGGCACTAAAAGCACAACCAGATAGGATATTACTGGATAACTTTACTCAAGAAATGTTACAAAAATCTGTATTATTAGCATCCCAAGAAAATATCATATTAGAAGCATCAGGTGGTATTCATCTATTGAATATTGCAAGTATTGCTGCAACAGGTGTTGATTATATTTCTGTGGGTGCTATTACAAAGTCTGTTCGTGCAATCGACTTAAGTTTACTACTGGATGATGCTACATGAAACCCACCTTAGTTTTTACAGGCGGGGGAACTGCTGGACATGTGACGCCTAATTTAGCATTGATTGAAGCATTAGCATCTGATTTTGAAATTGCTTATGTTGGTTCCGAGAAAGGCGTGGAACGCTCAATGGTAACGGCTGAAAATATCAATTATCACGTCGTTCGATCAGGAAAGTTGCGTCGTTATTTTAGTTGGCAGAATGTTCTTGATCCATTTAATTTAATCATAGGCATTATTCAATCTGTTTTTTTACTGCGTCGTCTAAAGCCAAAGCTTGTTTTCTCAAAAGGTGGATTTGTTGCTTTGCCTGTTGTAGTTGGTGCATGGGTGAATCGTATTCCTGTCATTGCACATGAGTCAGATTTAAGTCCTGGTCTTGCTAACCGATTAAGTTTTCCATTTGTCACTAAAATTTGTGTGACATTTGATGCAGGAAAAGATTATTTTAAAAATAAAAGTAAAGTCTGTGTAACAGGCACACCAATTCGGACTCAATTATTTCAAGGTGAGCGTGAAGCAGGTTTAGCACATTGCAGGTTTGATGGGAAAAAACCCTGCTTATTGGTTATCGGCGGGAGTCAAGGTGCTGAGGTATTGAATCGATGCGTTCGAGAGCAATTGGATGCATTGTGCTCACATTTTCATGTCATTCATTTGTGCGGCAAAGATAAAGTAGAGTCAGCTTTGTTCACACACCCAGATTATTATCAACTTGGATATGCAACGGATAGTTTACCTAACTTGCTGGCAGCGAGTGATATATTATTGTCGCGTGCAGGTGCTAATTCATTATATGAAATTTTGGCCCTAGCTAAACCCCATGTTTTGGTGCCATTATCACGTCGATATAGTCGTGGTGATCAAATTGATAACGCTCGTTATTTTCAAAAAAAGGGCGTGAGTACCGTATTAGATGATACTGAAGATTTAAGTGCTGAAGCAGTACGATGTGCTTTGGAGGAGGTGTATACACATCGTGAAGCCATTATTCGTAGAATTAAAGAACTTGATGTTCAATCAGCAACACCTGTTTTGATAGATTTAATTAAAAAAGTAATAGGGGCTTAGTGTGTCAGATAGTAAGTGGTGTTTGTTTTTTGAAAGAGTGTACCAAAACGAAACAGATGACGTGAGTCGTCAGCATGATGGTGCCTATCAGGCTTGGCTAGCATGGAAAGCGACTCAAGAAACATTAACACCACCGGCTGTTATACAGGGTGGTCGAAAGATTGCCACACAATTTTGTGTGCAAGACGAACAAGGTACGCATCCATTTTGTAAGCATCTTGATATTATATTGAAGTATGCAGTATGGGCGCAAAAATCAGAACGTAATCAAGCACAGTTTAGTTCTAGTTCTAGTTCATCGGTACCTGGTTGTCCATAGGATGCAAAGTGACCGGATGGTTTGATTGCTCGAAGTGTATGATATCGGGATGTTCAAATAAAACACTTGCGGCAATAAGGTATTGATTGCTTTCTAATAAGCAAAAGTCAATAAGCTCACCGATTTCTCGAGTATTTTCTTCATTCATCAAGCGAAGACCAGGGTGCAATTTTTCATGGGTTTTTATCTTAAATAATCGAAGTGCATGCTTTTGTTTCGCTCGATAATGAGTGCGTGCAATAATTTCTTGGCCTCTGTAGCAGCCTTTATCAAAGTTTAAATGTCCGGATAGGTGTAGTTCTAATCGATGCGGTAAAAATAATCCGCGTGATTCAGGATAAATTTGTATTTCTTTTTCCTCTAATCTTAAACGATGCCAAGTGGCTTCATCTGCGAATGCATTTTTTTGAATAAAGGGCGCTTTAATTGCATCTAAATAATGATCTGAAACCAGTAAAATATAAAATCCATTACCTAAGTGGTAGGCACACGCGTGTGGTGATGAGATAACAGCATATTTCTCTACCGACCAATTGCTTTCAAAGGGCAACAATTGATCGGCATCTTTGAGATAAAACCCTAAAATATGGAGCTGACTTTCATGTCGGAGGGTAACGCGAGATAGTGCTGCAGTTTTTGAGAGTGATTTGATGGTTTTTTCAAGCAAAGTAGCCGGCACGATTAAATGTAACTGTTGTTGAAATTCTAAAACGTCGGGCAGGGCAAGTACGCGGCCTTTTAAATTACAAAATGCGCTTGGACGCATTTGATTGACACTCACTGCCTCAACATCGCAGCTCAGTTGGCCTTGCAGAAAATTTGATGCATTATCACCTGATATTTGGAGTGCAGACAGGTGGGGTAAGTTCAATAAAGTATTTTCAGATGGCATCATGAATATATTTCTTTTAAAAATAAGGCAGTATAACTTTTTTTGTTTGTATGATACAGAAATAGGTAGATAATTTGGGGTTTGACCTCTTACTTCAAACTGTCTAATATGCAGACAATTTTAAGAGCGTGTTTATAATCATGTCATCAAATAAAGTAGAGCCTACGGTTTGGGTTCAAAAACAAGCCACTCCTATGCTGCGCCAAATTGCGAGTAAAATAGAAGACCATATGGATGGTATTTCTTTTGAAACTTATTTAATGCAGTTGAATCATATGATGGATGATTTTTTTGAAAAAATAGGCCAGCAACCTTATATGATTATATTGCCTGAACATGATGATCGAGACGGTCGAGCTCATTTTGAGCTATATAAAACCGTTGAATATATTATCGATGATAAGCAGCAGCGCAAACCTGACTGCATAGTTGATTCATTTGCGTTTTATCAAGCATTAAGGAATAAACCAAATATTCAGTATGTACTATTGATAGATATTGCTGCTTTTTATCAAACAGAAGCAGAATATTTATTGAAGAACATTTTTTCATCGCCTCTTCCGCGGAAAAATTTCAAGCTTCATTTAGGTGTTGTTTATTTAGCAAAAAGCGCAGAAGATTTTTTATTAAAACAAACTTTATGTCAAGAAAGCGAGGTTTTAGCGCATGGCCAGTTATTGTCTCTCGAGAGTTGTTTAGATGCCTCAGAGAAGGATTACATTAAAAAGCTAGACTTAAAGTGTTTTAGTCCAAGGTTAACGCGAAGTTATTTTCATGTCGGCAAACTCGATGCGCCTTTTCAGTTTGAACCTTTTTTTCGACAAAGTAGTTTGCTTCAAGGCTTGTATGCAGAATTAGAGTTTGAGCGTTTTTTAGAGCAGAGGAAGTTACCGACAGATGTGGCTCTTTCTGAAAAGGATGGTGCTTTATTTGATAACTTTGTACTTAAAATACCAAGCCAGGAGAACGCAAAAAAACTTTTGAGCCGGCAATCTTTTTTTGATCTAGAGTTAGAGCAAGCTAAAAGTGCTAGAAGCAGAGCTCTAGAGACAGCAGTTGATAAGGCTGATGAACCTGAGTTAGGTGATGATTCAGAAAACTTAGGAGGAATAAGTTTTCCTCATGGAATACCATTGTGCACAATTATGTAGTCAGGCTCATTGCCTGACGGGTATGAACAAGGGTATTAGCCTCAGCAGGTATTTCGGACTGGGTATCATCCTTTTTGTTTGAAAACAGGGTGTTTCTTAAGAGTGGTGAGGGGGAGTCATCGAGCTCTAATGCTTGGAGTTGGTCTTTTTGCTTGGGCAAATAAGCAGGAATTAATTTTCCGGCAATGGTTACTAATACAGAAAGAACAGCAGCTATGAAAGGTACGATAGGTGGAATGAGTGTCCATATTCCAAAGATGCCGGTTGATACGATACAGATGCAAACAGACATACGTAACAATAAAAGATTTTGATTGTATGAACGCCGCTCTTTCAATTGCTCGAGGAAGGTATTAATTTCATCTGCTTTTAAAGGCGATTTTTCGAGTTGACTCTGATAATCAGCTTCCATTTTTTTCAAGCGGCCGTCCTCTATAAAAAGACGTGTGGTATGTAAAAATAAATTATATGAAGGCAGTACAACAGCGGCATAAATCGCAAAAGGTGCCCATGAGCCTATGAGTACAAAAGCATTCAGTAAACCAAGTGTTATCCATCCAAAATCATAGGCAATTTCCCACCAACGTGCATTCATATTGAGGTGTGCTTGATGGCGCTCCAGAGCAGATAAAGACTGCTCATTTTCAGAAGGTGACCACCAGTGCTTTAAAAGATGAAATAGGTTTGTGATAAAGCGAGGAACCAATAAGCATGCTTGATAAAAAATAACAATCCGCAAAAATCCTTCTAGTGGCGAGATAAAGCGACCGTAATATTCAGTATTATTCACCAGGGGAATAGACCAAAATAAAACACGGCGTCCTCGTAGTATAATGAGTCGCCAAAAATCTAATTGTGTGGTTGTGGAACGAATCGCTTCCTCATAAGGTGCGATGATATATTGATGTTTGGGTTTGGTTTTCAATTCAGGCATTTCAATGCCTATTTTTTGCAGATAATTATGGCAAAACGCTTGTGTGCGCTGTAGTGATTGTAGTTCGAGTTGTGTACTTTGGAGGTGAATATGTTCAAGCAGTTGTGCCATTATTAAAATAGATATGACATGGTTTTTTTGTTGGTTTTGGCTGTATTTTTTCGCATTTTTAACCAATGTAGCGCATAAAACATGATATTTTGTTTGTAAATAGGGCGTATCTAAAATAGCTGTTGAGAGCTGTTTAGACGATAGGTTTTTCAGAGATTGCCCGAAAATCCACTCGTTATTCTTGATAGTATCTTCTGATGAGAGCCCAATATTTTGAAGCAGTTCGTCTGTTAAAAAATGACTATTCAAGGCTATTTATCTTCATCAAGGCGCGAATGCGATTTTGTATCTGGCATCGCAATATACACAAGTAACGAGAGAGCAATACAGGCTGACACATACCAAAAAAACCAAGGTTCGTGGCCCATTTGCTTTAACCAGAGCGCTAAGTACTCAGCTGTTCCACCAAAAAAAGAAACAGCTAATGCATAAGGAAGGCTGACGCCAAGTGCGCGAATCTCTACAGGAAAAAGCTCAGCTTTTACAATGGCATTAATCGATGTGTAATTTGCAACAATCAATAAAGCTGTTGTGATGAGTGCAAATATCACCCAGCAATTTTGAGTTGAACTGAGTGCTGTAAGAATAGGTACGGTAGTAAGTGTTCCTAAGATACCAAACGTAATTAAGAGGGGTTTGCGGCCGATGACGTCTGATAGCAAGCCAAACAAAGGTTGAACTATCATAAAAATGAAAAGTGTTGATGCTGAGAGCATGGTCGCTGTATCACGACTTAGCCCAATGGTATTGACGATGAACTTTTGCATGTAAGTCGAGTAAGTATAAAAAGCTAATGTTCCACCCATGGTAAGGCCAATCACAATCATCACTTCTTTGGGGTGTTGCATGAGTCCACGAATTGGATTTTTTTTCAAGGCAGTAGGATCTTCATTAGCAAAAGATTCTGTCTCCTTGATGCGACATCGTAGGTAAAAACCGACATAAGCACCTAATGCGCCAATTAGAAAGGGAATGCGCCAACCCCAGCTATAGAGTTGTTCTGTTGTAAGTAAGTATCGCTGTAAGAGAATTAAAACAGAGAGTGCTATGAGTTGCCCCATGATTAATGTGACATATTGAAAACTGGAATAAAAACCACGGTAGCGACTGGTTGCCATTTCACTGAGGTAGGTTGCGCTTACGCCATACTCGCCGCCCACACTAATGCCTTGTATCAGTCGTGCAAAAATGAGAATAGCTGGTGACAACATACCAATGCTATCGTAAGTGGGGGCTAAAGCAATCAATAATGAACCAAAACACATCAAAATTACAGAGAAAGTGAGCGCTTTTTTTCGACCATATCTATCTGCGTATACACCCATCAGCAAACCGCCAACAGGGCGCATTAAAAAGCCAACAGCAAAGATAGCGGCTGTATTCAGTAATTGTGCGGTTAAGTTACCTTTAGGGAAAAATGAACTTGCAAAATATAAAGAAAATGCTGAGTAAATATACCAGTCATACCATTCAATAAGGTTTCCTAATGCACCACCTAAAATTGATTTAATACGGTTTTTTGAGTTCAGTAAACGTGCCTTCATAATAGAAAAATCTCTAAGTCCATTTACAGCAGTTGGCTGTCTGTCGTTTTACGAAACTCATCACTTTATAGGCTTATGCCTAATTTAGCAACATGGTTTTGTGGTTGCGATCAATTTAATAGATTGCAAATTAACCTATGAGATATTTTATTGTTTTTATTGGGCTTTATCTTTCAGTTGCGCTGTTCTTAAAAGAGATAGTCAGGATCGCTGTGTTTTTGATGCGACTTTTGTTGCGTGGGCTTTCCTTCTGTTATTTCAATCTGAGGTATCGTGTGTGCATCATCAGGAACTAAGTCTTCACGAAAATATTCATCGATGCTAGAAGGGCTATTGCTTGCATCAACCAGGCCTGTTTTTGGACTGATTTTTTTACTGACCACATGCTCTGGCACTTGAAGTGCTTGTTCGGGGCTATCTTTGAGTGCTTCACGCATAAAATCAACCCAAAGTGGAAGGGTTACCCGAGAAGCATATTCATGAAGCGAGTTAGGATTGTCGTAACCAACCCAGGCTGTGACCACCAGGTCAGGATTATAGCCTGCAAACCAGGCATCGAGTTGGTCATTGGTGGTTCCTGTTTTTCCGCCAATATCTTCACGGTTTAAAGCACGCGCGGCGCGTGCAGTTCCTGTTTGCACAACACCCCTCAGTGCTGTATTCATTAAAAAAGCGACTTCTTCAGATATAATACGGGGTGCTTGCATAGCAAAAGGCTTGTCTTTTGTTTCTGTATCAGAAGGGACAGCAGTTGGTGTTGCTTGCAAGAGTATATGACCTTCTGTATCGGTGATTTTATCAATGAGATAAGGCTCAACTTTATAGCCATTGTTCGCAAATACAGCGTAAGCGGCAGCTAAGTCAAGTGGACTTACGGTAAGCGTACCAAGTGCGAGTGATAGTGTATGAGGAAGATTTTCTTTTTGAAAACCAAAACGACTGACAAAATCAATTGCATAATCAATGCCAATATCATCTAAAATACGAATTGAAACCAAATTGCGTGAGCCAGTAAGGCCTGCTTTTAGGCGGGTGGGTCCTGCAAATTGGTGGTTTGCATTGTGAGGGCGCCACAGGCCTTCTTGACTTGGATCATCCATAGCAATAGGTGCATCATTAATAATGGTTGCAAGGGTATAGCCCTTAGAGAGTGCTCCAGCATAGATAAAAGGTTTAAAGCTCGACCCAGGCTGTCTGTCTGCTTGCGTGGCTCGGTTAAATTTGCTGCGCTGAAAATTAAATCCACCCACCAATGCTTCAATTGAGCCGTTATCTGGGTTTAGTGCAACTAAAGCGGCTTCAACTTCTGGTACTTGGGAAAGCTCCCACTCGCTGTTTTTATTTTTTTGGATGTAAACCACATCGCCGGGTGATACGACAGTAGATGCTTTTTGAGGTTGCTTTCCAACCCAGCCTTTCCGAAGTGCTGGACGTGCCCAAGAAAACCCAGACCAAACAAGCGTTAAAGTTTCACCTTTATTATTGCGTGCTTCGGCTGTTTTTTCACCAACAGATAAAATAACCGCAGGTTCGAGTTGATTAATAACAGGGTAGCTTTTAATGGTTTTTTTTATGTGTTGATTGGAATACTCACTGAGAGGGCTGAGTTTAGCAATAGGGCCACGATAGCCATGTCTTCGGTCATAGTCTAAGAGGTGTTTTTCAACGGTTTGGTTTGCAGTTTCCTGTAAGGTTGCATTAATGGTTGTATATACTTTATAGCCACGTGTATAAGCATCTGGGCCAAAGTGGTCATAGAGCGATTGGCGAATCATTTCAGCAACATAAGGAGCATCTGCTTCAGTTTCAATGCCATGATAACGTGCAGTTACCGGTTCATGAATGGCTTCTTGATAAGCTGCTTCAGTGATGTAATCATTTTCACGCAAACGTTCTAAAACATGATTTCGGCGTTTTAACGCAGCTTTAGGATTAGCGATAGGGTTTTGTGACGAAGGTGCCTGGGGTAGGCCTGCAATCATTGCCATTTGTGCCAGCGTCAACTCATTCAAAGTTTTGCCATAATAAACTTGGGCAGCAGCAGCAACACCATAAGCGCGATTGCCTAAATAGATTTTGTTTAAATAAAGTTCGAGCACTTTTTCTTTGCTGAGTTCGCGATCAATTTTAATGGCCAGTAAAATTTCATTGAATTTTCTCAGAAATGTTTTTTTGCGATTGAGGAAAAAGTTTCGGGCCACTTGCATTGTGATGGTGCTACCCCCTTGTGATTTTGTGCCTGTTTGAATCATTCGAACAGCAGCACGTCCAAGTCCTAAAACATCAACGCCTGGATGTTCAAAAAAACGCTGATCTTCGGTTGCAAGCACTGCATGCACTAAGGCTTGAGGGATATCGTCATAGCTAACAGGGCTACGTTTTTTTTCGCCATACTCTTGAATCAGTTTACCGTCTTGACTGTATATTTGTAGGGGCACTTGAAGGTGTACTGTTTTAAGTGAATCCACATCAGGCAATTGACTTTCAGAGTAAATATAGAAAAAACCAAAGCAGACTAACAAAAAAAATCCAATACTCATGAGGGTCCAAAGACCACGACGCCAAAAGAGAGAAAGAGGTTTTTTCATGGTATGCAGTACTCAAGTTGTTGAAGCATAATAGGAGTTATTTTAGTATAGATTTGAAAAAGGAGGAATGCCGTGGCCATTATATTCGGTATGATCTTCATGACTTGATGTCCCTGTATCAGAAGGTGGTTGAAGTACATGCTGAATCATGCCTATGAATCCTTTTCGAGTGACTGAGGGGCTTTTTTCATTGAGTTCTGTTGAGCTGGTTCGTTTTCTAGGTGCATGAGCTTGTGTTCGAAACTGTGAGTTTTCTAACAAAATGTCCTCCTTTTCTTGCTTAAGCGCCTCAATATTAGCTTCTAAAGCTGTAATTTTTGAATCTTGTGTTTTGAGGCGAGCTTCTAGCATGGCTATTTTGAAGTGTTCGTCTTGCCTAATAAAACAGCTGGTGAGCATCGTATCAATATTGATACTCAAACTATTAAAAAATGTATCGAGGGCTACTCTTGCTTCGCCTCGATGAGGTGCGTTATTTTGCAGTGTTGTTAAGAAAAGCATTAACTGCTGATATGAATCTTCACGTGCTGATGTATTTGCATAGTCAATTGCTTTTGCTTGGTCTATTTGTGTGAGTATTTCTTTGAGCTGTATCAGCAAAGATTTGCGAGTGGTCGTGGTTTGGGTTGATTGATTAATATAGACATCTAAAGCTGCATCTCTTTGTGTTGAATCATAGGTCAATAAAGTATCTATGAGAGAGGGTTCATCCGGCGTGTCGAGCAGATTTCCCACTTTAATCCAAGTATTTTGTTCTGCTGATGGGGTGAGCGAAGTCTCTTTTTCATGATCACTATCACTGTCTAATCTTTCATCTTCAAATTCGGGTGTTCTCAATGGGCTGAGTGTGCTCTGTATATGTGTTTTAGCTTTATGATAGTCAAGAATGATTTGGATAATACCGCGTTGTAAATCGTCAAAGGTTTCCATTTAAGTCCCTATCAAAAAGCGTGATTTTTGAATAAATTTAAGAAAAATTAACACAGCTGTGGGTTTAAAGCGAGTTATCTCAAAACAAAAGAGTTTTAAAATTCCAATTTTTTAAAAGTTAAGGTACTATTCTAAGGCATCGTATAAAGGAAATGATGCGGTCAGGTAAAGCACGTGCTAGAATTGTTGCGCGGCACTCAATGGGGTTTATTTTGGTTAGACGTTGAGAATAGAGGTATGTCATTAAATATGAGCATTGTTAAAGTACGTAATATTTTTCTGATTGGGCCTATGGGCGCGGGGAAAAGTACAATTGGCCGAACATTGGCAAGAGAGCTAAAGCTTGATTTTTATGATTCGGATGAAGTAATTGAAGAGCGAGCAGGCGCTGATTTATCTTGGATATTCGATGTAGAAGGCGATGAAGGGTTTCGTCGGCGTGAGCAAAAAGTGATTGATGAGCTGACACAGAAGACAAATATTGTATTGGCAACAGGTGGTGGTGTGATTATTACACCGGAAAATCGTAATGCTTTAGCAGCACGAGGCACAGTGATTTATTTGAGAACGTCACTTCAGCAACAGTTTGAGCGAACGAAACGAGATACCAAGCGTCCTTTATTGAGAACAGATGATTTAGAAGGGCGGCTTGAGAGTTTACGAGATGAACGTGAGCCTTTTTATGAAGAGTTAGCAGATGTGAGTTTTGAAACGGACAAGCTAACGGTTAAGGCTGTAACCAATAATATTGTTAAACATATTTATGGTGAGTCTTAAGTCTCTTCAGAAAGTAGACGTTAAACTTTCAAAAACGTGTTATTCAATTGTAATTGGCCGGCATCTTTTAGAAGATGCCGCGCATTTCTCAGCATTGATTCAGGGCAGTCAAGTGTTGATTGTTACCAATGAAACCATTGCCCCCTTGTATCTTGACAAGCTTTGTCAATCACTCCAAAAATTTCAATGTGATGTCGTCATTTTGCCAGATGGCGAAGCGTATAAAAATCAAGAGAGTATTACACGTATTCATGAGGCATTAATTAGATACCAACATCATCGAGATACCACCTTAATTGCGCTTGGTGGCGGTGTTATTGGGGATATCACAGGATTTGCTGCCTCTACATATCACAGGGGTGTTGCTTTGATTCAATGTCCTACAACACTGCTTGCTATGGTTGATGCATCCGTGGGTGGAAAAACTGCGATTAATCATCCTCAGGCTAAAAATGTCATAGGAAGCTTTTATCAGCCCAGTGCAGTATTAATCGACTTAGTCTGTTTAGAGACTTTACATCCACGTGAACGCCAAGCAGGTTTTGCTGAAATCATTAAATATGCGCTGCTTTCAGGTGATTTGTCTTTAAGCTCAAAGCCACTGCCTGAGTTAGTTGCGGCTTGTTGTCGTATTAAAGCGGCCATTGTTGAAGCCGATGCTGAGGATAAGGTAGGGGTGCGTGCCCTGTTAAACTTAGGCCATACATTTGCGCATGCACTAGAGACATATACACATTATAAACGGTGGCTACATGGTGAGGCAGTTGCTATTGGCCTTTATTGTGCGGCAAAGTTATCTCATCAATTAGGGCATTTAGATGTGTCGATTGTACAGCAGGTTGATGATTTACTGGCGCTTTATGAGCTTCCAAGGCGTATGCCTCGTGATATCCAATGGGATGCTTTGTATCAATTAATGCAACAAGATAAAAAAGCAACTCACGGAAAAATTCCATTTGTTCTCATGAAAGCGTTAGGCCAGTGCTATTTGGATACCACAGTGACAAAAACTCAAATACAGTGCTTATTAACAGATGATTCAATGATTCAATGATTCAATGATTCAATGTTCAGGTATGAGTTGCTTTGTGATGACAGCCGTACACTTTACTCAAAGTTGAAGCTGTTGGCATTTTTTCTCTTGCATTATTCTGAAGAGAAACCAGCCACTTTCAGCAAGTGGGGCTGTATTTTTAGATATAGGCCATTTACATTTTAACTAACTATATACCCATCACAGTTCAAAATGCGAGTTTTAAAGTCGCTGAAAATTGTCATTGATTCTGCTCGACAAAGAGTCTCCTATATCAGGCAACACCTCTTCAAAAAATCTATTAATTTCTGATCGAAAATCTTTAGCGCTT
>JARGPP010000030.1 GCA_029210085.1 Legionellaceae bacterium | reverse complement strand
AGACTCCCAAATTTATATCAAGGATGCCCACTCAGTTTGTTTCTTCAATTGCCAATGAACTTCGCCTCAAAGCGTGTCGTGCATTGTACGGATTTAACCAAAGCTGTCAACTGCTATCTTCAGGTTTTTTCAATAAATTTTAATATCATGCAATGACTGCCAAACGAAAGTCCGCACTAAATGCCGCACCTTCGATGCCATTCCGCACACGAATGCCCGCTGAACGATAAGATATAATTGCTAAGAGAAACGCACGAGCAAACACATTCAACAAAAGATAAAATAAACACATGCATATAATAAGACTCAAATAAAGATTTTAAAAAAACAACGTATCCTTATCATTTCAAATATTGTGATTTAAGCATTTTTTTACGCTATTTTAGAGGTGTCATTAAATCTAATTCACTGCAATCACACCTAGCACTCTGTCAAACCTTCTGATAGAATGCTTCGCTCACGATGGTGGTCTTTAGGGTCTCCTCGCATCGATACACCGTGAATCCCGTCAGATCCGGAAGGAAGCAGCGGTAATGGTCGATTCGAGTGCCGGGGTACGGCTCTTAAGACTGCCGCCCATATCCTAAAACATATGTACATCTTTTAATTGCTATATCAATCAACAGTGAGCGTGTATTTATGAGCCATGTTGCACTTGCACGGAAATATCGACCTCGAACATTTAATGAGCTCATGGGTCAAGAGCACGTCACTAAAGCACTCACTAACTCTCTTGCTCGTAACCGGTTACATCATGCTTATCTTTTCACAGGCACCCGTGGTGTAGGAAAAACCAGTACGGCTCGTCTATTTGCCAAAGCCCTTAATTGTGAAGTGGGTATCACTCCTACTCCTTGCCTTACCTGTGATGCATGCATTGCAATCGAGCAAGCACGTTATATTGATCTCATCGAAATAGACGCCGCCTCTAAGACACGTGTTGAAGACACGCGTGAACTTTTAGAAAATGTGACCTACTCACCCACACAAGGCCGCTTTAAAGTTTATTTGATTGATGAAGTACACATGCTCTCAACACATAGCTTTAATGCATTACTTAAAACACTCGAAGAGCCACCCGCACATGTTATTTTTTTGCTGGCAACCACCGAAACTAAAAAACTGCCAATGACGGTATTATCACGTTGCCTACAATTCCATTTGAATGCATTAAGCCCGGAAGACATCCAAAAACAAATCGAACTCATTCTGACCCAAGAAGCAATTACATTTGAGCCATCCGCATTAACGTTAATTGCAAAAGCTGCAGATGGTAGTGTTCGAGATGCATTAAGTCTACTTGACCAAATTATCGCATTATCAGACGACATCATTCAAACAGACCATGTCAAAACCATACTCGGTCATACCAAGCAGGATTATGCTCGACATATTCTTGATGCCCTTGCACACAATCAACCCGAAAAATTACTGGAGCTGAGCCAAGCTATCGCACATGAAGGCGGACAATATCCTTATGTATTAGATGAGCTCTTACATCACTTACATCAGCTAAGCCTATTATATATTCTGCCTGAAGAGACTCCTCTCTCACCATTAACACGTTTATTCACCCCTGAAGATACACAACTGCTGTATCAAATTGCACTGAAAGGCCAGGAAGAAATATCTCTTGCACCAACACGTGCTGTCGGTTTTGAAATGACATTACTCCGCATGTATGCTTTTAAGCCTGCACAGCCATCATCTCGTCCTTTTTTAAGCTACCAATCTCAAACACCTCCGCCCCATGAAGAGATAAAAACGGTGCCTACCTCATCTGCACCTCCCCTCCCACCCACTCAATCTATTGAAACATCGCGGGCCGAAGCACCCCCAGTTAAAGCATCTTCCGTTCAAGTCGCACCAAAAACCAAACCGACTGAAAGCCACTGGGAAACCCTTATTCCACAACTTCAATTAACCGGCCTTGCTTTGAATGCGGCAAAACAGGCTAATTTAATACTCAATGAAGATGGCTCTGCGCTTCTGCACTTTGATAAACATCATCGCCCTTTATTTACACCGGGTGTTGTTCAAAAAATAGAAGCGCAACTCTCTCAATATTACAAAAAAAATATCAAGCTCAGCTTACAAAGCGACTCAGTAATGCCAAATACCCCAGCTGAAAAGCAACGTATACAAAAAAAAGAAGAACACGACGCTCACTTAGAAATGCTAGATGCAGATCCGGCTTTTCAAACACTTAAAGCAACATTTACACCAGACTAAAGTATTTCATGTGAAATTATGCGTGAGATGTTTTATAATCATAAAAGTTTAATCACTTTATTATTTAACAGAGGAAACATCATGGCCATTGGTGGAAATATCGGAGAAAATATCGGCGACTTAGTCAAAGAAGCTCAAAAAATGCAACAGCGTATGCAAGCTGCCCAACAAGAACTTGGCGATTTAAGAGTTGAAGGACGCTCTGGTGGTGACATGGTGATGCTCACTTTAAATGGCCGGCATCAAATATTAGATTTAAAAATTAAGCCTTCAGCACTCGACGAAGATCCAGAGTTTCTAAGTGAACTCATTATTGCTGCCTACAACGATGCGCTTAAAAAAATTGAAGAAGCATCTAAACGAAAGATTACAAATCTAACCGAAGGACTCAACCTTCCAACAGACCTCATGAAACAAATGCAAGAAGAAGGCAAAAAAGACGACGACAAAGAATAATCGACTGTTGTGGATTCTTTATCTCGTCTAATCGACGCATTACGCTGTCTTCCTGGTGTTGGGCCAAAATCGGCCCAACGGATGGCATTTCATTTACTGCAACACCAACGTCCTCGAGGGCTTCACTTAGCCAGTAGCTTAGAAGCAGCCATGCAGACCGTTCGCCATTGTGCTCAGTGCAATAACTATACTGATCATACATTATGTCAATTATGTCAAAATACAGAGCGAGAACAACATATTTTATGTGTCGTCGAAAGTCCTGCCGATGTATTTGCAATTGAACAATGTCACGCACATACAGGACAGTACTACATTTTAATGGGTAAAATTTCACCACTTGATGGCATAGGCCCTGATGATATAGCACTTGAAGGCCTAAAAAATCGCATTGCATCAGGCCACATAACAGAAGTTATTTTAGCCTTGAGTCCAACTGTTGAGGGCCAAACAACCATTCATTTTATTCAAGCACTATTAGAGCCCTATCCTATTCAAGTGAGCCAGCCCGCACATGGCATTCCAGTCGGTGGTGAGTTTGAATATTTAGACGGCAATACCATTAGTAGAGCACTCTCTAATCGCGCAACGTTGTCAACCTCTAGAGCCTCTACTTCTGACCACGCCGCTTCGCCAGTTGAATCACTCGAACACTTTTAATCATATTCGCCCCAACTTTGAGTATTTCAATTTGATAGTTTTCAACCATCAAACAACACTCAGATGGCGGAATATAACCAAGATGCTCGATGATTAACCCGCTCAATGTGCGAGGCCCGACTGCCGGCAAGTGCCAGCCTAAAGCGCGATTTAAATGACGTAATGTAATACTCGCATCAATAATGCTTGAGCCATCCATTTGTGGCGAAATGTCTTGGCTTAACGCAGCAATATCTGTGGTAAATTCTCCGACGACTTCTTCTAATATATCTTCCATGGTCACAAGCCCTTGCAAATCCCCATACTCATCTACAACAAAACCACTACGCCGTTTCATTTTTTGGAAGTTTAATATTTGAACATTTAAAGGCGTTGCTTCTGGAATAAAGTAAGGTGCGTTGACACTCTCCAGTAAAGTCTTTTCATCGAGTACATCTTCAATCATGAGGTTTAATAAGCGACGTAAATGAACAACACCTAACAAATTTTCAATATTGTCTCGATAAACAGGGAGTCTCGTATGCTGAGCAGTTTCTAATTGCTCAAGTACCTCTTGCCATGGTAAATCTAAATCAAGTCCAACAATCTCATTTTTAGGGACCATAATATCTTCAACACAAGCTTGTTCTAAATCGAGCAAACTAATCAACATGCTTTTATGCTCTATTGGAAGTAGTCCACCTGCCTCATGAACCACAGAGCGTAATTCATCACTAGATAACGATTCTTTCTCTGTATAATTTAAAGATAAACCAAAGCACTTCAAAATCATATTTGCCACCCAACTAATCAGGCTCACCAGTGGCGACAAAATAATTTGTAATATTAATAGAGGCCATGCACATACAAACGCCACTCGCTCTGTATACAGAGCTGCCAATGTTTTAGGCGCCATTTCTGCAAACACTAAAATGACAAAAGTTAATAAGCCTGTAGCAATTGCAGCACCCAAATCACCATAAACGCGGTGCCCAATTAAAGTACTCATCATTGATGCAACAATATTAGAAAAAGTACTGCCTATTAATATAACGCCTAACAGTCTATCAGGATGCTTGAGTAACCGGCTCACTCGCTTTGCTTGTTTATGGTTATTTTTCACTAAATAACGTAAACGATAACGATTAATCGACATCATGCCAATTTCTGCTGCAGAAAAAAAAGCGGCCAATATAATCAAAAAAATTAAAATGGTTATTAAAGTAGAAAGGGGTGTTGACACAAACGATTCCTTTTATAAAACATAATAAACTTCTTCCACTCATTCATGGTATAGTATGAAGCCATTTTGATCCATTAAGATAGCCAAGGGGCATTCATGTTTGAGAATTTAACAAAACATCTAACCGAGTCTATTAAATACTTAGGCGGACAAAGACGCTTCACAGAAGAAAGCATGAAGCCTGTTTTAAAAGAAGTGCGTCTTGCTTTACTTGAAGCAGATGTGGCTCTTCCTGTTGTTAAAGATTTTGCTGAAAAAATTCGTGAAAAATCGGTTGGCCAAATTGTAGAATCGCATTTAAAGCCAGAACAAGCGCTCATTAAAATTGTTCATGATGAGCTCGTTGAGCTTATGGGAAGTGAGCGCTCTGAGTTAAACCTTAAAACAGAACCACCCGCGGTGTTTTTGATGGCAGGCTTACAAGGCTCAGGAAAAACAACCTCGGCCGCAAAGCTCGCAAAACATTTAAAAGAAGTCGAAAAGAAAAAAGTCATGCTGGTTAGCGTAGACATATACCGCCCTGCAGCGATTAAGCAGCTCGCATTGCTCGCTCAAGAATTAGACGTTGACTTCTTTGATGCAACCACCCAAGAAGCACCCATTAAAATCGCAAAAAAAGCACTCGCATATGCAAAAAAACAATTTGTAGATGTATTAATTATTGATACGGCCGGGCGCTTACACGTAGATGATGAGATGATGGATGAAATCAAGTCATTACATAAAGTCACGTCACCAACTGAAACACTCTTTGTTGTAGATAGCATGACAGGGCAAGATGCCGTGCACACAGCCGAAGCTTTTCATGCAGCCTTGCCGTTAACCGGCATTATTTTAACAAAAACAGATGGGGATGCCAGAGGTGGGGCAGCACTGTCCATGCGCCAAGTCACAGGCCAACCGATTAAATTCATGGGGTCTGGTGAAAAAGTAGACGCCCTTGAAGCATTTCACCCTGAGCGCGTTGCCTCCCGTATTATCGGCATGGGAGACATGCTGACGCTTATCGAAGAAGTAGAACAAAAAGCAGATAAAAAAACACAAGATAAACTCACCCAAAAACTAAAAAAAGGCCGTGGTTTTGATTTAAATGATTTTAAACAGCAACTGCTGCAAATGAATCAGATGGGGGGTATCTCAGGCATGATGTCAAAATTACCGGGTATGAAAATGCCAGGGGCAGATTCAACCCAGCAAGCCGAAAAAAGCATGTCTCAAACGGTCGCCATTATTAATTCAATGACGCCCAAAGAACGCCGTATTCCCAAAATTATTGTAGGTTCTCGCAAACGACGCATTGCTATGGGCTCAGGCACACAAATACAAGATGTCAATCGCCTACTGAAACAATTTGAACAAATGCAAAAAATGATGAAAAAAATGAACAAACCTGGCGCCATGAAACAAATGATGCGCGGAATGGGTGGTATGCCGAATATGGGCGGTGGCTTCCCAGGAGACTTTGGTTGAGTCTCCTTAGCCCAATACAATCATCCTGCGGCTGCCGCAAATAAAGCACCACTATGAAATGACGGTATGCTTAGACGTGGGTCACTAATCACTGTTGGGTACCTCCAATCAGCAAGTCCACTCGCGGTAGTCGCAATTGCAAGTAACGGTCTTTCGAAAGCATCCACCCCCCTTACTCCAGATGCAATGCAATTCGTCTCATTGCAACTCGCACCTTTAAATACAGCTTGAGCAGGATCTGGTAGTGTTTTTATTTCATCAGTAATTTTTGTGGAATAAGTCCAGCTACTACCATAATCTGTGCTATATGCTAGCAGTGGAAGGAAAAACGCAACCCCACTCTTAATCGCAAATGTAGAGCCTACCGCGATACAGTTTGCTTCATAACAACCCACAGCATTAAAAAAAGAATTTCCATTATATAGAGGTATATTGTTTGCTGTTGAAACATCCGTTAAATAACTCCAGCTGGTCATATCATTGGGGTCACTTATTGCCACCAAAGGAAGTATATTGCCATCTGTGCTTGTGTATTGACCCACAGCAAGACATCTTCCTGAGCTATTACAGCTCGCACCATTAAAAATGCCATTCATAAATGCAGGATTAGTAACTGGGTTAGTAATATTGTTTGGATAAGTCCAAGTGGAACCTGAATCGCTACTAGCTGCTACCAAAGGTAAGGATTGTCCATCTGCTGAAAAATAATTACCAGCCCCTATGCAGTTTTCGTCATAACAATTTACCGCTGTCAAAGAACCAGATTGAAACGCAGGGGTTGTTGCTGGATTTGTAACACTTTCCGGGTAGTTCCAACTATTACTCCCTATATTGGTACTAACAGCCATTAAAGGATGCTCTAGACCATTATCAGCCTCATAATTGCCCGCGGCAACACATACACCCTCATTGTTACAATTCGCACTGTTTAAAAAAGCAAAGTTTTCATATGCAGGTATTACATTCGCTAGATCTGTAGCTGATACAGGATAACTCCAATCTTGTCCGCTGTTTTGAGTAATCGCTATTAAAGGAAGTGTCACACCACCAGTCCCATTATAACTACCAGCGGCAATACATATACCTGCATTATTGCAACTCGCATAAGGTAACTCGCTTATGCCATTAGTAAAATTAGGTATGTTTGTTGAAGTTGTAATATAAGCTGGATAGCTCCACGTAACACCAAAATTTTGACTGAGTGCAACTAAAGGAAGTGATAAACCCGTTGTACTTTGATAACCACCGGTCACAATACACAAACCGGCATTATTACAGCTCCCCCCCTGAAGATTTGTTAATCCAGAAAAATCAGAAATTTCTGATGTTGTACCTAATGTAGGATACCCCCAAGATATACCCAAATCAGTACTAACGGGAACTAAAGGAAGGTTAGTTGTTCCATCATAATACATGCCTGCTGCCATTAAAGGAGGCTGAGCTACAGTTGTCACGCTAACATTCAGAGAATCTGCTGCGGCAGGTTGTGACGCTGAGAAAGCTGTATCACGGATTTCGGGCCTTGAAGACGAAGAAAAAAGAGATGTACTACTTGCACTCGCATCAACCCTCAGCGTTAAAATACATGTTTCTTTAGAAACCAAGCCCTCTTTAAATCTCTGAACACAAGATGAAATACCTGCTTTATCTATTACAAGAACACCAGCGATAGGTCTCATAGTCAACTTTCGAGTGATAGGTGTATTGTTAGTCACACAAAAATCAACATCAACCAAGCCTATACTCGAAAGACGAATGTTATTTGTACCTGGCGTACAGGGTTTGATTGTATATTTAGCTTGAGTTTTAGTTTCAAGATGAGCTCCTGCATAAATCATAGGAGTAATTAATAACCCGAGCAAGTAAGTCCATCTTTTTTTCATGAAACTCCATCCTTACACAATATACGTCAAGTTAAATTGCAGTCCATTGGTATAAAAGTGAGAAACCTGTAAGCCTGAATTAAGCTGTTGCCCTGGCGCACGCCCAAGAGAACTCATCCCCCAATCAACAAACTCATAACCCACACCACCACGCCAATGGATATCAATCACTTTTTGTAGACCTATTTCTAGGGTATAAGCAAAAGTTGAATCCGTCGTATTAGCAGCAAACGCCGGCGCCGGTACTTCTTCATAAATGCGGGGTGTAATTATAAAGTTATGTGAACGATTAAAACCTATGCCAATGCTTGCACTAATATAAGGTTGAACCACATCAGCCCAGTCATAAAATAACTTACCTTTAATTGCAATATGTGCAAAAACAGCCTCATAATTATACCTGTAATTATTGAAATTAGGATCAGCGTCCTCCCAAATATCTCCTGAAAATTTCACATTATCCGTTGCTGCAAGTGCAATCCCTAGTTGCCCAAAAAATGAGTCGCTCAAATTTCTTTGAGCACCCAAAAATAATTCGGCATTAATAATTGTATCTCGATTGCTTTCAGAAATATACGCTTTTTGAATGCCTGACATTAAGCTTAATGTTTGTGTCTCACCACCCGGTGACCAGGTAGGACCAAGATTTGCTGTAATAAACCATGAAGTTGTAGGTTCAACCGGACCCATCGTACCTGCTGAAACAGCGGTTGTTAATATTCCTGCTAAAAAGATTATCCATAACTTTTTTAACTGCACACATCATCCTTAAAATAATATAAATAGAGGTTACCCTAACAGAGAACTGGCCCTCTTACGAGAGTAAAAAAATAGAGTGTACACATTAAAAACTGAGTGATTTTATCCTATCTCTCACTTTTTTTGTTTAAGCTCTTTCTTTGTTCCGCTAATTTTCGTACAATGAACGCCATTTTTAAGTCATCACGATTAATTTACAGAGGAAAACCATGGTCGTTATTCGTTTATCAAGGGCTGGCGCAAAAAAGCGTCCCTTTTACCACATTGTTGTTACAGACAGCCGTAGACGTCGTGACAGCAACTATATTGAAAGCATCGGATATTTCAATCCTGTTGCACGTGGACAAGAAGTTCGTCTTCACCTAGAAACTGACCGCTTAGCACATTGGCAAGGTGTTGGTGCACAGTTGTCTGACCGTGTAAAATTTTTAGCTAAAAATTTTACGGCGCCTGTCGCTAAGAAAGAAGAAAAAGCAGCTTAAAGTCAATGGATGTACTCGGTTCTGAATGGGTTGTTATCGGAAAGTTTGGTCGCCCTCAGGGGGTTAAAGGCCTCATTCGTGTCATATCATTTACCGAGCCACGTGACAATATTCTGCAGTACCCTGATTGGTCTATCAAAAAAAAGGGGGCCGCATGGCAAGCGATTACACGCATCGATGCGTGTATAACGCCCCAGCATGTACTGGCCCAAATAGAAGGATATTCCTCTCGGGAGGCTATCTCTGAGTTAACAAACTTAGAGATAGCCGTACCAAAAGAAAGACTCCCCACTTTAAATGCAGGTGAGTTTTATTGGCATGAGCTTATTGGCATGCATGTGAGACATGAAACAGGGCTGAACTTAGGTGTTGTCGACTCCGTGTTAGAAACAGGCTCCAATGATGTATTAGTTGTCATTGATACAGAGCATGAAAAAAGAAGGCTAATCCCTTACCTCTTGAATGATGTAATTCAGGTAATCGATAAAGAGCGTCGTGAGATTACAGTTTGTTGGGATTTGGATTTTTAACACATGTTACATCTTGGCATAATCAGTGTGATGCCGGATATGTTCGCCTCACTTCAGTATGGCGTGACAGGCCGCGCACTAACAGAAGAACGCGTTCAAGTAACGCATTGGAACCCGCGAGACTGGGCTCCCCTTCCTCACCGTCAGGTTGATGATAAACCTTATGGTGGAGGGCCTGGCATGGTGATGTGTTATGAGCCCTTGCATGCGGCCATTATTGAAGCAAGGCAAACATTAGGCCCATCTTGTCGGACAGTTTACTTAAGTCCACAAGGCAAGCAGATTAAGCAAGCTGACTTGGAGCAGCTCGCTAACGCCAAACAACCCCTTCTTTTTGTAGCAGGGCGTTATGAAGGCATTGATGAGAGAGTACTCATCGAGGATATTGATGAAGAATGGTCACTGGGTGACTTTGTGTTAAGTGGTGGGGAATTTGCAGCAATGGTATTTATAGATGCCTTAGCTCGCTTAACCCCAGGTAGTTTGGGGCATCCAAACTCGGCAAAAGAGGACTCCTTTGTGGATGGACTCTTAGACCACCCGCACTATACGCGCCCACATGATGTAGATGGTAAAAAGGTCCCCGAAGTATTATTACAAGGGAACCATAGCGCGATTGAACGATGGAGAAGAAAACAAGCGTTAGGGCAAACCTGGCTTAAACGGCCAGATTTACTCTCACAAAGTGTATTAACAAATGCCGACGAGCAATTGCTCGTCGAGTTTAAACATGAGTATGGTACGTCTTTAGATACAGACGACCAGTTGGAGGAGTGAGTTATGAGTCATCTGATTGATGAAATTAACGCGGAACAAATGCAAAACAAAGAAATCCCTGAGTTTAACTCGGGTGATACCGTGGTTGTTCAAGTAAAAGTTAAAGAAGGCACACGCGAACGCCTCCAGGCCTTTGAAGGTGTTGTTATTGCACGAAGAAACCGCGGCTTAAACTCTGCATTTACTGTCCGTAAAATTTCACATAATGTTGGTGTAGAGCGTGTTTTTCCTTTATATAGCGCACTCGTTGATAGCATTACAGTAAAACGTCGTGGTGATGTTCGTCGTGCGAAACTTTATTATCTTCGTAAGCTTTCAGGTCGTGCTGCAAGAATTCGTGAAAAGCTTCCACAGAAAAAAAGCTCTTAAATTTATTATCTTCACTCACCTACTCAAGAAATAGAGCAGGTGAGTGAGTATATTATTAGAAACAAATCTTTTATACTTGTAACACAGCCTTAAAATCACCTAAGCTAGTTCGATGCATGCTATCGAAATAAAAAAACTCTATAAAACTTATGCCGGTGGTGTTGAAGCCTTAAAAGGCATCGACCTAACCATTGAATCTGGCGACTTTTTTGCTTTGCTTGGTGCTAATGGTGCTGGCAAATCAACAACCATAGGATTAATTAGCTCCCTCTTGACGAAAACATCAGGCTCGATTCAGGTCTGTGGCATTGATCTTGATAAAAACCCAACAGAAGCCAAACAACACTTAGGGCTCGTTCCTCAAGAAATTAATTTAAATATTTTTGAGCCTTGTCAACAGATCTTGCTTAACCAGGCAGGTTACTACGGTATTCAGCGAAAAAAAGCTCAAGAACGCGCCAATGACCTACTCAAACAACTGGGCTTATGGCATAAAAAAGACACCATTGCTCGGCGCCTATCTGGTGGCATGAAACGCCGCTTAATGATTGCTCGCGCACTAATGCATCATCCGCGCGTACTTATTTTGGACGAACCAACAGCCGGTGTAGATATTGAAATCAGGCATAGCATGTGGGAGTTTCTAAAACGCACCAATGAGGAAGGAACAACCATCATTTTAACCACGCACTACTTAGAAGAAGCAGAGCAACTCTGTAAGCACATTGCTATTATTGACAAAGGTGCACTGGTTGAAAACACGTCAACCCAAGCACTACTCAACACATTACAGCACCAAACTTATGTGTTTAATACAGAGCAGCCTATCACGCACCTGCCTAATCTCGCCCCTTGGGAAGCCACACAAATTGATGCGCACACTTTTGAATTACGCGTTGATAATCACCATACTCTCAATCAAGTCTTTGAACGCCTGAATCAACACGGTCTTATTATTCATAGTTTACGCAACAAGACCAACCGTCTAGAAGAATTATTTATGGATCTTATCTCATCATGATCAAAAACACACAGTTCACGGCGCTTTATACCATTGTTCGTCGAGAAATGGTGCGAATGCTACGTATTTCAAGTCAAACATTTTTACCTCCTGTCATTACAACAACGCTTTATTTTTTAATTTTTGGTGCTGTCATCGGACACCGCATCGGGCCCGTTGCAGGATACGGATATACCTCTTTTATAGCACCTGGACTCATTGCAATGGGCATTATTACCAATGCCTATTCAAACGTGTCTACGTCCCTTTTTAGCATGCGCTTTCAACGTAGCATTGAAGAAATATTAATAAGCCCTATGCACTGGAGCATCATGTTGCTTGGCTATGTGTTAGGAGGTGTCATTCGTGGCATGGTTGTCGCTTTTCTCATTACTTGTGTCGCTGCTTTTTTTGTCACTCTTGATGTCTTCAAGCACTTACCCATGGCGATGCTCGTCTTATTACTCATTTCTGTTATTTTTTCACTAGCAGGATTTATCAATGGCATGATGGCTCGAACATTTGATGATGTTGCTTTTATTCCAACATTTGTGCTCACACCTCTTATTTATCTGGGGGGTGTTTTCTATTCAACCCATATGCTCCCTGCAATCTGGCAAAAGATTACGTTTTTTAATCCTATTTATTATATGGTTCATGCTTTAAGACACGTCATGCTAAATCAACCGGGTGACAGTATTACATTGGATTTGATGATTATGGGCTTCATGCTCATCACATTATTAACGGTTAATGCTATTTTAATCAAAAAAGGAATAGGCTTAAAAGAATAAAAAAGATAGACAGTACAATCACAACAGTCCTATTTTTCTAACATGGAGGCCTCGTTATCTGCTTTAGGCTTCTTGGCTACACAATGTGTCCCAAGCCTGCGCACCACATATCAAACCTGGCTTCCTTAACAAGGGTATTGGCTGTGCAATTTCTACTGCCTACATCTTTATTATAGCGCATATTTTAAACAAATCAAAAATCTTTCCAATGTGCAACTTGAAGTCATCGCGATTTTTCTATAGAATTCAGCTCTTTGTCAAAATACTCTAAAAGACAAGCTTGGAGAAGAACCATGTATGCGGTAATCAAAACCGGCGGTAAACAGTACCGTGTTAAAAAAGGTGACGTGCTAAAAGTTGAATCATTACCTGCTGAAACAGGAAGTGATGTTGATTTTTCTGAAGTACTTCTTATTGTAGACGGTGAAAAAAGCACCGTTGGAACCCCTCTTGTATCAAAAGCAACAGTTAAAGCCAAAGTGCTTTCACAAGGGCGTCATAAAAAAATTAAAATCATTAAATTTCGCAGACGTAAGCACCATATGAAACAAATGGGACATCGTCAGAATTATACCGAAGTCGAAATTACAGCTATTAATTCGTAAGTACAGTAGAAAGGTAGAAAAACCATGGCAACTAAAAAAGCAGGTGGTAGTACTCGTAACGGCCGCGATTCGAATCCTAAGTATTTAGGTGTGAAACGCTATGGCGGCCAGCGCGTTAATGCAGGCGAAGTACTTGTTCGTCAACGCGGCACAAAATTTCATGCAGGTCCCGGTGTTGGCTTAGGCCGCGACCACACCTTGTTTGCGTTAGCAACAGGATTGGTGCACTTTGTAAAAAAAGGCCCTCATCTCCGACAATTTGTTTGTATTGTTCCGGTTGTAGAAAAAGAAGCTGAAAAAGCTTAATCAATCGAGCGATTCATGAAATTTGTAGATGAAGCCATCATTTATGTTCATGCAGGGCGTGGCGGTGATGGCTGCTTAAGTTTTCGTCGTGAAAAATATATTCCATTTGGTGGGCCAAACGGTGGCGATGGCGGCGATGGCGGCAGTGTGTTTCTACGCGCATCATCCCGCTTAAACACATTAGTTGACTTTCGCCATCATCGGCGCCACAAAGCTGAAACAGGCCAGCAAGGCATGGGGAGCAATTGCACCGGAAAAGCCGGGGATGATCTCACCATTGATGTTCCTATCGGCACAGTGGTCTATGATGCAGACACTCATGAGTGTCTCGGGGATATTCAATCCGATGGGGCGCAACTCCTTGTTGCTCAAGGAGGCTTTCATGGCTTGGGTAATACGCGCTATAAAAGCAGTACTAATCGGGCGCCCCGCCAAACCAGTAAAGGCACCCCAGGTGAAGTTCGCACACTTAGGCTAGAACTTCGTGTGCTCGCTGATGTTGGGTTACTTGGCCTTCCTAATGCCGGAAAATCAACTTTATTGAAAGCTGTTTCTAGTGCTAAGCCCAAGATTGCAGACTACCCTTTTACAACACTTCATCCCTCTCTCGGTGTTGTGAGTGTTTCCAATCATCAAAGTTTTGTCATGGCCGACATTCCAGGGCTCATTGAGGGCGCATCAACGGGAGCAGGTCTTGGTCATCGCTTCTTAAAGCATCTAGCTCGCACGTCTGTATTATTACACCTTGTGGACATTTCTCCTCGTGAAGATTACTGCCCCATTGAGGCCGCTAAAACTATTTTAGGCGAACTTGAAAATTATGATGCTGAGTTACTGAATAAGCCTCGTTGGCTAGTACTCAACAAAATCGACGCTTTTCCTGACGATAAATCACGCGAAGAAGCCATTCAGAGCTTCTTAAAAGGCTTTAATTGGAATGGCCCTTACTTTACCCTTTCAGCACTTACGCGAAGTGGTACCGAGCCTTTATGCCATGCACTCATGGAACATATTAACGCCATGAAAGAACAATAAGAGCCAGTGATCAACAAAAAACATCGAGTGATTTAACTGCCCAGTGCCAATCAGGGCAGTTCATCAGACATGATTCAATCAATCAGACTGTGTTCATGAGTTAACTCTAATTCATTATGTACTGGTATCAAGTGATCGAGGGCTTGCAAACTATGCTCTAACTCTTTAGCCAAGTGCATCAACTGCTGACTTACAGAATTTTCAGCATATTCAAAAAAGTGCTTTCGTCCTACAAGTGACTGTGCAAAGGGCGTATGCGTTTCAGCCATGGTTTTCTGCCCTACAGTCCAGCCCAAATCAAACAGCCGAAATATAGAACGAAATACAAAAACCACCGCATTATATAAATGATGCAACCCTGCATTTGGACGCTTGAGTATCTCTATATTTTTGTCATCCAAGCACGCCTCTACTAACGCTTTAAAGACCTGATACTGCAATTTATGCTGTAAAAATGCATCAGCATAAACTTCCAACCGCCCGACCAACCCTCTCATCATCACATGCAACACACCTTCTCCAGCAAGCGGTTCAGAAGCTTTAAGCACCTGAAGCTTTTCAATGAGCATGCCTAAGTGCTCCTGCTGCTTTTTAGATAAAGCAGGTGTTAACTGCTCTAGTTTAGGTTTTAATCGTAATAATTCAGCCTCGAGTGTTTTAATTTCTTCTTGTAACACAGATAGACTTTTACCTTTCATTTTCTTGTTTTTTGCGCCAGTTTCAGCCCAGTACGGTTTAGATACTGAATCCACAATAACTGATTTAATCTCATGCCAGTTAGATTCTGTTATTTGATGATGGTACTGCTCATAAAAATGTTGCTCTATTTGTTGCTGAAGCACCTTTTTTTGCTCTAAATTTAGCTTAGTTTGAGTTGGGTACTTTATTTCGACCCATTGCCGAATTGACTCGCAAGCATAATTTTCCCAAGCCAATGTAAGGCGCTTTTCTACATCGTCTAAAGTATCAGGCATTTAAATATACCTCTATTATTTTTAATCACCATAAGATTAGGGATAAACGTACGCGCTTACCAATGGTTCAATCACCGTTTGTACCTGCTCTACAAGCGCTTTATCACAGCGCACTTTAAACTCAAGATAACTGGGCGTTGCCGTACGATCGAGCCGATACCCAAGCTGACACGGCATATTTGCCAAAGCAGCTTCTAGTTTTTTAGCCGCTGCTCCTTCTGGAACACCAAACAAACGCCATTTTAAGCAGACTTTATCGCTAGGTATCAGTGTTTGCTTTAAATAGAAAAATGCCTGTTTATCAAACATCGGCAAACATTCTTTAGGAGGCCCTGGCAATAACACAAACACTGTATTATCTTGCTTATAAGCACACCCCATCGCCGTTCCGTTCGGATTATTAAACAGCTGAGCACCTTCAGGAAATAATGCCTGAACTTCCTGTTCTGCATCCAGCGTTAAATGAACCGAATCAAGCCGCTGTTTTATATGCGCCAAAGCATTCGTGTACAATATCAGTGGTTTATCGATATACTTAGCCAGAGCGAAGCGCGTTCTATCATCTGATGTAGGTCCTAACCCGCCAGTAATAATCACTGTTTCATGGTGAGCTGCTAAGAACGTGATCGCATCCAGTAACTCTTGCTCTTTATCACCACATATCAGATGCATACCCATCGGAAAACCAGCTAAACTCAAAGCATTCGCCAAAACTTGGCTGGTCGTATTTAATGTATCTCCATGCGTCAACTCGTCTCCAGTCGATAATATTGCAATGGTCATGATTCACCCCTGTTCAATATCTAATGAAATATGTAGATTCAACCAAGCAATAATTTTAGCTTGTACCGCAGGGGTTGCTTCATCCAAGCTTTGTATACAAGCAAATACTGTATTTGAATCTTTCGAAGCTTGCCTCAGTTTAACTTCAATTTTATGCCATGCATGATGTGCTGGATTTACGCTCACTTCATGCAAACGATTATCAAGTACGACTGCTCCCTGTTTAAAGCCTAAATGATATGCCAATGAAATGCTCCAAAACTGTTCTGGATGACGAAATGAGTGCTGTATATTTTTAAACAAAAAATCAGGATTGCTTTTAAAAAAATCAATAAAAGTTTGTTTGAGCAATGGAAAAGGAACATGTGGTAAATGTATAAATTTTTTATGAAACCCTGCCATGTTGGCGCCCACCTCTTGATAGCGACGATGTCCTATTGCGGTTGCTTCCTGCCCTCCTAAAAAACGCTTACAAACAGCAAGCCATTGATGGGATTTTTGTGTTTTCCAATGCCCTCGCAACACTGGCTTCCCTTTTTGAAAAAAATCCTCAACGCTCAGAGAACGCAACAAAGCACAGTCGTCATTTAAATAAATAAATTGCTCTGATAATCCTGGAATACGCCAAAGCATAGACTCGATACTTAAGCTATTAAACGTAGGTAAGTACTGCTCAAAGCCGCGAAAAATATCTTGATGATCAATGAGTTGAAAACGACTGGCGTAAGCACTGTTTTCCCAGACTTTTAAAATAGGCGGCGTTTGTCCATCCGTTACAATATAAATTGTTCGAAGCCACGGAGCAAATTTCAATAAGGAGCTTAGACAAAAATTAATTTCACCAACAGATGTAAAGCGCGTCGATAACGCTGCATCTGCATTAAAACCGCTGGTTCGCATTGCTTTTAAATGAGTTAAACGTTTTTCTGCATGCGCTTTATCAGCTCCATCAACCCAAGTTACAACTGCATCAACAGCCAAGAGCAGGTTCCTCACATTACTGCAGCATATCGTTTTCTTATGCAAAACAATCATCATGCTGCTGCTTAAAATCAAACAACCTCAAGCAGCAGCAACAATCATTATTCTTGGGCAGTTGCACCTGTGACTTGCTCATCAGTGGGTGCCGCTTTACCCATTGCTCCTCCTGCTGGCATCGCTTCTGCGGGCGCTGCCCCAGGCGCTGCGCCTTGTTGCATTTGCATATCTTCCGCATTTGTATCAGGCATAGGTGGTGCATCATCACCACATGCACTCAATGCAAATACCATAACCCCTGTAACAGCCATCATAGCCAAACGTTTCATTGCCTTCTCCATGTTATTAAAAACGGCACTCTACTTCAGTTTATCAAAATCTCAGCCGAAAGAAAGCGCCTCTTCCTTTATCCAAGCAATTTCCGTTATAATGGACAGCTTTTTAACACAATAAGTAGATTATCTCGTGAAAGCCTGGTCTAGTGAAAAAATATCAACGTTTGCTTTAGTACTGCTTATCACAGGTGCCATTGATAGCATTCGTAATCTGCCAGCAACTGCTCTTTTTGGCTCAACCCTCATTTTCTTTTTTCTATTTGGGGCGCTCATCTTTTTAATTCCGATAGCCCTTATTTCAGCAGAACTTGCCTCCACTTGGTCAGAGGAGGAAGGTGGCGTATACAGCTGGGTCAAGCATGCCTTTGGTGAAACCATGGCATTTGTAACCATCTGGCTTCAGTGGATTAATACTCTGGTTTGGTATCCCACAATGCTCTCTTTTATTGCCGGCACACTTGCCTATTTAATTAATCCCGCACTTGCACAAAACAAAGTGTACCTTATCTCTGTCATTCTTATTGTTTTTTGGTCTTTAACCCTTTTAGGCTTAAAAGGCCTGAAGGCGTCTGCCGCATTTGCTAGTTTTTGTACTATTTTTGGGATGTTTATCCCCATGGGAATTATCATGGCCCTGGCTGTGGTCTGGCTCATTCAAGGCCACCCGCTCGCTATTGATTTAAGCCCTCATCACCTTATTCCACACTGGGGAGAACCCCAAGCTTGGAGTTCGCTCACTGCCATCGTAACCTCATTTCTAGGCATGGAGCTTGCAGCCGTTCATGTAAGAAACATTAAAAATCCGCAGAAGAACTTCCCTCGGGCGATGTTTTTTTCCGTCCTTTTTATTTTAAGCACTATGATTTTGGGTTCACTTGCAATTGCTTTTGTACTCCCACAAGAAAAAATAGGCCTAGTACAAGGCGTCATGCAAGCATTCACTAACTTATTCGAAGTCTACCATCTTACAAAAATGATGCCCATTATCGTCATTATGCTCCTCCTCGGCAGTTTAGGAGGCATGGTGAATTGGATTATTTCACCGGCAAAAGGCTTATTACTTGCAGCAGACCAAGGCTTCTTGCCCCCTTGGCTCTATCGCCTCAATCAACACGGCATTGCCTCACGCATTTTATTGCTTCAAGCAAGTCTTGTAACCATTCTTTGTGGTGGTTTTTTCTTATTGCCTTCGATTAATTCTATCTATTGGTTGTTTACAGCATTAAGTACTGAGCTCTATCTTGTGATGTATGTTTTTCTATTCATTGCGGCCATCCAGCTTAAACATAAATATCAACACCTTCCACGCCACTTCTCAGTGCCTGGTGGAAAACCAGGATATTACACCACTTGTGTTCTTGGATTATTTGGCTGCATCATCAGCTTAATTGTTGGTTTTTTTCCGCCTGAAGAAAGCTTAAATATAGGCGGATCTGGCCGATTTCGTCTAATTTTTGCAGCCGGCATTTTACTTATGATGATGCCGGCAGGATTGCTCTATGGGTATAAGCAAAAAAACAAAAAGAGCTCATCACCACCTTCTTGATAGCGTGTTTATCCAAATGCTCAACAATATTTAGCTGCTAAATCGTGCGTCAAATGCTGTTATCAATCCTTGATGAACAGCTTCTAAGCTCCGATTGCTCATCACAACAATAGCATCCCCTGCCTTTGCTACTGCACTAACAGCGTTAACCAAAGGCTCTTTCATATCTGAGGTTGCCCATGACTCAGGCCAGCTACCTGAAGCCTTTTCTGTTAAAATATAAACACCATCTGCACCGGCAAGCGCGTGCTCAATACGCTCTCCATGAACCCCCATTCGCATACTATGTGATGCAAGCTCTAACACAACCAGTACGCGTTGATACTTACCTTGCTGCTTTAACGCTTGGATGGTTTTCTCTATTGCTGTCGGGTGATGTGCAAAATCATCATAAAGTTTAATACCGTACGCATCCATACGCACCTCAAGTCTGCGTTTTACGGGTATAAAGTGCTCGAGTGCACGCGCTGCAACTTCGGGCTCAACACCTGCATACATACTCGCAGCAAAAGCAGCCAGTGCATTTTCAGCATTAAATTGCCCTATCAAATCCCAATTGATTTCAGCAACCACCTCGTTTTGATGTAATATCTGAAAATGTGAGCCAACGTCATCTAGCAATTGAATGCGCCACACAGCATCACCTGTGATTGCCATGCTTGAGGCATGACTAAACACCCCTTTATCCATGACTTCTTTTAATGCCACATCATCACGCGGATAAAGCAATTCACCTTTAGGCGGTATTGTTTTTAAAAAGTAATGTACTTGCTGCTGAATGGCTGCTAAATCGGCGTAAATGTCAGCGTGATCAAATTCTAAATTATTAAAAATGGCGCACTCAGGGTGATAATGCATAAACTTTGGGCGTTTATCAAAAAACGCACTATCATATTCATCGGCTTCTATTACAAACCATTCACCCTCACTTAAACGAGCGTTGGTTTCAAAGTAACTTGCAACACCTCCGATTAAAAAACTCGGTGAAAGGCCTGCTTGTTCAAGAATAAAAGTTAACATCGAAGTCGTTGTCGTTTTACCATGCGTTCCCGCAACAGCAAGCACTCGGTAACGCGACAATACATTTTCAGCCAACCATTGGGGCCCCGAAATATAAGGCCTACGGGCATCCAATACCGCTTCTATCACCGGCATACCACGCATAATGGCATTACCAACCACAACGCAATCAGCAGCTAAAGCATCTATTGTATCGGTATAGCCCTCGGTCCAAGTAACCCCTTCTGCGGCTAATAAATCACTGACGGGGGGATAACAATTGGCATCACTGCCTGTCACTTTAAAGCCAAGCTTACGCGCAAAAAGTGCCAGTGCACTCATAAATGTTCCACCAACTCCAAGCACATGCAGGTGCATATATTTTCCTTTCTAAATAGCCTAAGTTATTCTAAATAAGCACGGATACATAGTATAGATAATATCTTAAAATATAACACGAGTTACAAGGTATTATCGTATGAGAAACTTTCTGAAACTTCTGTCTTTTTATGAGAAGCAAAAAAGTGATGTGCAAGCCAAGGCGATGCAATGAGAACGCCACTTGCAGCACCCACCTGACGTTGAAAGCGAGTTTCTCCAAACAAACAAAATCCCAATGCAATGCATATGCCAACCGGTGGTGCTGCATATCGCATCACCTGCATTGTAAACTCCAGCCCCCCAGCTTGGGGCGATACAACTGATGTATTGTCGTTCACTTTTCCACACTCAATATCTGCTTTATAACCTAAATCATCGACATCAAGCTCAGAAGCCTTATCTGCTGCCCAACATTTATCAGCAAATTGCGATAAATATAAAGCATATTTTTGCTCATAAGGCAGGGGCGATAATGTGGTTTGTAGTGCTGATGCTCTTAATGCTTGCATGGTCTTTTCAAATGCTACATTATGCTCACCCGCTCCCTGCATCCAGGATATACCCGAAAAATGAATATGTCTGAAATCTTGATTCCGATATGGCGCATGTTGTGTGCACTTAAACATACAGGTTGTTGGTATTAAACTTTTATTTTGTGAAAAGAATGATTTTAACTTTGCTAATATATCGCCCTTATCATCTATCAATATAAACGAAAAGCGCGTTGAAGGACCGAGACGCCTTGCTACTTGGTGCATTTGCATATAGCAAATATCTCTTTTAAAAATATCATGCGAACTGAGTTCAGTTAATCGTGCTTTTGAAGCATTAAACCGCTTCCCATTCCAATTAAACATCTCAACTGGCATATTTTGGGTGTTCATCGCCTCTATATGAACAGCTTCTTTTTCAACGTGGTAAGTCTGATAACGAGTTGTCTTCATGAACGAAAAAGTGGTTCCTAAAGGCAGTTCACTATAAACATCAGACGTTAAAATAGGCTCAAATGAAACCGTAATATCCTGACCCAAAGCAGTTTGTAATTCATCAATAAAGCGAACGCCTAAAATGCAACAACTTTGATAGCGCTCTTGACGCTTTTGTGTCGCATTGAAGAAATCGAGCCAAATAGACTGACGTGCTGAGCCAATACAAACAATCAGCTGCTTATACTGGGGATACTCAGATATAAAGTTTACAATGCGATTGAGTAATTGCTTACGTGTGTTTTCTGTATCAGTACATGCATCAAAATCAATTGACAGAACAAGTGTTTCACCTAAACTATTTTTTTCCATACAACGTACAACAAGCTTAAACAGAATAAAAGTGCTTTAAATAATAACACATAAGCCATAAAAAATAGTTATCAGTGATTCGTTATCGGCTGTTTTTTATAAATATGAACTTGTTGTACAACAGGTTCATGCCATGGCCCCGAAACATCATAAGTATATCCACTGATTTTTTCCATACTCTGATTAATCAGCTTGCTCGCAACCCATGTTGCAAGACCGGCAACAGGCCCTCCTGCAATTGTCGCAACAACCGGCAAGCTAGCTGTAACATGCGGCGAAATATGCAATGACAAGTCGTAGAGCTGCTTATCCAAGTTCAAAGAGCCTTTCATCGTTGCACGCGCAACAGGACCATCAATTGCACTGTCTTCGGTTTCCATAATGCCATGCGCCAAAACAAAATGACCATCAAATTTGTCAAAACTATACCCAGGCTTAGACAAATCACTAAAATCAAGTTTTAATCGGCGCGGAATCGTTTGTAAACTCAAAATACTGAGCAACTTACCCAGCGCCATTTTTTTCTCAGTTTCAGGGCTCAAATTAGGAATGCGTCCTTCTTTGAAAATAATCAGCATTTTTCCTGTAATGCCTTTGACTGAAAAATCATTGGGCGCACCATCCCATTCACCTCGCAACTGAATATCTCCTTCATGTGCTTCTATCACAGGAGATACATGCCAATGTTCCAAGGCTTGTTCTAAATTCTGAATCTGCAATCGTGCATCAATTTTTGTTTCTTGCTTAGGCACTGTCTGCCACTCACCTTTTGCACTTAACTCATACGCTTCTGACTGTAATTTTCCTGCATCAAGACGCCAAACTTCATCACTTAAATGAGTGCCTTTTAATGTCAGTTTACCGGCATCAACCTCACCAACCTGCAGCGACCCTATTTTTAAATTCAGGTTAGGAATTTGTTGTGGCTTCCATGCTGTTTTGACAGTTTCATCTGCGCTATTCGTATCCATGTGCGGTAAATTTACTGTCCATGCGGACAAATAACCACTTAACGTATTTTGGTGTGGTGCATATTTTAAATCAGCTGATACGACATCTTCCTTCATAGCAACAGACCATATGTTTTCAGGTAAACGTTGCGCATGAAGCTGTATGTTTTGATAATGTTGCTTCAATACTTCTGCCTCCTGAAAACTCAGTGACACCGTCCGAAATCCAGCTAAATAATCTTTCGTTTTTTGTGCATGATCTAATTGCAGTTTGTCTAGTACAGGCCCCCACGGCGCCCAGTCAAACGACTTAAAATGACCTTGAATAGAGGCCCCCGGCTTATCACGCAATACGGCTCGCCCATCACCCAATATCACTTCACCACGTGTCAACTGAAGCGCTGATAGACGACCTGAAAACCATAAGTCTGTACTAAAGCGCTGGCTATAATTAATTTTCAAGCGCATGCCACGCTCTAAATTAAAATAAGTATCTACCGTAAGTGGCACAATATCTGCACGTTTTTTTCCAAAAGGCTCTGGTAAATCCACCGCTAAACCTTGTAAGGAAGAACGAACATGTACGTGATCTAAGTCATTGGCTTCATCCGTAATTTTTAGTTCACTTTTAATGGGAAAGCGACCTCGTATTAATGACAATGCCGGCAATGAAACAGCACCCCGAAGCCCTGAAGCAGAAAGGTGTCCATCCATATCAATCGCTAAATGAGGTGTATCTCCTCGATTAGAACGAACCCATAACTTCATGTTTTCATCAAATAAACGTGCTGACAAATGGCTATCAACAACGCCTTTTTCATCAAATTTAAGCCGCCCTAACAAATCATGTAACGAAAATTTTTGAGGCACATCTTTCAAAAACAAATCATTTTCTTGAAAATCGACCACCCCATCTACTGTCAACTTATCGCTGCCAGGATAAAAAGGAAAGTTAATTGTCAGCTGTAAATTAGCGGGTTTTTTTAAATTCAAAGCATCTAATTTGGAGAGTTTCGTATGCAAAGGGGAATTTCTAATATAAGCCTGCATGTCTTCTAAAGGTGCATCCGTTATGCCTTTAACTGACAATATTTCATGATTAAGCCCCAAATCACGAACTGTTAAATGGGCCTCGCGCATTGCGATCCCCTGGAAGTCCGCTTCAGCTATTGCAGCGGTCAATAAGCGCTTATCTAAACGAAAAGTTGCTCCAATATCTTTTGTTAATGGCCAGTCAGGATTAAAACGTAAGTCCACACCACTCATCGACCCTGTTATCAAAAAATCACCTGGTTTTTCATCAAACGGAAAGCCTTTAAGTGGTCCATCAAAATGTACTCGACCAGACAACTGTTCAATCCGAGTTACATCATTCAATAGCCATGCGCGTAATTTAGGTTTAAGACCGTTTTCAGGAAGATAGGGCATCCACGATGTTGCATCGTGTGTTGCAAACGAAAAACTACCTTGAAGGTGCCCCATTGAATCAGAAGCAAAGCCATCTAACACTCCTCGGGCACTAAATAAGCCATGCTCATGCTTTACAACTGCTCTATCTAGATTGATGCGCCATCCATGGCTCAGAGACTTCCACATCATAGAAGCGTTTAACAAGTTCGCTTCAATGGGTGGTTTATGATTAAAAGTTAAACTTACATCTTCACCATCCAGTTCGAGATGTCCCTCTTTAGGCTCCCAGGACAATGCACCTGAAAGGTGCGTAACTGCCGGAATATTATTTTTTGCCTCCCAAGAAAGGTGTGAAAAACGAGATAAAATATAGTTGATTTTTCCTGCTTGAAATCCAAATTGTGAATTATTTAATTGGCCTTTGGGTTTAATATCAAACAAAGAGGTTAAAGTAGCAGGTCCTCCTTTAAGCAATGAACGCATGGGTTCTAATAAAAGTGTTTTAACAAATAATTTATATTGCGCATCATCTGAGTGATAAGCCAGTGTTAACGCATTCTCAGGCCAAGTGGTTTTATTGGCTTTGAATCGCACATGATCAGCCGTCCACTTCCAGCCATCTGATGTTTCTTCCCAGGCCATATTTGCACTCAGTCGGTCAATTTTTCGGGGCGATTTATCATCGACTTGTTTCCATAAAATATCCCGAACACGTAACACCGATTGTGCCGAAGTCAAACGTGCATTACTAATATCGAGCCATAGTTGAAACTCCCCTAACCCTTCTATGACCTCAAACCCAAGCTTGGAAAAAAAGGTATGCCATTCAGCAAAATGAACACGTTCAGCTGACAAATAAACTTGCCCATGTACATTGGAAGAAAAACCACTTGGCATATTCAAATCAGCCAATAAAGAAAAAATACTTTTCTCTTCTCCCGACAAACTTGCATGCCCTTTGACACGATAATGTCCGTCACGATTGGACGCCACAACACTCAAAGGTTTAACCGAAGTGACTCGCCCATCTTTCCAATGTAAAGTTACACCAACCCGTTTCATCACAATTTTTTGATGTGCCAACAACCACTCCAAAACAGTGCTGTACTCAGCCTGAGGTACGGTTTTCACATCAGCATCTAATGCCACACCATCCAATTGCCAGTGCGCTTCATCTTCTCTAAAGTTAAGCATTGCATCTTCAACAAATAATACACCTGGCTGAATTCGCCAATGCCAAAAAGAACGCATTAAATCAATGCCTACTAATAACTCTTTAACATCCAATACCGCATCATTTTTCTCAGCAATTTGTACACCATCTAGCTTCAATACAGGCTCAAACCAATACCAACTAGTCTTCATCTCTTGAATGGAAACAGATGTACCAAACAAACGAGATAAGCGAGATTCAAGTGCACCTTTATACTGTGCTGCCCAAGGTGTTAATGCACGAAAAACAGTCAGCGATATCGCCAAAAGAACCATTAATGTTACAAATAAAATCCACGTTCGCTTAAACCAGCGCTTTAGTCGAGTCAGAAGTAAGGACTGTTTTTTATTTTTTTTCATTGCTCCACCACGTCAACTCCTGTTGGAGGTGAGAAACGAAATAGGTGAGGTGCCAAAGCCATATTTGTTTGGACATGCTTGAAAGTAATGGATGTTCGCTGCCCCAATTGATCATACAACTCCATACTCAATAATTCTGCCGCGTCAAACTGAAGAGACATACGTTGAATATTAGCCTGTTTAGCAGTAGCTCTCAATTCAAAAATTTCTCGCTTATTTTGATGTGTTTCTGTCACATCAAAATCATGAAAAAAGCGGGTGCGATCATCGCCCAAAAATAATCCTGCAGCCGCACCTGTAACTTCAGATTGCTGCCTTACTGTCACTTGTTCTAACTCAATATCATAAGTCCAAAACTTTTTGCCATCTGCAATTAACAATTGCTCCATCGGCTCTTTGGTTTGCCATCTAAAATGCCCTGGTCGCTCAAGCGCCATACTTCCCGAGCTTTCAGATAAAACGCGTTTTTTGATAGACACTTTTTGTTTGAACGACGCTTTCATCGATGTAATATGTCGCATTTTATCCCACAAAACCTCACCGGCTGTCTCAGCCCAAGCGCACGTTGTTATGCCTAAAATAAAAAACAAACAGCATATTTTTTTGACTTGCATAATATTACTCCTCAGTACGGGAGGTCACTAAAACATCACGTGCACCACCTTCAAGCGGTCCAACCATACCCACACGCTCCATTTCATCAATCAGACGTGCAGCCCGGTTATACCCTATTTTAAAGCGTCGCTGTACTGATGAAGTACTTGCCTTTCTTGTTTGCATCACAAACGCAACCGCCTCATCATATAATGGATCCGCATCTTCCACCGAGCGCCCGCCCTGAGCATCACGCATATCATCTAAATCTTCAGTGATCTCATCAATATAAATAGGCTCTCCGCGAGCACGCCAGTCATCCGCCACACGATGTACCTCTTGATCATCGACAAATGCCCCATGTACACGAAGTGGTGCACCTGTTCCTGGTGCAAGAAATAACATATCGCCATGCCCTAATAATTGCTCAGCACCTTGTTGATCTAAAATAGTACGTGAATCAATTTTAGAAGAAACTTGAAAAGAAATACGTGTCGGAATATTTGACTTAATTAACCCTGTTAGTACATCTACTGAAGGGCGTTGTGTCGCTAAAATAAGATGAATGCCTGCCGCTCGCGCTTTTTGTGCGATGCGCGCAATCAGCTGCTCTACTTTTTTGCCAACCACCATCATCATGTCAGCAAGCTCATCAATCACCACAACCACATAAGGCAAAACATCTAACTCAGGTGGTGTATCAGCCATACTATCTGTTGATTTCCACAATGGGTCCAAAAGAGGCTCACCTCGCTCAGCAGCCTCAATCACTTTCGTATTAAATCCAGCGAGATTACGTACCCCAAGCGCTGCCATTAAGCGATAACGACGCTCCATTTCTTGCACACACCAACGCAATGAACTCGCGGCTTCTTTCATATCGGTCACAACCGGTGTCAATAAATGCGGTATCCCATCATATACAGAAAGCTCTAACATTTTAGGATCAATTAAAATCAAGCGCACTTGTTCAGGTGTTGACTTAAATAACAAACTCAAAATCATGGCATTAATACCCACAGACTTACCTGAGCCAGTCGTTCCCGCCACTAACAAGTGGGGCATCTTAGCTAAATCAACCACCATCGGGTGCCCTGCAATATCGACACCAAGCGCAAGTGTTAACGGTGAGTATGCTTGCTGATAAATTTCAGAAGATAAAACCTCTGATAACACAACCATTGCTCGTTGCGGATTGGGCAACTCCAAACCAACCACGGTTTTTCCCGGAATAATTTCAACCACACGCACACTGGTCACCGATAAAGAACGGGCCAAATCTTTAGCAAGCGTTGAAAGCTTGCTCACTTTTACACCGGCTGCCAATTGTAGCTCAAACCGTGTAATCACCGGGCCTGGATGTGCAGCAACCACACTAGCTTGAATCCCAAAATCAAGTAGATGCTGCTCAAGCTCATGTGACAGTGATTCGAGTACCTGATGTGAGTATCCCTCAACTGGTGCTTGATTTTCTGCCGTTTTAGCGAGCAAATCAAGAGGGGGTAAAATACCTGTAACAGGCAATTTTTTTTCGGCCGGCGTTGATGAAAGCGCGGGGGCAACAGGGGGCTGCGCAGGTGCTTTGGGTGCCAACACACGGAAACGGGCCGCTTTTACAGCCACTTTCTTCTCTTTCTTCGATGCAAGCCCAGGTTTTGTTTGCCCTGTCACAGAAGGAGCCAACTCTGAATTCAAAGCATGAGCTGCACGCGATTTTTGCCGAGATAAAAGCCATTTTAAAAAGTGACGCGTATTCAGAACAATCATACGAAAACTGGACTTAATCACTTTAAACACAGAGCATGAGACAGCCGTACTCATACGTGCAATCGCCCGTGCAGCAACAACACCCGCACGGAGCATTGCTTGACTCATCGCACGCAAAACAGCAATGCTGGCCCTAACAGCCTTTAAAACAAATTGTCCAATTGTTTCAGTAACATGCACCCAAGATAACCCTGTTAGCCAAGTTATGCCGACTAATGAGGTTGCTAATAAGAGTAATAATGCCCCTTCTGAATTAAGTATTTGATGAAAAAACGTGGCGACTACCTGGCCAAACATGCCGCCTGGCTGATGAAGTAACGCTGTTTTTCCCGCGACACAAAAAACAAGCAGTCCGCACCCACCTACCAACAGCAAGACAATCCCCACTGCACGAAGTGCTAACATGGGTTTGCTTATTTCTCCGAGTGTACGCTGGTCATGTAAAATAACCCATCCAAAATACGCAAGTGCAAGTGGTAATCCGTAAGCCGCATATCCAAAAATGGCATACAACAAATCAGCGACATACGCCCCGACCCGGCCACCAGCATTCAGTACCATCAAATTGGGTCGAGTGGCATGAAACCATCCGGGGTCAGATGACTGATAAGTTAGTAAAGCAAAGAAAATAAACAATGCAACGGTTGAAACAAGAATAAATCCGCCTTCGCACAGTCGTTTTGTCCAAGAAAAAGAGAGCTCTGATTTTTTTTGTTGTTTAGTCATAAGTATTTTAAAACACGATGATTTATCATACCATTCCTGATATTAACATAATAAATCAATAGTAAGGCAGCTTAAATGACTTCAAATACACATCATCGGTTAATTATTCTTGGATCAGGCCCTGCAGGTTATACCGCTGCTGTTTATGCTGCGCGTGCAAACCTTAACCCTACCCTGATTACGGGTATGGAAGTAGGTGGCCAGCTCACCACAACAACAGATGTTGATAATTGGCCAGGTGACGTTGAAGGCTTACAAGGCCCTGATTTAATGGACCGCATGAAACGTCATGCAGAGCGTTTCAATACAAATATCATTATTGACCAGATTGTAGACGCAGATTTAAAGCAAACTCCTTTTGTCCTCAAAGGAGACAGTGAAACCTATACGTGTGATGCATTAATTATTGCAACCGGTGCGTCTGCACGGTACTTGGGCCTACCCTCAGAAACTGCCTATCAAGGGCGTGGCGTATCTGCCTGTGCAACCTGTGATGGTTTTTTCTATCGTAATAAAAATGTATGTGTAATTGGTGGTGGTAACACTGCAGTTGAAGAAGCGCTTTATTTATCAAATATAGCAGCATCGGTTACTTTGATTCATCGTCGCGATGCGCTTCGTAGTGAAAAAATACTACAAGACAAACTCTTTGAACGCGCTGAAAATGGTAATATTAACATTCTTTGGGATCACACCTTATCCGAAGTCTTAGGCGATGATCGCAAAGTAACCAGTATTCGTGTCGAAAATGTTAAAACCAATGCCGAACAAACTTTAGATACCGACGGTGTATTTATTGCAATTGGCCACACTCCCAACACAACACTTTTTAAAGAACAGCTCGATATGCGTGATGGTTATATTCAAATTAAAAGCGGTTTAGAAGGTATGGCAACGGCTACAAGTATTCCTGGCGTTTTTGCTTGTGGCGATGTAGCTGACACTATTTATCGTCAAGCAGTTACTTCCGCAGGTTTTGGCTGTATGGCAGCCCTGGATGCAGAAAAATATCTTGACTAAAAACAGACCACAGCATTATATTGGTTGATTTTTGATCTAAACACTGATACACTGCCCGACTTTGTTTTTTAGCTACCAATTTGATAAGAAGGAACATTTGTTATGACTATATTTGATGCAATTGATGACGCTGATTTAGCCGCAGTTGAACGATTATTAACCGAAAATATTTCTATAGTGGAATCTAGAAGTACCCGATTTAATCGCACGCCACTTGAGTGGGTTGAGTCCAACTTAACAAGCTTCTCCAAACAACTTCAAAAAGCTGAACAAAAGAATCCCCCTAACGCTAAACGAATTAAGTCACTAAAAGAAGACATCCAAAGTTTTAATGACATTAAGAAAGTCATCTTATTAACAGTACAGCGCTATGAAGCAAGACTCGCATCAAGTGAAAGTAGTTCAGATCACAGTACAAATAGCAGTCCGGTTGCTCCAGCAAAACCCTCCTTAGAAGATAGAATGAGTGGAATGCTCGCTAAGCTGAAAACAACTCATGATGATAAGAAAGCTGGAAGTAGTTTGAACCAATGGTTTGCCGCTGAACAAAATTTAAAAGATATTGAAGCAGCACAAGTACAAGAAACAATTAATAACCGTTTTCGTCAATTTCAACAACAAAAAGAAATATTAGAAGACATTAACTCAGACCCCAGCTTGGCAGTCACCTCCACACTATAACATTCAAGGCCTAAGGCTATTTCTTTTCCCTGCTTTTCACTTTGGTACGTAGGGAGAAGAAATAGTAATAATTCCTAGCTTCCTACTAATTTTATCTATTACTCTTTCAATATAAACCTGGCTGTTACTAAAAAATAAGTATTCCTGGCGTTTTTGCTTGTGGCGATGTAGCTGACACTATTTATCGTCAAGCAGTTACTTCCGCAGGTTTTGGCTGTATGGCAGCCCTGGATGCAGAAAAATACATTGACTAAAAACAGACCACAGTATTATGTTGATTGATTTTTAATCTAAACGCCAATACAATGCCCGACTTTGTTTTTTAGCTACCAATTTGATAAGAAGGAATATTTGTTATGACTATATTTGATGCAATTGATAATTCTAATACAACCCTATTTGAACAACTATTAAGCGAAAATCCTTCTCTTGTAACGTCTATACACCCCGTCTCAAGACAGGTACTTCCTGCATATGTCGATAAGGCACTAACCAGCGCAACTCGAATGCTAAACAAAAAGCTTGCAAGAGCTCCCGGTTTACCAATTACAGATATTTTGCTCACTAGAAGCGCTACAGATTCTGAACTTGTTACAAAATCCAAATTTCGAGTCAGCGCATTAAAAAGTATTGTTGAGACTATTGCAAAAGAAACGCAACGCTATGAAGCAAGACTCACATCAAGTGAAAGTAGTTCAGACCACAGTACAAATAGCAGTCCGGTTGCTCCAGCAAAACCCTCCTTAGAAGATAAAATGAGTGGAATGCTCGCTAAGCTGAAAACAACTCATGATGATAAGAAAGCTGGAAGTAGTTTGAACCAATGGTTTGCCGCTGAACAAAATTTAAAAGATATTGAAGCAGCACAAGTACGAGCACAAGCTAAATTAGATTATGACGCCTACCATAAAATAGACGATACACTTAAACATAACTAGACCTCTTCGGAAACTAGCGTTTATGTAAAAATACTGGTAAAAAGCTCTCAACAAGGGAGCTAAAAAATGAAATATGAAGGGATAAAGGAACTTGAAGACGAAAAATTTCGTCGTCTCACGGGTATTAAACGTCGTACG
>JARGPP010000028.1 GCA_029210085.1 Legionellaceae bacterium | reverse complement strand
TGTTGCTGCTGCAGTGTCAGCTGTTTCTTCAATTACAGTAGACTCTGGTGCGACAGGTTTTGTTGGTTTGGTGCTGTCTGCGCTATCAAAGAAACGATGTGTTGAGAGATAGCCCACTGTCCCGATAGTTGCAAGAAGCATACCTGCTGCAAGCAATAAAGGTTTTAATGTGAGCATTGCCGCGACACATAATGCTCCACCAGCAACCATAGCTAGCCCTGAAAGGCATTCGAGGTAAAACGCTGCATTGCTAGGAGCAGGTTTTGCTTCAGCCGCCTTACTGTCGCCAGCTTTTTCAATAACCTCATCAGCCACCTCGCTCGCAGGCTCATCGGCGGTGTCTTTTGCTTCCCCTGTTTTATTAACTTCAGCCAGGACTAAACCAAATTGCTTTTTTGCTCCTTGCTCTTGTTCCTGCTCTTGTTCAGCTTTAATACTTTGGAGAAGAGGAATGAGTTCGGCGGGTAGTTTCAGAAGATTTTCTCTGATAAATCTTCCAGCTTTTGTACGAGTCTCTCTCTGGTCGATCGCATATTTTTCAATAAATGTTTCTAGTACGGGTGAAGTGCCCTTAAAGCAGTAAGATATGAGCGCTTTTTCTGGGTTAGTGTTTGCGTGACCTTCAGGTATGTTTTTTTCATCAACAATAGATTGCAATGCCAGTAAAATGCTCGGGACAACCTGCTTATCAAGCGTTAATTGCTGTGTGTCTGATTGTGTGAGGGCTATTTTGCTGTCCACTAAATTTTGTAAAAACTTAAGGTCGTCTTGATATTTTGTGAGTAAATCTTGTGCTTGAGTGGCTGTTATCTTCATTGTAAATCTCCGAGGGGTGATTATATTATGCCTCATAATAAATCTTAAAGGTCAAAAAGGCAACACCCTAGGTTTGATTTATTTCAATACAGATATTCTTTGCATTGCTAATGGCATGTGGCTTACTGACCCGGAGAGTGAGCGCTTGAACATTAAATGTATCCTGGATGGATTGCAGGGTTTGTTGTGCGACTGATTCTATCAGGTTAAAAGCATTTGATGTGACGAACGTCGTGACATGTTGGCAGAGCGCATCATAGTCGATGGTATTGTTCAGCTCGTCTTTGGTTTCGCTGAAGTTGCTTGGAATCTCGATATCAATCAGCAAAACTTGGTCAATTTTTTTTTCCCAGGCATGCACGCCAATACGTGTTTCAATGCGTAAGCCTTCGATACGTAAGTAATCCATATTTTTTTATCTCTGGTTTTAATTGCTGTAACATAGCGACTCTTTGAACAGAAGTAAATCATCCGAGGTGCTCTTAAATGCGTGACTTATCCAATGCTTTGTTTTTACGTGCTCTAAAACGTGAACCTGTAGAACGAACACCTGTATGGGTGATGCGGCAAGCGGGGCGTTATTTGCCTGAATATCTTGCTGTGCGTAAAACAGCAGGCGACTTTATGACACTTTGTAGGACGCCACAGCTTGCGTGTGAAGTAACACTCCAACCTTTAAGACGTTTTGAACTGGATGCCGCAATTCTATTTTCTGATATTTTGACCATTCCAGATGCGATGGGACTTGGCTTGTCGTTCCAAGAAGGAGAGGGGCCACGATTTGCACGTCCTATTCGCCAAACATCGGAAGTGGATGCTCTGCGTGTGCCTAAGGCTGCGGATGAGTTGGCTTATGTGATGGAGGCGGCGACATTGATTCGCTCTGAAATGCCAAAAGATTTACCGCTAATCGGCTTTTCAGGAAGTCCATGGACATTGGCATGCTATATGATAGAAGGCGGTGGAAGCCGAGACTTTAAGCATATTTTACGCTTTATGTATGAGAACCCTCAGTCGATGCACCTCTTGCTTCAAAAACTAACTGATGCTGTGGTTGATTATTTGAGTGAGCAAGTTAAAGCAGGTGTCAATGCGCTCATGGTGTTTGATAGCTGGGGGGGCATCTTAACAACGCCGAATTTTAAGGCATGCTCTGCCGATTATTTAAGCCAAATTACAAGTCGTCTTAAAGCGCTTTATCCTGATATGCCGGTGATATTGTTTACCAAGGGTGGTGGGCAGTGGTTAAGTACATTGGCCGATACAAACTGTGATGGTTTAGGTGTTGATTGGACCTGTGATTTAGGTCGTGCGCGTGCAGAGGTGGGCGCGCGCGTTGCACTGCAAGGTAACTTAGACCCAGCTGTTTTGCTCACACCTCCTGATTGTATTCGTGCAGAGGTTGCGTGTGTGCTAGAGACTTATGGCTCGGGTTCTGGTCATATCTTTAATTTAGGCCACGGCATTACGCCGGATGTACCCCCTGAGCATCTAGCAGCAATGATTCAGGCGGTCCGTGAGCTAAGTCCTGCGTATCATCTCAGGTAAAATTGCCCGAGTTTGCTTGCAAGCTCAAGGGACTGGGCTTGATTTAAACGGGGGTCTAGTAAGCTTTTGTAGGCTTTTTTTAAGTCATGCTCAGTGGGCCCACCGATGCCCCCTAAGCACTCAGTGACTGGTTCAGGTGTGATTTCAAGATGAACGCCTCCTAAATGACTTTGATGGGCTTGATGAATCATCAATGCTTGCTTGAGTTCTTGCCAAATGTTGTCGGTGTGTCGCGTTTTAATACCTTCTGCTGTTATTTCAGTGTTGCCGTGCATCGGGTCGCATGACCAGGTCACTGCCATTTTGTGGGCTTGAGTGGTTTGGATGAGTTGCGGTAAAACATGAGCGATGTGTTTTATGCCCAGGCGAGTAATTAATAAAATACGGCCAGCTTCTTGCTCGGGATTTAAGGTTTGAATTAGTTGAACTAATGCATCAGGTGTTGTTTTGGGCCCGATTTTGATGCCGATAGGGTTGTTTATACCTCTTAAAAATTCAATATGTGCACCATCTAACTGGGTGGTTCGAACTCCCACCCAAGGCAGATGTGTTGATAAATTATACCATAGTCCATTTTTGCCTCGGTGGGTGAGCGCTGCTTCATAGTGCAGGTGTAGTGCTTCATGTGAGGTATAAAAAGCATGATTTTTTTGTGCTTTTTGAATAAAACCAAGGGTGTGCTTTGCCGACGCATAACCCTTTAGTAATCGGTTTGGGTTAGGTTCACGCGCTTTTGCATTAAACGCGGAAGCATTAATTAAGTCACCACGATAACTCGGTAGCGTAATATCGCCTTTTGTTTCATATTCAGAAGAGCGGGGTTTTGCATATTGGCCTGCGATGCGTCCAATAGGAATAATAGGCTTGCCAAGAGCAGGCATTAAGATTTGCATCATTTGATGCATTAAGCTGGTTTGTGCGCGGATGACTGCAGGGCGACAATCTTCAAATGATTCGGCACAATCTCCACCTTGGAGAATAAAAGCGTGACCCATACCCGCAAGTGCTAATGTGCGTTTGAGTTGTAAAATGGGAGCGACAGAAACCAACGGTTCTTTTTGACCGAGCTTGTCTAAAACTGCCGTTAGGTGTTGTTTGTCTTTGTAGACTGGCGCCTGAGGGTTGGGGCAGTTTAACCAGGATGTGGTGGTCCAGGGGGTCGACATTTTTTTAAAATAAACTAAGAAGTAAGGGGGGTATTATCAACGTTATTGCCTAAATGAACAACATGCCCTTGAATTTTAATGAGATGCCCCCAGTTTTAGAAGCAACTTGGAATATAGCAATTGAATTAAGGTGATTGATATGAGCGAGCAAAAAGATTGGGGTAAAATTAAAAAAGAACATGAAGATGCAGAGGCACTTGAGGCTGAGATGTCTGCAAGTGAAGTGATTGATGATGAGGGTGAAGGTGAAGAAGGAAGTGGTGAGGGTACTGACGCATTAGAACATCCCTCTTATGCAGCACTAGAAGAAAAATTGACAGAGGCCGAGCAAAAAGTCCATGACTATTGGGATAAGTTAACACGCTTGACTGCTGATATGGATAATTTGCGTAGACGTTCAGAGCGAGATGTTTCACAAGCACATCGATATGGCCTGGAAAAGTTTATTAATAATCTACTCCCTGTCGTAGATAGTCTTGAGCAGGCAGAACAATTAGCTGAGAAACATGGTGATGCAGCGATGCATGAAGGATTAGCACTGACCATGAAATTATTTTTGGATATGCTTGGAAAAGCAAATCTGGAGCAGCTGAATCCTATGGGAGAGGTTTTTAATCCTGAAGTGCATGAAGCAATGACCATGCAAGAAACAACAGAAGCGCCAGCAAATACAATTATTTCTGTGTTTCAAAAAGGATATAAACTTAATGATCGCGTTGTTCGTCCTGCACGTGTGATTGTGGCAAAAGAAAAAACAAGTTAGTCCCTTGAAATAGTAAAATTCTCCCTCATATGTGAATGCATAGGGGTATTTTTTAGATTGATGAAATTGGAGCATAAAGCATATGTCAAACATAATCGGTATTGATTTAGGAACCACCAACTCTTGTGTTGCTGTGATGGAGGGGAAAGAAGCTCGTGTGATTGAGAATGCTGAAGGGCATCGCACAACACCCTCGATTGTTGCTTATACAGATGATGAAGTGTTGGTTGGACCCGCAGCAAAACGTCAGGCGGTAACCAATCCTGATAATACGTTATTCGCGATTAAACGTTTAATTGGACGTCAGTTTTCGGACAAGATTGTTCAGAAAGATATTAAAATGGTGCCTTACAAAATTGTCAAAGCGGATAATGGTGATGCTTGGGTTCGAGTAAAAAATGAAGATAAAGCGCCACCACAAGTGTCAGCAGAAGTACTGAAAAAAATGAAGAAAACAGCTGAAGAATATTTAGGACAAGCTGTAACAGAGGCTGTGATTACTGTGCCTGCGTACTTCAATGATTCACAACGCCAAGCAACTAAAGATGCGGGTCGTATTGCAGGGCTTGAAGTGAAGCGGATTATTAATGAGCCAACAGCGGCTGCACTTGCTTATGGAATGGACAAGAAACGTGGTGACTCTACAGTTGCTGTATATGACTTAGGGGGTGGTACCTTTGATGTCTCTATTATTGAAATTGCAGAAGTTGATGGTGAGCATCAATTTGAGGTATTGGCTACAAATGGTGATACTTTCTTAGGGGGTGAAGATTTTGATTTGGCACTGATTGAATATTTGGCCGCTGAATTTAAAAAAGATTCCGGAATTGACTTGCATAGTGACCCACTCGCATTACAACGCTTAAAAGAAGCAGCAGAGAAAGCTAAAATTGAGCTTTCTTCATCACAACAGACAGATGTGAACTTGCCTTATATTACGGCTGATGCAAGCGGACCGAAACACTTAAATATTAAATTAACACGTGCGAAGCTTGAATCTTTGGTTGAAGCATTGGTGACTCGTACAGTCGCTCCTTGCAAAACCGCATTGAAAGATGCAGGGCTTACTGTTTCACAAATTGATGAAATTATTTTGGTTGGTGGTCAAACTCGTATGCCATTGGTTCAAAAAACGGTAGAAGAGTTCTTTGGAAAAGAGCCTCGCCGTGACGTGAACCCTGATGAAGCTGTGGCAGTAGGTGCTTCTATTCAGGCCGCTGTATTGTCAGGTGATGTGAAAGATATTTTATTGTTGGATGTGACGCCGTTGTCGTTAGGTATTGAGACAATGGGTGGCGTGATGACAAAATTAATCGATAAGAACACAACAATTCCAACTAAAGCAAACCAAGTGTTTTCAACGGCTGATAACAATCAAACAGCTGTTACAGTCCATGTATTACAAGGTGAGCGTGAGCAAGCGTCTGCTAATAAATCATTGGGTCGTTTTGATTTGGCTGATTTGCCAGCAGCTCCTCGTGGTGTGCCTCAAATTGAAGTGACATTTGATATTGATGCCAATGGTATTTTAAATGTTTCTGCAAAAGATAAAGCAACAGGCAAAGCACAATCGATTGTCATTAAAGCATCAAGTGGTTTAAGTGATGAAGAAGTCGATGCAATGGTTAAAGATGCTGAAGCACATGCGGATGATGATAAAAAATTCAAAGAAATGGTCGAGCTTCGTAACCAAGCTGATAGTCTGATTCATAGCGCTGAGAAATCATTGAGTGAATTGGGTGATGATATTGAAGATGCAGAGAAACAAAGCATCGAAGAAGCAATATCAGCATTAAAAGAAGCATTGAAAGGCAGCGATAAAGCAGAAATAGAAGAAAAGCTCGAGGTATTAAATAAGGCTTCTTCTTCAATGGCTGAGCGTTTGTATGCTAAGCAGTCTGCGGCAGAGGGTGCTGCTGATACAGCGACTGAAGCAAAAGCCGAAGATGCATCTTCTGAAGAAGCAGTGGTTGATGCTGAATTTGAAGAAGTCAATGACAGTGATGATGATAGTAAAGGCGATAAAGCTTAAGTCTTACACCGAGAGAGCAAATTCATGCAACAGCAAGATTATTATGAGCTTCTCGGTGTCGCACGCGACGCCAGTGATGCAGAGATAAAAAAAGCGTATCGTAAACTCGCGATGAAGCATCATCCGGATAGAAATCCGGATGATAAAGCGTCGGAAGAAAAGTTTAAAGAAATTCAAAAAGCTTACGCCGTATTATCCGATAAAGAAAAACGTGCTGCATACGATCAATTTGGACATGCAGGTGTTGAGGGTATGGGAGGCGGTGCAGGGCCGGGCGCTGGAGGTTTTGGTGGCTTTGGTGATGTGTTTGAAGACATTTTTGAAAATATTTTTACCGGTGGGCATGGTCCTCGTAGTGGCGGAGCTACTTCGCGCGCAGAACGAGGTGCCGATCTTCAAGTGAGCGTTCAACTAACGCTTGAAGAAGCTGCTCATGGAAAAGAAGTTGAAGTGACAGTACCCCGCCATGTTATGTGTAAGGGCTGTGATGGTTCTGGAGGTAAAAAAGGAACTAAGCCAACCAGTTGTGAAACATGTAATGGGGTTGGACAAGTTCGCATTCAGCAAGGCTTTTTCTCGATTCAGCAAACATGCCCACATTGTCATGGTGAGGGACAAGTGGTTTCAGACCCATGTACGGATTGTCATGGCCATGGACGCGTACGTGATAGTAAGACGCTGACGGTGAAAATTCCACCTGGAATCGATGAAGGTGATCGTGTTCGTTTGAGTAACGAAGGTGAAGCCGGTTTACATGGTGGACCTACGGGTGATTTATATGTACAGGTTTCAGTTAAAAAACACGCTATTTTTGAGCGAGATGGGAAAGACTTGCATTGTGAAGTGCCCATTGCTTTTACGACAGCAGCATTAGGTGGCTCGATTGATGTGCCTACTCTAAATGGTCGTGTAGCCCTTAAAATTCCTGCAGAAACACAAACAGGTAAGTCGTTTCGGTTGCGTGGAAAAGGCGTTAAGTCTGTGCGTTCACATGGCTCAGGTGATTTGTTATGCCGTGTCGTACTTGAGACGCCGGTGAAATTGTCGCGAGAACAAAAAGAATTGTTGAATCAGTTTCAAGCGACGCTAGATAAAAATCCAGAGGCACACTCTCCTAAATCAGATTCATGGTTTGGCCGGGTGAAACAATTTTTTGAGGATATGAAACTTTAAATGATAAACGCACCGGCATGTCTTGTTCTTGCAGATGGCTCAAAATTTGAGGGTATTTCTGTTGGTGCGCCTGGGAGCTCAGCAGGCGAGCTTGTATTTAATACCGGAATGACCGGATATCAAGAAATTTTGACAGATGCGTCATATGCTCATCAATTGGTGATGTTAACAACAGCACATGTGGGCAACACCGGGTGTAACCAAGAAGATATGGAGTCTTCACGGGTTTGGGCTGAAGGTCTTATTCTTCAAAATGAGATTTCACTTGCCAGTAATTATAGGTCTGAACTGAGTTTACCTGATTTTTTAAAAAAACATCATGTTGTTGCAATTGCGGGTGTTGATACACGTGCTTTGACACATTATTTACGTGATAAAGGTGCTATTTCAGCGTGTATTACAACGGATGTTGACAATGTTGAACATGCACTTGAGCGTGCAAAAGCGTATCCAGGTTTGTCAGGAGTGGATTTGGCGCGTGTGGTTTCTCGAAAAACCATCGAGCGTTGGCATGTAGGACGTGGCGAATGGGCGCTTGATTCAGAACCTGAACGTTTACATGTCGTGGTTTATGATTTTGGTGTTAAATCGAGCATTTTACGTCGCTTACATGACAAAGGCTGCTATTTAACCTTGGTTCCAGCACAAACGTCAGCTGAAGATGTGATGGCGATGAATCCAGACGGTGTATTGTTATCGAATGGCCCAGGGGATCCTGCTGCTTGTGATTATGCAGTAGAGGCAACACGCCAGCTATTGAAACATCAAGTACCTTTGTTTGGTATTTGTCTTGGTTTTCAAATTTTGGCCTTGGCGTGTGGTGCTCGTGCAATAAAAATGAAGTTTGGGCATCATGGCGTGAATCATCCTGTTTTTCAAATTAAATCTCCAGAACGTGTTTTAATTACGAGTCAAAATCATGGTTTTGCCATCGATGAAACCTCTTTACCTGAATGTTTACATGTAACGCACCGCTCCTTGTTTGATGATAGTTTGCAGGGTATTATTCATGAGAATTGGCCTGCATTCGGTTTTCAAGGACATCCAGAGGCAGGGCCTGGTCCACATGATGCAGCTTGTATTTTTGATCAGTTTATCCAATTAATGCGTGATTAATGATTTAATTTTAATATAAATTTAAAGGTATTTATCTGTGAATGTTAGCAATGTTTTTACTTCTGAATCAGTATCTGAAGGTCATCCTGATAAAATAGCTGATCAAATTTCAGATGCAGTACTGGATGCCATTTTAATACAAGATAAGCATGCGCGGGTTGCATGTGAGGTGTTTGTTAAAACAGGCATGGTGGTTGTTGGAGGAGAAATCACAACAACGGCTTGGGTTGATATTGAAGAATTAACACGGGGTGTGATTCGAGACATCGGTTATAACAGCTCGGCGATGGGATTTGACTGGGAGTCATGCGCCGTGCTTTCAGCGATTGGAAAACAATCACCTGATATTGCTCAAGGTGTTGATCAGGCAGGTAAAACGATTTTGGGTGCTGGCGATCAGGGCTTAATGTTTGGGTATGCCTCGAGTGAAACAGATTCATTGATGCCCGCTCCAATTGCTTTTTCACATTTATTAATGGCACGCCAAGCAGAGCTTCGAAAAAGTGGTGAGTTACCTTGGTTAAGGCCTGATGCAAAATGTCAGCTGACATTGCGCTATCAAAAAGGTAAACCAGTGGCGATTGATACCATTGTTTTTTCAACACAGCATGCGCCTGAAGTTACACAAGCAGAACTGACAGCAAAAGTAGAAGAATTGATTATACGTCCGGTATTGCCAAGCCACTGGATAACAGTGGATACACGGTTTTTGATTAATCCGACGGGACGTTTTGTTATTGGTGGGCCACTGGGTGATTGTGGACTAACGGGTCGTAAAATTATTGTAGATACTTATGGCGGTATGGCACGCCATGGGGGCGGATGTTTTTCAGGCAAAGATCCTTCTAAAGTAGACCGCTCAGGCGCATATGCAGCGCGTTATGTGGCTAAAAATTTAGTGGCTGCGGGTGTTGCTGATAAGTGCGAAATTCAGGTTTCTTATGCAATTGGAGTGGTTGAACCGACATCCATTCATGTTGAGACATTTGGTACAGGAAAAATTGAAACGGGTGCAATACTCGAATTAATCAAGACTCATTTTGATTTAACGCCTGCTGGTATTATTGAGCAGCATGATTTATTACGGCCAATTTATCGACAGACAGCGACACTTGGGCATTATGGACGTGATGTGTTTCCTTGGGAGCGTTTAGACAAAGTTGACGCGTTACGCACAGATATGCAGGCGTTTGCTAAGGAGAGTAAGCATGCAGAAAACAAGCGAGAGAGTAACGGATTACCGTGTAGCTGATTTAAGCCTTGCTGAATGGGGGCGTAAAGAAATTTCGATTGCTGAAACTGAGATGCCAGGCCTTATGGCGCTTAGGACTGAATTTGCTCAGTCAAAACCATTAGCAGGTGCTCGTATAGTTGGTTGCTTGCACATGACGATTCAAACTGCTGTTCTCATTGAGACTTTGTGTGCTTTAGGTGCCGAAGTCCGATGGTCTTCATGTAATATTTTTTCAACACAAGACCATGCCGCAGCAGCAATGGCGGTAGCTGGTATTCCTGTGTTTGCTTGGAAAGGCGAAACAGAGGAGGAATATATTTGGTGTGTTCATCAAACAATTAAAGGCCCTGATGGCTGGGTCCCTAATTTATTGTTAGATGATGGCGGTGATTTGACCGCTTTAATGCATGCAGAGTACCCCGAATTATTATCAGGCATTTATGGCCTTTCAGAAGAAACCACAACGGGCGTTGCGCGTTTATATGAAATGGCAGAGCATAAAACACTTAAGGTGCCTGCTATGAATGTCAATGATTCTGTGACTAAATCGAAATTTGATAATTTGTATGGTTGTCGAGAATCGCTTTTGGATGGCATTAAGCGTGCTACAGATGTGATGATTGCGGGTAAAATAGCCTTAATTTTAGGCTATGGTGATGTAGGCAAAGGCTGTGCACAAGCTTTGCGTGGCCAGGGAGCCACGGTTTTTATTGCTGAAATTGACCCGATTTGTGCACTACAAGCAGCAATGGAGGGGTATCGTGTGGTGCAGCTGGACGATGTTGCAAGTGAAGTTGATATTTTAGTCACAGCAACGGGAAATTATCATGTCGTGACACATGCACACATGCTGCGTATGAAAAACCAGGCGATCCTTTGTAATATTGGCCATTTTGACTCTGAAATTGATATTGCAAGTTTGCGACAATATGCCTGGGATAATATTAAGCCACAGGTTGATCAAGTGATTTTTACTGATGGCAAACGCTTGACTGTATTAGCTGAAGGGCGGTTGGTAAATTTAGGGTGTGCAACGGGACATCCAAGCTTTGTGATGTCGGCATCGTTTACAAATCAGGTCTTGGCACAGATTGAACTTTTTCAGCATGCAGATAATTATGATAACAAAGTGTATACATTGCCTAAGAAACTGGATGAAAAAGTAGCACGACTGCATTTAGATAGAATTGGTGCAAAACTGACAGAGCTTACCTCTGAGCAAGCTGAATATCTTAATTTACCTGTCCATGGGCCTTATAAGCCGCAGTATTATCGATATTAAAATTATGTACAACAGCCCCTAGCAGAGACAGGAACAATGGCCACTGATAAAAGAGAGCAATCTAAGCGTTAAAGACGAGCGGTTAGAGCCTCGAGTAGTTAAGATTTGATGTGTAGAGAGTATTGATATAAATAGCCACCTCAAACTTGAAGTGGCTGTTTTATTTTTACAACTCACTTTTATGGTTTGATAATTAGGCGCGATAAAAAATCTTGTATTTCATCAAGCGGCATCTGTTTTGCATCTTGGTCACACCGCGCTTTATACTCAATAGTACCGGCATCAAGGCCTCGTTCACCAATGACCAGGCGGTGTGGAATACCGATTAAGTCGTGATCGGCAAATAAGACGCCTGGGCGCTCTTTTCGGTCATCCAGTAGCACATCAAAACCTTGGGCTTGTAGTGATTGATAAAGTGCTTCTGCAGCTTCTTTTACACGTTCTGAGCGGTGCATATTAATAGGAATAATACCCACTTGAAAAGGCGCCATTGCCAGAGGCAAGCAAATGCCACGTTCATCATGGTGCTGTTCTATAGCTGCAGCAACCATACGAGAAATTCCCAAGCCATAGCAGCCCATTAAAAGTGTTTGGGCTTTACCTTCAGCATTGAGTACAGTTGCTTTCATGCGCTCAGCATATTTAGAGCCGAGTTGAAAAATGTGTCCTACTTCAATGCCACGACAAAGTTGAAGCGTCCCTTGGCCATCTGGACTTTCATCACCGGCTTTTACCTCCCGTAAGTCAAAAGCTTCATAGGTTTGAACATCGTGGCCCCATGTGACATGCATCAGGTGTGTATCTTTAAGGTTTGCGCCACACACAAAACTGTCCATGGCAAGTGCGTGATGGTCAACTAAAATAGGAATATCAAGCCCAACGGGTCCAACAAAACCGATAGGGGCATTGAGTGTTTTAAGTATCAGTTCATCATCTGCTAATTCAAGCGGTGATTGTACTAAAGCATGCTTTGCAGCACGTGTTGCATTCAGGGTATCATCACCTCGAATCACCAGTGCAACTAAAGGTGATTCTTCGCCTTGAACGAGTAGTGTTTTAATGGTGTTTTCAGGCTTAATCTTAAGATATGTGGTTAAATCAGCAATGGTTTTAGCATTGGGTGTTTCAACCTGTTCGATTGGTTTTTGAGCCGGTTGAGTTGAAGGTTTAGGATGTAAGCTGGTCGCTTGTTCTACATTGGCGGCATAAGTGCCTGAATCGCTATATGCGATACAGTCTTCACCTGAATCGGCTAACACTTGAAACTCATGAGATACAGCGCCACCGATGGCACCTGAGTCTGCTTCAACAGCACGATATTTAAATCCTAGGCGATCAAAGATACGGCAATACGCTTCGTGCATGGTTTGATAGGTTTTTTCAAGGCAGGGGGCATCCAAATGAAATGAATATGCATCTTTCATGAGAAATTCACGGGCACGCATCACACCAAATCGAGGTCTGATTTCATCTCGAAATTTGGTTTGAATTTGGTAAAGGTTAATCGGTAGTTGACGATAAGATTGTAGTTCTTGACGCATTAAATCTGTAATGACTTCTTCATGTGTTGGGCCAAAACAGTATTCACGGTTGTTATTATCAGTTATGCGCAATAATTGACCACCAAAAGTTTCCCATCGCTCAGTTTCTTGCCAGAGTTCAGCAGGCTGAACTGCAGGCATGAGCAGCTCAAGAGCCCCTGTTTTATTGAGTTCTTCACGAACAACTTGTTCAATGTGGCGTAGAACTTTGAGGCCAAGGGGGAGCCATGTATAAAGGCCTGAAGCGAGTGGCCGAATAAAGCCTGCGCGTAGCATGAGCTGATGAGAAGGAGTTTCAGCTTCATGTGGAGATTCTTTAAGGGTTGAAATGAGCCAGGGAGAGGCACGCATGCGAAGTCCTTGAGTTTGATGTGTTTTTAAGTAATCAGAAAGCGTAGCAGATCTTACATATTTCATCTATATAGAGAGGTTTTTTTGAGTTAAATGAAAACCATATGATTTTAATATATACTACATATATAAGATTGGAGGAGCTATGCCGGTTTTAAAGAAAGGCGATGATGTCTATCAAGATGCATATCGTGACACGATGGACGCGCTTCGCACCCAAAATGATGTAGTTTTTAATATTGAGTCTCGTCGTTATTTTGATGTTCATCTAGGGAAGGATGTATGGTTTCGTAATGCGAGCCAAGCTTTTGAGTTAGGTGCTCGTCCAAGTCATGATGCGCTGTTTGTTGAAAAAAATAATATGCTCATGCGTTGTTTATCACGCCTTCGAGCTATTGATTACGCGATTTCACAAACAGATAATCCTTCACTGGATGAAGTGAATTCGGAAGTAGCTCCTACTAGCCGACGAAAAGAGATTCGTAATGAGTTGAATGCTGGTTTAAAGGGGTTACAAGCATCCATTGATGCATTGAGTGACGAGGGCAGCATAACACTTGAGTTGATGCTTGAGGTCGAAAAAGATTTTAATGATTTTTTAATGAAACAATTGCACGCTGCAAACTTAACGGAAGGGTGTTTGGATGCAGAGCAAGCAGAGCGATTATTATTTCATTACCGCACACTATCGAGTGTTCTTGATCCGGCAATGCCACTTGTCACGTTAACCTATGACGCGTCGAGCCAGATACTGCAGCGAGAAGAGCAGTATCCTGTAACAGTGAAAACAGATGTACAACGAGAAGAAGCTCAAAAACTAAAACAAGTTATCGCAAACCCTTTAAAGCGAGAAAAAAACTCACATACGCGAAATAATCTTGCAACACAACATGCTGATGCCTGCTTTGCTGATAGCTTAGTTGATGATGAGAGAATGTTATCAGCCCAAGCCCGAAAAACACATTTAGTCGGTGTTAAAAATGCATTTATTGTAAAAACATCAACACAGTTTGATGTACCTCAGTTTGGTGAGCCCGTTAATCAATATCGCAGTAAGATGAATGAGAGTCCAATGCAACCTTTAGAGGAGGCAAAAGTAACTTGGCTTGCGCGAGCGGGAGTGCCTGTGTTCATGGGTAAAGGTGAGACAACATCTGTGATTAATCAACACACACAGGAAAATTTGACTCAAATTGAGCAAGCAGGGCTAGTATTAATGGGAGATGATGCAGCACAAGCCATTCATTTGACGGTTTTAAATACCGATACAATTCATGAGCGACAAGATAAGATGTTGAGCAGCTTGCGCCATGAGATTAAATATAATGAAGAGAATCAACATGAAATGTCGAATGTGCCGACTAATGATCACGGGACAGCGTTTTTTTGCGCGCGTTTAAGTTTAAAGATAAGAGATGCATTTAAAGCACGTAAAGGGGAAGCTTATTTTGCATGGACTGCAGGTCAAAAAGCAACACGTTTGAAAGTTGCGGTAGATGCAATGTTAGCGTCCATTCAGGCTGGTTATTTAAGTTGTGTGAACTGTGCAAGCGGGCAAGATAGAACAGGGACAGTGGTTGAGAAAGGGATTCAAGAGGTAACGCTTGAGCAATGGATTGCGACATTTGAACAAAGAGAAGGCAATGCTCCCAATGCTGAGCACATTGAAAAGCAGGTTAAAAGGATTCAAGAGATGCGTGCAAGGGGGTTTAATGCTGCAGAAATTGCCAGTCATATGTCTCCTGGTTCGCCTGGAATGAAAATTCGCTCAAAAGCGAATAACTGGTTTAATGCGAAAAGAACATTTGGTGAACAAGCAGAGAAAGAGTTTTATTTAGAGAGCGCAGAAACCAATAAATCCAATCTAGTGGAAAATGTTGATTTTTTGAGCGTTCCTGAAAAAGTGGCACGGGATGAGTTTGCTCGAGAACGCTTAGCATTTGAGAAATTATTAACAAGTCTCAGTGAACATCCTCAGAGTTTATCGAGTAGTGTAAGAGAAGCAGGCATTGCTTTAAACTCTGCGTTTGGTGATTTTAAAATAGATGAGTATGAGTCTGAGCATGTTGAGGAAAAAGATTTAAGTATTTATCAGCGTGCCAAAAGAATGCGACGGTCAATGAGTGAAGCAGCTTTTGGCGCCTCGGGAAAGAAGAGTGCAAGAGATTTGGCTTATATGACAGCAACTTTAAAGTATGCAAGTGATGCTATTAAGGCTTTGAAAGCAGGTCATGGGAAGGAAGCTGAGCGGGCGATTGACCATATTAATGAGATGCAAAAAGTACTCCCAGGTCATGAACATTTTCGCTTAAAGTTAGCAGCGTTTGCAATGACTGCAACGGCTGTATTATTGATTGCAGCAATGTTTGCATTCCCACCTTTTGGAGCGTTTGTTTTTGGGAGTGCGCTGGCTGTTTCGGCATTGACAGGGATTCTTGGAACAGTTGCACAGGTGAGTGCTGTAAGTGTGCTTTCTTATACTGCATGGGGAGCGGCGCGTACTGTTTGGTCATTATGGAGTCGAGGTCAAGAACAAGGTAAGGCCGAAGTTGTGGGTAACTTCAAAAAAATGATTAAACAAGAGAAAGAGCATCTTGCAAAAGAAAGTAAGTCTCAACCCGATATAGGGAGTACTGGTGAAGAGGCGGAAGGTTTGCCTGATACCACTTCACCTAAGACGACTTAGTTATTATTGTCAACAGCGCCTAATCTTTCGGAGGCGTTAAATGGTTCAAGTTTTTTGTGAGCCCATCAAGTGGTTCATGTTGTAACTGAGTGACGCGCTTATTAAAATTTTTGAAGTTGACTTCTCCTGTATTTACATCGTAAATGGCTCCCACCATACCAATAGATTGGGCATCAAGTTGTGCTTTGAGCACCGAACTTTGTTGATAGATATGGTATAAGGTATTCGCAACATTGAGTTCGGTGATATGACGAAAGTAGGCTTTATTGTGTTGCGGTTTTTGAGTACGCGTTGCATTTTCGGATTCAATAGCAGGAGCTAGTTTAGCGAGCAATTCTGGGACATGCCCTGTTTGTTCTTGGTCTTGACAAGCAGCTTCAATAGCACCGCATCGCGTATGTCCAAGAACAACGATGAGTTTTGCACCAATTATATGACACGCATACTCAATACTAGCTAACACATCGTTATTGATAACATTGCCCGCAATACGAATACAAAATAAATCACCAAAACTCATGTCAAAAACGGTTTCAACAGGAACCCGAGAGTCAATACAGCCTAAAACAACGGCAACTGGATGCTGGGTAGCTGCAGTATGTTTGATGTCAATGGTGAGGCTGCGATGAATACGCGTATCATCTAGAAAGCGTTGGTTACCTTCATGCAAAATGTTTAATACCTGTTGCGGAGAAAGCGAGGCTTGCACGTCATATGTGGTGACATTAATAAAATTAATATGGTCGTGAATGGTGTAATCTTTTTTGAATCCGATAAGATTTAAAGATATATTTTTGCGTGGGGCTTGCTCCGTTTGAAACTCTGAGATGAGTTCAATGATTTCTTTATCGATATATTTCGAGTAGCGCGCATCAATAATCAGCTGTGATTTTTGTGGAATACCATCTAGTTCTTCAATAAGAGAAGCTTTGTTAAGAAAGGTTGTTTGCTGCGGTAAAATAAGGCGTTGTGTGACCCCATTAGGATAAAATTCTTTGATAATATCTAAGCGCACTTGGCTGTTTGATTTTAAAATAAAAAATAAACTCGTTAAAAGACCAATAATAATACCGGTTAATAAGTTTAAGGTGACGATACCAATGAGTGTGACAAGAAAAGGAATAAAGCGATCGGGGCCCTGTGCATAAACGGTTTTAAATAGTTTAGGGCTTGAGAGTTTATAGCCTGTATAAATTAGTACTGCAGCCAGTGAACACAGTGGAATGCGATTGAGAAGTGCAGGAATGGATACAATGGCAATGAGTAAATAAAGACCATGAAAAATAGTGGCTGCCTTTGTTCTTGAGCCGGCTTGAATGTTCAGCGAGGTACGAACAATAACGGATGTGACGGGAAGCCCCCCAATGAGCCCGGCTGCCAGATTACCAAACCCTTGCGCAACTAACTCTCGATCTTTAGATGTGCGGGCATGCTTTCGGTCGAGTTTTTCAGCCGCCTTGATATTTAATAAACTTTCAAGTGAGGCAACAATAGCAAGAATACCGGCATAAACATAAACGTTCGGATTCGACCAGGCAGACCACTTAGGAAAATGAAGTTGTTCGAGCCAATCCGTGAGCTTAGAATGTTGTGGGATGTTAACCAGTTGAAGGCTATTTTGTGCAAGATACGAGTGCATTAAAATGAAGAGTTCGTTGAGCATAATGCCAAATGCAACCACGATGATAGTGCCTGGAACGGCTTTTACCCATTTTAATTTTGTTCTTTCAAAGTAAACTAACATAATAAGCGAGAGAGTCGAGATGATCATAGCACCACTGTTAATGTGGTAGGAAACATCGCGTAGGGGCTTGAAGCTAAAACCTTCCGTTGCATCAAGTAAGTGCATTTTAAGTTCGGAAAGGCTTGATGTTAAAGTAAATGCAAGAGGGAGTTGTTTAAAAATCAATAAAATGCCAACAGCACTGAGTAAGCCTTGAATGACATTTGAGGGGACATATTCTGCAAAAAAACCAGCACGCAACGTGCCTGTAATAATTTGGAGTATGCCTGCTAAAAAAAGAGCTAACAGAAAGGTATTAAAATCACCTAGTTGGGCAATGGCAGTAATAACAACTGCAGCTAATCCTGCAGCAGGCCCACTGACACTGACCTGAGAGCTGCTTAAAGCACCGACGATAATGCCGCCAATAATACCACTTAAAATACCCGATAAAAGTGGCGCACCAGAAGCGAGTGCAATGCCGAGACAAAGTGGTATTGCCACAAAAAAAACGACTAAGGCTGCTATTAGGTCAAATTTGAGTTGTCTTTTTCTATAGATACGAAAATGACGAGAAAACATTGTAAGTGTATTATTCATGCATGATCTCATCTGTAATCAAACCTGACTCTAAATTTTTGAAGTCCCAGAATGTTTTGTCCATGAGTTGACTGGGTTTAATGGATTGTAGGGCATGTAGTATATTACTGGGAACTTTAGGATTTTCTTCAGCCAGCTGATTAATTAAATGTCCTACTTTTTTTCGAGCTAAGTTTTCTTGCGAGCCACATAAAGTGCATGGAATGATCGGGAAGTCCTGCTCACGAGTATAGTCAATAATATCTTTTTCTTGAACGTAAGACAAGGGACGAATCACAACGTGCTTTTTATTATCACTGAGGAGTTTGGGTGGCATTGAACGAATATCACCATTATAAAAAATAGACATTAAAAGCGTACGAATCAGATCATCACGATGGTGGCCGAGTGCAATTTTATTAAACCCATGTTCTTCTGCATAGCGATAGATAATACCGCGTCTTAGGCGTGAGCAAAGTGAACAATAGGTTTTTCCTTCGGGGATTTTTTCTTTAACAATACTATATGTATCGCGTGTTAAAATAGTGTGCTGAATATTTCGTTCATGTAGCCAGTGACGAAGTTGGCTATCATCCCATCCCGGTTGTGCTTGATCGAGGGTAAATGAAAAGAGGTCAAAGTTTATTTTTGCACGCTTTCGTAACTGGTGGAGTATGGTGAGCAAAGTAAACGAATCTTTACCACCAGAGAGGCAAACCATCACACGATCACCTTCTTGAATCATGTTAAAGTCAGCAATCGCTTTACCGGTGTAATGCGCTATTTTTTTTTCAACTGCGGATGAATTATTGGGCATAATGGTTATTTACATCTTTAGAAGTGTTCAGCACGTTACTCGTGCGATTCACTCAGTTTGGGGGGTTGACTGTCAATACGATCCGTCACGAGCCAACTGTTAATTTCTTCAAGATCTGTTACGTTTAAGGTTCCTGCTAAATATTTTAATTTAAGAATAATAGCAATTAAAGCATATTGGTCGGATGCAAGGCTTGTTTGTGCCTGAAAAAGGTTTTCTTGGGCGTTCACGACATCGACCATATTACGTGTACCCACAAAAAAGCCTGCTTCAGTGCTTTCAACCGCTTCTGTTTGTGTGAAAACAGTTTTTTTATCGGCTTTTACTTTACCAATGCCATTGTTAATCGTAAAAAAAGACGTCCGACTATCTGTTACAACACGGCGATAAACGGTTTCAAGTTCTTGACTTGCCGTTTGATAATCAAATTGGGCTTGTTTTGTTTCTGAAAGAACCAGGCCTCCTTGAACAACAGGGAAAGAAACGGTTAAAGCCCCGGATGAAATACGTTGTGATTTAGGAACAAAAAAGTTAGCAGTGCTTTGACTTGCGTTTCTTGTGTGCACGTCTGTTGCTTGTAATTGCAGAATAGGCCAGTTTCCGGAAGCTTGCGCTTTAATTTTTTCACGTGCAGCTTCAAGACGATATTTTGCAGCGAATAATTTATAATTTTGTTTAAGACCTGTTGCCACCCAAGTGTCAATGTCATCAGGCTCTGGGCGGAACAGAGGGACGGTTTGATCGCGAAGTTCGGCGAGGCGGCCGTAGGTATGATTCGTGATTTTACGTAGCTCTTCACTTTGAATCATGACATTATTTTTGGCTTCAATAACTTGCGCAACAGATTGGTCATAGGCTGCTTGTGCATCATAAACAGAGGTGATGGCATCAAGGCCTACGTTAAAACGTTGGGTAGATTGGTCGAGTTGTCGTTTATTGGCATTCTTTTTTGCGACACCAAAACGCAGTGTGTCATAGGCTAAAAGGACATTAAAGTAAGCACTTGCTGTTCGGATAATGAGGTCTTGTGCTCTGTCATTAAAACGTGCGTGTGCAGCTTTTACTGATGCTTTCGCTTGTTGTACTTGTGCCCAGGCTTTGTAGTTAAACAGAGCTTGAGATGCGGATACCTGAAATTGAGAGGTTCGGTATGATTCATCAATCACAAGAAAAGAACCTGCATTTACATTTTGTCGGTTCGCAGAAGTGAAGCCGTCCATCCTAATTTGTGGCAATAATGGTGAGCGCGCGATAGGAATGTTTTCTGTTTCTGACATAAATGCTGAGTATTCAGCTTTAAATTCAGGGTCGTTATCGAGCGCATGAATATAGATATCGAGCAAATCGGCAGCATGAAGCAGCGGCGCTAAGCCAAGGCTTAAAAAAAAGACACACCAAAGCTGCTTCAATTTTTTCATGTACTGTCCTAAAAAACGAAATGTTGAGCGGACATAGTGTTATTGATTAATAACGGCAGGTCGGTTTCTAATAGAAGGTGTGTTTGCCAAACTTCATCATGACTTAAAGTATGGAGTTCACCTCGCATCACAGGTTTCTTTCCTGTGATGGTAAATAACTTTCCTCCAGGAACCACTTGTAACCGTTGCATATTATTTAGTTTTGAGAGCGCTCCTGTATAGACAACCACATCATAGGGGGCTTTGTCTAGCCATCCTTGTGATGCATCACCGGTTAATAATGTAATATTGCCGTTGCCATGTATGTTTAATCGAGTATGAGCTTCTTTTGTAAATTCAGGGTAACAATCAATACTGGTTACTTGTGCTGCACTATGACTTAAAAGGGCTGTAAAAAAGCCACTGCCTGTTCCGACTTCAAGCACATGTTCATGACCCTCTAAGTTGAGCGCTTGTAAAATAGTCGCTTCTTCAAGTGGGGTCATCATACGTTGATTTTTGGGGAGTGGTAGTTGTAAATCACTGTATGCAACATGCTTGAGTTGTTCAGGAACAAAGGCGTGCCTTGGAATTTTCTCGTAAAGTTTGAGTATACGTTCATCGAGAATGTTGCCCGTACGAAGTTGTTGTTTAACCATGTTGATGCGTGCAGTTTGATTCTTCATGACATTGAGTACTTAAGTATTTATTTAGTTCTGAGCTGATTTTAACAAGAATTTGGTGTGTTAGGATAGGGTTGTTGATGTTTATGGTGGATTTGTTCCCAGTTTGTTATTATCCATGCGTGATTAAACAACGGACTCGGGAGTTTTTGATGTCAGAAGCATTTGCAGCTTATTTAAATACTGAACTTGAAAGTTTAAAAAAAGAAGGTTTATTTAAGCCTGAGCATGTAATTCAAGGTCAGCAACAAGCTTTGGTTGATTTAGGTGAGCAAGAGGTAATTAATTTCTGCGCCAATAATTATTTAGGGCTTGCTAATCACTCCGCACTGATTGAATCAGGAAAAGCAGCGCTTGATGCATATGGTTATGGTATGGCTTCAGTTCGTTTTATTTGTGGTACACAAACGCCTCATAAAGTTTTAGAGCAAAAAATCAGTGATTTTTTAGGTAAAGAAGATACGATTTTATATTCTTCTTGTTTTGATGCAAATACAGGTTTGTTTGAGACCTTGCTTGGACCTGAAGATGCCATTATTAGTGACGCGCTTAATCATGCGAGCATTATTGATGGTGTTCGGTTGTGTAAAGCGAAAAGGTTTCGTTATGCCAACAATGATATGCAAGCACTTGAAGAGCAGTTAAAAGCAGCAGGTGATGCTCGGTTTAAATTGATTGCGACTGATGGTGTGTTTTCAATGGATGGTATTTTAGCCAATTTACCGGCTATTTGTGATTTAGCCGATAAATACAATGCAATGGTCATGGTGGATGATTCTCATGCGGTTGGATTTGTCGGTGAGCGGGGACGTGGTACACCTGAGCATTTTGGGGTAACCGACAGAGTTGACATTATTACGGGTACCTTAGGTAAAGCATTAGGAGGAGCGTCTGGTGGTTATACGACAGCAAGTAAGACCATTGTGAGTTGGTTAAGGCAGCGTTCAAGACCTTACTTATTTTCTAATACATTAGCACCGATGATTGCTGAAACGTCGACTAAAGTGCTCGATTTAATCATTGAAAATCCCGCGTTATGTCAAACAGTCAAAGACAATGCAGATTATTTTCGCAAAGGATTAACTGAGCTTGGGTTTACTTTGGTTCCTGGTGAGCATGCCATTATTCCTGTGATGCTTGGTGATGCGGTATTGGCTGGTGAAATGTCAGCGCGCTTATTAGATGAAGGCATTTATGTGGTGGGTTTTTCGTTTCCTGTGGTACCCAAAGGACAAGCACGTATAAGAACCCAAATGTCAGCAGCGCATACAAAGACACATTTAGATATGGCACTTCAAGCATTTGGCAAAGTAGGTCGTGCGCTGAATGTGATTTGAATTTAAAAGGGGAGTGAGGTCATGAAAGCACTGGTTAAAGCAAAACCTGAACCCGGTATTTGGATGGAAGATGTACCTATTCCTAAATGTGGTGCTGATGAAGTATTAATTAAAATTCAAAAAACTGCGATTTGCGGCACAGATATTCATATTTATTCATGGGATGACTGGGCACGTGCAACCATTCCTGTTCCGATGGTTGTGGGGCATGAGTTTTTTGGTGAAATTGTTGAAGTAGGCCAAGCCGTAAAGGCTTTAAAAGTTGGACAACGTGTGTCAGGTGAAGGCCATGTGACCTGTGGTATATGTCGTAATTGCCGAGCCGGTCGTCAGCACTTATGTCGTAGTACGTTGGGCGTTGGTGTGAATCAACAGGGGTGTTTTGCTGAGTACTTGGTTTTGCCAGCGGCGAATGTTCTGGTATTGCCTGATGAAATTACAAGTGATCAGGGTGCGATATTAGACCCTTTTGGTAATGCATCACACTGTGCTTTATCGTTTAAGTTAATCGGTGAGGATGTTTTAATTACAGGGGCAGGTCCTATTGGTGTGATGGCTGTTGCGATAGCAAAACACGCAGGCGCACGCTATGTAGTGATTACCGATGTCAATGAGTACCGTTTAGATTTAGCTCGCAAAATGGGAGCAACCTGCGCACTCAATGTCACACAAGGGCATTTAAAAGATGTTATGAGTGAGTTAGGTATGACAGAAGGGTTTGATGTTGGGTTTGAAATGTCAGGAAACCCAAGGGCGCTTAATGACATGGTCGAGAGTATGAATCATGGTGGAAAAATGGCAATTTTGGGCATTCCACCGCGAGAAACGCTGATTGATTGGAACCAAGTTATTTTTAAGGGACTTGTGATCAAAGGTATTTATGGACGTGAAATGTATGACACATGGTATAAGATGATTACAATGCTGCAGAGTGGGCTTGATTTGTCCCCTGTGATTACGCATCACTTTCCTGTTGATGATTTTCAGGAAGCTTTTCAAACGATGGTATCAGGTCAGTCGGGTAAAGTTATTTTAGATTGGAATTAGTGGAGTAAGTTTTTATGGCACAGTATATTTTTACCATGAACCGTGTAAGTAAAATGGTAGAGAACCAGCGGTTTATTCTTAAAGATATTTCGCTGAGTTTTTATCCGGGCGCAAAAATTGGTGTTTTAGGTCTGAATGGCTCAGGAAAATCAACTTTACTGAGAATTATGGCTGGTGTTGATAAGCAGTTTGAAGGTGAAGCACGTCCACAACCAGGGATTAGCATTGGTTATTTGCCGCAAGAACCGCAAATGGATCCGAATCAGACCGTGCGAGAAGTGGTTGAAGAAGCTGTTTCTGAAATGAAAGGTTTGCTGACACGGTTTGATGAAATTAGCATGCAGTTTGCAGAGCCCATGACCGATGATGCTATGAATGCATTGCTTGAAGAGCAAGGTGATTTACAACAAAAGATTGAATTGGGTCATGGTTGGGATTTAGATCGTCAATTAGAAATTGCAGCTGATGCACTTCGCCTACCTGATTTTGATGAGAAAGTCGGCGTTTTATCAGGAGGAGAACAACGGCGTGTTGCACTGTGTCGTCTGCTTTTATCGAATCCTGATATGTTGCTCCTAGATGAGCCAACGAACCATTTAGATGCTGAAAGTGTTGCGTGGCTTGAACGCTATTTAGAAGAGTTCACAGGGACTGTAGTCGCCATTACTCATGATAGATACTTTTTAGACAATGCTGCACAATGGATTTTGGAGCTGGATAGAGGTGAAGGGATTCCTTATGAAGGCAATTACACCGCATGGCTTGAACAAAAAACAACGCGTCTTCAGCAAGAACAAAAACAAGAAGCAGCTCACGAGCGGGCTTTAAAAGCAGAGTTAGAGTGGGCAAGAACATCACCGAAAGGTCGGCATGCTAAAAACAAAGCACGTCTTGCGCGTGTTGAAGAGATGACATCGCGAGAATTCCAAAAACGCCAAGAAACCAATGAATTATATATTCCACCTGGCGAGCGTTTGGGGGACTTGGTGATTGAGGGCAATAAGCTCGCAAAAGCTTTTGGTGATCGGCTATTATTTGAAAATTTAGATTTTAGATTGCCTAAAGGTGGCATTCTAGGAATTGTTGGTGCTAATGGTGCGGGTAAATCAACCTTTTTAAAGATGTTAACGGATGAGTTAACGCCAGATGCCGGTGAGATTCGTATCGGAGACACCGTTAAGCTTGCTTATGTCAATCAGTCCCGTGATAGTTTGGATGATAGTAAAACCATCTGGGAAGTGATTTCAGATGGTCATGATATGATTCAAGTCGGGTCCTTTCAAATGCCATCTCGTGCCTATGTGGGACGTTTTAACTTTAAGGGAGCGGATCAACAAAAACGTGTAGGGCAGCTTTCAGGTGGGGAGCGTAACCGCGTACATTTAGCCAGGTTACTCAAGCGAGGAGCAAATGTGCTCTTATTAGATGAGCCCAGTAATGATTTGGATGTTGAAACATTGCGGGCACTTGAAGATGCTTTATTGAATTTTCCTGGGTGCGCAATTGTGGTGTCACATGATCGGTGGTTTTTGAACCGTATTTGTACGCATTTGTTGGCTTTTGAAGGAGATTCAAAAGTGGTTTTTGTTGAAGGCAATTATCAAGACTATGAAGCTGATCGTAAACGTCGATTAGGAGATGATGCAGATAAACCCTCTCGTATAAAATATCGTAGGCTGCATTCGTAAGTCTATATAAGGATAAATTGTCATGAAAAAAGTGTCGATGCTTGCGTTTTTAGTCGTATTTAATGTGCTGGTCACCGCTTGCGTTGCAAAAGATGAATCAACCGTGATTACGGATGACCATGGCGATGTGCATCACACTTTGTACTATTTGAAAGATAAACGTGGGCAACGTCATTTTCCGCTATCGATTCGTCCAACGGGCCATAAATTATTTGTGTTTGATCCCAAAGTGCCTGCATGGGCTGCTTATGATGAACAAGGGCAGCGTGTAATAACAGGGCGAGCTTCGGGTGGTGCGGATTACTGTGAAGATACGGGAGAGCCGTGTCGTACTGTGACTGGGAGTTTTAAAGTCTATAAGAAGCGAGGGGAGGATTGTCGTTCAAGTGAGTTTCCAATAGAAACAGAAGGGGGCGCTAAAATGCCTTACTGCATGTATTTTTTTAGAGGATACACGATTCATGCGGGGTATGGTTTCTCAGGAGGTAATAGAAGTCATGGATGCATTCGTGTGCTTCCAAGTGCTGCAAAATGGCTCAATGAATCATTTATGACAGTCGGTACACAGGTCGTCGTTTTATCGTATAAAAACGAAGATGGTGATGGTGATTGGTTGCGTGATTTGATTGTATAAATACCGTTTAAATTAGGTCATGGTGGAAGACCTTGACACACTCAGATAATGTGCTTGTTTTCAATGAGATTTTGAGTCTACCCACAATGTTATCCACAGAATTTGTGGATAAGGGGTGCAGCGTATAAAAAATAAAAAATCCTTTATTTTTCAATAAGTTTACGGTTTCTTAACAAGCGCTTTAATGTTTTTTTTTAAGAGGCGTTTCAAGATTATCCACATTTGACTCTGGCATGTATAAAAAACATGTCGGAGGAACATTCTAATCTAGAAATTAAATAAAAAACAGTCTTGACAAGGCCTGTTTTGATTTTTTTTTTATGGCATGATGGGGTGTACTTCATATCAGATTAGGAAAAGTTTGATGAATCGGTCGATTACATTTACTGCGATTTTGATCAGCGTTTGTTTGGTTGGGTATTTATTGATGGCCGGTCGTGGTTTTTTACTGCCTTGGGTGATAGCGCTTTTTATTTGGAATCTATTAAATACACTCAATAATGCGATTCAGCGCCTACCCTTGTTGGGTCAGTATTTACCGTCGATATTCAGCATGTTGTTATCCTTTCTAGTGGTGATTGGATTTATGTGGGGGTTGGGGCATATCGTTGGTGATAATGTGAATGAAGTGATCAGTGCTTCTGCGCGCTATCAAGCCAATTTTAAGCATTTAATGGGGCAGTTTGATCAACAATTATTGTCTAAATTCCTTTCTAGTCTCGATAAGTTCATTGATGAGCTTAATTTTCAGAAAATATTATTGAATATTTATGGTGGTTTCACATCTGTTGCGGGCTCTACGGTTTTGATTGCGTTGTATGTGAGTTTTTTATTTGTAGAGCAAGCGGTTTTTAGCCAAAAACTGGCTTTATTAGTGCCTTCGACTCAAAAACGAAAAGTTGTCAAACAACTCATGGCACGAACCATTCGTGATACACAAACGTACTTGGGGTTAAAAACACTCATGGGGCTTTTGACCGCTTTAGCAAGCTGGGCAATTATGAGTTGGATTGGGCTTGATTTTGCTGAGTTTTGGGCACTCTTAATTTTTTTCTTAAATTATATTCCCAATATTGGGGCAATTGTTGCAACGCTTTTTCCTGCGTTACTGGCATTAATACAATTTCAAACATGGATGCCGTGTGTGTTGATGACGTCAGGACTTGTGGTTGTGCAGTTTATTATTGGCAACATTCTTGAGCCGCGTTATCTGGGTCGCTCATTAAATTTAAGCCCTTTGGTTATTTTATTTGCTCTTGGATTATGGGGAATTATTTGGGGTGTGATGGGGATGTTCTTATCCGTTCCAATTACGGTGATGATGATTATTTTATTTGCCCATTTTCCAACAACAAGACCGATTGCAGTGTTGTTGTCTAAAGATGGTCAGGTGAGTATGGATTAAGAGGGATTAACGCCTGACTCAATAAGTCCCGTATAGAAGCGGTCCTTTTGCTACAGATTTTGCTCTATGCAAGGTATTCAGCTCAGTTGACTTTTAAAACCACCAGATGGTCCGCATCAAGCGAACCAAGTAGTTCGGGTGCAAAGGTAGATGAACACGTCTGAGTCAAATGTTATTTAATATTGGTGCTAGGTGTGGTGGGGCGTGTCAACGTTGAGTGATGAATAAACCAATATACAGCAGCAACCATAACACCGCCTAAAAGTGTGGCAAAGGCCCATGTTGGCGCAGATACTAAGGCTGGACGTCCACCTATTTTCTGAAGGTGACCAGCATCTTTCGCAACTGCACCTGCAAAGAGAATATGTAATAAGGCATTGACGATTAATATAAGCAAATAAAACGTTTGAATCGAGTGGCTGTATTGCTGTGTGAGTTCTTGAAGCATGACGACTCCTTAGGGTAAAAAATGTTTGGGCTAACACAAAGCTTTATCATATCAGAAAAAATAAAAAATTTTGTTATATACTTTAAATGCGTTACTGAAAGCGAAAGTAATATCATGAGTGGGTGGATAAGGAGATCTCATGCATAAAAAGAGCCTTTGGATAATCACAAGTTTTATTTTATTTTTTTCTTTAAGTGTTGATGCAAAAACATGCAGTCATACCATCGATTGTAATGGGTGGGAGGCCGGGCACTGTGCTTGTGGTGTTCATGCTAGGTGCCATGGTGTGACCCAGCAAAAGGTAACTGGGAAATGTCGGTGTGTTGGAGCAGAAGGTGTTTGTAATAGCTCATCATCGAGCTCGATTAGGATTCGTGGTGCGAACCGTATTCGTAGAGTAGCACCGCCAAGAGAAGATGCAAAAGACACACGAATACAAACAACAGATTAAACTTTAATTAAGGAGTTTGTATGTTTAAAGTTGCTTATGGGTTAGTAGGAAGTTTTTGTTTTTTTTGTTCTTTTTATTTGCAGGCAATGACATGTAGTAGCGATGCTGATTGTAATAAATGGGCAGGTAATACCTGCGCATGTGGTGTTTCTGCTCGATGTAATGGCATTACAGCACAAAATCAGACAGGCACTTGTCAGTGCTTTGGCGCCGAAGGAAAATGTAGTAGGACCAATGGTGATGATGCAGCAGCAGATGCTGGTTATGTAGTGCCAGGTCGGGTTGTTCCAGCAAGACGAGTGGCTCCTGCAAGGCGGGGTGTTAGACGAGGTGCGGTTAATGGAAATGTTGATGTCGATGTGAGTCGATAGAAACGGCCTTAAAATACTTTTTATATAGCATAATAAAAGCTGATTCGCGCAGGTGGCGTTGTTATATCAACGCCTCTTTGTGTTACATAATAATGCTTAGGGTATGTTTTTTTATTTTATCGATATAAACCATAAACCCTATAAAGTCATCATAACCTCCAGGTGCCTTTAGTTTTACATTCTGAAGACAAGTTATAAAAAACACGATAAAATAAGCCACCTTACATGTTAATGTGTAGATTTCATGCCGAAAAGAACCGATATTCAGTCTATTTTAATTTTAGGCGCAGGCCCTATTGTGATTGGTCAAGCGTGTGAATTTGATTATTCAGGGACGCAAGCTGTTTGTGCTTTAAAACAAGAAGGATATCGCGTGATTTTAGTTAACTCGAATCCTGCGACTATTATGACTGATCCGGAACTTGCTGATGCAACGTACATTGAACCTGTACGCTGGCAAGAAGTTGCACGTGTGATTGAAAAAGAAAAGCCCGATGCTTTACTGCCAACCATGGGTGGACAAACCGCATTAAATTGTACGCTTGATTTAGTGCGTGAAGGTATTCTAGAGCAACATGGTGTTGAGCTAATTGGTGCAAATCGAGAAGCGATTGATAAAGCAGAAGACCGCGAAAAATTTCGTGCATTGATGACCTCAATTGGTTTAGAAATGCCTCGTTCTGCTATTGCGCATAGTTTGGAAGAAGCTTTATCGGTGCAAGCGCAATTGGGTTTCCCAACCATTATTAGACCTTCTTTTACAATGGGGGGTTCAGGTGGCGGTATTGCCTATAATCGTGAAGAATTTGAAGCAATCTGTACCCAAGGGCTTGCGTTATCACCGACTCGTGAATTGCTTTTAGATGAGTCTGTGATTGGTTGGAAAGAGTTTGAAATGGAGGTGGTGCGAGACAAAAATGATCAAGGAATTATTGTTTGCACCATTGAAAATTTAGACCCGATGGGGGTACATACCGGAGATTCAATTACCGTTGCTCCTGCTCAAACACTGACCGATAAAGAATATCAGCGTATGCGAGATGCAACACTTAAAGTGGTACGAGCGGTAGGTGTTGAAACTGGAGGAGCAAACGTTCAATTTGCGGTTAATCCAGCTGATGGACGCTTGTTAGTGGTTGAGATGAATCCACGTGTATCACGAAGTTCAGCGCTTGCATCAAAGGCAACAGGCTTTCCCATTGCAAAAGTTGCGGCTCGTCTTGCTGTGGGTTATACCCTAGACGAACTTGATAACGAGATAACAGGAGGATTTACACCTGCTTCTTTTGAGCCAACGCTTGATTATGTGGTGGTTAAGATTCCTCGCTTTAATTTTGATAAATTTCCACAAACATCGAATAGGCTTTCGACTCAGATGAAGTCTGTGGGTGAGGTGATGGCTATTGGGTCTAATTTCCAATCGGCTCTTTTAAAAGCCATTCGAAGTTTAGAAACGGGGCATTTAGGCCTTGAACCCTTGGTTAAAGCTGGTGATATGACATCCTTGCGTGGCCAGTTAAGAGAGCCAACACCCGATAGATTATGGTCACTGATCGACGCCTTTAGGCAAGGTTTAACAGGGCAGGAGATTCACCAAGCATCTAAAGTCGATCCTTGGTTTTTGGCGCAATTAGAAGATTTGGTAAGAGCTGAGCAATCGATTCAAGGGTGTGCGTTGGATGATCTTGATGCCACACACTTGCGTAGTTTGAAGCGACGTGGTTTTTCAGATGCTTATCTTGCCCGGTGTTTAGCCGTTGATGAAGGTACAGTTCGTCAGCATAGGCTTGCTTTGGGGGTAACCCCTGTTTATCGACGGATTGATTCTTGTGCTGCAGAATTTCCGAGTGAAACAGCCTATTTATATTCATGCTATGCATCGCATTGTGAAGCACGTCCTGAAAAATCTGAACGTAAGGTGATGATTCTAGGAGGCGGGCCGAATCGTATTGGCCAAGGTATAGAGTTTGATTATTGTTGCGTACATGCAGCGCTTGCATTGCGTGAGTCTGGGTATCAAACAATCATGCTGAATTGTAATCCTGAAACTGTATCTACTGATTTTGATGTATCGGATAGGCTTTATTTTGAACCGGTTACTCTTGAAGATGTGCTTGCGGTGGTTGCAATCGAAAAGCCCATGGGTGTGATTGTGCATTATGGGGGGCAAACACCCTTAAATTTAGCGCGTGCGCTTGAAGCAGCAGGTGTACCTATTTTGGGAACTTCACCTGATGCAATTGATAAAGCCGAAGATAGAGCGCAGTTTCAGCAATTGGTTGAGCGCCTAGGTTTGCAGCAACCTCCAAATGCAATGGCATCTAATGCATCAGAAGTCTTTAAACAAGCTAATAGCATTGGGTATCCTTTAGTAGTGCGTCCATCGTATGTATTAGGTGGTCGTGCGATGGAAATTGTATATCATGATGAAGATTTGAAGCATTACTTAGATAAGACCAAGATTAATTTAAGAACCACACCGTTGCTACTCGATAAGTTTTTAAATGATGCAACGGAAGTTGATGTCGATGCGGTTTGTGATGGTGAAACGGTTATTATTGGTGGTGTGATGGAGCACATTGAGCAAGCGGGTGTGCATTCAGGAGATTCTGCATGTACTTTACCACCGTGTAGTCTTGGCGTTGTAGTGCAGCATGATATTATGAATCAACTGAAAAAAATGGCATTAGAGCTCGGTGTTTGTGGTTTGATTAATGCACAATTTGCAATTCAAGGCGACGATATTTATGTGTTAGAAGTCAATCCACGTGCATCAAGAACCGTTCCTTTTGTTTCAAAAGCAACGGGTTTGCTCTTGGCAAAGATTGCAGCGCGTTGTAAAGTAGGTACGCGTTTGGTTGATCAAGGTTTATCCTTGCACGATAGGACTCCTTCGTTTTATGCTGTGAAGCTTCCTGTTTTTCCGTTTATTAAATTTGCGGGTGTTGATTCGATTCTTGGCCCAGAAATGAAATCAACAGGGGAAGTCATGGGGGTGGCGAGGCGTTTTGGTCAGGCATTTGCAAAGGCCCAACTCGGTGCGAGTGCGAATATCGTTCGGCGCCGTAAGGCTTTTTTATCGGTACGTGATGCGGATAAAACACGCGTAGGTGAAATTGCGAAGCAGTTGATAGCTTTGGGGTTTGAGTTATTGGCAACACGGGGAACAGCGCTTGTTTTACAAGCAGCGGGTCTGGATTGTCGCCGTGTTTTAAAAGTAGCTGAGGGCCGTCCGCATGTGGTGGACTGCATTAAAAATGATGAGATTGATTTTATTGTCAATACAACCGAAGGAAAACAAGCAATTGCTGATTCGTTTGAAATTCGTCGAAGTGCACTACAGCATAATGTGAGTTACACCACAACACTTGCAGGTGCTGAAGCGGCTTCTTTGGCAATGAAGTATGAAGACAGAGAAACAGTCACACGATTACAAGATTTACAAGCGAGGTAAACATGATGGAAAAGCATCCAATGACGCCCACTGGGGCGGCAGTATTAACCGATGAGTTGACACGCTTAAAAACAAAAGTGCGTCCAGAAATTATTGAAGCGATTGCGACAGCGCGTGCGCATGGTGATTTAAAAGAAAATGCAGAATATCATGCAGCACGTGAACAGCAAAGCTTTACTGAAGGACGTATTCAAGAGTTAGAAGCAAAATTATCACGTGTTCAAATTATTGATGTGAAAAATATTCCGAATCAAGGCAAAGTCGTTTTTGGAACGACAGTGACAGTGCTTCATCTGCAAGATGAAACCGAGCTTACCTATCAAATTGTAGGAGAAGATGAAGCGGATATTAAGCTCAATAAAATTTCGTATACTTCTCCGATTGGCCGCGCATTAATTGGTAAAGAGCTTGATGATGTGGTTGTGGTGGACACCCCTGGAGGGTTGGTTGAATATGAAATTATGGCTGTAGATTATGTATAGTGTATTGAGTTGGATGATGGCGAATAGTGGTGCTACACAAGCAACACAAACGGTCATGACCGAAACCTCGAGTCAGCAATTATTAGAACCTCTTCAACCACTAGATGGTGTATTTTTACGTGCATTAATTGCAGGGGATGATGCAACCTATCGCAGTGAACAGTATCAAGGCCAGCTAAACCATGTAACCTGTGAAACATTGGCTTTTTTAATGAGGCGTGAGTCAACAGATGCATTTGTCTGGGTGCTTCAAGCAAGGCAGTCAAGGCCATTTGATTTAAATATGCCAGTGCAACTTAAGCATGAATCAGAGTCTTTGCCATTACTAGACCGTGCGATACAAACACAAAATGTGATTTGTACTGCTGCTTTGCTCGAACATGACCCTCTTGTTGCGTTGTCGACTTCTCGGTCAATATTAAAGAATATACCCGAGGGTAAATGGCTCGATTTTTATAATCGTTTAAATCAAGACGAAGCTTTGGTGCTTGCTGTACGATGTCTTAACCTTAAGCGTCGTCATGAGCTGAATCTGACTTCTAAGCATGCTAAGCATTATGCAGCGAGGCTTCAGAAGGCAGAAGAAGAGTTACCCATTGATTTGGCTGTGCGTCGTGATTGGGTTGATGATGTTACGCCGTTTGATGTGAATGAGGGCGCAAGTGTGAAGAAAGTACCCGGTTTTTAAGTTGATGGCTTGATAGGCTTGGCATTATTTTTTAAGCTAAGTTTGTGCGGACTGCCTTCAATGGGCAATGTTGTTGGTTGAGGTCCGAATAATGTAACACGATGTGCGATACATCTTATGGATACTATGTTATCTGGCCGTGGAATGATGGGATCTGAGTTTTCAGATCCCTCATAAATTTTTGCTCATGAACTAAATTCAAATGATTACTGTAAATAATAAAATGGATTCGGCAATTTAAATGTTTTTTCAGCGTAACCACCTGCCAAATCACTGCTCTGATCACCAATAGATGCAATGATGGTATAACCTTGCCCTTCTATCGTTGAGCGTACTTGAGTTTTATACGGTACAACAGACTGATTTTTATCTTGTGGTGGTCTGAAGAAAATACCATGCCATGTGGTGTATCCTACAGCTTTCAAATTCTTTTCTGTTGATTTTTGTAAATCAGGTCCACGTCCTGTGACAAAAAAGACAGCTACTTTTTCCTGTCGGGTGTTTTGATATAATTTCAGCATGGATGCAATCGCAGGTGCATTAGCACGTCTGATACCCGCCTTGATGAGTTTTGAGTTATCACAAAAGTCACGGTGTTCAATATCTTGATAATTGGAGAGGGTGGTGTCATCAATATCTAAAACAATGGCAAGTTTTGCCGGTTTTGCCATTTTTGCATTTGTTTTGGCGCGGGCGTCAATGTAAGCCCCAGCCTGCTCAGCAATTGCTGCAACTTCTTTATCGTAAGCACCGGTATCGTAATAGTCTCTTAGCTCTGTTCTGAGGCTTCCAATATTTTGGGGTTCAGCAAATGATTTTGTGCCAACACAAAGTAGTGTTGTAATTACAAAAAAGGCGTGTGGTAGTATGCGTTTATCCATATTAATTCCTTGGTTGAGCGATAGGTGGGCTTAAAAATCGTTCAGGTATTATTCAACGAGCACCCTATATTTGTCAATTTTTTTAACGATTTTTTTATAATTTTCGGCAAATTTGAGCGAACAATAAGAGCGCTTATAAAAGTTTCTGTTTTTGCTTTATTGATTATTTTTAAATCTAATGTTATTATTTTAACCCAATAATGTATATCGTATACTTTCAAAGGTATGACCCATGCTTTCAACATCATCAGGCAAAAAAACGCCACCTGCGCCAGCAAGAGTAAAATCTATAGTCAGAAAAAGACCTTCAGCGATTGATACAGAAGCTTCGCAGTGTTCAGTGGGCTGTGTCATGATGCCGAGCAATCGCCGCCATGCTATTCCTGCTTCTTCGGTACAAGCAGACACTGTACGCACCCCAAGGCAAAGGCAGTTAGCGAGGATAAACCAGGCCTTAAAAGATAATGATGGCGCTGAATTACTTTCGCTCTTTAAAGAGCTGGGTGTTGATATGGATGACTCTCCTGTATATCAAACATCCAAGAAAAGACCCCATAGTGATATCAGCCAAATGGCCCCCAATATTTTGCCTAATGAGCGAGGTGTTATCACATCTTCAGTGCCCTCATTCTTTGGTGCACTGAAGCGATTAGATCCGCGTGTCGCGCGTGAGTTAATTCATACTTATTTTGCAGACATGCACCAAGAGAGGCATAGGGTAAGTTTTGTTCAAACAATCGAGAAGCTAAATGCTGATATTTTAAAAACGCTTTTCTTGCCATTTAGAACGCAGAACGGACAGGCTTCTTTTTACCAATTAATTCGATATAACCATTTTCATCTTATCTTTAAACATTTACCGGTTGACGTGTTAGGTGAATTTGTTGATATGCTGATATCACCGCGACGTGTGACTTCTACGGAAGGTGTTTTATTTAATGTTATCGATCAATTGAAAGCACGGCGTACACACAGACCTGAAGAAAAAACTGCTGTTGATAGGATGTTAAAAAAGCTGGTTGATGCCGGTCTTAGTTTCCATCGAGGTCAAAATAATCATTTCGTGGTTATGAAGCTCGAACACTTTGCTCGGAGATTTTTACCTACTCGTGAAGCAGTCACAAGTTCTTCAAGCGCAGACACAGGTCCCTCTATATAAACGTTGAAGGATAAGTTTATTCATTAACATTGACCGCTTTTCAGCTAAGATGGTGGAGAATTTCTGACTCAGAACGATTGCTTGCACTCAAGACTCAGTGTATGATGTGTCCGATTATTTTTTAAATAGAACCAAACTGGTACCATATTAAAAAGTAATTAAAAACTTGAGAAGCAGATATGTTGCGGATTAATAAATTAGCAGATTACGGCACTGTTGTGATGGTTTTTTTAGCACGAAGTGGCCCTGGATTATTCAGTGCGCGTGATATTGCGGCTGATACGCATCTTGGTTTACCTACTGTAAGCAAGGTGCTCAAGCGCTTAACGGCTGTAGGTTTATTGATTTCAGTCCGTGGGGTTGCGGGTGGTTACCGCTTGAAACGTCAAGCAAGTGATATTTCAGTCGCCGATATTTTATATGCCTTAGATGAGTCACGTGGGTTAACTGAGTGCAGTTTAGAACCTGATGCGTGTGCGCTGCATCATGTGTGTCATGTACAGGATAATTGGCGGCTTATTAGTCAGTCTATAGAGGCAGCATTAGAAAGTGTGAGTTTAGATATTTTAGCCAAGCCTGTGATTCCGGCAGAGCATTTAAATCAGATAAAACAAGTTATGATGGGAGTTAATCGTGTCGAAAGCGCATGAACCGCTGAGTGTATTTTTAGATGGTGATTATCAGCATGGATTTGTAACCGAGGTTGAATCAGAGACGTTCCCACCTGGACTAGATGAAAGTGTGATTCGACGTATTTCAGCCATGAAAAAAGAACCTGAATTTTTATTGGAATTTAGGCTTAAAGCATTTGCGCATTGGCAATCTATGGAAACGCCTGAATGGTCGAGTGTGCATTATCCTGCTATTGATTTTCAAGATATTTCATATTATTCAGCGCCTAAAAGCATTGACGATATGCCTAAAAGTTTAGATGACGTCGATCCTGAATTATTAAAAACGTATGACAAGTTGGGTATTCCATTGCGTGAGCAAGAAATGCTTGCCGGCGTTGCGGTTGATGCTGTGTTTGATAGCGTCTCGGTTGCCACAACGTTTAAAGCAAAGCTGGCGGAAAAAGGTATTATTTTTTGTTCTTTTTCCGAAGCGGCGCAAGAACATCCTGATCTGGTCAAAAAATACTTAGGAACGGTGGTACCGTATCGAGATAATTTTTATGCGGCATTAAATTCAGCTGTATTTACAGATGGCTCGTTTGTTTATATTCCTAAAGGTGTGCGTTGCCCAATGGAGTTGTCAACGTATTTTCGAATTAATGCGGCATCTACTGGGCAATTTGAGCGAACATTGATTGTTGCTGATGATGATAGTTATGTGTCATATCTTGAAGGGTGTACCGCACCTATGCGAGATGAAAATCAATTACATGCGGCAGTGGTCGAGTTGGTTGCTTTAGAAAATGCGAGCATTAAATATTCAACCGTACAAAATTGGTATCCGGGCGATAAAGATGGCAAAGGTGGTATTTATAACTTTGTAACTAAGCGGGGTGCTTGTCGTGGAAAACGGTCTAAGATTTCATGGACACAAGTAGAAACGGGGTCTGCCATTACTTGGAAATATCCCAGTGTTATTTTAAAAGGCGATGACTCAGTGGGTGAGTTTTATTCGGTGGCTGTGACGAATAATTGTCAGCAAGCTGATACAGGCACTAAGATGATCCACATTGGAAAAAACACACGTTCAACGATTATTTCTAAAGGTATTAGTGCTGGGCGTTCACATAATGCTTACCGTGGTTTAGTTCGTATTCTGCCGACAGCAAAAAACGCACGCAACTATACACAGTGTGACTCAATGCTCATGGGAGATAAATGTTCAGCGCATACATTTCCCTATATTGAAGCACGTGAGGCAAGTAGCCAGATTGAACACGAAGCAACAACGTCTAAAATTAGCGAAGATCAGCTGTTTTATTGTGAACAACGAGGGATTGATACGGAAGATGCAGTCTCAATGATTGTGAATGGATTTTGCAAGCAGGTCTTAAAAGAATTGCCGATGGAGTTTGCGGTTGAGGCCAGTAAATTACTCGGAATTACCTTAGAGGGGGCAGTGGGATAATGATGTTATCGGTTAATAATTTACATGTATCAGTAGAAGAGCAAGCGATTTTAAAAGGCTTAAATCTTGAGGTAAAGCCAGGTGAAGTCCATGCGATTATGGGGCCTAATGGTTCAGGTAAAAGTACGCTTTCAAAAGCGCTTGCAGGCCATCCCTCATATCAAGTTACAGATGGAAATATCACCTATTTAGATCAAGATATAGAATCTTTGTCGCCTGCAGAGCGTGCGCAGGCGGGTATATTTTTGTCTTTTCAGTATCCTGTTGAGATTCCAGGCGTTCCTAACATTAATTTTTTGAGAGCTTCTGTCAATGCGATTGCAAAAGCTTCAGGTAAGGCACCAATGGATGCCATGGACTTTTTAGGGTTTATTCGAGAAAAGTGTGAGCAGCTCGGTATTGATGAGAGTTTTTTGTATCGGAATGTCAACGAAGGGTTTTCAGGGGGTGAGAAAAAACGTAATGAAATATTACAGCTGTTTGCACTTGAGCCTAAGCTTGCCATTTTAGATGAAACAGATTCAGGCCTAGATATTGATGCGTTGCGTGTGATAGCGAGTGGGATTAATACCATGCGAGCGTCAAACCGTGCCATTATTTTAGTGACGCATTATCAGCGCTTATTAAATTATGTCGAGCCAGACTACATTCATGTACTTGCTGAAGGACGAATTATTAAGTCAGGTGATAAATCATTGGCTCATGTGCTTGAAGATAAAGGATATAGCTGGCTTGAAACGATGGAGAAATCATGAGTGAGCAGTTAGTGATTGAAACACCATGGGTTCTTGAGTTGCAACAACAAGCACACCAAGATTTATTGCGCCTTGGTTTGCCAACGCGTCGTGATGAAGAATGGAAGTATACATCAACCGATGCGTTGTCAAAACATGGGTTTGAGCTGAACACATCAGGTTCGGGACTGACTGTAGACAATATCCCTGATGGTGTTTTGGTGTTACCGATTAAAGATGCTTTGTTGAGTCATGCTGATTTAATTAAGCCTTATTTGGGCCAGATTATGTCGCAGACACATGGGTTTCATGCGCAAAATATGGCGTTATTTAACGCAGGGTTTTTGATTTATGTGCCTGAAGGTTGCCAAGCGGTTGAACCCCTTCATATCATGCATCAACCTGTTGTGGGCGAGCAAATGCAATGCATTAGACATTTGGTCATTGCTGAAGCATCGAGTTCACTTCAAATGATTGAGACTTATCAAAGTGATTTAGAAGCGCCTTATTTTACAAACATTATGACTGAGGTGGTGTTAGGTGCACATGCAAAAGTGTCTCATTTTAAAGTGCAGCGTGAAGGAGCTCAGGCATTTCATGTTGGAGAAATTGCAGCACAACAATCAGCACACAGTCGCTTTGAAAGTCATAGTTTAAGTTTAGGTGCTTTGTGGGCACGAAGTGATACAACCGTTGAGTTTACAGAGCCGCACGCATCTTGCTTGATGAATGGAATTTATAAGCCCTGTAATCGGCAGCATATCGATCATCATACCACGGTTAAACATATGGTTCCTGATTGTTTGAGTGAGCAAGATTATAAAGGTATTTTAAGCGATCGGGCACGTGCGGTATTTAATGGCAAAGTATTGGTTTCGTCTGGTGCTTCAAAAACAGAAGCGAAACAGTATAATAAAAATGTACTGCTTTCATCTGAAGCTGAGGTGAACACAAAGCCGGAGTTACAAATTTTTACAGATGATGTGGTGTGTGCACACGGTGCAACCGTTGGCCAGTTAGATGAAGAAGCTTTATTTTATTTGGCGACACGTGGCATTGATGCAGAACTTGCGCATCATTATTTAATGCGTGCTTTTTTAGCTGATAATTTAAATCAAATGGCAGTATTTGGTTTAGAGAAGCAACTCAATGAACTAATAATGCAACCGATGGAGTGATGCATGAGCCAACATTTATTGGATACACACGTGTTAGATATTGATGAAATTCGCCATGATTTTCCGGTATTGCATCAAAAGGTCAATGGCCATCCACTGGTGTATTTAGACAATGCGGCAACCACGCAAAAGCCACGCCCTGTATTAAATGCTATCCAGCACTATTATGAGCAAGATAATGCCAATGTTCATCGTGGTGTACATGCGCTTAGTGTGCGAGCGACTGAAAAATTTGAGGCAGTTCGAGAGCAAGTTCGTTCTTTTATTGGGGCTCATTCAACGAAAGAGTGTGTTTTTGTTCGTGGAACAACAGAAGCGATTAATTTGGTGGCTCAGAGTTTTGTTTTGCCTCAATTATCAAAAGGCGATGAAATTTTAATTACAGCGCTTGAGCACCATGCCAATATTGTTCCGTGGCAAATGATATGTGAGCAAAGTGGTGCTGTCCTTCGGGTGGCTCCAATGACAGCGTCAGGTGAAGTCAATCTTGTGAACTTTGAAGAGCAGCTTTCAGACAAAACAAAATTTGTAGCAGTCAGCCATGCATCCAATGCTATTGGCACGATTAACCCGATTCAAGCGATGATAAAAGCAGCCCATGCATATGGTGTACCCGTTCTTGTGGATGGTGCACAAGCAGTTGCGCATGTGAGTATCGATGTGGCTGCTCTGGGTTGTGATTTTTATGCGTTTTCAGGGCATAAGATGTATGCGCCAACCGGAATCGGTGTGCTTTGGGGGCGGGAAGAACTTTTAGACAATATGCGACCTTACCAAGGTGGGGGCGATATGATTGCTGAAGTGAGTTTTGAAGGCACAACATATGCTGAGTTACCCTATAAGTTTGAGGCAGGTACACCCAATATTTCGGGTGTTATAGGGTTAGGTGCGGCACTGACGTATTTAAATGCATTAGATAAAGTGGCTGTTTCAGCCTATGAAACGACCTTGTTTGGTTATGCCACTGAAGTCATAGAAGCAATTCCAGGCATTCGTTTGATTGGGACCGCGGCCTCTAAATTACCGATTATTTCGTTTGTGCATGACAAAGTGCATGCGCATGATGTGGGAACTGTGCTTGATAGTTTAGGGCTTGCATTACGAAGTGGGCACCACTGTGCGATGCCATTGATGAACTTCTTTAAAGTGCCAGCGACAACAAGGCTTTCACTTTCTTTTTATAATACGCGTGAAGACATCAACCGTTGTGTTGAAGGTTTGAACCAAATCAATTGGATGTTTAGTTAATTATGGATTTAGCCGCTCTTTATCAAGAAGTGATTTTAGATCACAATCGTGCGCCACGTAATCATCATGATATGCCTTGCTCAACCTGTGAGGCACGCGGAGTGAATCCCTTGTGTGGCGATAAGCTAACTGTATATGTGAAGCTGCAATCAGGCGTAATTGAAGATGTCAGTTTTTTAGGTGAAGGCTGTGCGATTTCACAAGCCTCTGCTTCTCTCATGACAGAAACTTTAAAAGGTAAAACAGAAGCAGAAGCTGGGGCGTTATTTGAAGGTTTTCATGCACTACTGACAGAAGACAATGTAAAAGCAGCTGCAACAAACCTAGGGAAGCTTGTTATTTTTGAGGGTGTTCGTGCCTTTCCTGCTCGGGTGAAGTGTGCAACGCTTGCTTGGCATGCTTTAGATGCAGCTTTAAAAAAAGAAGCAGTACCTGTGACAACGGAGTAAATAAAGATGTTGGGGTTTAAAAAGAAAAAGCCGGAAGATGCTTTGAAAGAAGCTGTAATTGCGGCGCTTAAAACGGTTTTTGATCCTGAAATTCCCGTTAATATTTATGATTTAGGGTTAATTTATGATGTGCTGATTGATGACACGCAGCATGTTGATATTAAAATGAGCCTAACATCTCCTGGATGTCCTGTCGCTCAAACTTTTCCAGGTATTGTTGAAACAGCTGTGAATCAAGTTGAAGGGGTTCGTGAGTGTACCGTTGAACTGGTATGGGAGCCACCCTGGACACAAGAACGTATGAGTGAAGCGGCTCGTCTTGAGCTGGGTATGTTTTATTAAATATGCATGCTTTTAACTGGGCTCCTTCAGCTTCTATTGAAACCCTGCGTGCACGTGCTGAAATAATAGCAAAAATTCGTTTGTTTTTTACTGAGCGCGGATATCTTGAAGTAGATACGCCGGTTATGGCAGCGTTTGGTGTGACAGATGTTTATCTTGAATCTATCGCAGTGCAGTGCCTAGGCCAGCAATACTTTTTGCAAACTTCTCCTGAGTATCATATGAAACGTTTGCTTGCTGCCGGCAGTGGCCCTATTTTTCAGCTTGCACGTGCATTTCGAGATGATGAAGCCGGACGTTGGCATAATCCTGAGTTCACTATGCTTGAATGGTATAGGCCAGAGATGAATCATCATGAAATGCTTGTGGAAATAGATGCTTTTTTGAAGCTTATTTTGAAGACCAAACCGCTCTTAATAAAAACTTATCAAGATGTTTTTGAAGCAGCATGTGGCTTTAATCCGTTTGATGTGACACTTGCGCGCTTAAAAAATGCATTACATGCGTTTCATTTAGAAAATATTTTAAGCCTTGATGAAACGGATATTGATCAATATTTATTTTTGTTGATGAGTTATGTTGTAGAGCCCGAATTAGCTAAACATGATGCACCGGTGGCCGTGATTGATTTTCCTGAATCACAAGCAGCTCTTGCGTGTGTACGTGATGGGGTGGCAGAGCGGTTTGAGGTTTACTATCAAGGGATTGAGCTGGCCAATGGGTTCCATGAGTTAACCGATGTCAAGCAGCAAACAGCGCGCTTTGAATTAGATAATCAAAAGCGCGAAGTGCGTGGGCTTAAGCCTCGTGCGGTTGATACTCGATTTTTAGCGGCAATGACTCAGGGCCTACCGCAGTCAACAGGCGTTGCTTTAGGAGTCGATCGCATGATTGCTTTAGCATTTGGACACAAAAATATTCAGGAATGCCTCGCCTTTGATGTATCACGGGCCTAGGCGCTATACCCATTACCAATTTCGCAACTCCATTGGTGATGGGTATAGAATCGCGGGTAAAAGCAAGTTATTTCACTCGATGAAACGGGCATATTTGAGATTCTGAAAACAGTCGGGTTTAGTCGGAGCCTTAATTGTATGCAGGGCTTGGTGTGAACGTTTCGTTCCATTCTTCTAATAGCGAGTTCAAGCATATTCTGGCAAGGCCAACAGTCATAATTGCACCTAATGCAGCTATTGCAACACCGAGACCAATACAAGGGAGTAATGTTTGCATCGATAATCCAAACATTGCACCACCTAATGTGATGCCTCCGACAAATGATGCGGCAGCTAATACAGAAAATCCAACCCTAGAAACAGGTTTGCTTGATAGAGCGGCCATACTGCTGAAAAAGACTGTTGGAATAAAAGCAATTTGTAAGCCGAGCCCTGTGGCACCAATAACAGCAGTTGCCCCTCCTGCTGCTGCAGCTAAGTGTGGTGCAAAAAGTGTGCCAAAGCAGGTTCCAGCAAATATAGAGGGTATTGCTGCAGTTGTTGTGAGTGCTGTGATAAAAGATTCTTTAAAGCTCATATAACTCTCCAGTATTTTATGGCGCTATATTACCTCTATATGGTCCAATAAGCAACAAACAACTCATGCGTTAATCTATGTGAAATATTGATTTCGTACTCTTAATCACTTTGTTAGGCTCGTGTAGCAGTGTTGTATGGATGCTCTAAAGCAATAAAACGGTGTAATGAACGTCTCTTATCTCAAAATACGGGATACCTAATTTCGCTGCTAATTTAGACAATCAAAAGGTGAATCATTAAAACTAGATGGGGAGCAGTTGATATTTATAAGAATAATTAAGGCGTTATTTTGAATGTATTAAGTGGGTAGGTTATATCTAAAATTGAGAAATAACACGTTATTTGCTTGTGAGAGCGGTTTATCTCGAAACAAATATTGATTCATGTAACCAATGGCAAAAGCGTATTTGATAGAAAATCTTTGTACAACGGCAATATAAGCGCGATTTTGATCCCATGCAGTCGTATCAACCCACGGGACAGAATTTAAGTTATATAAAATTTCATCGCTTATTTCGTACGACATATTTTGAGTGAGTGGAAAATTAATGATTAAGCGCTCACGTACTCGAAAAGCCCACTCAGGAAAGTCGAGTGATTTTCGTTGCTCTGCTCGGAATCGTGAATTAATCGTGATATTTTTTAAGGTATGATGGTGCCAAATAATTTGCTCCCAAGCACGATATTCCTCACGGCTGAGTACGATTGCATCCTGTGCGATGGTGCTGATGGTTTGACCAAACCACAATTGCCACTCAGGGTACACTTCAAAACCACCAGCAAAGTTACCTAGAAATTGATTGAAAATGCTATTTTGTCTATTGAAGTTAGGTGTTTTGGGTTCAACGAAACGAAACTGTGGCTCAACGAAATATAAAAAATCACCATAATTTCCATTGAGCGTCATTGGCATCCAAAATTTATTTGTACTGATAAGTGACCATGCTGGTGTGATATGTACAAAAAATAAAAGTGCAATTAGAAGGTGCATTTGGATTTTGAAACTCACGTATTCTATCAACTCTAAATGTTTTTGATTAGTGTGCCCTGGATAAGCTTATGGAACAAGGAAAAAAGCAATGGCTTATATCCTACATAAAGCATGAAAGCGACATGTTTGGCAGGTGCTGTTTTTTTTAGGTTGAGGTGGGCAGTAGCCGTTATGGAATTCATCTGCTAATAAAGTTAGGCGCTCATACCAAAGTTGTTGGTAGTGGCTCCAGTTCTCTTCTGATTTTAATGCTTTGATGCCGCCTGTATTTTTCGCATCTTCGGCAAAACCACGGCAGCTCACATGTCCTTTTTTGAGTTCAATAAATAGCAGTCCTCTGATGGTGCTATCCAATAGCGCGTAAAGTAATAGTTGGGGAGATTCAGGGCGTTCTTCATGAAAAGGGACGGGAGATGGAATGCGACTTTTATAATCAATGAGCCACTTTTCACCTGATTCGAGGGTATCCAACCGGTCAAGGCGCATCTGAAACTCAAGTTCACCAAGTGTTAGTGTGACGCGCTCTTCAAGCGCTTCAATTTTGAAAGCACTGCGTTTTTTATCCCACAGAAGAGCTGCATGTATGAGACGTTTTAGTCGCTCTTGTTCTAAATGCTGTATGAGCTTCGGAAATGAATGAGGCTTGTTTTTTTTAAGTGGGGATAAAGCCGTTTGTATGGCTTGTTCGATGTGTGACTCAAGCTTTTCTGCTGTGCAAGCAATGAGCGCCTTTTGAGAGCCCAATGCGCGCCAAATTTGCTCTAAAACATGATGAATAATTTGACCACGTATCGCCGCGTCAGGGCTATCAGTAACGTCTGGATATTCAGTCGCATGTAGACGATGGGCTGCAAATGCTCGAAAAGGGCATAATGCTTGGTTTGTGAGTCGCGCACTACCACCGATGTGTTTATCTTGGGGAGTGAAAGGGAGATGATAACGTTCAGTTTCAATGAGTAATGCTGTTTTAGGGGGGGTTGGGATGTGTGTTTGAGGTAATTCGGGTAAATCTAAAATAAGGGGGCTGGGTTGTGTTGGAATATCATTTAAGAGGGCAGGGTAGCTCAAAACAAGTGTATTTGTTGCTTGTTTGAGTCGATGAATTCTTTTTTCAGCCAATATATATTCACGTTTTGCATGCGCGTAAGGCATATTAGTTTCTCGTTGGAGTGCAATCGGAATAAAGGCATTTAAGTGTGCTTTGCTGGGTATATTATGATGTGTCATGCTGCACATCCAAATGGTATCAAATGGGCAGCCAGAGGCTTCAAGGAGCCCCAATATATTGACAGGTGCTTCAGCTTTTTCTGGTTGAAAAATACAAGATTTAGTGATGTCCTGGAACGCCTCAAGTGCAGATTTTGCATCCATTGATGGATTAATGAGGGTGAGCGATATGAGCTCATCAAATAAACTAATAAAGCGTTCAAAGCACTGATATTGTATAGAGTCGGGGCTTTTTTCTCCTGGAAATCCGAGCTGTTTTAAACGGTTTAAGAAAAGCTTTGCCCAATTGCGAGGTGTTGCTTTTTTAGGGTAAGGCGTTAAAGCATTGAGTGTTTGAAAGAGCTTAGGTGTGGTTTGTTTTAATGCGTATTTAAACGTGTGGAATGGCAAGGTACGTTCTTGTAGGAGTGGTATATGGTGTTGTGCATGTGTGCGTGCATGAAACTCTTCTTCGGCGCCCGCAAGGTAAGGTGAGTTTAACAAAAGTTTGACTTCGTGGTGTTCAACTTCAAAAAGATTGAGTTTAAGCCATCGTAGCGCATGTGCAATAACGGGGTAGTCGGCCAGTGGTTTGCCGAGTGAAAAATTAAATATTTTGTCATCAAAATGACGATCTAAGTAGCGCTTAAGAAGAGGAGCTTCTTGGTTAAGGTTAGGAACAATAACACCGATACGCTTGATTTTTTGATTTAACGCTTTTTGAATGAACTGCATAATGCGCGTGTATTCATCTGTTTTATCATGAGCGATATATTGATGAGTCGTTTGTGGTTTATTGTCAAGTTCGAGATGTTCTTGGGAAATCTTAAGTTGATTAAAGTGTGTTTGAAGCATGTTTTGTATGGGGGTGTAGTCATCGAAGCAAAACCAGATAATATGTTGAGTCTGTCGTGTATTTAGGTGCGCAATCAAGTAGTTTGCGAGTTGATACTCAGTAATGGCATTGCGTTTTTTTAACTCGGTTAAAAAAAGGTGGCGAAACGTTTCAAATTGCCGAGTTTGAGGTGTTGTTTGAAAACTTGGATGAGGTAGTGAGATGTTCCAACTTTCGCAAATGACAAAGGCTTGATGAATAGCGTTTACCAGGTTTTGAGTGCTATCCAGGCGTGCCTCAGGATTTAAAATATTACGCCATAAAGCTTGTATATGTGTATTGGATAAAAGATGGGGATGTTTCTTTTTTGGGGTGCTTTGGGTAAGCTGTTTGAACGTTTTTTGTAAAAACATGGGGTAAGCAAGGCAGTTCGGTTTTGCAAGAGTTTGGTGTTGACTTGTTTTTAAATAGTAGCCAAGTAGTTGTTCACTTAAGCGATTGTTTGGGGTAATAATTGTCGCCCCATTTTGCATGGCTTGTAATATTTTTTTTGAAAACATGATGTATTTGATTTGAGTTTAAGGTGATTGTAAGGGATAGAAAATAATGGGCAAGTTTTTGTGGAGTTATTTTACTCGATTAAAATAGAGTCTTAAGGCGTTAATCAATGAAATATGCGGGATCATGTCATTGCCAGAAGGTGATGTTTGTTTGTGAGTTTGAATTGCAGCAACCCACAGTGTGCGATTGCTCATATTGTAGCAAGCGTCATGCTATGCTTCATATTGTGGATGATATCAAAATAAATACAGGTAAAAAAGAGCTCTCCTGTTATCGATTTAATCAAATGAAAGGGGCTCATTACTTTTGCAAGCACTGCGGCATTTTTGTTTATAGTACGCCTCCAGAACCTATTTATCCCTATGCTATCAGTCTGTGTACTTTGGATGCTTGTGAATGGGAGCATTTGCCGGTGCATTATTTTGATGGAAAGACGCTATAGTGTGTTTGTTTTTAAGTTATTTTATATGGAAGATATAAAAAGGCCATTGAGACTTGGAGCGCGTAAGGGATGGAAAAACAGCTGAGTTTAAGTCGTGTAGAAGCGAGAAGTTTGGATGAAATCGCGATGAAACAATACGGTATTTTAGGGATTGTGCTAATGGAAAATGCAGGGCGAGGTATTTTCCATGATTTTTTAACCTATCAACCGGACGGAAACATCGTGCTTTGTTGTGGCCAGGGAAACAATGGGGGAGATGGTTTTGTACTTGCGCGTTACCTTGATAATGCTTGTTTTTCTGTACATGTTTTGTTGTTTGCAAACCCCGATACACTGAAAGGTGACGCTCGGATAAATTATGAGATTATGATGAATATGGGATTGTCGGTGACGGTCATTTCTCATGAAAATATCGAGGTGATAAAGCCGATTTTATCGGATGCTGATTGGATTATTGATGCTTTATTTGGCACAGGATTAAAAGGGGAGGTGCAAACGCCTTTTGATGAGGTGATTCGATATATGAACCATGCACATAAAAAAGTATTGGCCATAGACATTCCATCAGGTCTAGATTGTGATACAGGTGAAGCGTTGGGTGTGGCTGTTAAGGCAACCGTTACGGTATCGATGGTTGGAGTGAAACAAGGATTTCATTGCCAAGAAGCAAAGGCTTATGTGGGGGCGGTTCGTGTTGTTGATATTGGTATTCCGAGAAAAGTTTTGGAGGCGCAGATTAAAACTTAATGTGAATCATGAATCACTGATGGTGTTGTGAGAAACCAATTGCAGTCTTAGGTATTTTATTTTATTGTGAAGACTAGATATCTAATTGTTTTTTTATGATAAAAAATGTACGTTTTTTATTTGTTTTTATTTTTCTATATTCTATCCTGTCGGGTTGTGCTTTATATGGCCCCGCGTATAAGAAGCCCAAAATTAGCACACCTGAACAATGGAAAAGCACCGATAAGTTATCAGCAGTAGAAGAAGTTAATTTACCTATATTACCCTGGTGGAAAAAATTTGAGGATAAACAGTTAACGCGCTTAATTAATCAGGCCGTGCAAAATAACAATGACATTCAAGTCGCAATGGGACATGTTTTAGATGCTCAAGGTGAGCTGATGCAAGTTCAGTATTCTATTATTCCTTCTGTCAATGCGCTACTTCTTGGATATGCTAATAGTAAGCTGTTTATTTATAACCCAGGTTATAACTCCGGTGTTTTGCCGAGTTATGCGCTTAATTTATTTCAATACCTTCGCTCCAGTGAAAAGGCTAAAGCAGAAGTACTCGCATCAGCGTTAACACGAGATACAGTCGCTCTTTCTGTAATTAGCCAAACAGCTGCGGGTTATTTTACTTATTCAGGGCAGTCACACTTACTGACGCAACAAAAGCAACTTGTTGCTGATTTAAAAGAGCTACTTTATTTAAGTAAGAAGCAATATGCGCAAGGCTTAATTTCGTTGTACACCCTACAGCAATATGAGCAGGCCTATGAAGCAGCAGATGCTGAGTTGCCTATTGTCACGAATAATGTGGTGTTATCTAGAAATGCGCTTAAATTATTGCTTAATGAAAATCCAGGCGATGTTGCAATTGGTTCTCGTTTTATGCAATTGAAAAGCGATAAATTAGTGCCAACTAATTTGCCTTCACAGGTCTTAAAGAATAGACCCGATGTGAGAAGTGCAGAGCAAAAACTGGTTGCTTCAAATGCAGCTGTTGGTGTTGTAACGTCGACTTTTTTTCCAACGATTAGTTTGACAAACTTAGGGGGGTCGGCAGCCCAAGAGTTGAGTCGCTTGTTTGCTGCAAAAACAGATTTTTGGAGCTCTCTTTCAGTGTTGACCATGCCTCTTGTTGCGCCAGAATATCCAGGACAAATCAAATCCGTCAAAGGGTTGCGCTATGCGGCATATCGTGATTATATCCAAGTAGTTAGGACTGCTTTTAAGTCAGTCGATGATGATTTATCTGCACACCAACAATACTATACAAGTTTCGTTGCGCAGGGTAAAAACTTCTCTAGTAGCAAGAAAGCTTATCAGCTAGCAGAAGATAGTTATGAACAGGGATTATACAGTTACCCAACTTTACTGGTGAATAGAATTAACATGGATAGGGCTGCAATTGAGTTGACTAAATCTAAAATAGCGCAGTTGACCACCATCGTACGATTGTACCAAGACTTAGGTGCGGGTTATGCGTATCAATGCAAGATGAAAGCATGAAGAAAATCATATTCATTCAGCTTATATGGATGGTGTTGTGTATTGGTTGTTCTGATCAAAAGCAATCAGATGATCCCTTGTCTCATGTTGATGCTGAAAAAGTGACTACTCATAATATTGAGTATAGTTTGAATTACCCTGCATTTGTACAAGGCTTAGTCGACTATAAAGTGATTCCTCGTGTGAGTGGAGTGATTTATAAAAAATATTACACGGAGGGGGAATTGGTAAAAAAAGGACAGCCGTTGTATCAAGTTGATCCCCGACCTTTTGAATGGGAATTAAAAGGATATGAAGGACAGTTAATTAAAGATAAAGCAGCGCGTGATAATTATAAAATTATTTATGAGCGCTATCAAAAATTGTATCAAGATAAAGCGGTTTCAAAACAGGATTTAGAACTACAGCGTATTAATTATTTTGCAGCGGTTGGTAATGTGAAAACCGATGAAGCAGATATTGGACGTACAAAACTGAACCTTAAATATTGTTTGGTGCGTTCACCAGCGGATGGCTATATCGCAGAACGGGCCGTGACAATTGGTACAATGGTCACGGCTTTTGAAACGGTTTTAAATAAAATTAACTCTGTGAATCAAATGTATTTATTATTCTCCATGCCAGATAATCAACGTTTGGATATTGAAGAAGGTATACTGAATCGAACCATTGAAATTCCTAAAGATGCAAAATTTGCCATAGATATGGAACTGGCCAGTGGTAAAGTGATTAAAAATGCAGGATATGTCGAATTCACTGATACACGCATTGCGCTTACTAATGGTTCTTGGAATATGCGAGCGTATGTTGATAATTGTTTTTTTAAAAACAAATTATTAGCAGGGCAGTATGTGACTGTTTATATTAAAAATCTTCGCTACTTAAACACCTTCAGCTTGCCACAAGCAGCAGTGATGCTCAATGATAAAGGGTCGTATGTTTACGTGGTTCAAGATAATAAAGCGGTTAGACGTTATGTGAAGCCTGGAAAGATGTATGGGCAAGGGCAATGGATGATTGCAGAGGGATTACACGAAAATGACATTGTCATCACACGTGGAAATATTCGAGTTAATGCTGGACAAACAGTTTTTGTAGACAAGCTAAAGGAAGCTTAATCGATGTTTTGTCGTTATTTTATTTTACGTCCAGTTTTATCCAGCGTGATTGCAATTGTTTTGATTATTGCAGGTTTGGTTGCGATGCGTGCTTCACCTGTTGAGCAGTATCCTAATATTGTGCCCCCAACACTAACCGTAACAGCCATTTTTCCAGGTGCGAGTAGTGCTGCAATTGCAGATGCAGTTGCAGCACCTATAGAGTTTCAGATGTCGGGGGTTGCGCATATGATTTATATGCAGTCCTCATCGTCTACTGGAAACAGCACATATGTATTGAACATTTATTTTGAAGTGGGTACCAATTTAGAGTTAGTCGAAGCTGATGTATTAAACCGCATCAGCACAGCCATGCCACAGCTACCTTTTCAGGTGCAGCAACAAGGTATAACCGTTCGGATGATGAATCCGGATTTGTTTCTGATTATACCGTTTTACTCTAAGACAGGTGCTTTGAGCAGTGATTATGTCAGCAATTACTTGCTCCGTTACGTCTATCCGCTTGTTTCTCAAGTGCGAGGTGTGGGTGTTGCTATTTTACACGGACAGCGTGTTTTCGCGATGCGCGCTATTTTAGATACCAATAAAATGAACTATTACAATGTCAGTACAAAAGACATTGTTGATGCAGTGAATGATCAAAATATGCAATATGCCATTGGCCAGAATGCGATGGAGCCGATGAAAACACATGAAAAATTTAACTTTGTGATTAATCCACCTGGTTTTTATAAAAAAATAGAACAATTAAAAGACACGGTCATTCGGGCAAATCAGGATAGTGCTCAGGTGGTTAAAGTTGGAGATGTGGCTGACGTTAAAATGGAGGCGCAAAACTATACCACTTATCTGTACTTTATGTTGAAAGATAAATTAAACAAAGTACACGCCTATCAAGGCACGGCATTACTTGTTTATTTGATTCCAGGAGCGAATCAAATTTATGTCAAAAGCGAAATTGCGAAGGTTCTAAAAGAAGTACGTGGACACATGCCAAAGGGCATTAACTTTTTTAATTTATATGATTCATCTGAATTTATTGAGCTATCAGTGAAAGCGGTGGTTAATACTCTGTTCATTGCCTTTCTTTTAGTGTTTGTTGTGGTGATGCTGTTTATACAAAATTTTCGCGGAACAATGATTCCTATTTTAGCGATTCCTGTGTCTATTGTGGGTGCATTTGCATTTACATATGCAATGGGTTTTTCAATTAATACGTTGACGCTGTTTGGGATGGTGCTTGCTATTGGAATGGTGGTTGATGATGCCATCGTTGTTTTAGAGTGTACTGAACGCGTCATGAGAGAAACCAAGTGTAGCTCTGTTGATGCCGCCATTGCAGCTATGAAAGAAGTTGCGGCACCCGTGATGGCGATTGTTTTGGTGTTAAATGCTGTTTTTGTGCCCGTTGCATTTTTAGGCGGTTTCAGTGGCGTTTTGATGAAACAATTTGCTGTGACAATTGCAATTTCAGTGACGTTATCAGGCCTTGTCGCGCTCACATTAACACCCATGTTGTGCGCGGTGTTTTTGAAGCATATTGATTATTCAAAAGAAGAACATAAAAATCGATTTTACCGTGCTTTTGACACAGGGTTTCAATATCTAACAGATAAGTATCTTCAAATTGTAACCTGGACTATGAATCATATACAAAAAACATTAGTGGCTTGGGGAGCTATTTGTGTACTTGTGATTTTGCTTTTTATGAAAGTACCGACCTCTTTGATTCCATTAGAAGATATGGGATATTTCTATAATAGAATACAAGTTGCAGCAGCAGGCTCTTTAGATTACACCGCACAAGAAGCAAAAAAGATTGCAAGAAAAATGATGAAGCTGCCTTATATGGATAAGATTGGTGTGATAGTCGGCATGGATGTCGCTGATAATAATACCAATAAAACAAATACGGCAACCTTAAACTCTATTTTAAAGCCTTATGAAGACAGGCCCGGTAAAAGCCAAGATGTGAATGCGGCGTTAGCTGCGTCTACTCAAATTGATATTGAAAGTAAAAACGTTAAAGGTTTAGCCTTTAATCAGCCGCCTATTCGAGGGATGAGTCCGTTGGGTGGTGTGACTTTCTACTTACAAGCACGGCGTCCTGTGAGCGTAAAAACCATGTATCGGGATTCTGTAAAACTGGTGAAATATTTAGAGAAAAACTACCCTGCTGTTGCAAGTGCGCAACAATTTTATGAGGTTGAAACACCTCAATTATATATTGATGTCGATGCACGGAAAACGTATCTTTATGGTGTGAAATATGAAGATATTTTTCATGCGTTACAGTCTGCTTATGGTAATTTTTATATTAATTTTTTCACAAAATGGAATAATTTATATTGGATCATTTTACAAGGAGAATACCGTTATAGAAGTGTCCCTGAATTAATGGAAACGATTTATGTAAAAACCAAAGATGGGTCAATGATGCCCATCGGAAGCCTTGCGTCCGTACAATATAAAACAGGGCCTGAGGTTGTCACACGGCTCAATGATTTCTTAGCCAGTCAGATTGTGGTCAACCCAAATACAAAACATGGGTATACACAAGGTCAGGTGATGGATGCGATTCGTGATGCAGCACCTAAAGTGGTTGGAAAAAAATATTCAGTACAGTGGTTTGGTCCATCGTACCAAGAGAATCTTGCCGGCAATCAATCTGTTGCAGCGGTTGTATTTGGATTAATCATGGTGTTTCTCATTTTAAGTGCACTTTATGAGTTGTGGACGCTGCCTTGTGTTGTCCTTTTTGCTTTACCTTGCGCATTGTTTGGCGCAATGTTTGCTTTGTTTATCCTGCAGAAGCCCAATAATATTTACTTTCAAATCAGTTTGCTCGCTTTAATCGGTTTGTCGGCTAAAAATGTTATTTTAATTGTAGAAGCTGCTTACGATAAACTTCGAACAGGAGAAATGGGTTTACAAGAAGCAGCATTACATGCAGCAAACATTCGATTTAGACCGATTATTATGACCTCGCTTGCGTTTATTTTTGGTGCTGTCCCACTCGTGACAGCAACAGGTGCAGGTGCACATGCACAGCATTCAGTCGGTACAGGCATTATTGGTGGTATGCTTGGGTCAACTTGTCTTGCAACCTTGTTTACCCCCTTATTTTTTACATTAGTGATGCGGAACTATCAGCCTAAAAAGCAAGATACCAAAGAAGTGGCTTAATATACTGACTATATTTCAGGTTTACTCTCTGAATCTTCGTCGCTTGGTTTGTCTGGTTTTTTTAAGTCTGAGAGTGACGTTTTGAGTGTTGTCATGGGTTCTGAAATGGTGTTATCCGTTTGTTGGTGTTCAGGATTGCTCGTGTTGTGCTTTTTATTTAAAAAATTTCGATAAGTGGCCTGAATTTTTTTGGCGTGGTTATCCATATGTTTGATCTGTGCTGCAAGTCCCACTTGATAAGGAGAGCCAGGCACCCAACTTAAATCGCTCATCTTGAGAGGCTCTTTGAGTATGGTCATTAAGCCATCTTGTGAATTAATTTCAGGGATGTCATAAAGGCCCGGCCCTGATATTTCAACAACTAGTTTTAAATAAAGATTATCTAAAAAATTGATACTATTGCGTGTGGTTGCATGAGACTTCAGATCTTTTATGGCACACCTTAAGGTGAAAATATCGTCAATCGTATATTGATGATCATCATTTTGAATGGTTTGTAATTGTTTTTTCATACCCTGAAGGGTTGGGAGAAAAACATCCGAGGATTCTGAGCCACAAAAATTGATAATGTTTGTCATGAGTGCATTGGGGCGATGTAGTGCATAAGCACGTTGCACAGCTTCAGTAAACGCCACTTCAAATTTTTCAGAGAGATGCGCTGCTTGATAGTTTGTTAAGAGTTTCTGCCTGAGGATGTGTAACACAGGGCTTTCAGCATGGTGCGCAAAGAGAAAATTATTATTATATTGTTTTTTTAGTAACTCTTCTTTTTCTAATGCGATTGTATGGGGTAAATCAGGACTTAATGATTCATCAAGATCAGTATAAATTCTTGTCCCATAATGAGGTTTTTCTTCATCGGGTGTGTCTATGTGTAGTGCCGGTGTTAAAATTCTTACAATGTCTGATGCGGCTGCTAAATCTCCAAATTGACTGTGGCACTCACGTTTTGCAATATCAAGCAAGGCTAGTTGTGTATCGGCACTTTCTACTGTTATATCGCCATTGTCATGTGCTGCATATAACGCTGATTCAAGATCATCTAAAGAGAGACGCTGAATATGATGTTGATGACAGAATTGAGATAGTTTTTTTTGGGCTTTGATGGTTAAATTGTGAGGTTCATAGACTAAAAGAATGTGATGTTCTGGAGACTGTACGCGAGCTTCAATTAGGCGAAGCTCGTTTTCTATACCGCCTAAAGGATCGTCACTCTCTGGTTTAGTAAACCAAATTTTTAAGCTGTGATGGGTAAAACAGGTTTCACGGTTTTCGGGATTGGGCGTGTGGCTCGCTGGATAAAGCCTGCTAACTTCGGTTTTGTTATGCATAATGATGTTCTATAAAAGCGTTGATATAAGCACAGTATAGTGTATAGAAAATGATTTCATTGTGATTGTTTAAGTTAAAAAATTACAGGTTATATGTCGGTGAGACAGGATGATATATGGTGTTGATCATTTTAAGATAACTTTAAAGCAAATAGTATGACAGATAAGTCGTCGTCATGTTGTTTGCGTGCAATAAAGGATTTTTGATAAACAATATCAAAGTGATGGTGTGCAGCGAGTGTTTCAATATAGTGTGGATGATGTGCAAAACGTGCTGTTTTTTGGAGTACCCAATCGGTCGTTTGACTGACTTCAATGGTAAATAAGAAGAGGCCTGAAGGGGTAAGTTGCGTTTGTAGGCATTGAAATAGAGTATTGAGCTCACCCAAATAAGGCAGAACGTCTGCTGCCACAATCAGTGAAAAAGGTCTGTTTTTCTGTTTTAAATAAGAGATAAAGTCCGTTTCGACGAGTTCGTCATAAATGGATTTTTGCGCCGCTTCAGCAAGCATTTTAGGAGAAAGGTCGATGCCTGTGAGGTGTTGGCTTTGCTCGCGAAGGACAATACCACTGAGGCCGGTGCCACATCCTGCATCTAGTGCTCGATGAACATGTAAGGGGTGCTCTGGTGTGGTGAGTGGTGAGTTTGGAATAATTTGATGTAAGCACTCAGCAATGTGATTGGGAACATTGTATTTTAATGCTTCAGTCATGTGTTTTTCATAGTGCAAGGCATAATTATCAAATAAATTTTTAGCATATTCATGAGATGCTTCACGTTTTGGAGCTTTTTCAGTGAGTGCATCAAGCATAAATGCACTGCTGGTGTCATCAGGATTTGCCGCCGTTGCACGTTTTAAATAATGAATGGCATCGGGTGTTTGATTAAGACGAGAGGCAATGCTTGCCAAGTTTGTCAGTGATGCCCCATGAGTTGAGTCTTGTTTAAGCACTGATTTAAAGTGTGAGCGTGCCTCATCAAGGTGCCCGAGTGCCATTTCAGCAACACCTATATTATAGAGATATTCTAGATTATTGGGATGATCTTTGAGTAGGATGCTGTAATGTGTGCGTGCATTTTCAAATCGATTATGGTGTATAAATGTTGCCGCGAGGTTATTTCTTGCATTTTCATGTGTTTCATCAAAACCGAGTGCTTCACTAAAATACGTAATTGCTTGCTGATTTTTATTTCTTTTGAGAGCAATAACGCCTAAATTAGTGCGTGCATCTGCATGAGTTTCATCGAGCATGAGGAGATTTAAAAAGGCGTCCTCTGCGGTGTCTAAGTCTTCTTTAAGGAGTGCAATAACGCCCTGATAAAAATGCTTGTTGATTTGATTGATTGGGGCTGAATCATTGGGGATGTTAGCTAACTTATGTGATAAAACATAAATTGCATGTTCTTGTTGAGTGAGTGTCGTCATAATTTTAAGGGAATGTCTGCTTTTTCTATGGCGGCGAGTACTTTAGCATTAATATCACTATTAATGCGATATCTGTCATCGGCATCTTTGATGATACACCACAGTGTTAAGACAACGTGCATTGCTGTTCTGTCCGGACGTAGGTCAACCATTACTTCAGGTTTCTTTTTGTCTTCCTGGTGGATATCAGGGTGATTTTTAGCAACCTTAAGCATGACAGCTTTTGCGCGTTTAACGTCAGTAATATCTTTGAGCATAATATGCGTTGTACTGCGGGTCAGCTTATTTTTGTATGTGTAATTGGTGACAGACTGACTCAGTAGCGATGAATTCGGGAGAATGACGTTTGATTCTGAAAGTGTTTTAATTTCAGTAGACAATAGCCTTATTTTCGAAATAAAGCCTTCAGTATTGTTGATTTCAATATGATCACCTGGACGAAGTGGTTTGCTTAAGAGCAAAATAAGACCACTGATAAGATCAGATGCAAATCCTTTGAGGCCAAATCCAATACCGACCGATAAAGCACTTGCTACTAAAGCGAATCCGGTTAAATTCACACCAACCACCATGAGAGATATCAAAAATGCAAAGATAAATGTGATGTAGTTGGTTAAGGTAATGATGGTAATTCGGGTGTTTTTTTGTTCAAAATTATGATTTTTTCGTGCAAGAAGGGCTCCGAGTAATCGGCCTAAAATAATAATGGAGCAGAATGTTGCAAGCCCCCTTAGAGCGCTAATACAATCAATGTGAACATTAAAAAAATAAAGGTCGTTTTTTAAAAAGTCTAAGACGTTGTGTAAATGATAAATTGGAACTTCCCAAATCATAAATAAAAATTTAATAAAAAAACGGAGCAAACCCAGTGAGAGCAAAAATTTGAGGATTGAAATTTCAATAAAATTTTTATTGGGCTTAAGGCCAACCCATTGATGAAATCGCATTGATAACGGATGATTCTTATTATTTAAAATCCTTGCATAGTGCCATATCAAGTAAATAATTTCTGACATGATAAAAGTAAGTAGTACTGTTTTGATGATGTGACCTGCCAAAAATAATGCGGCAGCATCATAGCCAGAGATTGAGGCAGTGAGTAAGCCTAGAAAGAATAAAAGGCTTAAACCTTCGATAAAATTGTTTTTTAATGGGGAAAGTCGCTTGTATTTTAGGGAAAGCTTTAGTCCATTTCGCAGTGTCCATAACGATAAAAAAGCGAGTAAACATAAAAATAATACTTTATAGCCGCTTAAATGGGGTGTGATTTCTATTTTTCCTGGATTAATAAATAAAAAGAAAGTGAGCACTAAAAGAACCGTAATAAGGAGTATCGAGCCAGTGTTGATTTTTCGGATAAGATTTTTGATGACCGCAGTTTTTTTATACGAAAATACAATGGCATTGACTTGAATAAAAAATATCACAGCAAAATAGTTTGCTAAGCTTCTAAAAAAATAATTGATTAACGGTTCTGGGTAGATATGTTTGAGTTGGCTGGATACAAGTAGGTAAGGAAATAAAAAAAATAAAATCAGTGAAAAATAAGCACCGAGTGACTTCAGTGATTTTCCGACCTGTTTATTTTTTTTGAGAAAATACTTAAACATGCGGTAAATAGAATAAGCGATTATTAGGCTAAATAGTGCACTTGCGGTGAGCCTAACGGTTAAATTTTTTGACGTGAAGTATTGTGCCCCACTCAAGCGATAGAGTTTCTTCGTATCATATCGAGGTGTCTTAAACAGTGTTGTTTTATCTTGAATGTCCCATAAAGGAGCTGTTTTAAGGAAATTATGAGAAACTTGGGTTTTATCAATGATGTGTGTCACTTTTTTTTGAAGCTCGTGTGACTCATACGCTAGTAATTTACAATCAGAAAGGTTGCTTCTGGTTTGTGCTTTTTTTTGTTCCAAATAATCGGTTGCTTTTTGTGTGTCTTGAGATGTTTCAGATAGGTCTGTGTTACTTGATAGTGCTTTGAGTTGGAGTAGTGCATGCTTATTTTCTTTTATACACAATTCAGCTTGGTTCTCTAGCATGGAGAGTTGTTCTTGTGCCTGATTTAATGCGACAAAATTGAGTTCATTGATATTGGCCCTAATTGCATCTATTTGAGACCTCATTTTTGTGACATCAAAATTAGTTGTGTTTTTTTCTTGTGTATATGCCGCAGAAACAGCGAGTAGTAAAAGTAAGGCATACAATAATTGAAAGAGTTTTCCCAAGCGACATCTCCAGTTAGGCCGATTGATAATAAACACATGATTATTGTGACGTATATGATAGCTCTTCTGCAAGTTTGTAAATCATGGGTATATCAAGTGCTGTATATAAAATAACTTCTTTATTTTAGTCTAAAATTAAAGCAAGTAGACTTTGATTTAATTTTCGGGGGTGATGATGAAATTTTTTGAAGATAAAATCACTCAGACTAACCAAGATCTTATGCGGTTGATTGAGAAATATATTGCTGATGAGGAAGACTGGGTGCGGGCAACAGAGGCTAGAAAAGCAATTTTTTCTTGTGCCAAAATCATGAATGGTGTTCTTCAGGAAGTTTCTCGTTCAGGAGGAGATATTAATCGTATTATGGATGATAAGGCATTTTATGCAACGCCTGAAGAAACACTGGCCTCGTTTAAAAAGCTAGAAGAAGCATTTCATGCAACTTATCCGGTTGTAAGAGCACAAGCAATGATTAAAAGAGATGTATTTCAAACAATTATTAATGAAATTACAGACAAGTTAGATGATATTGAGCGTGTTCAGTTAAAAGATGCTTCGGCACAATAAAGCATTATCATTTTTGGGGAGTTATGCTCAAAGGTGTTGGTGTAGCATCATTTTGTATAGCATCTCCTTCTTTTGGAGTATCATGAGAAGCTATGGTCACTTTATCTGAATTTGACTCTATCGTATTTGGGGGGCTTTGATGTTTTGATGCGTTTTTTTTAAGTGGATGAGCTGATATTTCTGACAGTATACGAGTCGTGCTATCAGGGCTTAAGTGAGGATCGGGTCTTCGTAACCCAAAATGGGGGCCACCAATTAATTCTTCAGGTTTTTTTGCAAAAGGAAATTTGCCATAAAACCAATGATGAGCATGGGGAATAGGAATTTTAGGCATAATTACTAAGGGCCCTAAAACATGGCCATTTGCTTCTTTATGGTTACGTCCATTTGCAAAGTATACTATGCTAGACTGTGCCCTAAGGTCGAGTGCCATTTGTGCGCGATATTGGTTCATGTCTCCCGTATGGAAAGCTTTAGTGGCAACATGATTATCATCTAGTTCTAACCCAAGCCCAAGTCCCCATGCTAGATGCGCTTTATCTTCTTCAGGCACATGTCTGGCTGCAGGTTCTGATTGGCCAGGTAATTTTTGTTTATCCTCTGTGAGTATAATTTGAGGTCTAAAGGCCTCTTGCATCACGGGGCTTGGGTCTTGCATCCATGCCTGCATTAGTTTTGTGTAGTCGGTAGCTGTTGTGTGAAGGCTATTTGCTGCATTGGGTTGTTGAGCAATGGCGGCTGATTTTTTTTCGGAGCTTATGGTGTGCATCATATAGTGGGGCATTTCTGGAGGTATAAAACTGCTGTGAGTCATATGAAGCGGTTCAAAAACCTCTGCTTTGGCAAGTTGCTCCAAAGATTGTCCTGTTTGTTGCTCAATGACTTGTTGCAAATACATAAGTCCAAGGCCTGAATAAGCATATTCGGAGCCAGGATCAAATGATAGTATAGGGCTATTATCAATGCCTAACCCTGAACTATGGGACAGTAACATTCTTGGGGTAATTGCTTGAGCTTTAAGGGTGTCATGGGTACTGAGTGCTTTATTGTATGTGTGGAAAAAAGAGTCTAAAGAAAGTAGTTCGTGCATTGGTCTGTCTAACCCACTTTCAGGCGTTTCACCTGCTCTGCTGAAGATGCCTTTTTCCACTAATTTTAATACCAAGTAGGCAAAAACTGGTTTGCTCAATGAAGCGGCACCAAAGGTTGTGTGTTTTTTTACAGTACTTTCAGCTTTTACGTGATGTTTATCTGTTTTACCTATGCATGTTGTTTCTAAGGGTTTTTGACCATGTTGATAAGCGATGCTAACGCCTGGGATATGCGTTTTTTGCATTGTGGCTCTAATTTCTGCGTGATTGATGCCTGATATTTTTGGCATAAAAATTCGTGAAATAAAAGTTATGATTATTACAGTGTAGACAATATTGAGAGAAGACTTAAAATTAAGCTTTATTGAAGTCATGCATCAATAGCGGGTGGTTTGAGCTCAATTTGAATGCTCATCCGTTTTTTGTGTTTAGCCGTTGTGTGATTAAAGTTATATTGTCAATCATATAGGATATAGGGGCATGGATAGAAAGCGCTGTGATTGGGGAACAACTGATTTATTGTATCTTGCGTATCATGATGAAGAATGGGGTGTGCCTCTTTATGATGACAAACGGTTGTTTGAATTTTTGATTTTAGAAGGCATGCAAGCAGGTTTAAGTTGGATAACAGTTCTTAAAAAGCGCGAGGCCTTCAGAACCGCTTTTTTGGATTTTGATGCAGAAAAAATTGTTCAATTTAGAGAGCAGGACATTCAGCAGTTATTGCAAAATAAGCAGATCATTCGTAATCAAAGAAAAATAGAAGCGGTTGCTAGTAATGCGAAGGTGTTTTTAGACTTGCAGCAGCAAGGCAGTTTTAGTGATTTTTTGTGGCAGTTTGTAGATGGCAAGCCTCAGCATAACCGGTGGAAAATCATGCAAGAGATTCCGGCAAATACGACAGTATCAGATACGATGGCAAAGGCATTAAAGCAAAAAGGATTTAAATTTGTGGGTACAACCATTTGTTATGCATTTATGCAAGCAACAGGCATGGTCAACGATCATTTGGTCAGTTGTTACCGTCATCATGAGGTGATGAGAGCTTAATTTTAGGATGCTTAGGCTCTATCAGGGCACATAAATGGGGTGTATTGTCCTAAATTTGAGCCCTGGTTTTGAGCCCTTGTATCAAGGTTCTAACAAGCCTGCTAATTTTCCTGAGCTTTCTAGTGCATATAAATCATCGTAGCCACCGACATGGTGCTCATTTATAAAAATTTGAGGGATGGTATATCGATTGGTTTTAGCAATCATTTCTTCTCGTTTTGTATCATCTTCATCGACTAAAATTTCAGTGAAATCTAAACCCTTACGTTTCAATAATTCTTTTGCTCGTACACAGTAGGGGCAGTATGTAGCGCTGTAAACAATAATATTAGGTGCCATGGTGAGCTTCCTTTTTAAGATATCAGAAGGTAGCCCGAGGATAACTGTCCCCGGGAAGGATGATTTAATTTTGGGATCTTTCTGGGTATAACACAACCCCTAGTGTCCAGTCATTCTGACTGATTCTATTGGAGATATAGTGAATAGGTTCCGTGCGATTAATGCCTAACCCTTCTACGAATAATGAATAAAAGTAAGAAGCATTCAGACAACTGGCAAATAGGTGCTTGTTTTCCGGGTAAAGCGTGCCTAAAATAGCCCAGTCTTGTTGGCATACTTGTCGATTCGCTTTTTGAGCAACTTCTTCATTTGTAAATTGTTGATTATCAAAAACAAAAGGTCTTTCTTGGAACATCGCGCTGATACCGCCGATAATGTACCAAGCCTGCTGAGGATTAACCTGGAGTATGGGGTTTATTTTATGATTAACTTGATGAATGCCGTTGATTAAAGGTTTCATTAGTTTTTCACACGATTGAAAATGGCCTGCGGCAGAGGTGCCATTGGGAAGCGGGTAATGGGTGGGAAAGCAAACGCTACTATCAAGATATTGGTTCCTGATTTCATCTTGTCCAAGTCCTAGAAATCCATGTGTAAACAATGAAACATGTCGTCCATAGATGTTAATATTAGTCAAATTATCTGCATTGATGGTTTGTGTATTTTCTAAGGGAAAAGCAACTTGTAAGGATGCACTGCCGGTATCGACGACGCCCACTAATGGTGCTGACGGAGAAGTTAATGTCCCTAGCTCATAATTTACAGCCAGCCAGCCATATAATGCTTCTTCTTGGCTTTTCAGTGTTTTAGCAACAACAAGATGCCATTGTGATTGTGTGGAGAACCATAGGTTTAATTTAGCATAATAGGCTTGCTGTCTTGAAAAATTGAGCATACGCATGCCTGCGGTCGCATAAAAGTAGACAGGAATATTTTGATCCGACATATCTGAAAAAAGCTGTGATAAGTGCTGATTTATGGCGCGTTGATTGAGTTCGATGGATGCGAGGCCTGGTTCTATTTTTTTTGAAAATACATTCTTTATTCTAAAGGGGGTGTTTGTTTTTTTGTCTACTTCATAGCTATAAATATGTAATCTTGAACCTGAATTTCCTGCATTTACGACGGCAACACACTGACTTTCGGGGCACACGATTGACGCAGAAAACGCAAGTGAACTTGAAAGTAAGCTGATCAACAATAACAGACGATACATATTTTTTATTCCTAATCATAATGGATTATTGGGTTGAGGATTGATTATGCCTTTATTGACGAAAAACTCAAATGTAACTTGTTTATTAATAGGCAAAATTTTATCTTGAAATTAGGCGCTGGCGAGAATTGTCAATAACCCCTAATGGGGTCAGACACGATTGATTATAAAGTATCGCATAAACGCCTCATTTATGTTAAAATTAAATTCAATTTGATTTTATTTAACTCTTTACATGCGAGATAAGGTGTGATGTATGGTTAAGCCAATCGTTCGGGTCCTCATTGGCGGAGGAGGTATAACAGGTCTAACATTGGCTAATTTGCTCCAAAGAGGGGGCAAGCATGTGGCTTTTGATGTCAAAATATTGGAATCTCATTTAGCAAACCGATCTCGGTATGCGGGCATTGGTGGTGGAATAGGTTTATGGCCTCCCAGTCAATCCGTATTAAGTGCGTTGCCAGGTTATAAAAAATTCATACAGGATGAAGGTTATGTGATGCCCTCACCCAGTTATCGTGATGTTACGGGGCGTGTATTAGCTAAGCCAAATGAGCACTTTGAAAAACGATTTCCAGTACAGTGTATTGATAGAGACGGCTTGTCTCACATGTTATTAGCCGGACTTAAAGAAAGTGATTCAGTTAAGATTCATTATGGCGCTCCAATAGAAAAATATGAGCGTGATGGTGATGAGGTGGTTGTAAAGACTCAAGATGGTCAACTGCATCGCGGAGATATTTTGGTGGCTTGTGATGGCATTCATTCTGTCTTGCGTAATCAGTTGATGTCCGAACGCCAACATGCTCCTGTACACCCAACTGATTTGGGTTACACCTATTTTCGTGCAAATGTCCGTTTGCCTGAAAATGGTACAGGGAAGTGGTGGTCGAGTTCATTTGAAACGTGGGGGCATGCTCATACTAAAGCGCATGGTCAACATGCGGTACGTTTTGGTTATGTACCGTTAAAACCACCACATGCATTTTGGTTTATTGCACTGAAAACACAAGTAAATCATCCTTTTTTATCTCCCTTGGGGAAAGTCAAACTGGTGGATGAAGATACCAAATCTTTCTTAAAAGAATTAGTGTCCACCTGGCAGCCGGTGCTGAATGATGAAGGTGATGCAGCAGTCTGTTATCAAAAGCTATTAGACAGCACTTCAGAAATCCTAAGGACTGATATTTCTAAAATTGAACATGTTGACCGTTTTCCTTGGCGTGCTGAAGATAACCGAGTTGTCTTGCTAGGAGACGCTGCTCATGCCACTGCGCCTAATATTGCTCAAGGAGCAGGGTTATGCATCGAAGATGCCGCGACCTTGGTCAGTAAATTAGACCGGGTAGATTACTTAGCGGCCATTTCTGAATATGAGATGGAACGCAAGCATCGAGCTAAAACGGTGCAAACTTATGCCGATGCTATTGCAATTGCGGGACAAACTCAAAGTCCTGTGCTGCAAGGTTTAAGAAATGGCCTAATGAGGACAGCGATAGCTACGATGCCCACATTACAAAAACATCTTTTTGAAGGGGCAGTTTCCCACAGTTTAGGGGGAACTCATCGGCAGCCATATTGGTGGCGGCCTATGTTATTTTCTCAATTACCCAGTGATAATAATAATGCGTTCATTGACCGTGTGTTTGATAAAAGTGATCAATTAGCACCCGTGATGAAGTCATTTAAACGTTCTCTTGTGGGCGGAAGTGGTTATGGTCAAGTAACCGTTGAGACAAGCTTTGGGTTACCGACCTTAATTGTTGCCGCGTTGGGTATGCCTAAACCGATGAAAGCTCAACCTTTTTATGCAGAAGTAACGAATTTATCACCAGAAGTGCAAAGATGGACACGTGTATTTGCTGATAAAACTGCAATGCAGCAAACTTTTGCAACAACGCATGCTACTTTTCGAGACCGAGATATGCAGGTGTATTTAAGCGAAGGCATTGGGGGATGGTTTGATAAAGTTTTTCGTTTTATCTATTCGCTAGAACAAGGGGAAAACGGCACTTTACATTACACTTCTCAAGGAGTGACTTTCTTTGATCAATTTAAACTGCCATTGCCTGAGTGCTTATTACCCAAGTCAGAATGGACTGAAACGCCAACCGCAGAGGGCTGGACATTTCAGGGTAAGCTAACTTTTCCAGGCGTAGAATCATTGTTGCGTTATTCAGGTGATTTTAAGGTGAGTAATGTACCTGTAGCCTCTCAGACGAAGCGCCTTATTATTGCCGGAGGTACCGGTATGATTGGTGAAGCAATATGCGAGCATTTTATCCGTCTTGGATACGATGTATATTGTTTAAGCCGCAATGCACATAGTACGGTACCTGTGGATGGCGTTAAGGTTCGGGCATTAGGAGAAGATTGGTCTGACTTGATTAACAACAAAAGCATTATTGTTAATTTAAGTGGTTCTAATCCGGGCAGTAAACGTTGGACTACGTCTGTTAAAACAGAGATTGCAGAATCACGTTATGCTGTGATTCAAACGATACAAGACAACATTGCTAGAGCCAGAGATAAGCCGTTAAAATATCTGCAGGCATCTGCGACCGGCATTTATGGAGATAGGAAAGGTACTGTATTAACAGAACGCACTAGTGAACAAACTGCATGTGAAGCCGGGACTCAATTTAGAATTGATGTTTGTGAAGAACTTGAAAAACGTTCATCGGCTACTGATTGTAGTGTGGTGAATTTACGGATAGGTCATGTCTTATCTAATGAAGGGGGTCTTTTGCCTTATCTTCGTTGGGCTGGATTGTTTGGTACGAGTCGTATGGGTAGTGGGGAACAATACGTGCCTTTTATTCATATAAAAGATATCGTGAGAGCGGTCGAGTATATTGCTGAAGATAATGAGCTTATTGATGGCACTGTAAACCTGACCGCGCCAGAATCATGTACTAATAAAGAAATTTTAACCGCGCTAAGACCATTTAAATGGTCCCCAGGTGTTCCATTACCTGAATCCGTGCTTAAGTTGATGATTGGGCAATCTTCTGTGATCTTGACAGATTCAGAGCGTGTTAAGCCAGAAAGACTCTTAGAGCACGGTTTTGAGTTTGAATATGAAACCGTTACTGCTGCATTGAATGGTTTGAAGTAAATTAATCAAACTAATTGTAATTCAGTTAATTAGTTGAGCCCATAGGGTCTGATCTTAATGGTTTCAAAGAAAGCCCAAAACCATATATCCATCATATTTTAAGCGGTAGGGTGCGGTATATTGGTCATTGCAGGAATTATAGCGACGCACATGTTTTTATTAGCCGGACTGGCGGTAGGGCTTTCTTTGTTTAGTTACGGTGTACTGGGCGTTGATAATAGCAAAGCTGAAGCAACTCATGCCGTAATGTACGAAATTGATTAGGCGCTGGGGGGGGAACTGTCAACCGCCCCTAGTTATGGTGTTCAGTATTTTGTTATCGGTCTTTACAAGAGTACGTAGAGCCAGTTTCGGTAGGCAATTTTATACTGGTGATAGCTGCGATTATAACTACCAAAATAGTATGAAATCCTCAATGCCATTTGTCTACATTGCGTTCACATAAAACTTTCTAGATTTCATTGGTGGGCCCACTAGGACTTGAACCTAGGACCAACGGATTATGAGTCTGTAAAATAGGGGTTTTAAGCACTTTTACCAAGTTTTAAATTCATTAAAAAACCTTTATAAATCAACGTTTATAAGCCATACTTGCCAATATTGAAATTTATTTAGTTTTAAATAATGTGTCTACATGGCGTCTACATGAGATTTATAGGGTGAAATATGGCTGGGTCTGAAAAGGGTATAAAATTAACCAAAACTATCGTTGATAAACTCGAACATATTCCCGGTAAAACCCAATCTTTTTTTCGTGATGAAATTTTAAAAGGTTTTGCCTTGAGAATTACAAGCGGTGGTGTGAAAAGCTTCATCGTTGAAACCAGAATTGGTGGCAAGGTCAAACGAGTCACCCTGGGTAAATATGGTAACATCACTGCCGAAGAGGCCAGAAAACAGGCCAAAAGCCTCTTGGGTAGTGTCGCGAGAGGCGATGATCCCATTGCAGAGAAAAAAACTAAAAAAGTTCATGCCATGACCTTGCAGCAGGTGTTGAATGATTACTTCAAAGCAAGAAAAGATTTAAAGCCTCGAACCCTAAACGATTATCAATGTGTCTTATATGAAGTTGTGCCCGACTGGCTTGATAAACCGCTGGTTAATATTACCCGAGAGATGATTGCTAAACGACATACCAAGCATGGCGAAGCCAACAGTAAAGCACGTGCGAATAATGCCATGAGGGTATTAAGAGCTATTTTTAATTATGCCATGTATGAATATCAAGACGGCAATGGTCATCCTATTATCACGATTAACCCAGTCAAATATTTATCACATACCCGGGCATGGTATCGAGTGGATCGCAAACAAACCGTTATCAAGCCACATCAATTGGCTGACTGGTATAAAGCGGTTATTACATTGGTTGAGACAGATAACTATCGGAATGCGATCTTATGGCATGATTACTTCTTATTACTCCTATTCACCGGTATGCGTAAAATGGAGGCTGCGTCTTTACGTTGGGAAGATGTCGATCTCAAATCTAAAACCATTACGCTGCAAGACACCAAAAACCACGAAATTCACATCTTACCCATGCCTGATTTTGTTTATGAGTTAATGGAACGCAGAAGCCGAAATAAAACCAGCGAATTTGTATTTCCAGCGGAAAGTAAAACGGGTTATATCTATGAACCCAAAAAAGCCGTGAATAGGGTAGTGGAGTTGTCTAGCGTACCATTTACTTTGCATGATCTTCGAAGAACGTTTGCTACCATTGCGGATAGTCTTGATCTTCCAGCTTACGCATTAAAGCGACTTCTTAATCACAAGATGAATAATGATGTTACTGCTGGGTATATCATGAAAGATGTTGAACGTTTGCGTAAGCCGATGCAGCAGGTTGCGAACTTCTTACTTGAGCATATGATGGAGACGACGGAATTATAAACAAAAATGTTCCGTATTTACCCTACTTATTTGTAAATGGGGTAAATATGGAACATACTATGAATATGAATACAAAAATCAAACACAGTCAAAAGGCCCTAAATCTAGTTAAAGAGAAAGGTATCGTTCGCTCGTCGGAGTTTGTTGAAGAAGGCATCCCAAGAATGACTATCTCCCGGCTAGTTGCCGGTCATGAACTGCAACAAATTGAAAGAGGGTTATATTGCCTTCCACAAAAAGAATTTTCTGAGAAGGAGAGTTTGATTGTAGTTGCCTCAAAGGTTCCTCAAGCTATATTTTGTCTTCTGACGGCTCTGCAAATACATGAACTTACCACGCAACTCCCAAGGACAGTTTGGATAGCTATGCCTATTGACAGTCGTTTGCCCAAGATAGAATATCCACCTATAAAAATGGTTAAATATTCAGGTGAGGCTTACTCTGAGGGAGTTGAAACCCAAAAAGCTGATGGTATAGAGTACCGTGTTTATAATGTTGCTAAAACAATCGCGGACTGCTTTAAGCACAGGAATAAAATTGGTATTGATGTAGCTATTGAAGCACTAAAAGAAGCATTCTCAAAAAACAAAGTTTCAATGGATGAAGTCTGGCATTACGCGAAAGTGTGTCGCGTTGCAAATATAATGCATCCCTATCTTGAGGCTATCCAATGACGAAAGATATCAGTGCTTCTATTCGAGCACGACTAAAAAATATAGCGAAAGCAGAAGAAATCGACTTTATTACGGTATTAACCCGTTATGGTCTTGAGCGTTTACTATACCGAATTGGTCAATCCAAATATGCGAGCCAATATTTATTAAAAGGTGCTTTATTATTTAATCTTTGGTACGACATGCCACATCGACCCACAAAGGATATTGATTTATTAGGTTTTGGCAATAATGAACTTGACTATTTAACAAGCGTTTTCAAGGAAATTTGTTTAGTATCTGCTGATGATGGAATTGTTTTTGATGAAAGCTCCATTTCAGCTGAGCCTATAAAGAAAGAGGATGGGTATAAAGGCACAAGAATTGAATTATTTGCTGAACTATCAAGAGCGCGAATTAAAATACAAATTGATATTGGTTTTGGGGATGCTGTAACACCAGGCCCAATTGATGCCAATTATCCTGTTTTATTACATGATCTCCCTTCACCAAAGATACGAACTTATCCAATCTATACAGTCATTGCAGAAAAATATCATGCAATTGCTTTATTGGGTATGGCAAATAGTCGATTAAAGGATTATTTGGATCTATATGTATTGTTGAAAAATGAAGAACTAGACGAAAAAATACTATTAGGTGCCATTACTTCAACGTTCGCCCGAAGAGAAATGGCCTTACCAAAAGCTACACCGCTAGGGTTAACGTCTGAGTATAGTCAAGATGCATCGAGGCAAGCAATGTGGCGTTCTTTCTTAAATAAAAATGAACTTGAATTTATATCATTGCCAGAGGTTGTGACCTCGATAAGTGAATTTGTCTTGCCAATAATTGTTAAAGCAGAATCAAATTAATCAGAGAAAAGTGATGTCTCTAAAAAAACAATCAATTTCGAATATCAAAATGAGACTGGCATGGTTAACGGACATCCACCTTAATTTTTTACAAGTTGAGGCGCGTCAAAAATACTATGAGGACATTCGAACTACGGCTTGTGATGCAATATTAATCAGTGGTGATATTGCCGAAGCTCCCTCTTTGATTGATCTTCTAAATGAAATGGCTGGGCAAATTAAAAAGCCTATCTACTTTATTGTTGGAAACCACGATTATTATCGGGGAAATATTGGTGATGTTCGCAAGGAATTGACGGAGTTAAGCACATCAAAGGCTAACATATTTTGGTTACCAGCATCAGGCCTACAACAACTCCCCAATAATACAATTTTATTAGGTCAGGATGGATGGGCCGATGGTCGATTGGGTGATTATCACAATAGCCCGGTTTCACTTAATGACAGCCGAATGATTGCTGATTTGTTTCAGGAAAAAATGCTGGGCCAACACCAATTGTTACAAAAAATGCAAGCGTTAGCTGATCTGGATGCGACTGCTCTGAAGAATGACTTAGCTCAAGCGGTAAAGCAACAACCCCAAAAGATCATTGTTTTAACCCACGTCCCTCCATTCAAAGAGGCTAGCCAGCATATGGGGCAAGTAAGCGATGATAATTATCTTCCTTATTTCAGTTCTAAAGTGATGGGCGATGTATTGATGCTTTTCTCAACTGAGAATCCTTCAATTGATTTTCTGGTTCTTTGTGGGCATACGTATAGTGATGCTGAATATAAGCCACGAACTAACTTGATTGTGAAGGCTGGTAAAGCCGAATATTATAAGCCAACAATACAAGAAATAATAAATATATAGGCTTGTCATAATCCAGAATATTATATCCGAGATATCCAGTCTATTAGCTGAAATAACTGAGTTTATTATTGGTGTGTTTCGTCCGATCAACACATTTGGAAAAAACGTGGGACAAAAGGGACAAGTGGGGCGCCCGCATGATAACGGTATTTAAACTGCCCCCTGCAATTTTTATTAACATGGGACGAATGGGGCATAGTACTCATTTAGTACAGTATCAATCAATATCATTTGATATTATTTAGTAACATAGCCTTTTAATTTACCAAATCGGCTTGATTTTACTTTTAACTTCCTAGATTATCTTTTCGTAAGCATGGGCACAAGAGAGGTTCATGCACGCTTGGCATTAAGCCGTATTTAGAATTTTTGACACGAGGAATGCTATGTCTAAATCAAACTTATCTCGATTGCAGTTAATTAATGAATTTGAATCTGCCCCAGACGCAACCTTATTCAATCAAAATACTTTGGCTGCAATTCTTAATTGCTCTACTCAGCTGTTAGAAAGAAATCGTTGGGCAGGGCAAGGGGTGCCATACCTTAAGATTGGCCGAAAAGTATTGTATCGAAAATCTGATGTTTTAGGGTTTCTTCAGCAGCAAAAAATATATCACTCAACGAGTGATGTAGGTTAGTCGCCGCATTTACTAAGTATACCAATCCATTTTTATTTCTTAATTACATGATTTCTACGTACATCATGGGGGTCAAGCTATGTCATACGATACCTTAAAACAAAAACCGACGACTTGTGAATATGGCAGTGGACATTTTAAACTAACTCAGCAGGGGTTAAGTTTTATTGGCATAGATAAAGAAGGGCATCAATTGCCACCACGCTGGATTTGTTCATCGCTTCGAGTGCTCGCAAAAACACGCGATGCAAAAAGTGGTGCATGGGGCCGCTTGCTTGAATGGCAAGATGATGATGGTGTCACACACCAATGGGCGATGCCAATCGCTTTGCTGCAAGGGGATGCAGCAGATATGCGAAAAGAGCTGGCAAACCTTGGATTGGCTATTTCGCCTAATCGAGCTGCCCGTGATTTATTCACAGGCATCCTATTTGCAAGTATTTCCTGTAGAAGCGCGTGCGCGCTGTGTAGATAAACTAGGTTGGCACGATGATGTATTTGTAACAGCCTCACAAGTGATTGGTCAATCCAAAGAAAAAATTGTATTTCAAAATGCCCACGCCATAGAATCTGCCATTGCTTCGTCAGGTAGCGTAGAAGACTGGCAAAACGCAATAGGTCGTTTGGCCTCAGGAAATTCACGACTTATGTTTGCTATTTCTACGGCTTTTGCGCCTACACTTGCACGATTAGTTGGTGAAGATTCGGGAGGGTTTCATTTTCGGGGTACATCCTCTTCAGGTAAAAGCACAGCATTAAAAGTTGCAGCGTCTGTTTGGGGCAAGCCAGAAGCCTATTGCAGATTGTGGCGTGCAACAACCAATGGGCTGGAGGGGTTAGCAGCCTTACATAATGATGGGCTATTGATACTTGATGAACTCAGCCAAGTTGACCCAAAGGAAGCAGGAGAAGTGGCTTATCTGCTTGCTAATGGTCAAGGTAAAACACGTGCCTCGAGAGTTGGCACCGCTAAACAATCTGCGCGTTGGTCTTTGTTTTTCCTTTCAGCGGGTGAAGAGTCTTTGAGTGCTTTAATGGCAAAGGCAGGTCAACGCGCTAATGCAGGTCAAGAAATACGCTTGGCAGATATTGAAGCGGATGCAGGTGCGGGCATGGGGTTATTTGAAACCATTCATGATTTGGCAAGTCCATCCGCTATGGCATTGAGTCTGCAAGCGTCAGCCAGTCAATATTACGGGACAGTTGGTATGGCATGGTTGGAGCAAGTGGTTATGCATCGCCAAAGTATTATTTCTGCCGTGAGTGGTCTCAGCAAGCAGTTTATTGATAGGGTGGTTGGCTCGGAGGCGACGGGGCAGACCATACGCGTTGCGAAGCGATTTGCTTTAGTTGCAATAGCAGGTGAGTTAGCGACCCAGTTTGGCCTAACGGGGTGGCAAAAGGGTGAGTCTATCAAAGTTGCTCAAACTTGCTTTCGGGCGTGGCAAGAAAATTTTGGCGCTGATGGTAATCGAGAAGACCGCGCACTGATGTTACAAGTTCGCGCATTTTTTGAGTCACACGGTGCAAGCCGTTTTGATAAACTTCGAGACCCCAATGGTGAAAAAATTAAAAATCGTGCTGGATTTTATGTGACCGATGATAATGGTGACCGGATTTATATGGTATTAGCTGAAGTATTTCGAAATGAACTGTGTAAGGGCTTTGATCACCGTACAGCTATAAAAGCGTTACTAAAGACGGGTTGGTTAACCCCGGCACCTGATGGCAAGTCTTCACATAAACCAAGAGTCAGAGGTTTGGGAATACCCAGGTTGTATGTTTTTACCCATAAAGTTTGGGGTGGGGAGTAAAGCTTAGAAAGTTTTTGTCCCGCCTGTTCCAGCGCAAGAAATGATGTTTGGGACATTGATAACCCAGGCTTCATGCGCCTGTCCCGCTTGTCCCATTTGTCCCAGTTATTTTTGATAGTCTCTCATTTCATCTGAGTTAGATATTGCCATAAAGTATTACGTGATTTAATGCCCATTTCATCTTTAATCATCACAAACGTTTTATAATGCCCCTTTGTGGCTAACAAGTTTTGGAAGCGTTGTTGTGCATATAAATAGCGTAAGCTTTTACGTGATGGCAAGCGTAAAGTCGTCATCGTCTGGCGCCATTTAATCCTAATAAGATCATATCCCATCAACTCTGTAAGGTTTTTTTCAGCATCAGTGATCGCATTAAGCTGTGAGAGTAGTTCTTTTTGAGCAGTTGTTAGTATGGGAACTGTGCGATCCATCGCATTAAAAGCAATCTCGCGTGTTACCCAAATATGTTTGTCTCGCACGTGCACAAACGGCTGGATGTGTATCGCTTCACTAAACGTTAAACCGAATTCAATTTGCAATGCCATAATGAGACGAACATCTGCATCAGGAATCGTTTGCCAAATATTTTTTGGAATGATTTTTTTGTTGTGCTTGTAGCGGCGCATTAATTGTAAGCTTTTATTGTCAATATGCTCTAAATGGCAATTCACATAGGGTAAAAATCCTCGAATAATCGTCATATAGCGCATGATAGTGGTGGGATTAATGTGCTGTTTCTTCCAGTAACCGACTAGGTTTTGGATATGGTCTGTGGTTAATGCCTGCCAGGATGGCGGTACTTTTTTAATGGCATATAAATCATGAATTACTTTATGAATGACATAAGCGCGGTGCTTTCTATCTTGATATTTACCTCTCCTGTCTTGGCGCAGGAATAGGTTTGCAGCTTGTCTTAAGGATTGTGTTCTCATTTTTTTCTCGCATGTATAGAGTTATTTGCCCTGGTTGCTGTTTAGTGTTGGCTGAGCAGTTCACGTAAGGTGATACTTGGTATGTGCCACAAGGCTCAATGTAAGGGGCAAATCAATCGTTATGAGGCAAACGATTTGGCCATGTACAGCAGCTTTTTTGAGTGGTTTTTCTCCTAGGTTGAAGTTAAAGAATCCGCCAAATGGCAATGCAAAGCTGTATTGCAAAGTTCAAATTCAAAAGTGAATTTGTGTTGGCAGATTATGGAAGGCCCTGAAAAACTCAGGTAATGGTAAGGGCAAGCCCTAAGGTTCCCGACTAAGCGCCCGGCCACTGGGTTAGGGAATGATGGTGGCTTTGCATAAGACCCGAAGGTTTCACCAGAATTTCACTGGTTCATCAGTTACGCTTTCATAAAAAATTAGCAAACCGTAGATCTCAGAGCAAGGTTTTTAGGACATTTTTTTGTCCTTTCTTGTGGGGTGAGCGAGGAACAATACCGATATGAGTGCGAGTTTACTGAGTTAAAGTGAGGACATAGCTCCGCGTCACTGCAGATAAAAAATACCTGCAGTGACGCGGCGGAGGCAGCAAAACATAGAGGCTGCTTTTTTAATTGAGCTGATAGGTGCACTGGGTAAAGTGTCATATTAGTTTCTAAGACCCTAATGAAAATATGTCAATAAACTTGTTTTTCAACCCTAACGTGACACTTTTTGGGGCCTATTTAAGTGTCACGTTAGGGTATACTTGGGTTGACAGTTTATAAGTGATGGACAAAAAAGAACAACCTAAATATTTGTTATCCACAAGCCCTAGGAGTTATAGTGTAAAAACATGACAGATTATGTATAATGTGCAACTCTTTTCTGACAATATCTTTGAAGCGTGATAGAGCAATTAAATATTACTTTAGGCTTTTCATGCTAAGAAAGATGCTTGTTAAGTGGTTAAACATAAATGATAGACTTTAAGACTCTTTTTTCAACCAACTTACATACGCCTTCACAAGATGCGCTGCTAGATAGCCTGTTAAATTCAGAATCACCTATACGTAAGGTGATTATTGATTATGCAAAAATGTCTGATCAAGAGTGGGCTAACATTAAGACGTTAAAATCTATTGATGGTGAGCTCTTTCACTTAGAAGGTGAGCAAGAAGAATACTTGCTGAGAACCTCTCCGGGCGATATCGATTACAACATTTTTTATCAAAATCCAAATGCCTATCAAGAGCCAACCAAAGCTACAATTCTATTGGCTTGTTTGAAAGAAACGCTTGCTAAAACAAGTCCAGCCTATGCTTTTTTATTTGAGCACATTCTTGTCAGATACCATACATATGCTGGTATTAATAATGAAAATTTTAAAAAACTGATAAAGCAAGAAATACAAGAATATGATATGTCACAAATTGTTACGGAAGAGCATGTGAATAATTTTTTAGCTTTGTTTGAAACAAAATGGGCGGAACATCTTCGAAATATTCATAACAAAGCAATTGAAGGTGGGGGAACACCTGTAGATATTATGATACTTACAAGTGACGACAGTAATAGTCATAAAGCCGTTTGTGAAACATTGGTATCAGAATTATCTGCTCGTGGTAATAGCATCAAGATTATTAATGAATCTCTAGAACTAGGCCATAAAGCGCCACTCTTAGCCTTGCTTGGACTCAGCGAGTCTTGTGTGTTCACCCAAATTAAGCAGCAAGCGAATGATGAAATGCTTTATCAAGCATTAAATGTTTTAAATGAACGATTTGCCCCCTTTATACGCGATTATAGAATGGATGTATTGCGTAAAAAAACCGTATTATGTAATACCATCATTTCACTGAACACTTCTGCGCATGCTGCGCGTTTGATTGCGGATGGTAAAGTCATAGTATTTGATACATTTGATACTGGTTTGATTAATAAAAAGCTTATACAACTCGCACGCCATCAGATCAAATACAATCTTACTGGTCTAAAGTTTTTGCTTCACCCACCAAAAGCGTTGATTAAAAATGAGCACGGTAGTCCTATTCCTGTATATGCGTCAGAAGCTTTTTATTTGACACAATATGCCGTCCAACCTATCAAAAATATACCTCTTAGGTCATTCAAGTCAGATGTTTACTTGCAAGGTGAACGACTATCTGTTTTAGCTTTCGGTGATCGAGCATGTATAGGAAAAGCAAGTCGCTTGTTAAAGATACTCATATCAAACGATGATTACCCTGAGGAACCGCTACAGCAACGCGACATTGTGCTTTTAGCCGGAACTGATTATCAAACGGTGATTCAAGAGCTTCGTGCATTACTTGACCCAGATGCCTGTCAAGTAACAGAAAAAAAAATAACATATCATGGCATTGACTTTACAGTGTGTTCTATTGCATATAATGCTCAAAAAACGGTCCATATCTGGAGCTCAGTTTCCAAAGAAGTCATGTACGCACTTTCTCAAATTAGTGATCACTTTATTTTAAGCCCTACGTCTACAAGTGCTGCTCAAGCTTGTTCATGGCGAGCACAAGGTGTGATTGTATATTATGATGCTAAGTGTCCTTCGGAAAAAGGAAATATTCAATTATTGACACCTCATGGAGCAGGTATAATTTATGATAGCACGCCACTTAAGCAGTGCTGTATCGTTTTGAGGGAAAAGGAGCGGGTACAGCTAGAGATTGATCCTGTATTTGAGCAGTATCCTACGGTAGTAGATACTGTTACGCAGGTTTTATCTAACCAAGAATCACCGAAGTTAAGACAAGAACACTTGTTACTACCACCTCCAGTAGAGGACGGGCCTGAGGACATTTATGCGCAAGGTATAAGAGCTGCGGCTACACGTGTCATCAATGCCCAAAAAGGTATTTTAGAGAAAGACTCTGATCGCGTAATCACTTTAGCGCCTACCGTAACTCGGGAGCAACTGGAATCTTTTTTTACAAATGTTGTTGATTTTCTGAAAGTAATTCCAGCAGAATCCATTGACTCAGTTGGTACTTCAAATGAAGATTTTAGAATTCTACAGTTTATTGATCTTCTTCGAGACACTGAGCAACAGTTGCTAATTACAGAAGCCTCTGTATCTATTTTTCCTGGAAAAGTTCGAGATAAAACACTTATTGGCTGGACTGGATTTCCAGCAATGAATGCTGCTATTCATGATTCCACAGGTGTGTGTAATTTTGACATTCCGATACTAAATATGCTATTTGTGCTTTGGGATAAACTGTTCTGTCAACCAAGATGCTTAACCGAATCGGATGTTTTGTCTAAAATTTCAACTCAATACCCCATCTCTTTTTTGCAAGCGCACCCAATTGTCAAGCAATTTCAAAGTGCTATTAACGAAGATATAAAAAAGTGTCGCACAACTACTTCGGAAGAAATTTCACGTAAGTATTTTGGCTCTAGACTTAGCGACGAAGATCGTTTGCTAGCCGAAAAATTGGGTGCATTAGCTTCTAAGATATTTGTTAGAGAATTCTACCATCCGACATATGCTCCTGTCTTTTATTTTAGTATCAATAAACTGAAAGAATTTGATAAGCCAATTTTAGCAACTGATAGTAACGGCTGGAATGAGGAGTTGCCTTTATTAAGGCAATTATCTCTAGCTAATAAAGTCCGCTTTAAGTCTGTTACGCAAAGTGGGCTGGTGACGGAAGTGCCCTTAGATCAAGTATCTTTAGTCAGAAATCGAGGTTTTAATGATAACGTGCTCCAAGATAGAGAGTATTATACTTGCGGAATGCCAAGCCTAATAGAATGGTCAATTTATTCTTCTCAGCCGCCCAGGCCTGCAACACCTGTTTCTGTGATTAAAGATATGCTGCACAAATGGCGGTTTTTTGCACATAGAAAAGCGTTATCTAGAATAGATTCCGCGCAAACAAAATTAAAAAAAGATGAGGATGAAGTGCTTGAGCAAGATTGCAATGCTCCACTCAGTGTCCTAGAAATAGCTAGTCATTCTTAGATTCCAATTAGTTGTATACCAGTGATTACTGGGGTAATAACCAGTTAATTTTTGAGCTCACGATCCCTAATACTATTTGTCTACATTGTGTCTACATGAGTTTTTTGAATTTTTCTAAAATATTCATAAGTGCTTGATTTTATTGGTGGGCCCACTAGGACTTGAACCTAGGACCAACGGATTATGAGTCCGCTGCTCTAACCAACTGAGCTATGGGCCCGAAAGCAATCTGATTATAAGCGTTCTTTGCTAGAAAGGCTATGCTTATAATGCTTCAATTTTAGTTTGATGATGTAATAGTTTATCTCGCTCACGTTCGGCTTGCTCTAATTTACCTTGTTCTTTTTCAATGACATCAGCAGGCGCTTTTTCAGTAAACCTTGGGTTATTGAGTTTATTGCTGGCTCTTGAAATATCTTCATTGAGCTTTTTTAGAGATTTTTGGAGGCGTGCAAGTTCATCATCTTTTTGGATGAGACCGGCCATTGGAATTAATAACTCGAGTTCTTCAACCATAGCGGATGCAGATACGGGCACAGGTGCATCCAGTTTAAGCAAGTGTATCTTCTCAATTTTAGCGAGTTTCATGAGTGTGGTGTTATGTTTTTCAAGTTTTATTTTAGACTCAGGTGTGACTTGGCGCAGATAAAGAGGGATATATTTAGCGGGACTGATGCCCATTTCACTTCGAATGGTGCGAATGGATTGTATAATGGATTGAAGCCACGCAATTTCTGTTTCAAGCGGCAGGTCAATTTTACTGTCGTCGACTTCAGGAAAACGTGCAAGCATCACGGTTTCGCCCCCTTCGCTGGTGAGTTTGCCGAGGCGCTGGAAAATGGTTTCCGTAATAAAGGGCATGATGGGATGAAGCATTTTAACAATATGGAATAAGACGGAGACCAATGTTCGGCGTGTACCCCGTTTCATTGCACTTAAAGCTTGTGTGTCATATAGCACAGGTTTTGAGAGTTCAAGATACCAGTCGCAATACTCGTGCCAAACAAACTCGTACAATGCGTTAGCTAATAAGTCAAAGCGATATTGTTTATAATATTGATGACAACGTGCAATGGTGTGCTGCATGCGTGAGAAAATCCAGTGGTCAGCATGGCTGTATTGAAAGGCCCCGTCTTCTAAATCACCATTTTCTTCTTCGGTGTGCATCAGCACATAACGTGTCGCATTCCAGAGCTTATTACAAAAATTTCGATAACTTTCAACGCGCGCCATATCAAATCGGATAGTGCGTGCATTGGTTGCGAGTGCGCAATACGCAAAACGAAGTGCATCAGTTCCAAATGCCGGGATGCCGTCAGGAAATTCTTTTTTTGTGCTATCAACAATGCGTTTTTGTGTTGATTTTAGCAGATGGTTCGCCGAGCGCTTTTCGATTAAATTATCGAGCGTAATGCCGCTGATGATGTCCATTGGATCAAGCACATTGCCTTTAGATTTCGACATTTTCTTGCCTTCATGATCGGCAATTAATCCGGTGACAAAGACATCACTGAAAGGTACTTTTCCGGTAAACTTAAGGCTCATCATGATCATGCGAGCAACCCAGAAAAATAAAATATCGAACCCAGTGATTAATGTATTTGTAGGGAAAAAGGTGTCAAAGTCAGGTGTTTTTTCAGGCCAGCCTAAAGTTACAAAAGGCCAAAGTGATGAAGAAAACCATGTGTCGAGTACATCTTCATCTTGTTTTAAAACAAGATCATCTGCAAGTTTATGTTTAAAGCGAATGTCTTTCTCACTGTACCCAACGTAGATGTGGCCTTGGTTATCATACCAGGCAGGAATACGATGTCCCCACCAAAGTTGGCGACTAATACACCAGTCCTCGATGTTTTCCATCCAATGATCATAGGTTTTAGTCCAATGCTCTGGCATAAAGCGGACTTTGTTTTTTTTGACAGCGTCGATAGCAGGTTTCGCTAAAGGCTCCATATGTACATACCATTGGTCTGTCAGTAAAGGTTCAATGATGGTATTTGATTTTTCACCACGTGGAATATTCAGTTGGTGAGGTTCTATTTTTTCGAGTAAACCGGCCGCTTTCAGATCTTCGATAATTTGTTCACGCGCAACGAATCGGTCCATGCCTTGATAAGCAAGGGGAGCATGCCGGTTGATAGTGGCTTTTTTAGTTAATATGGTATGTTGTGGCAGGTTATGGCGTTTGCCCACTTCATAATCGTTAAAGTCATGAGCGGGTGTAATTTTAACGCAACCACTTCCAAAGTCTTGTTCGACATAGTCATCAGCAATAATTGGAATAGTACGGTCACATAAAGGTAAGTGAACTTGCTTGCCAATGAGTTTGGTATAACGCTCATCATCTGGATGAACGGCAATAGCTGCATCCCCAAGTAACGTTTCAGGGCGTGTGGTTGCTATGGTGATATGTGCGTCTGAATCAACAATGGGATATTGGATATGCCATAGGTGGCCTGCTTCTTCTTCTGTAATTACTTCAAGATCGGATACTGCGGTGCCTAAGGTTGGGTCCCAGTTGACCAAGCGATTACCACGATAAATTAAGCCTTCTTCATAGAGCTGAATAAAGGCCTTATTGACTGCTTTAGAAAAACCCTCGTCCATGGTAAAGCGAGTTTTAGGCCAATCGACTGAGCAACCCATATGACGCATTTGTTTCGTAATGGTATTGCCTGATTGTTCTTTCCATTGCCATACGCGCGCCAGAAAAGCATCGCGACCCATTTCTTTTCGCGATAAATTTTCAAGGTGTAATTGTTTCTCAACAACGAGTTGTGTTGAGATACCAGCATGATCGACACCCGGTTGCCACAAGGTATTTTTACCGGACATGCGCTGATAACGTACCATGGCATCCATTAATGTATCTTGAAAACCATGTCCCATATGTAATGTACCCGTGACATTTGGGGGGGGCAGCATGATAGAAAATGGGGTACCTGTGCCACTTGGGCTGAAATAATTGTGTTCTTCCCATGTTTGGTAACAGGCATGCTCAATGGTTTCAGGCGCGTATGTTTTGTCCATGGTCAAATCCCAGCACTCAGAATTAAAGTCGCATATTCTATCACAAGCATATCGTTGAATCACGGTCTTTAGTGTTTGTTTGGCAGATAGCCACTGTAAGAGAAGTGTTAAACATAAGTTGCTTTCTAAGGTTCTGCCCTGGACAAACGTGATAAAAATCTGCTTATAATCCGATACGTTTGCATGGTTAATTTGAGGATATTGATGCAGTCAAAACGTATTTTTGGCGGGATGCTGATGATTTTGGGAACCTGCGTTGGGGCGGGAATGCTTGCAATTCCGATTGTGAGTGCGCATGAATCATTCCGTTTGAGTGCTTTACTGTTAATTGCCGCGTGGTTTTGTATGACGATTGGCGCGTTTGCAGTATTAGAAGTAAATTTGTGGTTTAAACCAGGTAGCAATTTGGTCACGATGGCCGAAGGTACATTGGGTGCCTGGGGCAAGATGGTCACAAGCTTGCTCTATTTATTGCTGATGTATAGTTTGATTTGTGCTTATTTATCGAGTGCAAGTGGTGTGCTTGAAACCTTTTTAGATACGATTCATTGGGATATTTCCCGGACACTTTCGACGGTTATTACGCTGATTGTTTTAGGTGGGGTCGTGTATGCGGGTATGGGAGCTGTTGATGTAGCAAATCGCTTTTTCATGACCATTAAATTATTCATTTTCGTTTTAATTGTCGCCGTATTAGCACCCCAAATTCAAGTCGAGGAATTGCTGAAAGGTGATTTCATGATACGAAACAGCGCTTTTATCGTGATGGTAACCTCATTTGGATATGCAACGATTTTACCGACACTGCGCGAGTATTTAAGTTCTGATAGAAAAGCACTTAAATTTATTGTGCTTGTGGGAAGCTTGGTGCCTTTTGTTATTTTTTTGGTTTGGCTTTGTATTGTCCAAGGGGTTTTACCCCGTGAAGGAGAGCATGGGTTAATTGCAATGGCGGCATCAGACAATTCAAGTTCTCGTTTAATGCTTGCTATTACAAAAGTCGCTGAATATTCCTGGATGAAGTACGTTGCAAGTATCTTTGTTTCGGTTTATGTTTTAACCTCATTTTTATCAGTATCTATCAGCTTGGCAGACTTTATTGCCGATGGGCTTAAAAAAACAAAACAAGGGAAAGATAATGTCTTGATTCATGTTTTGTGTTTTTTACCACCACTCCTAATCGTGCTGCTAAAACCGGGTATTTTTATCACAGCTTTGGCTTATGCTGGTATTTGGTGCATTGCTTTACTTGTGATATTACCACTTTTAATGCTGTACAGTGGTCGATATAAGAATGCATTATCCGATCATCATCTTTTACCTGGAGGGCGTTGGTTTGTGTCTGTGATGATTGTCATTGCGACTGCGTTTTTATTGGTCCAATTTATATAAAATCTATAGAAATAGTAAGAAATAATAAAACAGGATGTTTTAGATATGAAAATAGAGCAACAAAGCATCGTGGTCACGGGCGGTGCATCGGGTATGGGGCGTGCAACAGTTGATGCATTTCGGGCGTGTGGTGCGCGTGTAATGGTTTGGGATTTGCATGCAGACTCAAGTGATACCGATGCTATTGCTTGTGATGTGCGTTCAGCAGAATCGGTTGAGACAGCGCTTGCTCAAACCATTGACCGCATAGGCGTGCCTCGTGTTTGTGTGCAGTGTGCCGGGGTAGCTCCTGCAGCACGTATGGTAGGTAAAAAAGGGGTTATGCCACTGGCAAAATTTCAACAAGTAATCGATGTGAATTTGGTTGGTACGTTTAATGTGATGCGTGTACTTGCTGATGCCATCATACAAGCTCCCGAGGCGCTTGATGGTGAAGAGCAGGGCGTTATCATTAACACAGCCTCTATTGCAGCATATGAGGGCCAAATTGGACAAACCGCTTATAGTGCGTCTAAAGGTGGAATTGTATCAATGACTTTGCCTGCCGCGCGTGAATTAGCGCAATATGGCATTCGTATCAATACAATAGCACCGGGCTTAATTGCAACACCATTATTATTAAATATGCCCGAAGAGGTGCAGCAAAGTTTAGCGGAAACAGTGCTTTTTCCGAAACGTTTAGGGAGGCCAGAGGAATTTTCAGCACTGGCTTTGCATATCATTCAAAACACTTTTATCAACGGAGAAGTGATTCGTTTGGACGGAGCGCTTAGGATGGCGCCACGTTAGCGTATATCAGTCGAAAGCATATGACAGTTGTTGATTAAATTCATGCCGGCTTAATGGGGCGTTCGTCGGTGTAGATGGCGTTTTACTGAGTTCAGTCCACGTTGTTTGTATAAATTTCAGCAAGCCATGTGCAATGAATTGGTCGACCAGCGATGATGGATGTGCTCGATTCCAAAATAAATAGGCATGATGCTCATCATCTGCATTGCAGTTTACCGGCGAGCCGTTCGGCGTTAAATATTGACTGTCTTCATCGCATTGGCGGCCTAAGTTGTCTTTAAATAAGTCACTTTGTGCTTGTGTTTCAAATTGCGTATAAGTGTCATATATATTGAGATAAACATCTGAATATTCTTGTCGTAAGTGATCGATATGATTTGATAATTGATAATTATAGATTTTGGTGAGTTGTTCAGCCGTAATACTCATCGCCTTATTACTATATATTTTAGGGATTAATCCTAAATTATATAGATTCATAATATAAAGATGCTTTGTTTGGGATGTTTGTAGGATTTGTTTCAGACCCATAACAACATTGTTGGTTATGCCGCCGGCTAATGTTTGAGTGGCGTCCCACATTTCGCTTGGCTTGAGTGATTGAATTTTTTCAGCGGCAAAAGCGATATCATTGGCACCAATCATAATAATGATAGCGGTATGGTTATCTACAGACACTTTTTGTTGTTGTAAATCATGGGTAAAGAGTGCTACTTGTTTTTGAAATCCTGGCACTTGTACACTATTCATATCGATTATATCTTGTGGTTCATAACGATAGGCTTGTTGTGTTTGGTAGATAGATGTGCGATCACATGGGCTGGGGTTTCCGTAATCTTGATCATGGCAATCATTGGTTGTAAGAGCGCCATAATAAGCATAATTGACCGAGACAGTTGGGCTTTTTTCATCGTTAAAAAAAGTAATCCATGGAGTTATATTATCATGCTCGATAAAGTCTGCTAGTTTGGCTTCATGCAAGAGGTATTGTGGCCAGTTAATCGATTGAAAGTGTCGCGTGGCGCCGTCTAGTGGTTTTTGTGCGGGCAGATGATTTTGTGTGTTTACATCCGGATAGCTTAAAACAACGTTGGGTAAACCGGGTACAGCGTAGTGATGGGTTTTTGTGAGGTTAACGGGGTTGCGGGCAGGCAGATAGATATGTTGTGAAATTTTATGTGTTCCTGGATAGAGGCGTGTGGCGCTCTCAGGAAAATTACCAATGTCTGATAGACTGTCTCCAAACACAATGATATTGCTAAGAGTGGCAGTGGCAGTTAGTGGCATGAAAAAGAAAGTAAAGATAAAATAGAGGGCTAGTACGGATTTATTGATTTTCATGTGTTTTTTTATATTCAAGAAAGAAAATTGGGGCGTACATCATAATTTTTTTTTTTATGAATGGCGAGGTAATTTTTAGATCTGTTATTTGAATAAGTGTATATAGTGTATGCGCTGTTCAATGATCCATGAAGAAGTGAATTGATATGCTTTGTTTTATCCTTGAGCGATTCTCATTTTTTATTCAAAAATGATTGTTGTTAAGATTAGGGGCTCTTGCTTAATGGCTAATGGAAAGATGCCAATTGAATTTTTTGATGTTTATCACTTACAATTGAGCGCATTATTTCTTTTATTTATGTTTTGTTATGACCGTATTATCAAAAGAAATATTTAATCAAATCAAAAATAATCAGATTACAAAGCTTGTTATTGATATTGAGAGTATTCAGCAAAATTCTCTTGATGAATGGCTTTTAGCGCTTAAATATAATGGAAGTCTTGAATGTATTGGGATTCAAAACTTGTACGCATATGATTTGAGTTATGCTGGTGATTTGTTGGGAGTTATTAAACACATTCCATCTCTTCAGGTTGTATCGCTTTCTGGCAATGGCTTAGGCGATAAATTTGTTCAAGAATTAGTTTATTTTATTAATAACAACCCGTTTACTCAACATCTTGATTTGACCTCTAATCACTTGGGTTCTGGAGCTGCTCAGGCATTAGCGGAGTCTATTAAAATAAATATAACGCTTCAGCACGTTAACCTTGATTCTAATTTTATTTCCACAGAAGGCACTGCCTATCAAGAAATTAAGCAATACACCGCACGAAATAAACTTATTTTTACTTGTTTAGCACCACTTCGTGAATTTAATAAAACAGGAGATCTGAGTGTTTCTTATGTCAAGCAACAAATGAAAGTGCTTGAGGAAAGTGGTTGGCTGCCTGGAGCATTTGATTGGTCTTTTTTTTGTATGGAATTTGATTCAGTGGGTTTATATATTAAAGAGGTCCATCGCTTACTGACTGCCGCATCTTATTTATATGGTGAAAGCCAGCGTAAAACAGCTCAGTGCCTTTTAAAACCTTTTGCGAACGAAGAATTAAATAGACTTGCTTTTAAAGTATTAACTCATGTTGAGTCACATATTTTAAAAGAGGAGGAGTCAAGCCGGATCAACTGCGTGGTTAGTTAAGGGGAGTGTGAGTCAGTTTTAAGTCTTACTTAAAAAAGGTTCGATTAAGTCTTCAGAAACACCGCCTGTGTCAGCGAGATTAGTTTGGTGAAAAAAGGTGCGTGCTTGTAAATCGCTTTGGCGTTCCCCTGAAAATAGATAAGGATAGTTTGGGTGTTTTTTTTGCGTATGGCCCGAGCTTGGTCTGCTGTCGTTGAGTAAAGCGTTAATGGTTTTTAAGTTTTCAGGTGTTGTATGGTCTGTCATGAGTCCATGATAAATATCTTTATAGGCGTTTGTTTGATGATTTCGTTTTAATGTGAATTCATCCCAGCACCAGGTCAAAATAGCAAAAGGATTGGAGAAGCGGGTCTCTTTAATAGCCTGTAGGAGTGATGTTTCTTCTTTAATGTGAGCAATTTTTGTCTTACAGTGTTCGGTGAGTTTTTTAAACGCTTCTGTTGAGACATTAAATTTTTGAGCTTGTTTTGTGATAAAAATATGTTGCTCTTCTGGCGAGCGATCCATATTGTAGCCATCAGCATTTGAATGGCCATATTTGCAGTAAAAGTAAAAGCGCAAACTTTGTTTGGCAATAACACTGCCGATAAACGCGCAAGTAATCGATGATATAAAAATAGCGCTGATAATGGGTGGAATGATTGCAACGGGTAAGCTAAACCCAATTAAAAAACCCATAGAGAATCCGGCTGAAATACCTAAAAGAGGGGTGATTTTTTGACTTTGGTCGGCAATCATCATACCCGCTATACCGCCTAAAAAAATCCAAATGGGCGAGCACCCCGTTCCAAATACAAAGGTTGCCATACCGAGCATAAAGACGGGATTATGAATTAAAATAAAAAAAGCGAGTGGTCCACCTATGAGTGTTGCAAGACTGATACAGGTGATCATCACAATCGATTTTAGTTTTTTTCGTCCATGAGATAGGTTGTTTACAGCACGAATCAATTTTATAAAGGGTGCGAGTGGCAAATCATCAAAAGCAAACGCTGCTGTAAAAATAATTGCCCATGTCGCCGGCAGAAGACTTAATAGGAATAATGTACCAAAAAAAGCGCTTGAACCGAGTGTAAATAAAGGACGAATGGGAAAGAAAAAACGTTTGTGCTTTTCAGTTGAATAGCGTGCTGTTATTTTTTGATGGTCTGAAGACATCGAATTAATTAACATTATGATAAATAATTCGTTCTATTGTAATATATAAAAGCTTACATGTCTATTTTTTATGCAATCTCAGGCTGTTCTACGCTTTTAAAGTTTTGCTTTGCAAGCTTTTGTGCTTCAAGTAAAGCGGATGCAATAGAGTCACTATTTATAGAAAAAGTATTGTTTTGAATGGCTTGTTTAAATTGATCTAATTTTTCTTGGTGATTTTTAAGAGGCTCTTGATTCATACCGATTATCCTTAATTAGAAATGAATATGGTGGAGGCGGCGGGAATTGAACCCGCGTCCGCAAATCCGCTGCCATCAGTTCTACATGCTTAGCCGTGTCATTTGTTTTTAGCCAAAAACGCTCCGACGGGCAGGATAGTTTTTGACGATTCCCTTAGTTTCACTTTTTAAAGTGGGACACTCTAAAAAGCTAGCTTATCTCTTTTGACCGTTGAGGCGATACCGATAAGCGAGCTCGGTCAACGGGGTGCTGGTTTTATGGCAGCACACGGTGGAATAAAAAACAATTACTTATGCAGCAATTGCTTCGTCTTCCCATTTTGCATCATTTGCAGTTATGTTTATTTGAGATTAATTTACGAGGATTCTCAGCCTCGGCATGCCCTTCAGGTTTTGTAACCCACGTCGAAACCAGGTCACCCCCATTTTGGTACAATGGTCATTGTAACATAAATATCAATTAACCACCATAATGTAGGGGGTTAATGTTGTGATTGGGGGTGACCTTAAACTTTAGAACGTTAAGCCAGCGGCTGCATATTCGGAATAATCGTCATTCTGATCCTCTGAGCCTTCGCGTGTCATTTCTGCTAAGGAAGAGTAAGAAGGATTAGGCTGAGTGTTAGGGCTTTCTGTTGGGCTATTGAGCTCAGACATAGTAATCGTTTTAGCCTTTTTAAGAGAGGAGGCGACTTTGCTCAGATGCTCTTCTGTTAAAGTTATCGTAAGCATCTCATTTGGTTTTGTCTTTGTCTTTGTGGTTTCTGTTGGTTTTCTACTGCTTGTTATGGGTATAAATGTATTTGATGAACTACAAGCAATTGCCTTTGGGTTATCATATGAAGTTAAACGATGCAGTGAATGAGAGGTCACTTTGTCTACGGGTTTTTTTGTTGCAGTTTCATTTACAGATGAGGTAAAGCAGCTGAACGCACGTAATGCTGAGATAAGTGAGGGCAAGGTTTGCTCCTTAAAATTAAAATAAGAAATAAAATAACAACTCAATGGTTATCGGTAGAAAAGGGGCATAACCTTAGCAGTTTAAACTTAAGGTTCTATTAAAATATGCTTAATGCAGTATGGATAATGACAAGAGGATTTTTATGTTGTTTTGTGTTTGTGGTTCACAGTGTTCATATCAAAATTGTTGTGAGCCGTATTTAAAGTATCAAGAAACACCGAGCACACCAGAAGCGCTGATGCGCTCACGTTACACCGCATACACTCAGGCTGATATACGATACATACAAAAAACCATGCAGGGAAAAGCAGCGATTGGATTTAATGCAGCAGACTCACGCGCTTGGGCCGAGCGCGTTACTTGGATTGATTTACGCGTTGTAAAAGCAAGTGATGATGGCCAGACGGGTCATGTGGAATTTATCGCACGTTTTATTGAGAATCATCACATGTGTTTTATACATGAGAACAGTCAATTTTTATATGAGACTGGGCGTTGGTTTTATGTGGATGGAAAGCAAGTGCCACATCATGCTCAAAAAATTGCGCGAAATAGTGCTTGCCCGTGCCAAAGTGGTAAGAAGTTTAAGCAATGTCATGGAAAAGCTTAAACGACTTGTCCTGCTGCAAAGCCAGATGACCAGGCCCATTGAAAATTATAACCTCCAAGTAGACCTGTGATATCAAGCGCTTCACCAATAAAATATAGGCCAGGCACATGCTGTGCCTCCATGGTTTTAGACGAGATTGCATTGCAATCAATACCGCCTAAGGTGACTTCAGCAGTGCGGTAGCCTTCGGTGCCATCCGGTTTAACTGACCAGCTTTGAATAAGAGCTGTGAGCGTTTCTAAGGTTTGGTTAGAACAATCAGCCAGTTTTTTTTCAGCCAAATGGTCAGGAATGAATACATCGACTAAGCGTTTGGGTAACAAACTGGATAGTACAGAGTTGATTTGTTTTTTGGGTGTTTCAAGACGCGCTGTCAGTAGTAGATTCAGTAAGTCATGTTCTGGGAGTAAGTTGAGCGTAATCAGTTCACCCGGTGTCCAGTAAGATGATAGTTGTAATAGGGCAGGACCACTTAAACCTCTGTGTGTAAACAGCATCGCTTCTTTAAATTGGATTTTTTGATTTTGAGCCACGCAATCTGCAGCAATGCCAGATAGAGGTGCTAATTTTTGTTTGTCTGCTGGATTGAGTGTAAAAGGTACGAGTCCTGCGCGTGTTGGATAGACATGAATACCAAATTGCTCGGCTACGTGATAAGCAAAAGGACTTGCGCCCAGTGTTGGAATGGAAAGCCCACCGGTTGCAATGACCAGTGATTGACAATGGTAGGTGCTGTTTTGGGTTGTTATTTCAAAATACGCATTCGGTTGTTTTTTAATGCGTTTGATTTCGGTATTGAGTTGAATGGACACATCAGCAGCTTCGCATTCAGCAAGAAGCATATTCACAATATCTTTGGATTTATTGACACAAAAAAGCTGACCCAGTGTTTTTTCATAAAAAGCAATCTTATGCTTCTTAACCAGCTCAATAAAATCCCATTGGGTGTAGCGTGTGAGGGCTGATTTACAAAAGTGAGGATTATGAGATTGGTAGCTACTCGGTTCAATATAGTAGTTGGTGAAATTACAACGTCCACCACCAGACATGAGAATTTTTTTACCCACTTTATTTGCACTATCAAGCACCAGAGTTTTTCTGTCACGTTGACCGGCTTCAATGGCACACATTAGTCCAGCAGCTCCTGCACCGACAATGATAACATCCAGCATGGGTGTTGATTTAGAATTTATCATGTATTAAAATAGAGCAAAATTTATTTTTAAAGGGCAGTATAGCATGAAAGATGCAGAAATTTTAATAGCTCAAGAGACACTACTGAAGTTAGAGCAATACAAACAAAAGCTTCAAACGGAAGGTTTGAAAGAAGTAGGCGCTTATTTCAAAGCACAACTTCAGTCTGTAGGGCCTATTGAACGGTTGTCTACGCGTGATTTTCTATTTTTATTGCTGGCCTCAAAAAAGCCACAAATCTTTGCTGAATCAGCAGTGACTCATACAATAGCTGACTGGTCACCTATTGAAGCGAGTATTCTAGGCGATATTACCATCAATATGCGAGTCACAATGTATAATGATGGTCAACATCATCGTGCTTATATCAACCATGAGCCACCGTTAACGGGGGCTGCACTTGCTTATGTACCGGGTGCTTTACTCATCTCTTCTTCACCTGATTATCAAGAGGTGGTTACGGGCAATCAACTCAAACAAGAACAATTAACAGCGCTCTACCAACGTCGCCTACTTCCCCAACTGGTTCATATCAATGAACAGGCTCAGAGAGCAGGAAAAAAAGCAGTCATTACTATGCCAGGAATTGGAACAGGATGTTTTGCGGGTCATTTCCAAGGAGGAGTGATTAAAGCAGCATTTAGAGATGCGTTAAAAGCAGTTCTGACGAATCATGCAAGTGCACTCCCAGCCATTGATGTGGTGCATTACGATGCTTTCAGTGGTGATGAACGTAGTAATGATAGAGCAGGCCATATTCAGTTTAGAGTCAGGGCGTCTCGCACAGCTAAGACCACTTCACAGCTTGAATTTCCTTCGGGCACTTCTTCAGCAACACATCTACTCACTTCTTTTGTTGCATGGGATCATTTTTCATTTCCAGGCAATGATTACTGGGCAGGTTCGCGAGCAACGGATGATGGTGTGAAAGGTGCGAGTACAGACACCATGTTTAAAATAACAGGAATAGCAGGGGGTTATGATTCACATTCAGGAGAATATAAGCCACCAGAAGGCTATCTAAATTGGTCTCAAGTTGCATCTAAGGAAGGTGTTAGTTTGAACGCACCTGTTTTTGTGGTTGATAAAGCCGGTCAATACACAGAGCTTGATGCTGGCGTGCCTATTTCTGATTCAGTGAGCGCCCAAAGTACTGTAAGCCCTGCTCCCAATAACTCGAGTATTTGCTCGTCACTTAAACGAGTAGCCGAACTACAAGACAAAACACCCAGCAGTGACCATATATTTTATTTGAATGGTTTAAGCACTTTAATGGTTGCTGGTGGTGTTGGTATGCTGGTAGCAGCAGTTGTTTTATCAAATGCATGGTTGCTGCTTGCTGGGGTTGTGAGCATTGGCACAGGTGTAGCCATATATGGGTTGTTTGGTGAGAGTGCTGATAAGCGTGAGGAAGTAAGCGCAAATATAGTGCATCACTCCGTTTGAGTTCATGAAAGTCAGGGGCTGAGTATTTTTCAGCCTGATGGCTGAGACCCCATTTTTAGAAAGTGCTTATCTCGGGTATAATCACCCCAGTTTTTATTCAGTATTGAGGTTCATGCAATGACATACGCCCGTTCAAAACAACTTTTTGAAGCAGCAGAACAAGTGATTCCAGGTGGGGTCAATTCACCTGTACGAGCATTTCAAGGGGTTGGCGGTACACCGCTATTTTTTGAGCGTGGCGAAGGTGCGCATGTATTTGACGTCGATGGTAATCAATATATTGATTATGTTGGTTCTTGGGGGCCACTTGTTTTAGGACATAGTGACGCACGTGTTGTATCGGCAGTAACAGATGCGCTTGAACGAGGCATGAGTTTTGGTGCGCCAACAGCGACTGAAACAACACTGGCTGAAATTATCCAAGCATCGATGCCAGCACTTGAGAAAGTACGATTTGTAAATTCAGGTACTGAGGCAACCATGACGGCCATTCGGCTTGCGCGTGGTTTTACCAATAAATCAAAAATTTTAAAATTTAACGGTTGTTATCATGGTCATAGTGATAGTTTATTGGTGAATGCTGGCTCTGGGGCCTTAACCCTCGGTATTCCGTCGTCTCCTGGTATTTTGCCAAGTACTGCTGAACATACGTTAGTGGCTGATTTTAATAATCTAACTGAAACACAAGCTTTGTTTGAAGCACATGGGGATGATATTGCAGCAATTATTGTAGAGCCTGTTGCTGGTAACATGGGGTTTGTGCAGCCAACCTCTGATTTTCTACCCGGTCTGCGAGCTCTTTGTGATAGTTATGGGGCGGTTTTAATTTTTGATGAAGTGATGACAGGTTTTAGAGTGGCGCTGGGGGGGGCACAAGCACGCTATCATGTCATGCCTGATCTCACCACCTTGGGCAAGATCATTGGGGGAGGGATGCCTGTTGGTGCTTTAGGTGGAAAAGCTGCAATTATGAATCATCTAGCGCCTGTGGGACCTGTGTATCAAGCAGGTACTTTATCAGGAAACCCACTTGCGATGGCGGCTGGAATTGCGACACTTGAAGCTATTCGTATCCCAGGGTTTTATGAGGCACTTGCTCAAAAAACGCAAGCTCTAGTAGAGGGTTTAAAATCTGCTGCAAGCGCTTATGATATACCGTTCCAAGCTCAATCATTGGGAGGTATGTTTGGATTTTGTTTGACCGATAATACGGATATTAAAAATCAAGCGGACGTAGCGGCTTCAGATGATGTGATGTTCCGCCGGTTTTATCATGCGATGCTTGCTGAAGGGGTGTATTTTGCACCGTCTCGTTTTGAAGCAGGTTTTGTATCAAGCGCACATAGTATGCATGATATTCAAAAAACAGTAAGTGCAGCACAGCGTGTGTTTGAAAGAATGCTTTGCACCGTATAGGCATATGCAAAGATGTGCTGTTTATCTTGATTGATAAGCTCAAGCTAAGCCTGCTGTGGTGGCGTGCAGATACGTTTTATTTTTAAATATGAGTTTAGGTGTGTGTGGAAATCAGGACGAGATAACCTCTGACTTTAAATTAATCCAATAATGTGATCTTATATCTCCTTTGTAATAAAAAGAGCAAAGCAAGGTGACTACAACATCATTCGTTTTGTGAGACATTTTGGCAATTTCGTAACTCCATTGGCGATGGGTATGTATTCTAAAAAATTAGGCATTGAGTGATCTAGAAAAATGCAACCCAAAATCCAGTTAATTCATTAAAAATCTTATGCAATAAAACGCTATGTCGATTAAATATCTTTTGTTATGCGTTAAAAAAAATTTTATGCGTAGGCCCTGGTGTTGAGATGGTTCACACTTACTAAATAAAAATTACGTGTTAGTATGGGTTAAAAAAGACTTTCTCAAGTTGCCCTATAATATGTTAAAAAAATCTGCTGTATTAGCATGCTTATGTTTAACTGCTTGTATGGTAGGTCCTGACTATCAAGAGCCTAAAACGGATGTTGCAAAACATTGGGCAAAAAAAGACTCTTCTGTTAAAGAAAAAACATTCAAGCAAGACAAGTGGTGGGAAGTTTTTAATGATCCCAACCTGACACAACTTATCTATCATGGATATCAGAATAATTTAAACTTGCACATGACCGGTGTGCGTATTTTGCAAGCCCGTGCACAATTGGCGAAGTCGGTGGGCGGGCTTTATCCTCAAATGCAGACCATGAATGGTAATTATTTGGCTTACCGTATTGGGGGGTCTTATTTGCAAGATGTGTTGCCAAATAGTTTTGACGCCGCATTGCTGGGTTTTTCTGCGAACTGGGAAAGTGATTTTTGGGGTAAATTTCGTCGCTCGATTCGCTCGCGTGACGCGGGGTTTTTGTCTTCTATTGCAGCTTATGACAATGCTTTAGTTACTCTCACTTCTGATATTGCACATCATTATGTGGGTATTAGAGGCAGCGAGTCTTTGATTCAAATTACACAACAAAATATTACGTTACAAAAAAGAAGTTTAGCATTGACACAGTCACGTTATACTGCGGGAGCTGTAAGTTTACGTGATGTTGAAGAAGCAAAAACACAGCTTGCTGAGACACAAGCAGTATTACCCGGACTTGTTAGTCAATTACAAATACAAAAAGATGCGCTTGCAGTCTTGTTGGGAATGACACCTAACCATATTGATGGGTTGCTTAAAAAACAATATGGCATACCGAAAGCACCTGAAACGGTTGAGGTAGGTATTCCGCGAGAAATGCTGATTAGACGACCTGACGTGAGTCAAGCACGTTTAGATGCCATGGCTCAATCGGAAAATATTGGTGCAACAAAAGCGGAACTTTTTCCTGCGTTCTCTTTAGGCGGTAGTTTTTATTTTGCAGGGAATACCATCAGTGGTGCAACGTTGTCTGAAATGTTTAATTGGTCAAACCGAAATATTATTGCAGGTCCGGGATTGACCTGGCCTATATTAAATTATGGACAAATCACCAATATGGTACGTGGACAAGATGCCTTATTCCAAGAAAAGGTATTGAATTACATGAATGTTATCTTAATCGCTCAGAAAGAAGTTCAAGATAATATGACACGTTATATTGAAACCAAAAAAACGATAAAACACTATGAAGAAGCCGTACGTGCCGCGATGAAAGCAACAGAGCTCACATTAATACAATATCGAGAAGGTGAAACAGGCTATACATCAGTACTCTATGCCCAACAACAACAGTTATATACACAAAGTTCTTTGGTTAATGCACAAGCTGAACTGCCTAAAGCACTGGTTGACTTGTATCGTGCACTCGGAGGAGGCTGGCAAATTCGAAGTAATCATGACTTTATTCCTGAAAATATCAAACGGGATATGGCAAAACGAACAAATTGGGGTAATTTACTGATACAAAAAAATCATGAAGTGCCAGAGACAAAACAAGATAAATTTAAAACACTTTATTTTCCTACTTGGTGATAACAATGGATTTCGTTAAAACAGAAAAGTTTAAAATCATAACCCGTATGATATTAATTCTTTTATTAATGATTAATATCATTAATTATTACAATGGAAAATATCGAACGGTTAAAATTCCTTTGCCTACAGTTCAGGTTCACCAGCCTGTTTCAAAGTCCATGTCAGAATATGTCACTCAAACAGGTAATACGGTTGCATTTAATGCGGTTGATTTGGTTGCACGTGTAGAAGGTTATCTTGATGAAATCAATTTTATTGATGGTACATTTGTTAAGAAAAATGACACGTTATTTGTCATTGAACCTGAGCCTTACTTAGCTAAATTAAAAGAAGCAGAAGCTGAACTTGCTGCACAAATAGCGATGCATACTTATGACAAGTTAGAATATGCACGCCAAAAAAGAATGTATCGGCAAAATGCAACATCATTGAGTAATGTTGAGAAATGGCTGGCTAAAAGTGATGAATCAACCGCTGAAGTTGAAAAAGCCAAAGAAAATTTAGTGATTGCCAAAATTAATTATACGTACACACAGATTAAAGCACCCTTTGATGGGCGTATTGGAAGACACTTAGTGGATAAGGCCAACTTAGTGGGGCATGGTGTCGCAACGACTTTAGCGACTATTGAACAATTGAATCCTATTTATGTTTATTTTAATTTAAATGAAATTGATTTAATTCTTCTAAGGGCTGCTATCAAAGAGCAAGATATTGATGAGAAAGTGATTAAACAAGTGCCTGTTGAAATTAAGCTCCCCACGGGGAAAGATTATCAATTTAAAGGAAAGCTTGATTTTATTAATACAGGACTCAATGCTTCTACCGGAACGCTAGAATTTAGAGCATTATTACCGAACAAAGAATTGGTGTTACTGCCAGGTCTATTTGTTCAAATTAAAATAGCACTTCAATCGCCTGTGCCCCGGCTTACAGTGCCTGATACGGCCATTCAATATGATCAAGCAGGACCTTATCTTTTAATTGTTGATAAAGATAATCGTGTTGTACTCAAAAGGGTTGTTCTTGGTCCGCTTGAAAAAGGCATGCATGCGATATCCAGTGGCATTCAAGCAACCGATAACGTCATTGTGAACGGACTTCAGAGCGCATCAGAAGGACATTTAGTCCATCCAATATTTGATGAGAAGAAAGTAAAATGATCTCTAAATTCTTTATTGAACGGCCGGTATTATCCAATGTAATTGCGATTGTGATTGTATTTTTGGGATTTATCGCCATGAAAGTGCTGCCTATTTCACAGTATCCAGAAATTGTGCCTCCTACCATTCAAGTGACCACAACATACCCTGGAGCGGATGCAAAAACACTGATTAACACGGTTGCGTTACCCATAGAAAAACAAGTGAATGGCGTGGACGATATGTTGTATATGCAGTCTACCAGTACGAATGGTGGAAATTATACTCTGGTGATTACGTTTAAGATTGGAACAGATATGAATTTTGCACAGGTGCTTGTGCAAAGTAGGGTGCAGGCGGCAATGGCACAGCTTCCTGATCCGGTTCAAAAGCAAGGTGTTGTGGTACAAAAAAAATCGACTGCTATTTTACAATTTGTCACTTTGACAGCAAAAAACAATGAATTTGATGGTTTGTTTTTAAATAATTATGCAAGCATTAATATGCAAAATGAACTGGCACGCCTGCCCGGTGTCGGAAATGTGGCTATATTTGGTGCTGGCAATTACGCAATGCGCGTATGGCTTGATCCTCAAAAAATGTATGCTTACTCACTGAATCCCAGTGATGTATTGAATGCGATTAATGAACAAAACAAACAAATTTCTGCAGGTCAAATTGGAGGGCCACCTGACACAGGAAAGCAGGCTTATCAGTTTACAGTCAATGTGCCTGGTCAAATTGTCGATCCAGAAAAATTTGCAGATATTATCGTTAAAAGTGACTCAACCAATCCTAATCAAACCGCAAAGATTACGAACAGCAGCAACAGCAGTCGTAGTGCTAAAATTATTCGAATTCGTGATGTAGGACGTGTTGAGTTAGGTTCCTCTAGTTATAATCAATTTGCCACGTTAAACAATAAACCAACAGCTGCAATTGGAATTTATCAACTTCCTGGCTCAAATGCTTTAGATGTTGCCAAAGCGGTACGAGAAACTGTTTCTGAAATGGCAAAAAGCTTTCCCCCAGGGATTGAATATAGTATCCCATTTGATACCACCACATTTGTGAATGCATCGATTAATGAGGTCTATCACACGCTGTATGAGGCCGGTTTTCTTGTTTTATTGGTGATTTTATTATTTTTACAAAACACGCGTGCTACTTTAGTGCCGGCCACAACAGTGCCTGTGACGATTATTGGTGCTTTTTTTGCCATGCTTGTTTTGAGTTATTCAATTAATTTGCTGACATTATTTGCACTGGTACTTGCAATTGGTATTGTGATTGATGATGCCATTGTGATTGTTGAGGGGGTGACTCAAAAAATAGAACAAAAAAATACGCCTAAGCAAGCATCTATTTTGGCTATGTCCGAACTGATGGGGCCTATTATTGGTATTACCTTGGTTTTAATGGCCGTTTTTGTTCCTGCAGGTTTTATTCCTGGTTTAACAGGTGCTATGTATGCACAATTTGCGTTGGTGATTGCAGCAACAGCTTTTATCAGTGCAATTAATGCGATGAGTCTTAAACCCACGCAATGTGCGATGTGGTTACAGCCCGTCACCTCTAAAAAAGAGAAAAATATTGTATTTCGTACGTTTGACCGTTTTTATTACCCACTAGAGGAGCGTTACGGACACTATATTGAACATATGATTCATCATAGTGGCAAGGTTTGTTTAATGGGCTCTGGGCTGGTTTTATTGTCTATTATTGGGCTGACTCGTATTCCTGCAGGTTTTGTTCCTATTGAGGATCAAGGCTATATGATGCTCAATGTCCAGTTGCCTGATGGTGCATCTTTAGAGCGGACTAAATCACTGCTTAAAAAACTAACCACTGAGATTGCTGATATTCAAGCGGTTGAAAATATTATTAATATTGATGGTATTTCGTTGCTTGATAATAATGCAACACTTTCAAATGGGGGAACAATCTATATTGTCTTTAAAGATTGGTCTAAGCGAGGAAAAAATGCAGATTTAAAAACGCTTTATGAACAATTAAAAGCGATTGCAGATAAAACGCTGGAAGCAAAAGTGTTAGTGGTTGTACCGCCACCTATTCAGGGACTAGGCTTATCGGGCGGTTTTCAGATGCAGGTTGAATTGCAAGATGGCAGCTTTGACTATCAGAAATTACAAAATGCAACGGATGAACTGTTGAAGTATGCAGAAAAGCAGCCTGAGCTTGAAAACTTGATGACTTCTTTTAGGGCCAGTGCACCACAACTTTTAGCACCGATTGACACACAGAAAGCTGAATCACTTGGGGTGAATGTAGGCGATGCAACCAACACACTCGAAACGTATTTAGGCTCGTCGTTTGTGAATCTTTTTGCAAAATTTGGGCAAGTGTTTCAAGTCTATGTACAGGCGGATGCTGAATCAAGAATGACCATTGATGATGTTCGTAATTATTATGTGCGCAATAATAAAGACGAGATGGTTCCTTTAGGCACCTTAACCGACATGTATCCCGAAGTTGGGCCTTCTATTATTTCATTGTATAATTTATATCCTTCAAGCAATATTTATGGCATGGCGGCCAAAGGATATAGTTCGGGGCAAGCGATTGATGTACTCGAGAAGTTAGCAAAACAAATTTTACCGAAAGGCATGTCATTTGAATGGACAGGCACTGCTTACCAAGAAAAAATTGCAGGCAATATGAGCTATTATATTTTTGTACTTTCATTAATATTGGTTTATTTAATTTTAGCGGGTCAATATGAAAATTGGATTACGTCATTTGCCGTCATTTTTAGTGTGCCATTAGCACTGGTTGGAACGGTTTCAGTACTGCTTATTTTAAAAATTTCAAATAATATGTATACGCAAATTGGTATTTTGCTGCTGATTGCACTTGCAGCAAAGAATGCGATTTTGATTGTTGAAGTCGCAAGGGAAGAGCGCGAAATTCACGGTCAATCTATTATTGATGCAGCTTTAATTGGCGCTAAAAAAAGATTTCGCCCTATCTTAATGACATCGTTTGCTTTTATTTTAGGAATGATGCCGCTTGTTTTTGCCAGTGGGGCAGGAGCAAATGCAAGGCGTTCAATTGGTATTGCGGTTAGTAGCGGTATGCTTGCATCAACCTGTCTTGCTGTTGTTTTTGTACCTGCATTTTATGTGATGTTACAAACGTGGCAAGAAAAGCTTCAGCCTAAAAAGTATCCCAAAGCAGCAAAAGTTTCAGCTTAATCGCTCCGAGCGACTTTGGGGTTCAGGCGTTGCCTTTTGCCCCAAAGAGTCATGCTTCATAAGTTTGATATTGGATAGAAAGTTTTTTGCAGGGCTGCTTTTCCTGAGTTGTTTGTTATTTTTTCGGTCAGCATCGAGAGGCTCAAAAATACCTCCTCCTAATTGATATCAATGCGATTTCAAATGAAGAATTATAATCCTAACCACCTGATAAATCGATGCGTTGTTTTAAGTTGTGCAGGTGGACTTTTATCAAAAGTAACGGTGTATTTGTTTGAGTTGGGGTGAATACTCACCGCTTGTATTTTTCCCAGATGAACAAATTTCATCTCGGTTTTATAATAGCCGCGTATATTTTTAACTTCTGGAATTACAAAAAAGACATCTTTGAATGCATTATTATCCACTGCTGTTGCGGCGGCGAGTGTTTCAAACTCAGCATCACTTAAGGCCACATACTCTGAATCATTGATTTGGCATCGAAGCATGCGCAGTAATGGTACTTTGGTTTGAAACGTCTTTAAATAGTTATCAGCAGACATCACAACAATAGGTTCGTTTTTTTCTCGTTTATTGTTTTTGTTTTTTTCAATAAAAAGAATGTCAGTGTGCTCTTTGGTTGGTTTTTGTAGCGCTGTTTTAACTAAGTTACCTTGTGGCATGGCTGAGTAATGACCGCAATTAAGGTATCTTGAGTTTTTTACCCATTTTTCGCCAGGATAATAAATGACTAATAAGCCATTGTTTTTAATGGCCGTAATGAGTGGTTTTTTGATGTCTTTTGAAATGGCAGGACAGCCCCAACTTCGACCTGGTCGACCATATTTACTGATGAAAGCCTCATTGACGTACCAAGCTGAATGCATGACAACAGCACGACCCGATGCATGGTCGTTAAAGCCTGGTTCAAGGCCTGTTAATCTGAGAGAGAGCCCATGCCGACCGTAATAAGATTGATCGGTTCTATAAACGCCAATGCTACTTGCTTTGCTATTGTGTTTATTAGAAAATTGGTTGGTTAATAATGTTCCAGATGTTATCCCGTGTGATACATACGTATGAAAGAGCATTTTATTTTCTCGTAAGTCAAAAACCCATAGTCGCTTTTGGTTTGAAGGTAATGAATAATCAATGACGGTGAGAATATGGTGATGATTGGTATGTCTTGATTGTGCACATTTTAAAGTGGTAATGGTTTTACTAATAACAACGGGACTCATGCCTACTGATTTTTCTTCAAGCATTTTTTGAATAGATGTTAGGGAGCGCATGGGTTGTTTTTCACAGCGTTTGGGTGAAATAATTGACATGAGTTTTGCGATGCGAGAAGGTTCTTTTTTAGGCTGAACACGCTCTTGTCCTTCTGATGAGATCATAAACAAACTTAAAGTGATGGAGAGTATCCAAATGAGTTTGACTTTCATGCTTTCCCCTTCCTCAACAAGAATAAAATAAAATCTTTAAGTGTAATAGTAGATCAATATAAGTTAGTTTGCGTTATTTTAAGGCAAACATAAAAAGAGACTTAATGTGAGTAAGCCATTTGAAGTGATTCAGCCAGCTGTCGTAACATGGCGTGAGGGTATGCCTTATGCGAGTCAATTTGATGATATTTATTTTTCAATTGAGCATGGGCTTGAAGAATCTCAGCATGTGTATATAGATGGAAATGATCTGATTGCGCGTTATCAAGCACTCAATGAAACCGATATATTGGTGATCGGTGAGCTTGGGTTTGGAACGGGCTTAAATTGCTTGCTTGCTTGGCAGTTGTTTTTAGTGCATGCACCAAAAGGTGCAAAACTGGTTATTTATTCTGCTGAAAAACACCCATTAACGCCTCAAGATTTAGGTAAGAGTTTAAGCTTATGGCCTAAACTGGCTCGTGAAGCAAATTTATTGATGAATGCTTATCCTACGTTAACCCCTGGCATGCACACACTTTTATTGGATGGTGGGCGTATTACATTGAACCTCATGCTTGGAGATGCGTTCAACCAGTTTCAGTCACTGCTAATCTCTGGTAAGACAGCACTTGAAGCTGCCTTAAGACCTTGGCAAGTGGATGCTTGGTTTTTAGATGGTTTTACACCGGCTAAAAATGCTGAGCTATGGTCTATTGAGTTACTGAATACAATAGGGCTTTTGTCACGCTCAGGTACAACGGCAGCTACTTTTTCAGTAGCAGGCGATGTACGGCGTGGTTTAGAAGCAGCAGGGTTTATTGTATCTAAGCGACAAGGTTTTGGGAAAAAAAAGCACTGTCTTTGTGGTGTATTTAAAGCAAATAAAGAGCCGTTTATCTCAGCGATTAAACCACATACACCATGGGCGAGTGCTTTGCCGAGAAAAAATTCAAAGAAGCGAGCCATTGTAGTGGGTGCGGGATTGGCCGGTTGTTTTACGGCACGTGCTCTTGTGGCCCGTGGTTGGCAGGTTACGCTATTAGATGCGGCGCCCACAGTGGGTGCTGGGGCATCAGGCATTAAGCAAGCCGTTCTTTATCCTCATTTGTCAGGTTATGCTTCGCCTCTAAGCACTTGGATGTTACATGCTTTTTTATTTGCAACACGCACTTATGCTCATTTACTCAAAGCAGACATGATTCGTGGTGAATTAAAGGGGTTGTTACAGTTTGTATTTAAAGAAAAATCGTTGAAAAACTGGTTGAATATTTATCCAGCATTGGGTGAGTTAGTTGATAAAACCACTGCATCACAATTAGCGGGTATGCCGATTAATGCGGAGGCACTGTTTGTACCCGATGCAGGTTGGATTGATTCACGTATTTTGTGTGAGTTTTTAGTGAATAAATCCGGTATTACCTGGCAGCCTAATATAACCGTAGATAAGTTGGTGTATGAGCAAGGAGAGTGGTGCTTGTCCGGAGTTAATGCACCAGTTGTGGTGCTTGCCAATGGAGGCAATGCAACCGATTTTCGAGAAACAAAAAGTTTGCCTCTTGAGCAGTTTAGGGGGCAGATGACGGCAATAGAAAGTACTGTTAATACTAAACCATTGAAGCTACCGCTTTGTGGCTTAGGGCATGTGTTGCCGGCAGATAAAGATGTGCATTGGATAGGGGCAAGTTATCATGGTGATAAGTTGCATATGATGATTGATGAGCAAGATAATCAAGAGAATATAGCCAAATTATCTACACTACCGACTCAGGATATGTGGTCACCTAGAAGTGTCACAAGTTGGGCGAATATTCGTGCAAAAACACCTGATTATTTACCTTTAGTTGGACCTGTGCCGGATATATTAGCATTTCAATCGCAGTTTTCAGGTTTATCGAAAGATGGTGGGCGATTGATTGAAAAACCGGGTGTGTACTATCCAGGATTATACATATGTGCAGGATTTGGCTCACGTGGTTTAACTAGCGTGCCGCTGGCAGCAGAATATTTGGCATCGGTGATTTGTCATGAGCCAGCATTGCTATCGCTATCTACGGTAGAAAGCATTGCGCCGGCTCGTTTTTTGGTCAAGCAAATCAAGCAAGGTGTACTTTTAACCTAAGCTATTCATGATTTGCTGTGTTGCATCGAGTTCTTTGTTCAATTGATTTTGATAAGCGTTTTCGAGTTGCCTGCCAAAGGTGTGTAGTGTCAAAATAATGTCGGCCAGTTTTGTGTTGCGAGGCAGGTGAGGTGAATGAAGCAGGGTATCAAGGTATTGGGTGATTGCACGGGACTTATTAAGGTGTTCTTGTGTACTGAAAGTGTCTTTGGGATTTAAATAGTAATAAAAGCCTTCTGAAATGCCGTGAATGAATTGAGCTGCTAGCCCAGATTGAGTGGGTTGGAAAAGAGACAGTTGGTTGTGTGTAGGGCTACGCACTTCATGAATAGCCACTAAGCTTTTTATTTGAGGGATTAATGATTGGCGTAAAAAATCATTTGCTTTGTCACGCACCATAGAGGTGGATGGTTGAAGAGGTAAAAGCTGTTGAGGTGACTGAGATGAGTGGGTGGTAAAGTTTTCTGAGTAAAAATGATAAATGAGAGCACGGATGTTAGCCACTTCATCATATACGTGATTTAGAATATGCTCATGAATGGTTGGTAAATCTTCATCGAGCAGCATGGTTTTGTTGTAATGTTGATTTAAATACTGACTTAAGGCGTGTAGATATGGGGTTTGTAGCTCTTCATGAATATCAATGATAATGACACGGTGTAACTCAAAATCTTCTGTTGGGAGCTTGTCAGTTGCGATATCATCATCATCAGGCGATATATAATTTTTTTGAACGGCTTCACAAAGATAAGCATAAAAAAACTGATGATTTGGATAGACAGTGCCATATATTGTGATATGTATTTTCATGAGGTAGGCTCCAATTAAAATTTTGCGCAATTATACGTTTTTTTAGTCGCTTGTTAAATCAATTAGAATAAACGACGTATTGTTGGATATCGTATTGATAGATTAAGGAAAGTCATGAGGGTCTACTTGGTTGGGGGAGCGGTTCGTGATGGGTTACTTGGGCAGGACATTCACGAGAGAGATTGGGTTGTGGTGGGGAGTACGCCAGATGCTTTATTAAAGCTTGGTTATCAGCAAGTGGGTCGTGATTTCCCTGTTTTCTTACATCCTAAAACTAAAGAAGAATATGCACTTGCCCGTACTGAACGTAAGGCTGGTTCGGGTTATCATGGCTTTGTCTGTGATGTGAACCCAAGTGTGACACTTGAAGAAGATTTAGCGCGCCGTGACCTAACGATTAATGCTATCGCTAAAGATGATGCGGGTGAGCTGATTGATCCCTACCATGGGGTACGTGATGTGAAAGCTAAAAAATTGCGACATGTGTCCCCTGCATTTGTTGAAGATCCAGTTCGTGTATTACGCCTTGCGCGGTTTGCAGCGCGTTTTTATGATTTAGGATTTAGCGTAGCAGAAGAAACATGGGCACTTGTTCATCGTATGGTGCAACAGGGTGAGTTACGCCATTTGGTAGCAGAACGCGTTTGGCAGGAATGGCAAAAAAGTTTAGAGACAAAAAATCCAGCAGTATTTATTCAAGTGCTACAAACCTCAGGTGCATTGTTACACATTTTTCCTGAATTAGAAGCCGTCCATCTTGAAGACATGCTGAAGAAGCTTTCAGAAGTAGCGCGACGCTCAAAGCAACCGGCTGTTCGGTTTGCCGCTTTTATGAGTGGTTTGGGTCATAAAAAGCCGATTGAAGCATTGAGTCGTAGGCTCCGAGTGCCTAATACATATCGCGTATTAGCTGAGCTTTCAGTTGTGTTTGATACCTTGAAACCGACACAAATTAAGCAAGATGCAAAATCAGTGGTTATTGTGCTTGAGAGTGTGGATGCTTTTCGAAAACCTGAGCGATTTTTAGACTTGTTAACTGTGTGTGAACCGCGTACGATCGTGCAAAATATGTGGTTAGAAGCGTTAAAAGCGTCTAAGTCTGTAGATATTGGCGTACTGGTGGCCGAAGGGCATCAGGGCGCTGCTATGAAAGAAGCGCTGCATGAACGTCGTGTAGCCGCTGTTCATACATATTTATTAACACTGGATAAATCATGAAAAATAAACAACATTTAATTTGGATTGACTTGGAGATGACAGGACTTTCTCCTGAGCTTGATAGAATTATTGAAATTGCGACCATTGTAACAGACAAAGATTTAAATATTTTAGAAGAAGGGCCTGTTTTGGCGATTCATCAATCTGATGCGCGCCTTAGTGCGATGGATGATTGGAATACAAAACAGCATGGAAAATCGGGTCTGATCAATCGTGTTCAAGTGAGTCAAGTGACAGAAAGTGAAGCTGAAGCACAAACACTAGCATTTTTAATGAAATATTTAGATAAAGGTGTTTCTCCAATGTGTGGAAATACGATTTGTCAGGACCGACGTTTTTTATGTCGGTATATGCCAGAACTTGCAGCTTTTTTTCATTATCGACACATTGATGTCAGCACTTTAAAAGAATTAGCAAGGCGTTGGGTGCCAGATTTACCCCAAGGCTTTCAAAAACAATCGAAGCATTTAGCGCTTGAAGATATTAAAGATTCGATTGAAGAGCTTGCTTATTACCGTGAGCATTTTATTCGATTGCCTGAGTGAGGGGTAGATTATGCTTGAGAGACCTATTTTAGAATTGCCTAATGGCAAAAATAAGCTTTTATTACACTCGTGTTGTGCGCCATGCTCAGGCGAAGTGATGGAAGCTTTATTGGCTTCAGATATTGAGTTTGCCATCTTTTTTTACAACCCGAATATTCATCCTGTGCAAGAGTACGAAATTCGAAAGCAAGAAAATATTAAGTTTGCTGAAAAACACAATATTGAATTAATTGATGCCGATTACGATAAAGATAATTGGTTTGAACGGGTTAAGGGCCTTGAGTGGGAGCCTGAGCGAGGTAAGCGTTGTACCGCATGTTTTGATATGCGCTTTGAGCGTACGGCATTGTATGCGCATGAGCATGGCTTTCCTGTTATCAGCAGTTCGCTCGGCATATCACGTTGGAAAGATATGAATCAGATTAATGATTCGGGTGTGCGTGCGGCAAATCGTTATGAAGATATCACTTATTGGACGTATAATTGGCGAAAGGGAGGAGGGGCTGCACGGATGTATGAAATTGCAAAGCGTGAAGCATTTTATAAACAAGAATATTGTGGGTGCGTGTACTCGCTTCGAGATACCAATGCATGGCGTAAGAAAAATGAACGCAATCGTATTAAGTTAGGTGTTAACTATTACGAGGTGTGTGTTGAGGAGGGCTCTTCCTCTGTAAAAGAGTAAATTAAGATCTATTTATTTTATTATGATACATAATTGGTGTTAAATTTGAATTTTAGTGATTTATTGAGTACAGTGTGGTCTTGTATTGGACTTAAATAGATTTTTTAACAGTGAAAGCACAACTGATTGATGACATACTCGAAGCAATTCAAACCTTAATTTTTGATTTAGTTGGTGATATTCCTACCCCATCAGGGACCGTATTTTCGCCTCAGAAAAGTTTAAAGTTTAGAAATAAATTAACCACACATATTGAAGAGATTGAAGCATATTTTGAAGGGGATATTCCCAATCAATTATTGTCCGTAATTGTTGCTCATGTCGCACGCCAAGTTTTAGAGAGCTCTCCTGCATACCAAGCGGGAATCCGTGATTTAGTGCCCCCTATATTAGATGATGTCGAGCATGCATTGCATTTGGTTTTTACTCCAGAAAAGAGGGTGAAACGTTTACGTGAGGAACCCAGCCATCGAGATTTAGCTGATCAGCGCCCTGTTTTTGAGGCTGGCTATCATGGCGAGTTTGCTTATGCTTTGCTTCATATATTAAATCATCATGCGCTATATGTGCCTCGTAAAGATGTTTCTTTGATGTCTGCTATTGCTGAAACCATTGATAGAGAGCGATGTATAGCACGTAGTTTAGGTTCTAAGCTGGCTTGGAGAGACGTCTCTAAATATGCGATTGGTGCACGATTTGCAGATAAGAAAAGAGAATTTTGTGAGCTTATTGATACACGTCGGCCATTATCACTCTTAGATGAACATGTCATAGAGCCCGCGCCTGATGGGCCTGTGACGCTTGCTTTATGGAATAGGAATGCGCCAGAAGATAGGGATCCTAATCGACGTTTAGGCTTAAAAGTTGTTCAAGAGATGGTGATGCATGTTAAGCAAGAAATTGGGGAGCGGAGTTTACGTTTATTGCTTGTAGGGGATAGTGGTCGATTAACCGGTATTAGGCGTTGGGCTGAAGCGCATGATATTCAATGTCATGATCATCGCAACGAGCATATGGTTCCTAAGATGACGCCCGCAGTTGAGGGACGTATTCCTAAAGACGAGCAATTATATCATGCTCGAAACATCATGAAAAAATTTAATCCAGCGCTGGTTATTGGTTCACGCTCAGGACTTGTCGCTTTATGTGCGCTGGTTGGTTGCCCAGGGTTACAAATTGATGTGACTCGATCAAAGAGCACGGTTGTTAAGCGTGTACAACACACTACATCAGTATCAAAAAAATCTATTGCTGAAAGTAGCGGTACTGTACCTGATAAACGCTTACTGGAAGTTTTTGTCCGATGTCCAGTGGATGGCATTGGCCCTCATGTCGCTTTGGATGTAGATAGTCCTAATCCTGATAATGCAAATGTAACGCCGTCTAGCAGTGCTATTTTGAGGGTGATTATTTCAGTGATGCTGGTGTCTCATGAGCACTTTAAACCGTTAATGCTTGAAACGTTAGCCAGTTATTTGGCAGGTGATAAACTAGCCTTGCAAAGGCTGGAGTTATTACTTCATACTTATCGCTTGAGTCAGTTTAGCTTTAAAAAGAATCCTGTGACATCACTTAAATCAGCTTTCGATGATTTGGATCATGATGATGGTCATGATAATAGTCATGATGATGGTCATAAAGATTCAGGGAGTGATTGTGGGGGCAGAGAAAAGGATTTATCGGATAACAATAGCAGTACGACTTCACCCTCTGGAGGAAGTAGGCGTTCGTCTAGTCGTTATCAAACACATCAAGCAAGACTGTTTCAATATAAAGGTATCGTTATGAATTCAGAAACATTTTTTAAGCAATTTAAAGAAGGTAAGCTGGAACGTTGTCAGTTCAACTTTTCAAGCTTAAGTTTGGATGAGAAAAGTGTTTTTTTGATTGATGCTATTTTAAAACTAGATGTAACACAGTTTGAAGCATTTTATACGGACATTATTCCTGAAGATGAACAATACAGTTTGCTCGTTCATGATGAGTTTATTGCTTTTGAGCACGCGCTTGCTTTTCCACAGCATTTGAAGTTTCTTTTAGACCAAATAAAAGCTTTAGAAGGTGAGGCTACTCGCGTGTTGGCTGATAACGAAAACTACCTATTGTGTTGTGCAATAGAGTATGCTGCTGATGGAGATAAAACAGCTTTTGAAGTGCTTAAGTCAGCGGTTGATGTTGAGACATGGACGCAATTATTAATGGCCCATGAGAGTGTTATTGTTCGTTCGATGGCTGAACATATTGATGCTAATTATGCTTGGGAGCAATGTGCTTCACTTGGCTTGTTGGATAAAAACAAAATATTAAGGGCGAAAGATTATACCGTTTTTTGTTGTGCATCTGTTTTAGAAAACAGAATGGCATTGCTGAATTCAATGCGCCAATCTTTAACTGAACAAGAGTTTATCTCGGGCGTGAATGCTTATGGAGGCGATGTTGTATACAATGCCGTGCTTCAACAGGATCAAGTATTCTTTAATGCCTATTACCCAATGTTAAATGAAACAGTGATTCTAGACTTAAGGCATCGCATCACAACAGATGCAACGGCACATTTAAGGACTTTTAACGCATATGAAGGCGCATGGTTAGCGTCTACTACGGATGTTGATGTGACATCTCATGTTGTGAGTGTGCAACAAGATGAAGGGATGAGAACACCCCCTCCATCTCCTAAAGCAAAAGGTAAAAAGCCTCAATTTTTTAATACACCACCTAGTGTGATATCGTTAAACATTTCACCTGAGCGTGAAGTTAAGGCCTCGATGAGAGAAGAGAGCACAGGCAATAGTTTTTTGCAAAATTATCGATTGCCTGCAGCAGAACGTGTGCAAGAAAAAGCCAGTGTAAGTTTATATGAGGATGATAATTTAGGCACTGAAAAAGATGAGAGCCCAAGTCTTGTGTAGTTTGTGATTTTGAACAAAATGTGTGCGTCAATCTGATGTGTGTAATATATTAGGCGTTTTTTAAAGAGGTGTTGGTCTTGTTTAGAGCAGAGTCAGAGGTGTTTCCAGAAGGTTTGGTTTTACGAGAATTAGCAAAACTTGAACGACTTCAATCGTCACCTGATGCATTATTAAATCAGTTTATGCTAAATCTTGATAATAATATTGGTTTTGCTCAATATGTGATTCAACACTGTGAGCCAGGACTTGCGGAAAGAATGCTATTGATTTTAGAGCAGTTACCGGGTGAATATCTTTCCTTTATTTTGACGGCAGTTGATTCAGAGCGCAATACCATCGGGCATCGGGTTGCAATGTCTGAACATTACTTGATATTAGAACCTCTTTTCTTGCGATGTCAGGATAAATTGTCTGTGTTGGGTCAGGAGCGAGTGAAGGAATTACAAAATGCTTTAGGTCAAACCATGGAGAACTTAAGGGAAAAGCGAAATAGGTCGACAAGCGTTTCCCACAGTACGCTTGTTCGTTTACCGCCTATCAGTCCGGTAGGGAATACGGATAATACTCAGGCCTTGGTACCTTATGAAATAGGTGTACCTTTACAGAAGTCACGAAAAGCATTACGTAAGAAAGGCCTATTTTCAGAAGCACCAGTTTCTTCGAGTTTTTCTGACACTCAATGTCGGTATCATCGTGTATCTCGCCGTAATGGTATGCCGATAAAACTTGAGCCCTTACCCCCGTACGATGAAGTGGATACCATGGCGGTACGTATTGCAGATAATGAGAGTTTAACGTTCTCATAAAAAACAGTTATTGATGATTTTTTGGGGAAAAGGCACGTGGAGCTCGAAGAATCATCAGTATTAAAAAGTCAAAACATGCTCTTTTAGTCTACACTTAAATTAAATTATTCCGTTTTGAGTGTAAACCATGAAGCTTTTACGGTATGGCTTGCCTGGAGAAGAGAAGCCCGGTGTTTTAGATGTAAATCATATCCTGCGAGATTTATCCCCTTTTTTTTCTGACTTTAATCCTCAACAGCTTTCCGAACCTCATTTTTTAGAGCAACTAGCGGGCATTGATATTGAAGCATTACCACAAGTAGATGCTTCTGTTCGTTTAGGCGCGCCGGTTGGTGCGCCAGGTAAAATTATTTGTGTTGGCTTTAATTCAGCGCTACATACAGAGCAATTGGGTATGCGGCCATTTCCTGAAGAAGATATGTTATTATTTATGAAGGCCAGCTCATCTGTTTGTGGTCCCAATGATTCCATTTTACATACACGCTTAACTCAAAAGTTAGATTGGGAAGCAGAGCTTGCTATTGTGATCGGAAAAAAAGCAAAGTATGTTCCAAAAGATAAAGCGCGGGAATTTATTTTAGGATATACCTGTATGAATGATTTGTCGGAGCGTTTTTTACAATTTGAAGTGGGTGACTCACAATTTACGAAAGGAAAGTGTTTTGATAATGCAGCACCTCTAGGTCCTTATCTTGTTACAAAAGACGAAATTAATGAACCCAATAATTTGGAAGTTAATTTATGGGTGAACCATGAGTTAAGACAGGCATTTAATACGCGAGATTATATTCATGATGATGTTTCTATTGTGAGTTATGTTAGTCAGTATTTTACATTGTATCCGGGAGATATTATTTCAATGGGTTCTGCTCCAGGGAATGCAGCATACTGGGGGCCAGAGCATTTTTTAAAGCCTGGAGATCAAGTGATTTTTAGCATTGAGATGCTTGGAAAGCAATCGCAAGTTGTAATTACGGAGCCTTAAGCATTGCTCTCAGGCCGCTCTTATACGCTTCAAATGCAGCGGGTGTGTCCTTTAGAGTTTCTAATAATTGACCCAGTGCATGGTAAGTTTCCGGAGAAGCTTTTAATTGAAGGCTTTTTTCTAGATGTGTCTGTGCTTTTCCCCAGAGTTGCAGTGTTGTGTAAAGTTCACCAAGGCAGCGGTGTAGTGTTGCTGAATGCGCATGATGTTTTAAAAGTGACTCGATAGCATGAATGCGCACGGTACAGGCTGGCAGTTCACTATAGGCTTGTAACAGTGATGGGTCTAAGTTTTTTTGCAGGGTGCGACGTAAACATATTTCAGCTTGGATGTTTTCTTTTTGTGTCATTAGAGCACGTGCGTAGGCTGTGATGAGTTCAGGATTGTATTTGAGTGCTTTAGGTAATTTATCAATGCATGTATTTAATTTTGCCCATGCTTGCTGCTCTATAAGATGGTGAACTTCACCTAAGTAGGTACGGTATGTAAGTGCTGTTAATTTTTGCTCGGGCAAGACATGATTGCGTGTTAAATGAGGCAGCAAAGTAATCAGGTTGGGCCAGTCTTCAATGGCTTCATAAAGGTGCGCCAGTAGTTTGAGCACATAGGGGTGTTTTGGGGCTAAGTCATGCAGGTGTCTTAGCGTTGCAAGTGCTTGTTCCCATTGTTTGTGAGCAAGTTGTAGTTGTGCTTGAGTAAGCTCAACTGCAATTTTTGCACTGGGCATCGACTTTTGTGCTTCTCTTAGGTAATTATCTCGTTGTTTCGTATTGCCTAATTCTTGGGCTGCGCGTGCTGCAATGAGGTAATTGATGAGCGGTGTTTCTGTATGAGGAAGCGCTTGTATAAGATGATTTTTAGCTGCTTTCCAATATCCTTCACTAAACTCAATGAGCCCTTGTGTTGTTTTATTTTGTGCTCGTTCAGCACGGTGTTTCAGTCGCCAGTGTTGCAAAGATGAAGGGAGGTAGGCAGCTGTTCGGTAAAATAATAAAAATAAATGAAATATCACAAAAAGAATAAATAGGCCGAAAAGAGCAACCCAAAGCGTACTTTCAATGGTCCAATGACGAAAAGCAATTAAGATATAGCCAGGGTCACCATGCAGTTGAACACCCAACCCAATTGAAGCAAAAAGAAGCAGTAAAATGAATACGATTCTCATCATGATGCATCCTCAGAATTTTTGCTATCAGTCGTCAAAATCACTTGATTAAGCGCGGTGAGCGCTTGTTCTGGTAGCGTGGGTTCTGGATGAAGTTGAATTGTTTTTAGCTGGTTTAATAAATGAACCAAGGCTTTTGTGCGTGCTTTATCCGTCATAAAACTTTGCTGAAGGGTGGTTATGGCTTGATTAAGTGTGAGTTGATAGACCGCATTATTTCGTTCTAAAACAGCCCATTGTGCTTCTTCAAGGTTTAAGCGAACAGTCGCTCGCAATATAGATTCAAAAGCGAGAGTGGGCTTTGGTTCTAAATGATTAGGGTTGTAACGGATATGGACAAGGTTTTTTAAAAAACTAAGCCCAGGTTGTGTTTGATGATTGGAGGATGTGACTTCTGATGGCTCCTCCCTCGGTAAAGGTGTCACTGATAGAGACCAAGTGCTTGTTTTTGCTGTGTCTAATTGTGTTAATAAAGCAGTGATGTCAGTGGTTGGAGCACTTTTTATTGCATGAACATCGTGGGCCAGTGCTTTTCTAACGGTCAAAAGAGCTGGGTTATGTAGCGGAGCAAGTATGGCATCGGCTTCATTCAGCATGGCAATAGTTGCGTCTTTATCAGTACTCCAGTGTGCATTGAGTCCGGCAAGCTCAAGAAGATGACGTGCTTTCAACAGTCGCCAATCATCCGCTACATGATGATATTGGGCCAGTGTTGCATGAATATTTTTTTCGAGTTCAGTACGGGCTTGTTTGTCACGAACTTCTTGAGATTGTGTGATTGCACGATGAGCTTGTAATCGTGCTTCAGTACTGCTTTGTTGTTGTGTGAGCATGTTAAGTGTTGCATTAAATGTTTGGGATTGTTGCTGAATGGTTTGTGCCAGTTGGCGATTCATATAGAGAGCCGTTAAAGCCATTAAAATAGCACATGCTGTAAGCAGCCAGATGCTTAGTGTTGTTTTTTTTGTGCTTGAGATAGTGTGCTCAGGCCTGGGTGTTTTTTTAGTTTTTGTGGGTGTTTCTGTTGTTAAGTCAGTCATGACAAAAGTAGTCCTTTTTTTAGAATCTAATATAACAGATTTAGCATCGCGTTATCATTAAATAGTATGAATGATGACGGTTTTAAAGCCTTTTTTACGTGCTGCAATGGCTAAACGCTCGCTGATAACAAGACAAGGTTTACCACAAAGCCACGATGTCGCCTGCTCACCAAATAAAATAAATAAATGTTGGAGCGCGGTTTCACTGGTGATGAGTATAATATCGACTGCGTCTTCATGCCAGAGTGATTGTGTGTTAGCAAAGCTAATGTTAGGTAAAACACGCTGATAAACATCAATTGCTTGGACGTTTGCAGCACGTTGAACTAATGTTTCCCGAATCAGTGTGCGACCATTTTTTCCTTTGATAAGCAATATATTCTCATGCGCAACTGCTTGTAAACTATCAAGTAGAAGAAGATGCTCACTATCCGCTTGCTTGGGTAGGAGTGGATTGAAAATACCTTGATTTTTGAGGGCATTCTGAGTGCCACGTCCTAATGCATACGTTTTGATTGTTTTTGGCCACTTTATTGAGGGGTAATGTTTAAAAAAATAAGTCACTGCATTAGGGCTTGTAAAAATGGCGTGCTGGATATTGTTAAGTGCTGGCAAGGTATTCACCCAGTTGGGTTGTGTACTTTTTATGGCAAGCATTGGGCATTCAACAGCGAATCCTCCTGCCTTCGTAATCACTTGCGATGTGGCTTTTGCAAGGTGTTGCGGTCGTGTGTTTAAAACACGTAAATCTTTAAAGTTAAAATGTTTATTCATGTGTATTTAAAAGCGTGAGTGCGCCTTTTGATTTGAGCGCATGCACAGAGGCATTTGCAAGTTCAAGTGCCTGGTTTTGAGTCCCTGTTTGAGTATCTCGAATCACTACTTTTCCGTCAGGAGATGCAACAAGCGCATCGAGTGATAATTGATTTTTAGCAGATGGTCTGCAATAAATTGCGATAGGGGTATGGCAACTCCCTCCCAGTGTTTGATTGACTAAACGTTCAGCTTCTACAGTACGAGCAGTATCTGGGTCATGAAGTGGGGCAAGTAGTTTTTTTAAAGCCACATCATCAGCTCTGCATTCAATGCCTAAAGCACCTTGACCTGGCGCGGGTAACATGATGTTTTCAGCCAATGTTTCTTGGATACGTGTTTCGAGTTGTAAGCGCTCTAAACCTGCAGCGGCTAAAATAGTTGCATGGTAATTTTCAGTCTCGAGCTTTTTTAATCGGGTACCCACATTACCTCGAATAGGTTGAATGATTAAGTCAGGGCGAAAGGCTAAGAGTTGGGAGGCACGCCTTAAACTGGATGTACCGACAATTGCCCCCTTAGGCAGGCTTTTGAGTGTTGGAAACTGATTACTCACGAAGGCATCGAGTGGATTTTGTCTTGCAAAAATGGTTTGAAGCGAAAGGCCTTGTGGTATATTCGCAGGCATATCTTTCATGGAGTGTACAGCAAGGTCTGCTTGTTGATTTAGAAGTGCTTCTTCAAGCTCTTTAACAAATAAGCCTTTCCCACCAATATCGAGTAGTTTAGTATTTAAAAATCGATCTCCTGATGTTGTAATTGGCAGTAAGTCAATAGTGAGGTGAGGCCAGTGGGCCAATAATCTATCGCGGGCATGGTGTGCTTGCCAGAGTGCAAGAGGGCTTTGTCGTGTTGCAATGCGAAGGTGTGTTAGTGATGACATCGTGCTTTCATGTATGATAGTGATGGCGTAATAATAACATGATGAGCAAGGAGGAGATATGCGCCTAATTATGGCGGCATTATTATTAATGTTTATGGGATTACAATATAAATTATGGTTTGGTGGAGATAGTTTGCCGAAGTGGTTTCAGGCTGAGAAAAAACTGAATCAGCAAACAGCCAAAAATCAGCAACTCGCTGCCCGCAATCGTGCGCTTGAAGCCGATGTTGCTGAATTAAAATCAGGCGAGCAAGCACTTGAAGAGCGAGCCCGTTATGATCTCGGTATGATTAAAGAAGATGAAACGTATTATCATTTTGTCAATTAAACGTTGTTTATTCACTTTTAAATGAGGAAAAAGAATGCCAATTAAAACAATGGATGTCACGACTTTGAAAGCATGTTTTGCAAAAGATGAGGTCGTGGTGGTTGATGTAAGAGAGCCAGATGAATATGCAGAAGCTCATATTTCGGGTGCAGTATTGATTCCTTTGAGTGAGATCAAACAGGATTTAATGCCCGCTCAAGAGGGGCGGCGGTTAGTGTTACATTGTCGCTCAGGTCAGCGCAGTCATTATGCTTGTGAACAACTGAACCAAGCAAATCCTGAGCTTGAAGTATATAACTTAGAAGGAGGTATTTTGGCTTGGATAGCCGAGGGATATCCTGTTGAACACTCCGAATCATGATGAATGAGGTTATGACATTTTGTTAATCACATGTGGCTTTTTTTTAGCGGTTGTAATGGGCGTGGTTTTAGGCTTTATTGGTAGTGGCGGTTCAATGCTTACCGTGCCTATTTTGGTGTATTTATTTGGTTTAAGTCCATTTGTTGCAACAGGCTACTCATTGCTGGTGGTTGGATGTACGGCGGCTGTTGGAACATTTAGTTATTGGCGTCGAGGCTTGATTCGTGCACGAGATACCTGTGTCTTTGTTCTGCCGTCAACGGTCATGATTTTATTAACACGACGTTTTATTGTGCCAAGCATTCCTGATCCTGTGTTTGGCGTAAGTGGTTTCATGCTATCTAAAGGTACGTTTATTATGGGGCTGTTTGCAACGTTGATGTTGCTTGCAGGTTGGCTCATGTTAAAACCCGTTACAGCAAAGTACGTGGATAAAGGATGTTCTGACACCAGTCTGCACGCCGTAAAAATTGCACTGGGAAGTGGGGCTGTTGGTTTACTTGCGGGATTAGTCGGTGCTGGCGGTGGTTTTTTGATTATCCCAGCTTTAATTACATTGTTTGAATTATCGATGAAAGAGGCGATTGGGACATCGTTAGCGGTCATTATGGTGAATTCATTAGTTGGTTTCCAAGGTGATTTATTAGCTGGAATTCATATTGATTGGACAATATTAGGCCCTTTTTTAGGACTTGCTATTGTCGGCATGTTTTTAGGTATCAAACTCAATCAACATATGGATGGGCGTGATTTAAAACGATTGTTTGGTTATTTCATGTTGTTTTTAGCCGGTGTTATTTTATTTGCCGAGGGCTTTTCGTTGTTGCGTTAAAATCGCATCGAGGTGATTAGAAAATTGTTGAATTTCTTTTGCGCCCATTTTTTGAGGACCGCCACTTAAAAGACCACTGCTTCTGAGCGACTCATTGATATTTCGGTTAGCCAAATGCTGTTTAATGTTTTGTGTGGAGTAACGCTCTCCTCTGGGATTGAGTACGATCCCACCTTTTGATATTGCATCATCAGCAAGTGGAATGTCTGCGGTGATGACTAAGTCACCTGGTTTTAGATGCTGAACAATATAGTTATCCGCAACATCAAAACCAGCACTAACTAATTGTTTTTTGATGAATTTTGAAGGAGGGGTTTGAAAAAAATGATTAGCTACAATAATCAGTTGGATTTCTGTGCGTGTGGCGGCACGACATAAAATATCTTTAATGGGTTTTGGGCAGGCGTCGCCATCAAGCCAAATGGTCATAGTGATAGTGTCATTTTGTTGTATTGAAAAGAGCATAGAATATCAAATAAATTGGGAGAGCTACAGAATGAGATTCACTGTAAAATTAAATAATGTTAAGCTGTTGCAAGAAGATATACAGCAGACACATTTTAAATTCGGTTTGATCTTATTTTATATTTAGAGGTGAGTCAGTGAGCTCTTTAGCGATAGAAGAAATTAAAGCCATTAAAAATTATTGGTTGATTTGGTATACATTGGGTTTTCAAGATATTCAATTGCGATATCGGCGCTCAGCCTTGGGGCCTTTGTGGCTGACCTTGAGTACAGCAGTCATGATTTACAGTATGGGATTTTTATATTCCCATTTATTTAAACTCGATTTGAATAAGTACTTTCCTTATTTAACGGCTGGTTTTATTTGTTGGAATTTAATTTTAGGGTTGGTGAAAGAAAGCAGTGCTGCATATACAGATTCAGCCAATTATATCCGAAATCAAGAGTCTTTTTACTCTGTTTTTATTATGCGAATTGTTTTTAGAAATTTCATGATTTTCTTGCATAACATACTTGCTTTTATACCGATTGCGTTCATTTTTAAAACTGGGGTGGGTTGGCACTCATTGATGATTTTTCCAGGGCTGTTGATGTTATGGATAAATGGTTTACTTTGGGGAACAGTCATTGGGATTGTCAGTACAAGATATCGAGATATAGAGCAGATTGTTGGAAGTTTAATGCAGGTTATCTTTTTCGTGACACCTGTGATGTGGATGCCTGATTTATTACCTGAAAGTGTATCATGGCTTTTTCGTTGGAATCCATTTGCTCAATTCTTAGCCCTGATTCGAAATCCATTAATGAACCAACCGGTGAGTATGCATGCTTTTTTAATGGTGAGTTTGGTGACATTAGTCGGGCTTTATTTATATATGGTCAATATGAATAAGTATAAATATAAAATTATTTTTTGGTTATAGGTGAAAGCATGTCAGTTTCTATTCAATTAGAAGATGTTTCTCTGGATTACCTGATTAAAACAGGATCTGATTCATTGAAAAAAACCGTTGTTCATTTATGCAATGGTTTGTTGGGGCGAAATATAAAAGAAAAGAAAACACTATTAAAAAATGATTCTTTTCGTGCTTTAAATGACATTAATTTGCAATTCAATAAGGGCGATCGTGTGGGGTTACTCGGTAGGAACGGTGCAGGAAAGAGCTCTCTTTTGCGCGTTTTGGCCCGTGTTTATCAACCTTCTTTTGGGCAAGTTAAAATTGATGGCAGTGTGTCTAGTTTATTTGATATCCATCTTGGATTTAATAATGAAGCGACGGGCTATGAGAATATTATTAACCTTGGCATCATGCGCGGATGGAGTCGGCAACAAGCGCGTTCAGTTGTCGGGGAAATTGAGCAATTTACAGAATTAGGAGACTTTCTGAATAAACCCGTTCGTACCTATTCATCAGGCATGCAAATGAAACTTGCTTTCGCAGTGGCTACTTCAACGGTCCCAGACATTATGCTGGTTGATGAGGTGATTGCTGTTGGAGATTCTGTTTTTATGGAGAAAGCAAGAGAACGTATTTTAAATTTGGTGAATCAAGTGCATATTCTAGTCTTAACCAGTCATGCTACTGAAATTATAGAGCGGTTTTGTAATAAAGTTGTTGTTATGGATGCAGGGCAAATCAAATATATAGGCGATTGTCAGGCAGGTATCAAGTTTTATGAAGCCATGCATTAGTCAAGAGATAAAGTACATACGCAAATATTTTAAGGCCAAAAATGAAATTATCTTCTTTCGGTAAGTACTTTATTTTAGGCTTTTTTTTATTTGGAATGTGCCCTGTTTTTGCAGGAGAGATGCCAGAAAATACGATTACGTTTGATAATTGTGAAGGTAGCGGAGTCTATCGCAAAGATTTTGGATTAGAAATACTCACTCAGCCAGGATTAAAACAGTATTTATCGGCCGTTGATATTCAGCATTCAAATGTATGTTTAACACATGACTCTCCTCAAAAATCATGCCTTAATCATTTGACTTTAGTGTGGCATAGTGAGCGTGAGATTCCACAAATATTCGCGCTTTATGGGGTTGAACAAAGTGGGGGAAAACAAACAGACGTTTTTCTTCGGATGTATTCAAAACCACAATATGTGCAGGTAGGTGATCAGTTTATAACCGAGGTTGACCTAACAACGTTTGCTGCTTTTAACACCTACCATATTAAAGTATTACAGGGTGGTCATCATAATCGTTTAATGCTTCGTAAAGTCATTCCTTACTTTCAATGTTATCCGGACGCTATTTCTGACCCACTTTTGCAATTAGCGAGTAATATTAGCAGAAGTATGACCTATGGTAATGGTGTACATGCTTTATCGGCAGATGACAAGAAAGATCCCGATAGTGTTGCGCGTGCTATTCGAGCGGCACCAACAGCACATTGTGGTAATTTAGCCTTTTTATTTATGTATGATTTGTCGGAATATTATCAATCGACCATTTATGGTATTTATTCTCCCATTTCTAATGCAGCGCATACTGTGGTGGAAGTGGAGGTGGATGGTCAATTAAAAACATATGACCCAACATTAGGGGTGTTTTATGATTGTAGTATATTAGATTTACAAGATGGTACATGTGATTATTCTTCTGAAATATCCAGTGGCCCGATAGATTCAAAGTTTAAATTGTATCGGAGCATGCGCTTTTTTTATCATGCAACAATTGTATCTCGATATCATAATATAAACGAAGCCAGCAATGCCTATCGTACGCTTTAGTTTGTGGGGAATATGACATGACACTCTTTGAAACGCATCTTAATTTTCCACGACAAGAGATGCATCCTATATCAGAGCGATTAGAAAAATTATTATTGATTTGTTGCTATGATCCATCGCAAATAACAGTTGAAATAGATGCGATTGCACAAATACAAACAGCTTCTCGTTACGCTGTGGTTGTGTTGAACTTGTTTGAGTATCAAGCAAAAGCGAGTGCCCCAAGCCTACCCTCTGCTCTCAATTTAAATGCTTTTCAAGGTTTGATGATTCATTCTAGTTTATTGAATAATATCAATAGACTTGAAGCACTTGATCAGTTTTTAAAAGTAAAAATCAAATCTTTTTCAGGGGCAAAATTATTGCTTGTCAATCAAAACATAGCTGCCTCTCCTCCCATTTTGGATTACTTTAAAACCGTGGCTGGTGATGAACAGTTATTGCTTAATGAGCGGGCATCACACAGTGAGACACTCAAATTTGTCATGGTATTAGATGAAAGAATCACGCAAATTTTACGTCAAAAAGCATGTGTTATACCTTCTGTTTTTTCTTCGAAAAAAGCAGCTAAAAATATATTGCTACTTGCTCCACATGAACCATTTAAAGATCCACGGTTAAGTTGGGTCTCAGATTCGGCCCCACAAAACTTGAATGTGATTCAACTGGGTTTAAAGCTTCAGACATCAGAGTCAATGATTGTTTATCACGATGAGCTAGGAGATAAATTTGATCAACAACATGTGCCTGATACATTTAATGAAGCATTATTGATACGTGCTTCAAAAACGGCAGCGGGTGCTGTTGGCGTAGAAGTCTTGCTTTTGCTAAGACGCATGTTAACGTTATCTGAAGTTGAGTTATCAGAGCAATATGCGTTGCCTTATGCGAGTTGCCGTAATGCAAATTTCATGTGGTATATTCGTTATTTTTGTCGTGTGACTCAAATACTCTTGGCTGAAGCAGTTATGATGAGAGGACTTCATGCCATTATTGCATCAGATTTGCCAACATTACTGCCGGCACTTATTTTAAAAGGTTTGTTTGATATTCCAGTCTTTTATGATGCACATGAATATTGGCCTGAACAAGATGCGGCATCTTTTGAGTTTGAGAAGCAGTTTTGGCAAGACTTGGAAAAAAAATTACTGGTGCAGACGGATTATTGTCAAACGGTTTCAAGCACACTCGCTGCATTGATGACAGAGCAATATCAGAAACATTTTGAGAGTGTACCGAACTGTATTCCTTTGACTGATATACCCGCGACAGATATATCTCCTCAAGCTAATCATGATCAACTTCAGAAAACGACGGTACGTCGGTTTATTTTTCAAGGTGGTTTTGCCAAAGGACGAGGTATTGAGTTATTAATTCAAGTTTGGCCCAAAGTTTGCGATAAAGCACTTTTAATGCTGAGGGGGCCTGATGGTTTGTTTAAACAGCAAATGATTGTGCTCGCTAGGCAAACGGGATTGTTGGATAAAAGAATTTTCTTTTTACCTGCAGTATCTGAGGCCGAGTTAATTGGTGCACTACAAGATCATGATGTTGGGGTGATTCCTTACGAGCCTGTACTTGCAAATAATACCAACTGTTGTCCCAATAAATTATCTCAGTATTTTTCAGTTAAATTACCCGTTCTTTCGAATAAAACAATATTTATTGAAAAAATAATGCAGCAATCACAGGCCGGTCAAGTGGTTGATTTTTCTGATGAACAGGCCTTGATACAAGCCATTAACTTTTTTGTGGAACATGAAAAAATTGCCTCCGAGATGGGAGAGCGAGGTTATCAATTTTTAAAGCAACAGTTTCACTGGGAAGCCGTTAGCCAGGTATTGTATGACTCGATAGAAAAACGGACAGATCAAGCTAAACCTACCATATTTTCTGTTTTTAAATTGACTCGAAGCCCTATGATTCGTTTGGGGCTGCGTGAGCGAATTAAAAGATTACAAGCATATTTAATTTATCCTGTACGTACCTTGTGGCGTTTGATACCTGATGAAGGCCGTCCTATTTTTCTCAGCCGAGCAAAACGTCATTTTACGATGTTTGTTTTTTTTATGTTGAGAACCGTATTTAAAAAAAATATCCAAGTGTAAATATGCTCTAATCTCTCATTGCTCTGTTACAGCTTGCATCATGTAGAGCCTTAGCCTACTCTAATGTAGGCGTACTTGCTCAATCGCCACGGGATAAATCGAAATGATGCTTTGTTCGGTAGTCTTCTAATAGGATGCAGAGATGACATCTAATACGATTGATATGTTGCAGCAGTTTTTTGCAGTAAAACTGTTAATGATTAGTTTAGTATCCGTGATAGCGCCTATTCTTTCAGAAAAAATGAAGTGGATTTTTGTGCCTTCTATTATATTTGAGTTGGTGTTAGGTATGCTGATAGGTCCTCAAGTATTCAATTGGGTCCAGCCCGTATTTCAAATAGATGTGCTTGCAACGATTGGACTGACATTTCTTATTTTTCTTGCAGGTTTTGGCATTAATCTTGAAAAAATTCGAGGAAAACCTCTTTTGTTAGCTAGTATCAGTTGGTTATTGTCTTTATTACTTGCTGTGATTTTTGTATTTGGTATGACCAATGTGGGATTTACCTTGGAAATCGCGGTTGTTTCGTTGGCACTCACAACAACAGCACTCGGGGCATTATTACCTATATTACAAGATACTCACAACTTAAAATCAAAGTTTGGAATATACGTATTAGCAACAGGGACGATGGGGCAGTTTGGCCCTATTTTATTGGTTTCTCTTTTATTTACAAAGGCCAAACCTGAAGTAACGGGGTTATTCCTTGTTTTTTTTGTGGTTGTTGCTGTTATAGCAGCCTTATTTGTGATGAAATTTCAGCAATGGAAATCAGTTCAATTTATTCGTAATCATCTTCATTTAAGTAGTCAACTTCCGGTTCGAATGTCAATGTTTCTAATTTTTGCGCTTGTCTGTTTAGCCATTAGTTTGAAATTGAATGTTTTATTAGGTTCTTTTGCAGCAGGTATTATCACTCAATTTTTTATTTCAAAACAAGATAGAGAGGTGGTTGATAGTAAATTAAAAGCAATCGGATATAGTTTTATTATCCCTTTATTTTTTATTGTGAGTGGTATGAAATTTGATTTGCATGCACTTTTTTCATTGGATGCGGTGAGTCGTATGTTATTTTTCTTTTTGTGTTTGCTCGTGATTCGTGCAGTGCCTATTTTTATATTTTTTCATCGTCAAATAGCGCGTACAGAACAACAAGCATTGGCTTTTTTTTCGGCGACCGGATTGCCTCTGATTGTTGTGATTACGCACCTGGGTATGGAAAGTGGTAAAATGTTATCGATTAATGCTGTAGCGCTTGTTGGTGCTGGTGTGTTATCGGTCTTAATTTTCCCTGTGTTAGGTTTGAGTCGATTAACCTTAAAAACCTAATCAATCAGAGAGAGCTGAGTGCCTTTTTAAGAGAGTGCGATGAGGGAAGTAGATATTCTGTCCGAAGGAGGCGTATCCCAAAGGCTTAAAACATGACCTCCGCCACCAGACCCCGTAGGTTTAACCGCAATGGCTCCTGCTTTACGTAGAAGGTTCATATGCGCATTCAGTGATGGATTAATGAGCCCCCAGTCTTGGAAGCAATTAGATGCTATTTCAATGGCGTTTGCGAGTTCATGGTTGTTTTTTTGTTGGGTCAGAGCAGCATGTGCTTTCGCAACACTTGTGGACATGTTACTGTCAATTTGATCTGATTTTAATGTATTTTGTGAGCGTAATTTTTGGACTTGCTCTATGCATTCAGAAGTAATACCGGCTTGTCCGGAAAATGAAAGGCACCAGGTTGGGGTCCAAGATAGATGAACAGGTGTTATATGGCCTGATTTAAAGTAGATTGCTTCGGAAGTTGTACTACTTCCAGCAATATCAAGCCCACTACTTTGTCCGTGAAAGAGATGCTCAAGCGTATTTGCAAATTTAAAGATCTCAAGGCTTGAATCAAACTGGGCTTTGAGGCAGCGAGTAATGGCAATACACAGGGCTGCTGATGCACCGAGACCTGTGCCAATTGGAATATGATTGGTGATATCAATTTTACCGGTGAGTTGGTTTGAATGTAATCCAATTTTTTTGAAACCTGCATGCAATAACGTCCAAATAGAAGGTTCACATGTTGCAGCGTTTTCACCTTTGTATTGGAGCGTTAAAGGTGTTTTTGATGCTTTATATCGCAAGGTCAGTGTTTTTGTTTTGAGAGGAAATACAAGTGCAGGGTGACCTCGGAGCACAGCATGTTCTCCGGCCAAAATCCATTTTCCGTAGGCGATGGTTTCAAAATCATAAGACATGGAGTTGATTCTCCATCGCTTGCTGCTTAAATGCTTGAGCCCGCTTGATTTGATCAGGTCTATAGAGTAAGTGAATATTAGGCCCTGCATCCATTGTAATTAAAGGCCCATCACCTTCTTTTTTCCAGGTGTGCTGAAGTGTATTTAAAATAGCCCGTGTTTTAGGTGTTATATAGCTAAATGAAGGAGCTGATGCCGTAAATAATGCATGCATATCTTCAAATTCTTGCCAACAAATTTGATAGGCTTTATCCCATGTTTGCGTTTGAAGTGCATCGAGTAAGTCGTCTAAATTTTTTTCTGCACGTATTTTTCTTGATGGGTATTCCGATAAGCGGCTCACACGCCGATGTGCCTCACTGGATGAAACTTTTTTTTCATCTTGATGAATCAAGATGACTTGGTGAATGAGATCTGGATAAGGCAGTGATATATTGTCAACATGCTCATTGTTCCAAATAGCCCAAGGTTTAAAAAAGGAGCGGCAAGATGAGCCTGAACCCAGGCGACTTAAATGTGCTTGTGTCTGAATGTCAGGGATAGCGGTATTGGTGCAGTAGGTGCATGCTTGTATCGCCACTTGTGTTAATGCGGCAAAACTTGAAGCTGAACTTGCAAGTCCAGTACCGTGTGGAAAATTATTTGCAGAGCGAATGGTAAAATGCTCCGTGCAGCCAAATTGTTTTTTGATGAATTTAAAATGGTTTAAGAATCGTGTTTGTGCTTGTTCTGAAAAAATATGCGGTATAAAGTCTGTTTGATGATTTAAAGGTTCCCAATGATCTTTTTCAGTGGTATTTTTTTCAAGTTCAACACAGGTTAAAAGATGTGGGAGTGTATAGGATAGCGAGCTATTTAAAGGAATATTCGCATTACCCGGTGCTTTACCCATATACTTGATGAGTGCAATATTAGCAGGGGCTTTAACAGACCATTTCATGTTTTTTCCTGAGGTAGTAAGGCTTAATGCCCGGGAGCATCATCCCATAAAATTTTATGTAGTTGGAGTTGAAAGCGCACGGGGATTTTATCGTTTAAGATCCATTCTGCCAAGGTTTTTGGTGCGAGTTGTTCAAAGCTTGGTGAAAATAATACTTCTGTATGTTCAGTCAGCGCGTGTTCTTGAATCATATCGCAAGCCCAGTTGTAATCCTTCCTGCTACATAATACAAACTTAATTTGGTCCGTAGGTTTTAGGTGCGGAATGTTTGAAAGTTTATTTTTACTGACCTCGTTAGAGTCTGGTGTTTTCAAATCCATGACAATCATGACCCGTTTATCAACGGTTGATATATCGCGTGCTCCACTGGTTTCAAGTGAAACTGAATAGCCGAGATCACACAGTTTTGTGAGTAAGCCAGTACAGGCAACTTGAGCGAGTGGTTCGCCTCCTGTCACGCAAATGTGTTTGCAGTGAAAGGATTCGACTTGTAATAAAATATCGTCAAGACTGATATTTTTTCCACCATGAAATGCATAAGCCGTGTCACAATATTGACAGCGCAGAGGGCATCCTGTGAGGCGTATAAAAACAGTCGGTAGACCGACTGTTGTAGATTCGCCTTGTAGGGAGTGAAATATTTCAGTGATGCGAAGTTGGTTTGAAAAACGATTGGTCATATTAACTACTAAGTGTTTCCAATTTTGAGGCAGCTAATTTTGCTGCATGGGTGTCTGGGTAATCTCGAATAACCGCTTGGAGGCGTGCTCGAGCTAAGTCTTTTTGGCCTGTTTCTGCGAGTGCGTAACCTAATTTAAGAGAGGACGCAGATGATTTACTGGAGTGAGGAAAAATATTTAAAACCGTTTCAAACTGTTGAATGGCATCATTAAAAGATTGTTTGGTCATATATAGTTCACCCAGCCAATAATGGGCATTAGCGGTATACCCACCTCGTGGATAGTGTTGAATAAAGCTTTTCATGGCCATAGTGGCTTTTTCAAACTCTTTATTTTTAACCAGTTCATAAGCAGCTAAATAGCTAATTTGCTCATCTGCAGGGTTACCCCGTGAAGCGGTATGAGCGGGTGAGACATCGGCTGATTTTTGTGTGTTTTCAACATGGTTTTCGATAGATGATGAGGCTGTATTTTTCTCGTCACGTAAGCGTGTGTCTAAATCTTTATAAAAGTCGAGTTGTTGTTGTTTTAATGTTTGCAGTGCGTGCGTTTGAACTTCTAATTGTCCTCGTAGTTCGCTGAGTTCTTGCTGTAAGCTTTGTACTTTGTTAAATAAATTGCTTGTATCAGTTGTATCGGTATTTTGAATGTCTTCACGTGCAATCGCAATGTTATCATTATCATCATCATGAGCATTATCTTCTTCATGGGCAAAAGCATCATCGGTATTGTCGATAGCCATGAAACTGTCTGGCCGCTCGGCAGCGGCCAGCTGTTCATCAAAAAGAGCGAAATTTTCACTCTCATCCACCACGGGTGCGTCAGCAAAAGCAGGCCATGTCACAGAACAACTAAGACAGGCCGCAAGGATGGTATGATGAACGGTTCGTTTCATGATAAATACCTCTTATTTTGCTTCATAACTTAAGTCGACACGTCGGTTTTGTGCGCGATCTGCATCACTGTGGCCAAGATTTACTGGTTTTTCTTTGCCATAGCTGATAACACGCATTTGACGTTTATCTACGCCTGCCATACGCATCATATGTGCAACTGAGCGTGCGCGACGTTCGCCCAATGCGACATTATATTCCCGGCTACCCCGTTCATCAGTGTTTCCTGCAAGCAGAATACGTGCAGATGGGTGTGTTTTCAGATATTTTGCTTGTGCGTTCACAGAAGCAATATATTTTGAAGCGACTGTACTGCTGTCATAGGCAAATAAATAAACCTGATTATGTGGTGCCTCAGTGGTATACATCTCGCCAGGCTCTTGTCCTGCAAAGTGTGTGAGACGCCCTAAACCATTCATCGATAAATCTGTACCGTCTAATAAATTTCCTGATTTAGAACAGGATGCAGCCAATAATGCAGCAGTTGCAATGGTTCCAATTTTTAGTAAGGATTTAATACTCATCCGAAATCTCCTTGTTGATGAAAAAGTGAAGGTTGTTTTTATTTTTTTACATATGCCTAATCATCTTACGGCTCTGGCGTCTCATTGTACAACATTCTAAGTTTTATGACTACCTTTGTCATTCTGGACCTGTCGTATGACAAAATCCAGGGTCTTTTCTACAAATGCACTAGAAGCTTGGTTTGCCGCAACGACACCCGCATAAGGCGTATTTGTTTTGCAGGGGACATTTTGAGTGAGTAGGCGAGAGGCTAACACTCGGTTATCTGATATACGTGTGACCGTTATTTTGGCAGTAAATTTTAATATACTTTTGTTGCTTAAGAAGTCTTGGTGTAATGCAATCAGCTGTGTATCAAGACGATAATCCGCTTTGTCTGCATAAGGACTCGATGTAATGGCACGAAACGCATGACTATCTTGAAAGCGCTGAACTAATAATGGATAGAGCATATCAGCTGGTGGGTTTGACCAAGCATTTTTCGCAAAAGGGAGTAAGGTAAAGCGCTGTTTGACATAAAGCATTTGCTCCGTTCGGTAGCCTGCCATTGCTTCAGGTTTTGATATCAGTAAGGCGTAGGGTGTGTGGGCATGATGCCTTGCTGCATAAGGTAAAAGTGTTAGGTTATATTGATTAGTTACTGTTTTTTTTACAGGTGAACAACCCGTTGTTATCAGCAATAGGCTGAGCAGACTTAAATATATGAAGCGATTCACTGATGTTCTCCTGGGCCAAGTTTGGGAGGTGCGCTGCCGCGTACAAGAACGGATGGATTTTGTCGCATTTCTGCACTGACTTTTTCAAGGTTTGCTGCAATATCATTGAGCCGACGCATGAGCAAAGTAATGGGCGGAAGCGTTTGTTGTGAGATTTGGTCAATGCTATTTTTACCCGCTTTCATTGTGGCTGTAAATTGTTTACCGGAGACCGATACATCTTCTGCCATCGTATTAAATTTTTCTGCACTCACTTTGAGGCTTTTGGTTAATTGAGGGAGATCTTCAAGGGTTTGATTAATATTCTGATTGTTTTGAGTAAATACAGCAGATAACGATTCGAAATTTCTCAGCGTTTTTTCGATGTTATCAGCATTTTCTTTATTAAAAAAGCGCTTAAGATCAGCTGTTAATGTATCAACATTTTGTTCGATTTTGTGGAAAAAAGACGGTTCTGAGGGAATAACAGGGTAAGGTGAGTTAGGTGTTTTTTTCAAGGGTACAAGTGAAGGGGTTGATGCGGATAGCCCGAGATAAGTTGTTCCGGTAATACCTTGAAAAACAAGGGTTGCTGTCGTACTTTCAGTAATGGGAACATCTTGTTCTATTTTAAGCACCAAAATAACTTGCTCAGGATTTTCATGGTTGAGGGTAATTGAATTAATCAGCCCAACACGAACACCGTTATATTTAATGGGAGACTCTTCGGTTAAGCCAGACACAGACTCGTTTAAGTATGTGATATAAGTATTGTAGGTTTTTCTGTCAAATCCAACAGATAGCCAAAGGCTCGCAGACAATAGACCTGCTCCAAGCAGTAAGACAGTGAGTCCAACCAGCGTGTAATTGGTTTTTGCTTCCAAGTGCGCTGCTCCTTTTGACACTGTTTTTCTAGTTTAAAATTTATTTTAAACCAGTATTAGACCTTACTAAAATAGTCGACAATTAAAGGGTGTTGATTTTGCATGAGTTTGTCAATGGGGTCTACTGCTAAAATTTTCCCCTCGCCAATAAAAGCGACTCTGTCCGTGGTGCGTTTAAGAGAGTCTATATCGTGACTCACTATCACAACGGTTAAATTTAATGCACGTCTCAAAAATAAAATAAGTTGATCAAATTGTTTGGCGCTAAGAGGGTCGAGGCCTGATGTAGGTTCATCGAGAAATAATAACTCTGGGTCCATAGCAATTGCCCGAGCTGCTGCTGCTCGTCGCTGCATACCCCCGCTTAATTCAGCTGGAAGTTTGTGAGCTGCATGTAGTGGAAGACCGACTAAAAGTAGTTTTAAACATGCTAATTGATGCATGAAATCAGGATTAAGTTGTGCCAGTTCCTGCATGGGGAACATAATATTTTCAAGTACGGTCATTCCTGAAAAGAGTGCGCTATGCTGAAATAAAACACCCCATCTTTGGCAGAGATGCTGAGCTTCGTGCTCACTGAGTGTACTGATTTCTTCTCCAAACACTTGAATGGAGCCTGCTGTCGGTTTAAGAAGCATCAAAATACTGCGTAGTACTGTTGTTTTTCCACTACCGCTACCACCAATAATGGCAAATACTTCACCCGGGTGGACTGAAAAATTTACATCAGTATGAACCCACTGATTGCCTAAATGATTTTGTAATCCGCGAACAGTCAAGATGGGTTCAGGCATTAGAGATCCATCCATTGATAAATAATGGAGTAAACAGCATCTGTGATGATAATTAAAAACAGGGCTTGAACGACACTTTTAGTGGTTTGGCTACCGATGCTGTTTGCATTTGTTTGCACTTGAAAACCTTGAAAACATCCAACTAAGGCAATGAGTAAAGCAAATGCAGGGGCTTTATATAAACCAAGCATGAGTTGATCAGCCCCTACATCGGTTTGAAGACGGGATAAAAAGTCATAATAACCCACATGTAACATGCCTTTGGACATGACCATTGCCCCTAAAATGCTAAAGGCGTCAGCCCAAAAAATGACAAAAGGCAAAATGAGTAATAGTCCGATGACTTTAGGGAGGACCAAGAGCTCAGTTGGAGATAGCCCCATTGTGTGAAGTGCATCAATCTCTTCATTAATTTTCATGCTTCCAATCTGAGCCGTAAAAGCGGAACTGGTTCTTCCTGCAACAATAATGGCTGTAATCAGAGGGGCAAACTCTCGAAAAATGGCCATACCTGAAATATAAGCAATAAAACTGGTTGCACCGTAAGTTTGAAGTTGTACACCCATCTGGTAAGCCAGTACAACGCCGATTAGAAAAGAAAGTAATGCGATAATCGGGAGTGCTTTTAAGCCAGCAGAATTGATGTTTGAGATAATGCTGGGTAGTTGAAAGCGGTTCCAATGACCGCAAGCGATAAAAAGCTTATCGGTTAAATCACCAACAAGTAAAATTAATCCGTCGAACTGGTGAATTTTATGAAGGGTCTCTCGACCTAAAGCTTCAAGAAAATCTTCTTTTTCAGGGGGCTGATGTGATGCTGTGTCAGCGGAAGAAAGATCAGATTGCTTGGATTCGATTAATGTAAGTAGCTCATGTTGACCTTCTGTAAAATGTTTTAGGGTGACTGTATGATGTTGTTTTTTTAAAGTGTCCATGCATTGCAAGAGCGCAAGCGCACCGGCGCTGTCAAAAGCATCAAGGTGCTTGCCACTGATGGTTATTTTTTTGGGGATAGTGTCTGGTGGAATAAAATCCTGGCTGAGGTTTTCAAGATATAGTACAGACCAAGAGCCTTCACATTGGTAGCAGTTTTCTTGAGCATCGAAGCGAAGGCATGCGTTCTTAAAAGCGTTGTTTTCAGTTGATGTAAGTGTTGCTGTTGCGTCACGCATCGCTATCATCGCTTGTGGAACAATAACTTAAGGATAATACGAAAATAGATAAGCTGTCATGTTTTTCTGAATACTTTGATGGTTGTCTTTAGGCGAACGTGATAGAATTTATATCATTTGTAATCAGAATGATGTAGGAAAGGCATGTCAAACGATTATCAACAGTTTGAGCAGCGTAAAGTAGATCATATTGAACTTGCACTCATGCAGCAAAATCAAGCCTCAGCACTGAATCGTTTGGATGCCGTCCATTTAAGGCATGAAGCGTTACCTGATCTTAATTTTGATGCACTCGATATTTCAACAACACGCCTGGGTGTTCAGGTTGATAAGCCTTTTATTGTGTCCTCTATGACAGCAGGACATGAACAAGCACTCACTTTGAATCGTCATTTGATGACTGCTTGTGCTGCAACAGGCTGGGCAATGGGGGTGGGTTCACAACGTCGCGAGTTAACGGACGCTGATGCTTCTGCGGTTTGGACGACACTTCGTAAAGATTATCCTGATGTTATTTTGTATGGCAATCTTGGTATTGCGCAGTTAATTACAACGCCTATCAATATCGTATTACAGCTCATAGATACATTGCAGGCATCGGCTTTAATTATTCATTTGAATGCGCTACAAGAGTGTATTCAACCTGAAGGAACACCACAGTTTGCAGGGGGTTGGAAAGCCTTAGAACGGTTGGTGAGCATGTCCTCAGTGCCTATAGTATTAAAAGAAACCGGATGTGGTTTTTCAAAAAAGACCCTTGAACGTTTAAACCATATTGGCATTGCTGCTGTTGATGTGAGTGGTCTTGGTGGTACACACTGGGGACGTATCGAAGGACACCGTGCACTCGATGATTCCATATTGAAGCAGACTGCTGAAACTTTCCGAAACTGGGGCATTGATACCCAACAGAGTGTTCAGAATGCCGTGACCACTTCTAAAGGGTTTGAAGTGTGGGGTTCTGGTGGTGTACGACAGGGCTTAGATGCAGCAAAATTATTCGCACTCGGTGCAACAACTGTGGGGTTTGCAAAGCCCATGCTTGAAGCTGCGGTTAAGTCAGCAGAGGATGTTATCCGAGTGATGCAAAAAATAGAATATGAATTACGCGTTGCTTTATTTTGCACAGGAAGTCGTAATTTGAAAGCATTAAAGGAGACAGTCATTTGTTAAATGAAAATGCTCGAGAAGGTTTTGAGGGATTCTCTAAGTTAACACGTGAAGAACGATTTAATCGTTTGATTGCGATGGGTGCACTGACGCGTGAAGACGTGAGCTACTTATGTGAAGGTGGTATTCACGCACTTGATTTAGGCGAGAATTTAATTGAAAACGTGATTGGTTATTTTCAATTACCTTTGGGGGTTGCCACTAATTTTTGCATTGATGGCACCGATTATGTGATTCCAATGGCCGTTGAAGAAACCTCGATTATTGCCGCTTTGTCTAAAACGGCTAAATGGATACGAAAAGAAGGGCGCATTACAACTGAAATATTGGGAGATTCAATTTTAGGACAAATTCATATTCCTAAAGTAGATAATTTCGATCACTTATCAACCATGTTTCATGAGCATCGCCTTGCATGGATTGAAGAAGTTAACCGCGAAGTTGCTTTAAGCATGGTTAAGCGAGGTGGCGGTGTAACTGATATGATCTTGCGCCGTCTAGAGCGTCCTGAAGGTGGCGATATGGCAGTGATTCATTTGAGTATGAATAGTTGTGATGCAATGGGCGCTAATATTATTAATCAAGTGCTCGAATATTTGAAAAACCCTATCGAAATGTTAACCGGAGAGACGGTTGGAATTTGTATTTTATCGAATTTAAACGATCAAAAGTTAGCACGTGCTCGTGTTATCTTAAACAATATTGATGAAGAGCTTGGAGAGCGAATCCAAGAAGCTTCATTGTTTGCTGAAATTGATCCCTATCGTGCGGCAACACATAACAAAGGGGTGATGAATGGTATTGATCCCATTTTGATTGCAACAGGCAATGATTGGCGTGCTGTTGAGGCAGGTGTACATGCTTATGCTGCGCGTTCGGGCCGTTATCAAGCCATTTCAACTTGGCGCTATCAGTCAGGTGTTTTGACAGGAGAATTAACAGCACCATTGGTTGCAGGCACAGTGGGTGGTGTTACAGCATTGCATCCAACGGCATCGATGTGTCTTAAAATGATGGGGATTACGTCGGCCTCTCATTTATCTCGTGTGCTTGCAGCGGTTGGTCTCGTTCAAAACTTAGGGGCACTGAACGCAATGTGTACCGAAGGCATTATTCAAGGTCATATGAAATTGCATATTGATAATTTGATGATGGTTGCAGGGGCTAATGACGCAGAATTACCCGTGTTAAAAAAGCATTTAAAGCATTGGCTAACTGTGCATCGTCGGGTGAGCTTAAAGCAAGCAAAAGCACTTTTAGCCGAGCTTCGTCATGCGCCACAGATGGCTCGTGAGATTCAATGACGTTTCAAATTCCTGCAAAAACATTTCTGTTGGGCGAATATGTAGCATTGCAGGGAGGGCCTGCAATTGTTTTAACGACAGAGCCCTGTTTTGAAGTGGGACTGACCACTGCCACACAACCGGCACCTGCGATTCACCCAGCGTCTCCAGCGGGTTGTTTTTGGAAACAGTCAGGCATGACTGAACATTTAACTTGGTTTGATCCCTATAACGGTATTGGGGGACTTGGTGCATCGAGCGCGCAGTTTCTTGGCGCTTATTTGGCTTACCTATCAAAGCACCATCAGCCATTAGTAGAGCAAGCATTATTAGATACTTACTGGGAGGTTAGTTTTAAAAAAGGTGAGGGCATGCGTCCCAGTGCTTATGATGTGCTCGCACAAGCACAGCATGGATGTGTTTACCTCAATCGTAGCCAATCAAAAAATAGGGTGTATGCTTGGCCTTTTTCGGATATTGCATTTGTTTTACTGCATACAGGCGAGAAACTTGCAACGCATCATCATTTACAAGCATTACAATGCATGGACGCAGCTCATATATTAAGCCCTATTGTGGATTTAGGAATACAAGCATTTGAACAAGCAAGCAGCGCACTATTAATTGAAGCAGTCAACACTTATTATCAGCAATTAATAGCCCTTGATTTAGTGGCATCAGAAACGCAGAAAAAAACGAAGCGTTTATTTGAACATCCAGATGTGTTAGCGCTAAAAGGATGTGGTGCAATGGGCGCTGATGTGATATTAGCACTTGTACCTGCTTGCCAACTTACGGATATAATCACCTATTTCTCCGATAAAAACTTTCCTATTTTAGCAACCTCACGTAATCTATATAATAAAAATGAAAAGAAATCACACGGAAAGCACTTAACCTCTTGACCTTCTGGTGTTATCCGGTATGATCTCAGCCTCTTTGGGGCCGTTAGCTCAGTTGGTAGAGCAGGAGGCTTTTAACCTCTGTGTCATAAGTTCGAATCTTATACGGCCCACCATATTTCTTGCGCTCGTAGCTCAGCTGGATAGAGTACTTGGCTTCGAACCAAGGTGTCGGGGGTTCGAGTCCCTCCGAGCGCACCATTAAAAGGGTCTTTCCCATTTGAGGGGGTACTCATTTAACAACACAACACCCTAACAGGGGTCCTATAGTTTTCAAATTTTCTAAATCCATAAGCTCTACGCTGAATCAGTTTCATCTTTCGATGGAAGCCTTCAGTGATGCCATTCGTTTTACTAAAGCGCCACATGCGTACAATCTCATCACGCCAACGATAGAGGGTTCTCCCAAGGCTCGCTAAT
>JARGPP010000020.1 GCA_029210085.1 Legionellaceae bacterium | reverse complement strand
TTATTGGTATGATCAAGAGATTTAAGATTGTATCAGACCGCTATCGTAATAGACGAAAACGTTTTGGTTTGAGGTTCAATTTGATTACTGCAATTTACAACATGGAATTGGTCGAATAGAAGTTTCCGAAGAGGTCTATTAGAAACAGCAGCAAAACCTGTTTTTTCTGGTTTATTAGGCATGACAGAAGAGACAAGGCAACCACTGAGGTATTTTAGGGTACAAAACATGGTTGAAACGGCAGATGAGATGAAAGCGCAGGGTGATGTTCACGAAACGGAAGTAGTACCCAGAAGCTGGTGATTAATTTTATACTTTATATGCTCTGTGAAAAATAATTTGACTACAAGTAAAATCAACTCTTTTTGAAAGTGCTTTATATCCGCATAATCGTTTCGAGAGCTTTCAGGGTGCTCGAGAAAATGCAGTATTTTATAAGAAGATTTCACATGGACATTAAAGGTTCTTTATTTTAACATGGTGAGAAATAAACAAGCCTTATTTTTATAGTTGTTTTAGGAAGAAAAGTATGGATCAAAAAGTAGAACTTAGTGACCTAACAGCTTCTTTGGATGAAGTTTATAATACATCTAAAAGCGAACACTCGTGTGTTCCGAGTGTTTATGATAAATGTTTTGAACTCATCCAATTTAATTCAAAAACTGATAATAAGAGCAAATTTTCTGTTGCAAACGATATCGTCAGTCAGCTTCAATCGCTTCTTTCTTATGAGCACTTTATAAAGTTAAGCTTATTTGCAACGGTCCAGCATAAAGCTCATGCAGATTTTCGTGAGCGAAGATACAAAGATTATTTTTCATACTATCCAGCAAGAGGATCTGGGGCCCAAGGTCTAATTGAGGATGAACTAGAGCTCTCATATGAACCTTTTATGATTCGAACGGCTATAATGCAAGCCTTTGAAAACTTCTTACCGAAGCCCAGAGAAAAGTCCACTCAAAAAACAAAAAGCGCCATCCCCCAAAAAAAGGTACAGTTTCAAATACCGCAGCATTCAGAGATCAAGGTGCAGGATGCGCAGGCCGAACAGCCGAGTAATAATGCAAAAATTCATGCTATGATACAAGCTTTAGAAGACCTCTCACCGAAGCTCAGAGAAAAATCCACCATAAAAGTACGGTTTCAAATACCGCAGCATTCAGATATCAAGGTGCAGGATGCACAGGCCGAACAGGCGAGTGATAATGCAAGCACTGATGCTATGTACATAGAGAATAAAAGTCTGGAGCTGAAGAAATTAGGAAAGCGTTTAGTAGATCTTGCTAATCGCTGGGGTGCAAAAGATTTTATAAAATACCGTCATGGTGATCGTAATAGGTTTAGTGCTGATATTGCTATTTTTAATTTTATAGATGCTGTTGATGAGGGCTCGCTTGATCGACTGCAATCTCTCATCTCCGAATACCCAACACTCATCGCATCAGCATCAACCGAAGCAGTTAATCACCTCAAAACTTTGAACCGTGATGATAACCCACTCAGAAAAGACGTTCATAAAGGGGCTGTACTATGCAAGAAATTGTTCGAAAAAACACCTCCATGCGTATATTCTCAGGCTTGCGTGTTGATAGAGCAAGTACAAGCGCTTGATAATCTCATCTGGGAAAAGATATCAGAATATTTAGAAGCACCTGAAGAAGAACATGCTGCGACACATTTAAAGCAGCCCAAGTAGGAAATTAATATAAATAGATTAATGGAAAGGTCAACAGAGTTAAAGATTCTCCTTTTTTCAATCGCTTCTGAGGTCGGGGCTTGTATCGTGTGTTTTATGCAAGACGCAAGCCCCGGCCCCGAGCTGAGCGATCCCCAGAAAATTTACTCATAAGCGGCAGACTCCAATTGAACTGCGGCACTAAGCTGAAAAAGTAAATTTAACGTTTTTTCAAATTGCCTCTTACCAATCCTCATACCAGCTTTTAGCGCCTCTTTCCCTAGATATACAAGAGAAAGAATACCTGTACTTTTTGCAGAGTGTGCCTGAAAGTCAGGGGCTTTTCCTTTTTCGCGTGTAAAAATGCCAGCGAGCCAACAAGCGAATGTGGCGATAGCAGCAATTAGCAATAATATGCGCATACGTTCCGGGGTGTACGTAAGGCTATCTTTTAATCCAAGTCCATACCGAGTGCACTTAGTGTCACGGAAGTTTTCTTCTATCCTCATACGTTGACGATAAATATTGACTGCTTGCCTTGCTACCTGACCTTCAGACAGTGAAGTTACTAGTAACCAAGGCTCATGGACCGATTGCTTGTGTGTACGAGTGTTCCTACCAGTCTGACGTACACGCGATTTATACTTTCGGGGCTTGGGCTTTCCTTTATACAACACAAAGCTTGCCGGAACTTGGCCTTTTTTCGTCAACATACTCTCACCCAGGTATTTCGGATTTTCGGTTGCGTCAACGTGCAATCGCTTACTCATCACCCACTCAGAGCTACCACTAAGCTTTACAGCATTTTTATTACGTAGTCGGCCTACAAAATGCCAGCCAAGCTTTAGGACATGAGAAAACCATAATCCTCTGAAATCAGCATCTGTCACTATGACAGGCGCCACACGCTTGGGTAATATTGCCTTGAGGTTATTCAGAAATGACTTATGTGTGGCGTGATTGTTCTCGCCCGATTTTGGGTGACACTCCTCGTAGATAACTATTGAGCGGCCTTGTAGTGATAGTGATGCTCTTAGAAAATACAAATTTGTCGTAGCGCATACACAGCTCCAATCAACGTGTATCCATGGCTGTGAACTCTCTGCTATGAGGTAGCTATTCATCGCCTTATAAATAGTGCTCGCTTCCTTTTGCAAGTGCGAGTTGCCCAGTAACCTGTCAATTTTCTTAATCTTATTCCTTGTCTTAATTTTCTTAGGAAAATTACGTCCAAGGGACGTTAAAGTTAGTTTATTCACTTTAATCACAGTAGATGCAGCCTGCATTAGGTTGTTAAGTCGTGTTTTATGAATGAAAGGTAGTTTGTTTTTAAGCTTTTTATGTAATAATTCCATCAAGTGCATGACTATGACCTTATAATTGTTGGAGAACGCTTATTTGATCATATATAGTCATGCACGGCTACTATCTTTTCTTCTTAATTTTCAAAATGTTAACCGCTAAAAAAGTGGGGAACGCTCAGGGCCCCGAGCGCGTGTTAATCAAATATGGACTAAATTATTACACATATGGTAGCATGGCGCATCTAAAAAAATAGTTGGGTAAATTATGTCTGGATTTTTTAAAGCAGTTGGAGATGGTGTCGCCAGTGGAGCAAAATATGGTTCTTTTGCTGCTGGAACGGGGCTTGTCTTGGGTGTTTTTACTATGGCATCAGCAATGTATCTTGAACAAAACTCTTCTTTCCCTTCGGGTTTGATTATGGGCATGTTTACGGGGGGAGGAGCAATTATTGTTAGTCCATTTTTTATTCCCGCTGGAGCTGTTATTGGTGCTGCCACCGCTGGCATTATTGAGTGTTGCACCCAAAGAGAAGAAGAGCAAATAGAAGCACGTTTAATCAGATGAAAGAACAAAATTAAATATATGTGATTCAGATGGCACGCTTATTATTATGTCTATGTCACCTCTGCCAGATACCATCAGGGATGGAACACTTCTTATGATTCATGAGGCCGAGACGATAGGAAAGCCACATTTAATTATTGCTTTGAATGAAACAGAAGAAGCGCTAGATACAATATGTGAATGGATAGGTGAGAATACTACAGTGCACTCTATAGGTGTCTCAAAGTATTAATTAATGGAAAATCAAATGATAAAGTTTGTTTTATGTTTTGCATTGAGTGTTTGTGTATCTTCACTTGCATTTGCCGAAGAGAAACTGATTTTTGCAATTGATTTGGTGCGTCATGGAGATAGAACACCGTTAATAGATTCACGAGAAATGCAAAAAATATGGCCCTATGGTACAAAACAGCTGACACCTAAAGGTATGCGTCAGGCGTATGAACTAGGCAAGGTTTTACGTCAACGTTATGTGAATGAGCACCATTTATTACTAGAACAGTATGATATCAATGCGATGGATGTTCGTTCTTCTAATACCGCAAGGACCATGATGACGGCACAGTCTGTCTTATTTGGCTTATACCCTTTAGGGACGGGGCCGGTACTTAATGAGTCAGCCAAAGCTTTACCCCAAGGTTTGCAGCCTATTCCAATTAATACAGTTCCACGAGAGCAGGATAGTCTCTTAGTACCTAATTATGACAAAGTAAAGCATAAGCAGTTGTTGGAAACTGATCTTTTTAATACACCTGAATGGATTCAAAAAGATAAATGGCTGCAGCCAAATTACGTTAACTGGGGTAGGGCGTTAGGCACGGACATCACCAGTTTATTTGATTTAATTCATGTCAGTGACCGATTGTATGTAGAAAAACTGTATGGTATAGACTTACCTGTTGGGTTACACGTCAAGGATGCTGAGATGATTATGGATGCTGGAAAGTGGGCTTTGCTTCGTATTTTTAATCATCCAAAATTTGCTTTGGTTGGAGGTAGTAAGTTAGCTCAAACCATCAAGCAAGAAATAAGTTTGGCAGCAGAGCAAAAGAGAGCCTTGAAATATTTACTATTCGTTGCGCATGATACAACGCTGTCTGCACAACTCAACTTGTTAGGGCAGCAAATTGATGATGTACCACCCTATGTGTCAGATATTCACTATGCGCTATTTGATATGGGAGCTTCCAATTATGAAGTTCGAGTAACCTATAATCAAAAGCCACTATATATCGAGCAGTGTGGTGGTATCAGCTGCACTTTGGATGAGTTTGTTAGTTTGATTGATAGTAAGCTGCAAGATTTACCTGAGACGATCACAGGTTAGAGCAAAAAAAATTAATCCACATCTAAACTTTGATGCACTTGCCCTGGATTAGTCTTGCTTTTTAAATTCAAAAGACTCATTCTTTGGTACAGTAAATTGACTTGCTCTTAAGGTCTTTTCATCTCACTCATCATGTGTAAGGACACGTTCATAAAAAGAAAATCTTTGTTTTTTCGATTACTCAGCAGTCTTTCAGCTTTGTTTTTGTTTAATACTGTCTACGCAGGAAGCCCAGTTTAGACGTTCACGCCATTAACTGAAACAACAATATCCGTTCCAAGCAATGGTAGTGAGACGGTTCAATACGTCATTAAAAATCAATCTAAAGAAATTGTTCGAGCACTTTTACGCTTGGCTACCAAGAATCATGCACACTGACGCTTGAGGTGAATGGCAGTTTATTACAAGGCAACATAAAGGGTAGACCAGAAGTTTGCGAATCGGGCGATTCATTACTGTGCTATCAACCAACCAAGCGAATAGTTTAAATATTACGTCGATAAGTACAGAAACCATATCACTGTCGAGTGCGCCTGTCAGTTTAACGTTAACGGTGTCGTCATTCTGCTTTGCCGCATTAAACGAATGATTTAGGTTTGAATTAAAAAAAAATTTTGTGCTATGATGTCAATTATTATTTTAATTGTGCTGTGAGTTCATTTTAGAGAATAGGAGCGAGTCTGTTCACTTTTTTCTTAAAGTTAAAGATAAATTTTGAAACACTAAAAATAGACTTGCCTCTTACTTTTTTATTTTCTATTTTTCATTCAATTCGTTTGTATCAATACATTTTTTCAGTGCAACCCAATTAATTCAGAAAAAATATGCAAAAAAATGTCCTATTAAGTACCAGAATACTGACATTAGCGCTTAATAAAGTAAGTGATGGTGTCGTGTTGACCGATCCAAACCTTAAAAATAATCCTATTGTGTATGCATCAGCAGGATTTTATACGCTCACGGGCTATTCCGAAGAAAATGTCCTTGGATATAATTGTAATTTTTTACAGGGGCAAGGAACATCCAGTGAGATGATTGAAGAAATTAAAAATGCGATAGCATGCGAGAAGCCATTTAAAGGCAAACTGATTAATTACAAAAAAAATGGTGAACCTTTTTTAAATTTTTTACGCATAGAGCCTATATTTGAAGATGGAAAAATTAAATATTTTCTAGGTGCACAAAATGATTACTTAATTTGAATATTTTGAGCAGTTAAAGTATGACTGATAAGCTGAATTAAATCCGCCTCTACCAAGCTTTCATCTATAGCGTATGTATTAAAAAGTACTTTACCCAGTTTGGGTAAGTGATTCAAAGAATCTACTTTGGAGTTAATTGAAACATGTGATTGAGATGCAACCATAACTCCCATGCCGCTTTCAACTGCAGAGAGTTTACAGGCAAAGCTATTACTGCTTAATATTGTACGATATTTGATGTTATGTTTATCTAAAGAATTCAATGTACGGCCATATAGAGTAGAGGTGGACGATGATAAAATGAGCGGCACAAAGGTATCTAGTTTATTTAAATCTATATTTGCTTGGCATATCCAGGCCAGTTCATCTTGAAAGCATAGTTTTGGCTGCATGCCAGGCTTTATTTGAACTTCTTTAATGAGGCATATATCTAGTTTTTTATTTGAATATTGTTCCAAAATATCCGTGGATTGCCCACTCACCATATTTAATAAAACATTTGGGTGGGCAGCACTAAATGCGTTAAATAGATGAGGCACAATGAATGGAGCCAACTCATCTGAAAAACCAAAGTGGAGGGTTTTATAAGCCAAATTATCTTGGATATGTGTGAGTGCCTCTTGTTGTAGGCGACTAATTTTTTGTGCATACAAAAAAAATAACTTGCCGGACTCTGTTAGACACATGTCTCTATTACGATCGAATAATGTTTTACCTAGCAGTTCTTCAAGACGAGTGAGTTGTTGACTCACGGCTGATTGTGTTCGGCCGACAATATCTGCACTTTTAGTAATATTTCGTGTAGTAGCAACGGTTAAGAAACATTTTAGTGAAAAATAATCAAGCGCCATAATAATAAAAACAATTTAAAAGATTACATTATCTAATAACTTAATTAAAAATACTATTGTCATCCTTAAGATGAAAAAATGTAATACTCCAGGTACGTCATCCAGAGCGTAGCGAAGGATTTCCTGACTTTCAAACTGTACTAAATCATGGAGATCCTTCGCGCAAAAAGACGTGCTCTGGATGACGTGAGGTAATCAGTTGAGCAAAAACTAAATTTAGCCACAACTTAGGGAGTTACCAAAAACAAGGATTCTAATCAATTTGTATCGAGTAGCTATTCTTTTTAAATGCTTGATTTATTTGATATAAAATGAAACAATGTGTCATATTTTATTGAAAATATTGTAGTCTATGTCTAGAGATTCTAAGGTCTTAATCAATTATCTATATGAGTGGAGTTATCGAGTAGGAGGGGTTCTACCACTTTATTCCAAGAAAAATATAGATATACTTTCACCATTATTACTATTTCTCATAGCATTGGGTAATTTTATACTACGGTTTGTTACTTATCCCCTAAGTTTTGCTTTTATTCTTTTTTTTGCGATTACTTCTATCACTGTTGCTATCGTTTATAACCTCATTTTTTTATTAGGGGGAATTTTTAACGACTCTTGGTATCATATGACAGGTGAATATAACCAAATGGCAATTAAAAGTTGTCTGTGGGTTATATCAGATTTAATATCTTTTTTAGTAGATCAAACAAACCTTTTTATGGGGCTATTTTCTTCAACATATGCTATAAAAACGTTAACTTACTTAAAGAATCAAATCAACGAATTGCCTGATAATATATTGACTGAATCAGATTGGGATGTTCCTTATTTGAAGCAAGTCATGCGATTTGGTTCATTCATTCAAGGCCTAGGTTTTCGTGAAGCTGGCATGGCCATTGTGACACTCTTATCTGAGCCAGTAAACGCTGTTTTTGCTGGCATAAGAATGCAGAAAGGTTTGAGTGATTACCCTATTAATCCTACCTCATTAAATGAAGTCCAACGTTCTCAAATTCCAGTTTTATTGATTCATGGTGATCAACATGATGATACAGCGTTCGCCCCATTATTATATAAGTTGTACCAAGAAAAATATGAAGGTCCAATTTTTACAGTAAATATACCTAACATGCAGGATGAAGGAGAGCGTAGTCGGATCATCGATACAAAAATTAATGAGATTGATAGATTGTATGATTATAAAAAAAGAGGTAATGAAAAGCACATTCGCTGTTTGTGTATAGGACATTCTTCTGGAGCGGATACATTGGTTGAGCAGAAAGGAAGAGATGCAACAACAAAAAGGTTATTGATCTTAATGGGGGCTGTTAAACATATCCCAGAGCAACCTGAGAAGAAAACGTCGTTAGTTTATTTTAATGCTAAAACAGATGTGGTTTTAAGTATGCCCTCTGAAACTAGAGATAATATTGAAGAATATGGTGAGGTTCATACGGTTAATACGGGGCATTTAGGGCTGCTTTCACATCAAACAGTTTTGCAGCGATGTTATGATTTACTCGTTTCTAAAGATACAAAGACCTTCTTTTCTTCAATGCCCAAGGAAACCATTGATGATAGAACGGAGAGTAATTTACAGATACCATCCGTGGTTTACTGAAATAACGTCACTGTGACCTAACAGCTTCTTTGGATGAAGTTTACAATTTAAATAATTGGGATAAAATTTAAAAAAATGCTGCCATGAATGCCATTTGCATTGAGTGAATGGTACTGTTTTAATTACACTCCTGTGGCGGATTAGAGGAAACGTTTTTAATCTACAAAATACCTGGATAAGCATGTGGTTTTCTTTGTTAAACTCAGTAAGAATCAGATTTTACGGACATATCGAGCGTTAAAATATTCCGATGGGCTTATATGCTTTCTGATTTAGGTTATAGTTGATTAAATTTAAAATGACTTATTTATTGTGTTACAATTTCAGATTTTATTATGAGTCATTCATCAGATTTAAGAATAAGGGTTTTGGATTATATTGAAGCGGGCGGTTTGATAAAAACAGCGTGTGATACTTT
>JARGPP010000014.1 GCA_029210085.1 Legionellaceae bacterium | reverse complement strand
TATACCCGTGATCTTTGAAAATGCTTGATTTTTCATGTTGAGAGGATCATGCTTCGCAGCATGAAAAGAATACACATAACAGAAGAAGAAAAAGCAGAGCTTGAAGCTCGCCATAGAGACAGTTCAGATGGTAAAGAACGCGATCGGATAAAAGCAGTATTACTTCGTTCAGAAGGCTGGACAGTGCCGATGATTTCGCAAGCGCTAAGACTCAATCAATCAACGATTATTCGTCATCTTAATGATTATCGTGAAGGTAAATTGAAAATCGCGAGCGGTGGCTCAGAGAGCCACTTATCGGAAGAGCAAGGCCAAGCATTAATTGCACACTTAGAAGCCAACACCTACCATTATGTATATGACATCATTGCTTATGTAGAATCTACCTGGTCCATTCGTTACAGTATTCCTGGCATGAACCATTGGCTTCATCGTCATGCATTTAGCTACAAAAAACCAAAGGGGCATCCTCACAAAGCCGATAAAGAAGCTCAGTCTCAATTTGTAGAAGCGTACAATGAACTCAAGGAAACCTTGCCTGAAGAAGATAGTATTTACTTTGTTGATTCGGTGCATCCTAGCCAAGCGACGAAGCTAAGCTATGGTTGGATTAAAACAGGTAAAATAAAGAAGGTGGACACGACCGCAAGCAGGACCAGAGTTAACCTTGCTGGAGCCATCCAGCTAAATAAACTATCAGAAGCCATTACTTGCCAGTATGACACCATAAATTCTGAGTCAATTATTGATTTAATGAAAAAAATAAGGGCTAAACAAGGTGAAGCAGGTACCATTCACATGGTGCTTGATAGAGCTGGTTATCATCGCTCAGAGCTCGTCGAGAAGGAAGCTGAAGAACAGAAAATAAACTTATTTTTTCTTCCTCCCTATAGTCCAAATTTAAACCCTATTGAACGCTTATGGAAGGTTATGAACGAACACGTTCGGAATAATCGTTTTTTCAAAAGCGCTAAAGATTTTCGATCAGAAATTAATAGATTTTTTGAAGAGGTGTTGCCTGATATAGGAGACTCTTTGTCGAGCAGAATCAATGACAATTTTCAGCGACTTTAAAACTCGCATTTTGAACTGTGATGGGTATATCTGCGTCACTGCAGGCTTGTTATCTGCAGTGACGCAGACATGCGTTTCAAAATTTCCCTCATAAAATCAATCAATTAACCATCAATATTCAATCACGCAGATCGGGAATGAACAAAATAATCGGCCTAAATCCTTGCGAAGCAAGCACCCTTTTGATAAATTTTAATAAAGTAAAAGCATAACTGATGAGCTGGTGAAATTCCGGCGAAACCTTCGGGTCTTATGCAATAGCCACCATCATTCCCTAACCCAGTGGCCGGGCGTTAGTCGGGAACCTTAAACCATCACCTGATTTCTTTAGGACCCTTTGTAACCAGTCAAAGTAAATTCTTCTAGAATTTGAACCTCACAATACAAACCTGTATTGACCCGAGAAGCTTAGGCTTGTTGTCTTGCCGAGCTCTTTTTCATTTAAAACCAAGGAGGAAAACACTCAAAAACCGTTGTTTGATGTTTACAACTGATTTGCCGCTGTGGGCCTTGTGGTGTAAGCCAAGTATCACCTTAGCGTGAACTGCCCAATCAACACTTAACCACGTCAGGACAAAAATTTTAAGGTTTTATCGTGCGAAAAAAATCATTGCGAAAAACGGCTAATCACTACATTCAAAACAATAACTCCGGCTGTCTGCGTGATAAAAGACAACGTCGCTATATCATCTACAAACTCATCGACGATTTATTTTATCTTGGCGATGCTCCCTCAACCTGGGAAGCCCTACCGCCCGAACAATTTCATAAGCTCATAGCCCTTTGGCAAAAGAGAAAAATAAAACCCTCGACCATCATGAATCACATGACCATCATCCGAAAATTTATGATGAGCCTTGGTTATGAAACTAGCGCACTCGAAAATCAAAATTTAGGGCTGACAAAAAAAACTAAAAACAAAAAATCACCCAACGTTAATTCAGCAGTCTGGGAGCAAGCGCAATCCCCCATTGCACGTGTTTTATTAGGGCTCCAACTTCATTTTGGATTAACCTTAAGTGAAACCATGCGCATGGTACCTTCCATCCATCTTCAAGAGCACCAGCTTTGGCTCACCCGAGAAATCACATTTAATAACGAAGACAGATGTGTTCCCATTCAAAGTACAGAGCAACAAAAAATTCTCGAGGAATTAAATCAACTCACGGCCAAGCACAAAAGCTTAATTGAAAGCCATGGGTACGCTACTGTGCTCTTTGATTGGCGTAAAGCTTTACGCACTTTGGACCTTCCACCACGCAAGACATACCGTTACCTGTATGCGCACCTTCGTCAAAAGCAATTAATAACAACGTTAAATCACTACAAAACAACATTAACCATCATGGATGAGATGGGTTTAAAATCTCGTACCACCCTTTGGGGTTACTTGCGTGGCTAATCATAAATTAAAGAATGCACAGTTCTCCATTAATGAACTCATCAAACAAATTCAAGGCTACTCCTACGCCAGCAAAGCTGATATGAAGCATATGCTGAGTCGCTGCGTGAAAGACTTACATGAGCTCGGTTTTAAACTGGCGCATATTAAAGGCCTTAAACCAAAACATGTGCACATACTTGTAGCCCATTGGAAAAGCCAAGAGAAAAATACAGCTACCAGCAAAAACTACATGTCCAAAATCAGAAAAGCATCAAAAGCCCTGGAAAAACCTAATCTGGTAAAATCTAAAAATGATGCGTATCAAATGGGAAAGACCCGAAAATTCGCATGGATGCTGGTGCCGTTGGGGCGAATCGAACGCCCGACCTATTGATTACGAATCAATTGCTCTACCAACTGAGCTACAACGGCAGTAAATATGGAAACGAAGTATATCTCGGGCGCTAGTGTTTTTGCAAGACCACACCGAGAGTCCAATCAACATTGGATAAACTCGGTACAAACCGGACTGGCTCGCTGGGTGCAATACCGTAAGCGCTCATTAAAGCGTGATAATAAGAAGCAGTGAGACATGCACGCGATAAATTATTTTCTTCAGGGTAGTCCTGTTGAATAGCCTCCCAGGAACGATGACAGACCGCTTTCTCAGCCTGTTCAAGTAAACCATCATTCGTAATAGCATCTTCATTTTGATTAAATGGCTTCTCTTTTGCTAAATAAGCAAGTCCTTCTATCACATACCACACTCTGGATGACTCAGGATATAAAGCAGGATGAAGCACATGGTGTACATTATGCACCCCATCAATTAATTTTGATACTTGATGAGCACACGCTCTTGCGTTTCCTACTCCAATATCACCATTAGGGAGCGGATACCCCTCAGGGAAGCAACTTGCTTCATTCAAGTATTGATCAATCACTAACGTTTGCCCAAGTCCTAAAAAACTTCTTACAAATAAAGTTTGTTTTTTTCCATGAAGTTCAATATCAATATAATCATCTTTATTTTCAGAACTCTTAAAATCAACAGCACTCACAACCTGAACAGATGCCCCGCCCATATCCATAACACTTAGGTGCTCAGGTATTTCAAAATCAGGAATTCGTCTGAGTTGTTCATGAACTGAAAGCCAGGCAAAAACGCCTTCTTCACGACCCGTTACCGTTCTTGCTTCTTCTAAATGCCAAGATGAATGCTGAAACCAGCTTTGGACAATATCAAAATATTTTTTTTGTTGCTCACTCGGTAAAAGGCGCATGCCTGCTGATGCATAAAAATAAATAGGAAAGTCTTCGGGTGCACCTTCAAATAATTCCTGCAGATAATTATCTACGTGTGATTGATCTGGATTAAGCATTGCAAATCCAGGCGTTATTTTTTTTACCCAGACTTCTTGTATTTGATGAACATCATCTTGTCTGGGATAAGCATATATATGTAAGCGTGATCCCGTACTTCCGACATCAACAACACCGATGCATTTTTGACCAGAACACGCTGAATTAAAAGCAAAAACAGGGTTAGAAAACAATAAAATTGAATATAAAAAAAAAGCAATTCGATGCATGTTGCATCCCTCAAAAAGTAACTCGCGCTAGAATACGGGGTGTTTAGGTTAGAGTCAATATTAAATCGTATTATGAATATATTGTTCAACCCTTCAATTTAAAAAACCATTGATTCACTAAACTTGCTAAAGAGTCATAATCCTGTCTGATTTTTTTAATGCAGTAGCATGTACATGCTTGGCCAATAAATTAAAAACCATAAAAATACGGCTTTTAATTACTTATTATATTTTGTACATTCTGGTGGTTTGAATTGACTGCTCCGATATAAATCAATACGAACTAAACCACAACTCTCAGTCGAATAAACAGGAATCTCTTGCTGTTCATAACGCGCTTCAGCGTCAGCATGTGGAAAATGATAGCGATTATCAAACCCATAAGATGCAATTGCAGCTCTGGGTGAGACATGCTCTAGAAACAAACTTGAAGATGAAGTTTTGCTTTCATGATGAGGTACAAGCAAAAATGAAGACACTAACTTTTCGGCATAATTCTTAACCAAGTAGCGTTCGGCCGAACGTTCAATATCACCCGTCAAGAGCATGCTCCCAAAATCTGTGGTTACTTTTAAAATACACGAATGATTGTTTTTTTTACGCGATTCCAGGGGCATAGGTAAAAACTCAAAAAAAACACCATCCCATCTCCAGGCTGAGTATTGATGACAGCTTTCACCTCGGTGATAAAATTTAGGATTGTCCACCAACAATGCTCGTACTGTATAAGCTGCCTCTAATGATACAAGCCCTCCTCGGTGATCTAAATCAGGATGACTGATAATAATCATATCTAAATATTTGGTTCTTAAAGTTTTTAAATAAGGAATAATCGCTAGCTGTCCCATATCACCACCACGATAAAATTTAACTCCTGTATCATAAAGCAGTTGGTGATGTGCTGTTCGAATCATAACTGCTAGACCTTGAGCAACATCAAGCACATCTATTCGAGCCTCACCCCATTTTATTTTATCTTGTTTTTCATATAATCCAGACACAAAAAAAACCAATAAAACGGGTAAAAATCGCTTAATAGGAAAAATAAGTGCTACCCCGAAGGCAAACATTAAAAGAACAACACACCATAACGTATTCAATGCAACATCAAGATTAATGCGAGCAAACCCATCAATCCAATTTAAATACATTAATAAAAGACCAACTGCTTTATCTAGAATCAAAGACACAGAATCTAACGCGCATTGAGTCCCTAAAAAAACAGTCAGAAGCCCTATTGGAATAATGATAAAACCAACCCATGGAATCGCAAAAAAATTAGCAAAAAAACCATTGATAGAACCATATGAAAATAAAAAAAGAGTTAATGGCATTAAACCAAACAAACAAGCTAACTGCATACATATCATTTTTTGAATACCTTTAACTTGTATGATTTGATTTACCGTAATTAAAATACCAACTGCCACAAACGACAAATAAAAACCTGGCATCATCACTGAGTGTGGTTCAAATAAAAGGACCGCAAGTAATGCATATCGAAACGCTTGCCAAACCGTAAAAGACCTATGACCAATATGGCGAAGTAACATAAAAAAACAAACAATTAATGCACGTTCAGCCGGTACACCAAAACCGGCTAGCACACTATAAATAAAAGCGACTAATAATGCCCCAATACTTGCAATACGCTGCGCAGGTAATCGAAGAGCCAACCCCCCAAATCTTGACCAAAAACGCCTTAACCCGCCATAAGTAAGACCTGCTACAAGCCCAATATGCGCCCCTGAAATAACCATTAGATGGGTGGTACCTGTTCGTCTAAAAAGCCCCCAGTTTTCTTGTGTAATTTGATGGCCTAAGCCTAAGGTTAATGCTTGAAGAATTCCTGCTGTTTCAGGCTGCAGTGCATGTTGGTTTAAATGTTGCGAAAAATATGCCCTAACTTTAATGAGTTGCTGTTGAATCCCACCACCTTTTTCTAAGTATTCAAACGTATTACGACGTGTATACCCTACCCACTCAATGTGGTGTGAATCCAGTGATCGAACCCTATTAAATCCACCTGGGTTCCCTAAATTCTGAGGTTTTTTAAGCTTAACGTCTACTCGCCAAACTTGGCCCGCTGATACATGCGGACACTCATCATAACATGTCAGTAAAACACGCGCCTTTGCCGGCTTGTCATTCAGTGATTTAATCTTAAATTCAAATTGCGTTTTTTCAGACGTTACATCAGGTATAGACGAAATAACGCCTATAATATTGGCACGAGGTATAACAGATGTTTTAGGCATACCTGTAGAGACAACACACATTGCATGAAGTAACGCCCAAATAGCACCCATAAAAAAACAGGCACATAAAAAGATACGTGGCCTAAAAAAAAGAGCCACACATAACAAACCAAGGGCATATCCGTTTTTTAAATAAACAAATGCGACCCCCGAAAAAAAACAGAGGATTTCCATTGTCGCTTTTAGGTTGGATGCGAGGGCCTCACCTTATAATAAAACCGATACTTTGTCATCTCAGCTTTTTCAGTCTAACCTCAATAAAAACACCTTTCATTTTAAATTAAAAGTGAGCTTTTCATGAAAACAATAAAAAACATCATCATGCCACTCTTTCTATCTTGTCTCACAACACTGGCTTACTCAGAAGGCTCAACAACAAGTGCTGAAAAACAAGCAAACATGACCCCCAAAGAAGCTCTTTTAAAATTAAAGGCCGGTAACGCACGCTTTGTAACCGGTCAAATGCAAAAACAAAACTATTTGAAACAAGCTAAACAAGGTTCCTATGGACAATATCCTTGGGCTGTTGTTTTAAACTGTATGGATTCACGTAGTGTGCCTGAGTTTATTTTCGATCAAGGCCTCACCGATTTATTTGCACTGCGTATTGCCGGTAATATTTTAAACGATGATATTTTAGGAAGTATGGAATACGCAACCAAGGCTGCTGGCACGCCTTTGATTGTTGTTTTAAGCCATACCTCATGTGGTGCAGTAACTGCAGCATGCAAGCACGAACACTTTGGCCATGTTGATCATGTCACTCATAAAATAACCCCAGTGATTCCTGAGTCTAAAAAAGAAAGTGGTCTAAATAGCTGTGCTGACGAAAAACTAATTAATAAGATTGCTGAAAACAATGCCATCAAAGTCGCCCGGAAAATTTCAGAGAGAAGTCCCATTATCAGATCTTTAATTAAAAAGCATCAAATTGGTATTGTGGCCGGCATTCATGACATTAAAACAGGTAAAGTGACTTTTTTTGAAGAAGGTCGCCTCATGCCATCGGATGAAGCTCCCAAAGATACACAAAAAACAGGCTCCACAAAAAAAACAACGCCCGTAAAAAAGACAACATCCACAAAAAAAATAAAAACAAACAATAAAAAATAAATAAAGTGGTAGTTAACTTACCACTTTTACCTTTGATGCCCCAGTTACCTCTTTTTGAATCACTTTTGGATGCCCATAACAAATTACATGAGTGTTACCCTGTGCTTTAATTGCAAAATTATCTTCAGCATGAACCTTTGCATTAATTGCTCCCGATCCGACTAATAACGCTTGTTTTGCAATCAAGTGCTGTGCATTAAAAGTTGAAGACCCCTCTAAATTAACCGAAAGCATGCTTGTCTGTCCTGAAAGTGAAACGCTTGAGTGACCTCCCCAATTTAAGCTCACATCGTCTGATTCAATATGACGACTTTTTAGTTCAAGAGTACCTCCTCCATCAACGCTAAGCACTTTAACCTCTCCTGAAAGCGTTGCTGAAACATGTCCTTTAAAATAACATTGCAATTTATCTTGTTTTAATCCGTGCGCTTCTAAACGAGCACCGACATTATCCGTTAAGGTCAATGTTTCAATCGTATTAGACATCACTTCGACGCGCATGGGCGTATCTGATTGAAAGGACAACTCTGATTTGGGTTGAATTGTCAGTTTTCCATTTTTATTATCAATCATAAACGCTTCAAAAACATCTTCATCTGCACGCACTTGAACTTGATTAGATGCACCTGGTTTTAAAACAACTTCAAAAGGCCCATTAATCTCGACAGATTGTAATGCCTCCCCTGCTTGAATCATGGTTCTGGTATGCCCTACACTGGCTGACACGTTTGTCTCAAAATGTTCAGCTTTTGGGGATGTAGCCATACGATTAAAAAGAGCGATACCGACCATACTAATAATAATCCCCAAAATCACTGTGATAACTAATTGATTACTTGTTTTCATGATTTTTTCTCTCTTGATATAAACCAATCATCTCATCCATATTGATATTCAATAAATCCATTGCTTTGAATACACGAGGTAACTCTTCATGAAGAAATGCTGCTTTTTTAATATCTAAAATTTTTTGTTTGGCTTTTGATGATACAAAGTAACCAATTCCCCTTTTCATTTCGATGATTCCCGCTTGTTCAAGCATCGCGTATGAACGCACCACAGTATTAGGATTCACTTCAAGCGAAACAGCCATTTCCCGAATAGACGGCACTTTTTCTTCTAGTGGCCAAATATTTTTTATAATTTCTTCACAGAGATGATCAGAAATTTGCATATAAATTGCTTTGTTTTTAGAAAAATTCATCTTAAATCTCGTATTCTTTAAAACGAACATAAGCAATACTCAAACAGATAGGCGCAAGTAATATCCAAAAGAAATAATATCCACCTACAAATAGCTGTTTAAATAAGTTCATAAAACTTGATACCGTTAACCCAGGGCCTAAAAGATAGAGCATGCCAGCAAAAAACAGTATCAAAACACTCATTAATGTCATCACGCTCAGACTCACTTTAAACAACGCATGTTTTTTAAAATAAATACACCCTAAAAAAACAAGCGCGTGAAGAGCCAAATAAAATAACATAACATGCAATACGCCTGGAAAAATCACTCTGAGTGAATGCCAGAAAGAAAGCTGGGTTACCAAAACTTTTGCATCAACATTAGGCATTAAATCATTAGTGAAATAATTAAGAACAAATAAACCATAAAGTAAAAAAGTGAAAATAAAAGCATACACAATACTTGTTAAAAGCCAACGAGCAAAAAGCTTTTCAAACTTTGATGCCGGCAATATCAAATAGCTATACCCTTTACTCACTTCATGTAAATCTGAAAATGCATAACTTGTAAAAATAAATCCACTGCCACATAAAAAAAACAGATACTGATTGAGTGTCGGAGGCATGCCCAAAGTACTGAGTCCGCTAGAGACACAAACAAATATAATGTACAGGTATGTCGCAATATCTTTGAGCATTAATAAATCATTTTTCATTAAATTCATTACACGTTTAATATTCATCTTACACCGCCTTAAAGCAAGCATTTATTTTTTGCTGATTACTTAAAACAGCATTAAACAAAAGCTCTAAATCAATCAAAGAAGCCTCTCCACCAATATTTTGTTGCAGCGAAGTATATCCACCTGGCTTCTTTTCAATATAAAAACATGTATCACTCGACAGTTCCCCCATGCTTTCACTGAATAATAATTTTTCTTGAATTGCCTCTTGCGACTGATTAAAAATAATTTGGCCCTTATCTAAAATAACCAAAGGATCAATCAAATTTTCAATGTCTTTAATTTGATGCGTTGAAATCACAATCGTTCTATCTGCATCTGAATGTGCTGCAAGTAATTTTCTAAATTGTTGTTTACTTGGAATATCTAGAGCATTTGTGGGTTCATCAAGTAGGAGTAACTTTGTGCCTGTTGCCAAGCCAAAAGAAAGTAGGAACTTTTTCTGCTGACCAAGTGAGAAATCTGTTATTTGTTTAACTTTTTCTAATTCAAATACATCTAGTGCATGCTCATAAACTTCCTGATTAAAAGATGGATAAAATTCACCATAACAACTTAAGTATTGCTTCATACTCATTGCCGGTAATTTAAAAGTATCAGGAAAAAAATATATGCTTTGAAGGTATTCAACACTACGTTCTTTAGGTGCTCTCCCCATGACTTCTACCGTGCCTGACTTTGGAAAAAGTAATCCTGCCATGACTTTTAACAAAGTACTTTTTCCCGCGCCATTTTTACCCAGCAAGCCACAAACATTGCCTGAGCCGAGCATTAAATCTAAATGTTGAAACAGTGGTTTTTTCTTCTGATAATAATAATCTAAACTTTCTATCTGTATCATGCCTCACCCTGGTAAGTGTGTTAGTTAAGTAGCACACTGGTATTGTAGGTATATTAAAAGCAATGTCAATATTTATATGCGTTTTATGCCCTAATCTTTGCCTATTGGCCCCGACGAGCACGTTGCTCAGCCAGCGAGAAAATAATTTTTATAAGATTCATCCTATCAAACACATTACCCCACTTTCACTGGATTCAGAAAATCTTCAAAAACAATCGAGCTGCCTAAACTCCCTGTACTATCTGCTCGTGCACCGCCTTCCCTACTTAAAGATGTTCTAGCCGCAAAAAAACGACCAATGGGCTCTCTGTATCTACACAAACAATAGGTAGACAAACAACAAGTAGCAGCAAGGCTCATGACAACAATAATTGCAATGGCTGCCTCTTTAGGCAAAGCAGCATCACCACTATTCGATGCACTTGCAAGTAAAAAATCGATTAACATTTCCACCTCAATGATTACAACAACAATAACCGGTAATACCTGAATGACTTGAACAGCCAACAGTCCCTAATCGATATCACAATATATTAATTCATGACTCATAGCTCATCACTCAACCAATGAAATAAATTCTTCAAATTTTCCTGTAGGCCCTGCTGCGATTTCATCATGATACGTCAAATGAATGTTAAAATGTGCACCAAAAATATTTTGATAAAATGCTTTTGCTGTTGTTTCTTGACTACACGTCAATCTATCAGGCGTCACAGCCTTAATTTCAATATCATAAAGCGTGTGCTGAACAAATTGAAACTTCTGAATACGTATCGGTATCACTTGTTTCAAGGCATTATATTCACCAATATATGGAAAACGTGACTCACCATTAGGTAAAATCAAACGATTACGTTGACGACCTAAAATATGCTTCAGTACAGGCAAACGACGTCCACATGGACATGGGTCACCCCAAGCAGCATAATCACCTAATTCATAACGAATAAGAGGTGTTGCATAATTCATCAAGCTTGTAACCAACACCCTACCTGCTTCGCCTACTGCACACGCTTGGTTGTGCTCATCAACAATTTCAAGATAAACATGCTCTAAATTAACATGATATTGGTGATATTCTGGACATTGATGCGCGATATTTCCAATCTCAATACAGCTGTAAATATCACTTATTTTCACATGAGGCCATGCTGTTTTAACCTTATTAATTTGTTTTTGTGTCAACATTTCACCAATAGTACGCACCTCATATAAATCAGGCAATTGAATGCCGTGCTCCAAACAATAAAGCGCTAAAGCCGAAAGTTGTGAAGGATATGTCATCAAATAATAAGGATTATGATCAATTAAAGCTTTCACTTGCAGTTCAGTTGGACTCGAAATATTCACTAAAACACTCGGTCCCGTACGCTGATACAAATCTATTGGTGGCCCCCACGTTACGTGATATTGTCCTGATGGAGGCTGTGCAACATCAAGTGTTAGCCAACGAATCGCTAACAGTTTTTGAGTTAAATCACGCTGATGCCATGCATGCTCACGCAACATAAGTGCATCATAAAATAACCGAGTGAACCCTGTGCCTAACATACGAACCACTTGTCCTGTAGAACCTGATGTTTCAAGCGTATAAGTCTCACCGTGTGTTTCAGGAAGACAATTTGCGATAATCGCATCAGGTGCCATTTGAAGTGTTGTGCGTGAAAGCACCGGAAAATCTTGAATAGCAGCCTCTTCATCATAAGCTTGATAAAGAGCCGTTGTATTGACCGCGTGTTTAATTAACCGCTGTAGTAATATGGTTTGCTTTTGAATATTTTCTTCTAGGCTATTGTTTTCAGACTGTCTAAGCCTCTCTAATAATGCCTGCATTTGAGCATTCATAAAACCAACACTATTTTAAGCCAAGTGATAATTAAGCTCTAACAATACTTGTTGATTGCTCATTTTTGAGCGTCCAGACGCAGCATAAGTACCATCTGATTTCACAGGACACCCTTCGTAAATATCACATGCTACCTGATTACTTGAACCTGTTGCTGATGTATTGAATGTATTGTAAAAAGCATAAATATAATTTGCTGACAACCCGATGTTATCTGTGAGTAAATATTCAAACCCTAGGCCTGTGCGTAACCCCGCAAGTTGTTTTTTATGTGTAGCAGAAAAACTGGCATTAGCACCTGTTGATGCTCTCTCTCGTCCTGAAGATTTAACAACATGCCCTTCTGAGTGATAAAAAGACCGAGCATTGACTTTGATTTGATTGTAATCAATGCCTATGCGTCCAAAAAGAAAACTATTTTCTGAAATAAGCACACCCGGTTTCAAATCAAAATAAGGTACAACAGGATTACCTGAAACAGTCACTGTACTCGAAAGCGCATGATTAATACTGGCTGTTTCTGCTGGTGGATCGTCCACATTAAAAGTTTCCGTAACAATCGTTGTATTACTGGCTGTATTACTTGAAGATGTTTTTCTGTTACCAAAAAAGAGAACCCCTAACTCACTTCCCAAATAAAAAGGCTCGCTAATACACCGCCCATAGCCTAAAGCCAAATCTCCCAAAAATCCAAACTGAAAGCTTCTTGTATCTCGCGTTTTTGTCATATCACTTGCAGTGAGCGTATAAGAGCCTGTATTCATGAAACCTGCCTCACCAGCTCCCGCAATCAATGCCCACCCATCAGGATAACCCGCTTTATCACCCACTGTACCTGCATGTAGCCCTGGGCTTATGATAAGGCAAGAAATTAAACTTAAACGATACGAAGAGGTCTTCCATTTCATGGTTTGTCATCCTGACTGATTAAACGCTACAACAAGAATAACCTTTTTCTATTAGAGGAGCAAAAGCAATTCAAATATGAAGCACTATACTTAAAAACAAACATAAGCCAAGGCCAATCATGGGCTATCAAAATATCCATAAAAATATATCAAAACGTGTTCGTGAAATTATGCCGAGCCATATCGCACGTTTGAACTGGTCTCGCGATCAAATTCAAGCTTTTCAACTCAAACATTTAAGGCGGCTGCTCGAACATGTGGTAGTACATAGTCCTTATTATCAAAAAATACTCAGCTCATATGATATTCACACCATGACACTCGATGACTTAAAGCAACTTCCAGCCTTAACAAAAAAAGAAGTCTTAGCCAACTGGGATGACATCATTTGTGTACCCGAAATCAATAAACTCAAAGCTGAAACGCATTTGCAAACATTACGTGATAATCCGAGTGCGAATCCATTTTTTCAAGATCAATATTATATAACAGCAACTGGTGGCTCTTCAGGTTTACGGGGGTTATATGTATGGGATTTAGATTATTTTTCTAATGTTGCAGCTGTTGATTTTCGTCATCAAATACAAGACGAAATGCAAAGGCCTGGTTTTACACCACGAGTTAATGCTGTATTAACTGCTCCAACCCCTATTCATGCAAGCACGCCACTTTGCACAACACAACTTTATATCCATGACAAAACCATACATCTGCCCGCAAGCCTCCCCATTCAAACGCTATGCGCAGAACTTAACGCATGTAAACCCACGCACCTGATTGGCTATGCTTCTGTCATTACACGCCTTGCCCGAGAAGCATTACATGGCACACTCTCTATTCATCCTAAACGTGCTACAACCAACTCTGAGCCACTCAACGATAAAGGCCGAGAGACCATTTTAAAAGCTTGGGGCATACAAGCTAATAATACTTGGGGTAGCGTCGAAATGGGAATTGCTGGTGTTGAAAGTGATAGGCACCAAGGGTTAATTTTATCTGAAGATATGATTATTTTTGAGGCTGTCGATGAACATTTAAACGCCGTAGAAAACCCCAAAGACGCTAGAAAGCTCATTATAACCAACTTATTCAATAAAACCCTGCCCCTTATTCGTTATGTTGTTGATGATGTGGTCGAAATTACCCAAGCTCCTTTTAGCGCTTATCAAATAACACCCAATATTGTTGGACGCAGTGATGATTGGTTTGTGTATCCTCATCAGGCAGAAGTACACCCCATGACATTTTGGAATCTTTTTGAAGAAGAACCTCTTATCAGTGAATATCAAGTTGAACAAACCAAAGAAGGCGCCATCATTCGCTTACTTGCTTATGAGGGCTTAAATATTGAAAAGATGAAGGCTACACTTGAAACAGCGTTACAACAACTAGGTTTAACCCATCCAAAACTTGCGTTTGAACGGGTTAAAACTATTGCTCGTCATCAAGAGACAGGGAAACTCAGGCGATTTATCCCTTTATCTCTTTAAACATTAACCGGCGGCTGGCGATAAAGCTGAAATCGACTCAACTGTTGCTGATACCGCTTCTTCAGTCGATTTTTTAATATCACGAGCTGTTGCTTCAAATGCTTGAAATCCAGCTGTTTTAGGTTTCTCAAAAAATGATCCGGCATAACCCGCAAGCCCTGTAACAAAAGGCATCGCAATCGCTGCTATTAAAGAAAATACGACCCCTACAAGTGCTGATAATGCAGGTCTCACCACATCATGCCAAATCCAATTTTCTTCTGGAAAGTCATTTTTGTGGCTATCAAGCATCGCGTCAAACCAGTCTGTAAATTCTTTCAATTTTTCTTCAGACGCTTCTTCTGCCAACGGTGTAAGTTTTTCCAAAATTTCATCATGAATTTTTGTTATTTTTTCTTGATGATTTTTAGTTTTTAATTTCGCTTTCAAATCATCTGTACATTTCACAAGCTCTGCCGTTAATGAGCCTTTCAGCTTCTCTTTTAATACAACCGTTACTTGTGGGGGAAAAGCAGATTTTTTACTTTCAAAAAACTTAGCCAATGTTGCATTCCCCGTTTCTTTTCGTTGAGCTATTTGCGAAGCAAAACGAGCCTGTTTACCCTCAAAAAAGTGAGCTAATCTTTGGCGAGCAATTTCTTCATTTATTGGTTGCCGAGTAGAAGCTGTAGACTGAGTATCATTCTTTTCGCCATTTTCTGAATTTGGGCGAGGGTCTGTATGGTGAGAATCAGATGAGTGATGAGAATCATCTAAATCAACTGTAGACTGCTGAAGGGGTGTTGTATCTGCTAAAACTTGAGCAGTCGCATTTTCACCAACTGCAGACGCCTCACTCCCGGAGGTAACTGGCTGTAAAATCGCATCTAAATTAGCGCCACCTTGAGTCACAACAGTGGGTGAGCCATCATCAGAGTCATTGCCTGATACTTTACCATTCTCTGAGGTTTGAGTGCTTACAGGGTCGGTAAAATCAAGAGGCTCTATATCTTTAGAAGACATTTTTCTTGATAACGATCTTTTCAGTTCTTGTCTGCCTGCTTTACTTGCGACTTTACCCCAAAAACCCTTCTTTTTATCCGGCTCAGCTACTGGATCCATTTCTATTTACCCCTTGAAATCTAAAAAACAAATCCACCTTAACTGTTTCTTAACATAAGTTCAAGTAACTTATGCCCAAATAAGTCAAATATGTTCCATACTAAGTTAAATTTAATTAACTTTCTTTTACTCTACGCTTAAAGGGCTTCCTGGTGTTTCTTTGGGGTTGATTTATTTTAGGTTTTGATGATTTCTTAGGCTTTGTTAACGGCAAATCATGCTGTGGTTCAAACCCTGATATGGCTTCTCGTAATAATTTTTTATTGATTAAATGCTCAATCTCAAACAAAACACCGGCTTCATCTGCTGACACCAATGAAAACGCTTCACCCGCTTTACCTGCACGCCCGGTTCGCCCAATACGATGCACATAATCTTCGGCCACTTGTGGCAAATCAAAGTTAACCACTTGCGGAAGCGCTTCTATGTCTAACCCTCGCGCTGCAATATCAGTTGCGACTAAAATATCGATTTCGCCCGATTTAAAATGCGCTAAAGCTTTTGTTCGTGCTCCCTGGCTTTTATTGCCATGAATCGCGAGTGCTTTAAATCCAGCTTCTTGTAATTGCTCTGTTAAACGATTGGCGCCATGCTTTGTTTTTGAAAAAATGAGTACTTGCTGCCATTGGTGCGTTTGCATCAAATGAATTAAAAGTGCTTTCTTTCTTTTCTTATCGACTGGATGCACTATCTGCTTTACGGTAACTGCTGCTGTATTTTGAGGCGTTGCTGAAATTTCCACAGGTGACTTTAATAAATTTTTAGCCAGTATTTTAATCTCATTTGAAAAGGTTGCTGAGAACAGTAATGTTTGACGCTTTTCGGGCAAAACGCTTATGATTTTTTTAATATCATGAATAAAGCCCATGTCGAGCATTCTATCGGCTTCATCTAACACTAAAATTTCTAACTGATTAAATTTAATAGCATTTTGACCATATAAATCAAGCAACCGACCCGGTGTTGCGACCAACACATCCATCCCACCCCGAAGCTTCATCATTTGAGGATTAATCTTAACACCACCAAACACAACCCCTGATTTTAGATGGGTGTGTTTACCATATGTTTTAAAGCTCTCAGCAACTTGTGCTGCCAACTCTCTTGTAGGCGTTAATATCAAAGCGCGCACTTGATTACCAGATGCACCACGTCCTTGATGTAATTTTTCCAAAATAGGTAGCGCAAAACCCGCTGTTTTACCCGTTCCAGTTTGTGCAGCAGCCATTAAGTCATGCCCAGCTAACACTTTAGGAATTGCCTTAATTTGGATGGGTGACGGGGTGCTATATCCTATAGCATCTAAAATGGGCTTGCCGAGCTTAAAATCAGTAAATTTCATATAAATACAACCATTTAAATTACAATATTTTAACATATTGTAATTTGTTTTGCACCGTTAGATATCTCATGAACAATATAATAATCAAGTACCATAGACTATGAACGGTAAATGCTGCATTCGCATGCTTCATGATTCAGCTTTTCAAAGCTTGGGCTAGAGGCCTCGTCTTAAATTTGAACAAATCAGGCCAAGTAGGCGGAGAAAAAAGTCAGCGGCTTAATACGTATGATCATAATAAAGCCTAATCCCTAAGCTAATGGTTTGATAATTAATATTGCCTGTTGATAAACGCACCGTTGTATTTTGTATGGATGAATATCCTAAATACCCTTTGCCCGCACCCACAAAACGATAGGCCAGTTCAAGAACTGCAGGTTTCAATAACAAATAATCCAACCCAACACCCACTTCATAAGCAAACTGTGATGTGCTCTTGCTGCTAAACGTTTGTAATGCAGGTGTTGCATGCGCATACAATGGTGTTACTTGATAATGACTTGCCGTATTATTTGCATACCCCAGGCCTACAATAAAACTAGGCTGTATAAGATGTTGTGTATATGAAATCGCGTTTTCTATCAGAATCACATCACTCTTGACACGATAACGATACGACAAGTTATTAAAGTTTGGGTTACCAAGCTGCCATACATTGCCATTGAATAAAAAGGATGTTGTGGAAAAATAACGCGCACCGGTATTCAATAATAGCTTATTTTTTTCATAGGTTGTTGCGCCCACTCCAAACATTACCGTTGTTTTATTATCCCATTTTTTTTCTGGAACATACGTATTAACCAAGTTACTCATAAGATTCACTTGCTCTGTTGTACCAAGGCGCGCAAACAGTGTTGTCGCATCAACGCTTACAAACAAAGGAACAGTGGTTGCTGTTACGGGCTGAATAACTGCTACCCATAATGAAAAAATAGTAGGTAAAAAAGGAAAATGCTTCATGTGTGGTTTTGCGCTCCCTTGCAAAAAAATACGGGCCTATTAAAGACCCATGTTTTATAACATAAGTAGGTAGGACGCAAGTTGTTTTTGCACCTTAATACCCAGCAAAATCTAACTTCTAATGGGCACAGTTGTGTCTATCCTAGAATCACTGGAGGTGGCTCGAATCAGTCAGGCCAAATGATCAGGCAAGTAAATCATACCCCTCATTCATTCCACTTAAAACACGCTCTCAGTACATCAATCGACGAGGTCCTGATGCAATCGGATATCAAACATATTATATTTTTAATGTTTCTCATCTTTCAAACGAATACCATTTGCTTCGATATCAATCTTTTGCTGCTTATACAGCTGACCTATGGCATTCTTAAAGCTCTTTTTACTTTCACCCAATACGCGTTGAATATCAACCGGCGAACTCTTGTCATGTAAAGCCAAAAAACCACCCTGCTCAGCAAGTTTGGCCAATACACGCTGTCCTAGTCCATCAGCACCTTGTTTTCCTATTTGCCTTAAAGTCACATCAATTTTCCCATCATCCCGTATGGTTTTAATATATCCTTTTGTTTTTTGTCCATACCGCAAATTTTGGAAAACCTCACTCGCATATATTAACCCCCAATGCCGATGATTAATAATCACTTTATGGCCTAAATCAGTGGTTTCAGCAATGAGTAAGTCCACTTCATCCCCAAGCTTAAAGTGAGATGGTGTTTTATCTAAAAAATACTCCAGCTTAGAGCTCGCTAAAATACGCCCTTCATGATCTTGTTTTAAATATACCAAATACGACTTATCTTTCTCCATCGGGCGAAGCTGTTCGGGCTTTGGCACCAATAAATCTTTATCTAAGCCCCAGTCAAGAAATGCGCCTACATGGTTTATATCAATTACTTTTAAAAAAGCACAATGGCCCAGTTCAGCACGAGGACGTTTAGTGGTTGCAATTACTCTATCCTCAGAGTCAAAATAAACAAATACATCTAAAACATCATTCAATTGAGTGCCTTCAGGAACGACTTTATTGGGCAGTAAAATCTCGCCTAAATCATCTCCATCAAGATAAACACCAAATTCAACTACTTTAACTACTCTTAACGGATTAAATCGTCCAATTTTAGTCATAATTACTCGCTAATGTGTCATACAATAATTTTAAGTTCTGAATTTTATAGCAAAGCGTGAGTTGATTACCATTTAAATCAGGAAAATACCATTTTAAGAACCGCCTGGCTTGAAGCAATGCTACTTGCTCACTGGCTTCTAACACAGCCAATTGATTAATATGCGTCTGAAATAAGTCCAAAACTTCAGTCGCTGTAGGGATAATTTCACTTCCGAGTAATTGATAAAACAACCATGGCTTACCGATACTTGCACGCCCAACCATTACAGCAGTGGCTCCTGATTCATCAAGCGATTGCTGCATACTCAACGCATCACACACATCACCATTAACAATCACTGGAATTTTAACGCGGTTAACCACGCGTTTAATTTGCTCATAGTTAGCAGCCACATCATAGTTTTCTGAATAATGACGTCCATGAACAATAATAGCATCTGCACCACAAGCCTCTATTATCGTTGCTGCTTCTAAATATGTTTCATCGTTTGTATGTCCTGCCACTCTTATTTTTACAGTTAAAGGCAGTGAGGTTGCTCGTCTCATTGCACTCACAACCGCTTGCAGCTGGCTGCTATCACTCATTAAAGCAGAACCACACCCTTTTGCACGAATTTTAGGCTTAGGACAGCCACAATTTAAATCGATTAAATCAGGTTGATAACACGCAGCAATTTCAGTTGCTTGATGCATTAATGTCGCATCGTTTCCTGATAACTGGATACACCAAAGCCCTTCTTGGCTTGAATGTGATAAATACCGTTTATGCAAACGTTGATGCTGTAATATTGAATGTGCTGAAACCATTTCAGTCACGGCATAAGCAGGCTTTGTATAGGCTGCAAATAAGGCACGAAAAGGTGCGCAACTAATCCCTGCTAGCGGTGCTTGAATCAATCGGTGAGGTAATGTCAGCGCACCTATCTGAAAAGGTGTATGAACTCGATCTAAAACATCCCTGTTCCTCATAAAATCATTCTTTATATGTTGGCCTTACTCATAATATTGCAAATCTCTTCATCATCTTCATCATCTTCATCATCTGCATTGTGTTTAACCAAAACTGTCTTAGCAGAAACGCTATGACTACTAAATCCTTTACTATTTCCATAATCTTTTTCAAGCGTTGACAAAATCTTTTGATTTGACAGATCCAAGTTACGATCAGATCCTTTACCAAACAAACCGTACCCTAAAAAACCACCGTTAGCATCAAAGTGTAATCTTGAAGTAGGCTCAACTGATGCTTTTTTAGCATCTTGTAGCGGAGAACTGCTAGGACCTTCAATCAGCTCACCCTGCAACAATTCTAATTCATCATCATCATCGTCGAAAGAGCTATTGCAGGTTTCCGCAGTTTTTGCTTGTTTGTTAGCTATTATTTGCTGACTGTTCTGTGACTGAGTTAGAGACAGTGCTTCATATTCAGAATTAGCCACTTGGATAACTGCTTCACACGCCACCTTTAACTGAACATTCATGGCATCGTAACGTGCCCTTATTTCTGATGTAACTTCTGTATATTCAGATACAATCAACTGAAACAGCGCTTCATCAAACGTGATAGGTAAATCACTTTGCCCGGCTATGACTTGATTATAAATACCTTCTACTGATTCACATGTCGGTCTATACGCATGTTCTACAGCTCTAACTGCTTGCTCATATGCTGCTTTTAGTTCCGCGTGTTCTTGACGATAAAGCGCACCAATTTGGGATGAAAGCCGCATATTTTCTTTTTTTGCTCGATGCCAAGGTGTTTCATCAAACGTACACAGCTCCGAACCCATAGAGTGAGATAAATGCTTTTTACTCAGTTTAATACTTTCCAAGCCATGATCACGTGCAAGCGTTTGATTATATCTGGCAATTGTTTGAATTAAATGCTCTTTAAAACCATGAACGGATGCTATGCTGGAATGAACTGCTTTTAAGAATGCTTGGCCATCGAAAACATTAAGATTTTGAGCAGCATGTCGCACATCTTGGTCCGCATGACCATAAAAAAATGATTTCAAAGCAGAATATTCAGTCGTTCGGTTTGTGTTTTCTAATGCTATTCTTAAATCCGTATAGTTAAGCAGAGGCTGAACAAAATCATACCCTTCATCTGCCCCCATATACGTTAATAAATCTGATGCTATTCCCGCAAGGCCTATCTTAGTCGCAGCCATATCATAGCTCTCTTTTTGTCTGAGTAAAGAGGGCAACTGTAATCCTGTATCTAAATCAGTCGTTGCTTTTACAGCCACGCGGTGGATACTTTGAGATGCTTCATAAAACATTTGCGAAACAAAACGCTTACTTTCATCATGCACAAGCCTGATATTATCGAGTACTTTTCTATATGTTTCTTTTGCTTCTTTCGCATGGACTGCCGTTATAGCAGGAGGTTTTGCTTCAGCATCTTTTTCTATTTGTCGAATCGCTTCAGCATAAACAGTTCGGTTATGTGCTAATTGCTGCGTATGCTCCTCATCAATCACTTGTTGTGTCTCAGTATGCTTTAAAACGGCTCGTCGCTTATCTTGTGCATGTTGTTTTTCAGCAGCTTGATATTCTGTCCAACTTATTTTAGGTGCATTTTTGAACTTTAAATTAGCGTCATCTTTTAATATATCCAGACGCTCCTGGTTTTTTTGTGTATCCAATGTATGTCGCTCATTAATCTGGCGTTCTTGCTCTAAGAAAGCATCATGAGCACGTTTTTTTTCATCCAGCATTGCTTGTTCAGTTGATATAACTTCTGATGTTGGTTTTTTATTATTTAATATGGGCACTATTATCTCTAAATAATCAAAAAGATCATTATAGTAACAATAGTAACTAAGTCAATCTTTACGACAAAAAATTTGTCATCTGATTCAATTCATATTATAACTAAAACTATGCATAGTTTATTATTTACTTACTCATTAGGCTCCGTCGCAACGTTCGCTTTTGCAGCAACGGCTGTTTTGGCTGTGAGTGACCGTAACCTTGATGTGTTTGGTGCTTTTTGTTTAGGAATTATTACGGCTATTGGAGGTGGGACAGTACGAGACCTGATCTTAGATGTCCCTATTTTCTGGTCTATTAATCAATCTTATATATGGATTGCATTACTTGGAAGCATTCTGACTTATGTCTCTATTTCGTTTTTTAGAAAAAGCTTTGTTTATGCGCTGCTTTTATATTTAGATGCCATAGGTGCTGCTTTGTTTGGTATTGTGACCACTCGCCTTGTTTGGGAACTTGGGTTTTGCTTACCCATTGGGCCTATTATTTTAGGCGTAATTACGGCGATTGGTGGAGGCATTATACGAGATGTGCTAGCCGGACAGCCCAATTTGCTCATGAGAAAAGACCTCTATGCAATCCCTGTTTTTTTAGGCTGCACTATCTATTATTGCCTACTTGTCTATCTGCCTAAATACCAAATTTCATTAGGCCTTACCTGCATGTTTTTTACCTTTTTACTTCGCGCATCGGCAATTTACTGGGAGTTAACTGTTCCTAAGTGGCTAAAAAAAGAACTCAAAGAAAATAAAAAGATTAACCCTTACTAGGGGCTTATTTATTTTAAAATCTCAAAAAATACATACTGCTCAAAATGGTCATGAGTTAACTGCTGACTACCGATAAGCTGTTTCTCCCAAAAGTGAAGCGCAGGCCCATTATCTTTAAGCACCGAAACTTCCCATATTCCCCGGTGCATCTTAAAGAGTTGCTCAACAAAAAATTGTCCTATACCTTGTCGCTGATAAGGTCGCATGACAAAAAACTCTGCCAATTTCCAGTTTGCTTTAGGGTTCACTGTAATATCATGGATCAGTGCAAAACCAACAGGCTCTTGATTTTGATTAATTAAATAAGGAAAGCGATTTTCTTCTTCCCAATAATTATCAAAATAAGCCATTTTTTCATAATGACCCTGCTGGTACTCAATGGTGGCTAAATTTGAATGTGTATCTAAATCATAAAAATAAAACTGACACAAATCGCTAATAATCTGTTTATTCGACTCTGTGCATAATGTCACGTTTATCATCTATTGATAACTCCATTTGTTCATAAAATCAGCGTAATTTAATGATTGAAATAACAATTTTTTTCATCAGCTAAACACGTTTGATATTCAACCTGTAACGTTGTATGAGCAATGTTATATTCAGATTTTAATAATGAATTAACGGCTAAAATGAGTGCTTCATGTGATATTTTTTTATCAATCACAATATGTGCTGTTAAGCTAATCTTATGACTAGAAATGGCCCAAACATGCAACTCATGAATATCTTGAACCCCTTCAAGCGCACAGACTAAATTTTTTAATTGCTTTAATTCAATACCATCAGGCACACCTTCCAGCAAAATATTCATGCTCGCTTTCAGTAGAGCCCAGGTTCTCGGTAAAATCCATAATCCTATCAAAATCGCAATCAGTGAATCAACCCAGTGCCATCCTAAAAACTGAATCATCAATGCACTAATAATAACCCCTACCGAGCCCAGCGCATCACTCCACACCTCAAGGTATGCGCCTTTTAAATTTAAATTATGATTTTTTCCTGGGTTCAGCAGCCACATTGAAATAATATTAACCAATAGCCCTACTGAGGCAATCAACAACATCCCCATTGACTGAATATCGGGCGGTTGATTTATACGAAGGTATGCTTCATATAAAATATAGATAGCCACTATCAATAACAAAATGGTATTCAATGCAGCCGCTAAAATTTCAAATCGATGATAGCCAAAAGTTCTATAATCATCTGCAGGTTTTTTGCTGAGTTTTATTGCAACAAAGGCAATGAGCAATGCGGTCACATCGGTCAACATATGCGCCGCATCTGAGATTAAAGCAAGGCTCCCTGTCAGCACACCACCCACCGCTTCAACAACAAAGTAGCCACCCGTCAGCAATAGTGGTATTAAAACAACCCGTTCATTATTTGAATGTGTGGGAATATGTTGATGTCCAGCACCCATTGATTACTCCATGTATTCATATAAAACGTCATACTGACAAACTGAACTCGTATGCATATTTCAACTTAAATTAGCTTGAAATAAACACATTTTCATGAAAAAATCACCATCATCAACAGTAAAACCATCGACGACAGCTGACTTCTATTTTACCCCATGCAAACACATACCAACAGTGCTTTAATCAAGCGACTCTCTCTATTTCATGTTTTTTTATTAACCCTAAGTAACGTGCTGGTTCAATATCCTTTTACACTGTGGCACTTTAATACAACCTGGGGTGCTTTCGTCTATCCTGCTATTTTTATTTTAACAGACTTAACCACTCGACTGTTTGGCGCCCATTTTGCACGAAAAATTATTTTCCGAAGCATGATCCCAGGTTTATTCATTTCTTATCTTGTTACAAGCTACATAGAAAACCCGCACACACTCGGTTGGGTTCAATTATTTTCACTACACCCGATACCATTACGTATCGCTTGTGCATGTTTTAGCGCTTATGCCATCGGTCAGCTTCTTGATATCTTTGTTTTTCAACGCTATCGAAACCATACAACCTGGTGGTTAGCACCAGCACTATCTACAACTGTGGGTAATTTAGTTGATACAACTTTATTCTTTTTTATTGCTTTTTATCACAGCTCTCACTTATTTTTAAGCCAACATTGGCCAGAAATAGCAGCGGTTGATTTGTTTTTTAAAATGGCGATGAGTCTCGTTGTTTTTGTGCCCGCATATGGGGTTATATTACATCAACTCAATCTGAACTTTTATCATAAATACAAAGCATATCAAGTCAATTAATTAAATCTAATCTTCTGGTACATCCTATGGTAGTATTCATTTAATGAAAATAAACGATATCTAAAAGGCCTCAACCCATGAAACATGCGCTTACACTTTTTCTATATTTGACCTTATTCAGTAGTGCTCATATGGCTTATGCACAATCAACTGTACGCGTACCTGAATTTTCGAATCATCAAACCAATGTTTGGAAAACCATTATTTACCCAAGAAAAAACTTAGGCATGCATCGACATGATTATGATCGGGTATTGGTTGCCTTAAACAACGGCCAACTGAAAATTACAAATGATAAAGGAGAAGTCCATTATTTCAAGCTTAAAAAAAACCAAGCCTATTATTTGCCTAAAGATCCAATCAATGAATTACACAAAGATGAAAGCATGAGTAAACATCCAATTACCGTGATGGTGATAGAGCTCAAAAACAATCCTGCAGCCAAACTTCCAGCATGATTAATCCTTTAAATAAATATCCCATTAAACAATCCAATGGAGAAACATGGCCTCATACCCTTTTTCTTAAAAGTTGTATTGATCAACCCAATATAACCGTTGGTGAATACAGTTATTACAATGATTTTTCTGCTGAGCTTCTCGATGTACGTCAAAAATTAATGCCGTACATGCATCCTAGTGCACCTGAAAAACTGATTATTGGAAAATTTGTCCAAATTGCCCATGGTGTACAAATTATAACATCCAGCGCAAATCATCCGATGGATGGAATAAGCACTTACCCTTTTAGTGTATTTGGCGAGCCTTGGTCTAACGCTTATGAGCCTAAATGGCCAAACAAAGGCGACACCCATATTGGCGATGATGTTTGGATAGGCCATCAAGCCCTTATCATGCCTGCCGTCAGCATAGGTCCTGGCGCAATCATTGGTTCGGGAAGTGTCGTGACTAAAGACGTCCCACCTTATACCCTTGTTGCAGGAAATCCAGCCAAAATTATTCGTAAACGCTTTGATGAAACCACTATTGAGACATTGTTAGAAATTCAGTGGTGGCACTGGCCGATTGAAACCATTACAAATAACCTTAAACATATTACTACAAGTAATATCGAGCAGCTTAAAAAAATTGCTGAAAACTCTGACTTATCTAGGAGCTGTTCTAGGCTTACTCGCAAAGACATAAGTTAATATCACGCTTTAACCTAAAATTAATAAAAATATAAACAAACTAAAAGGGAGCATTTGCTCCCTTTTAGTTTGTTTAAGTAAAACAGAATCTATTGATTACGTGCGCACTGAAAGCGTAATGGCATTGGCGTAGATAGGCCCTGTTTTGAAGTTAGTTAACACTTGATTATTATTGGGTGAAACATCCATACCGCCTAGGTAGAAGAACCGGTAAGCCAGCTCAAGTGAGCTGTTATTGAGGTATTTATCAGACTTAAGACCTACCCCAAATAAAGTGGCAAACTGAGTGCTTGTGGTTCTTGAGAAAAAGCTATTAGGAATGGTTGAATTTGTAAGTGGCTTTTCGTGATAGCTGGAAAATGTCATGAAATCAGGTCCAATCCCAAAATCAACCGTGAGCTTTGTTTTTTCCATTTGCGTGTCAATATTCAGTTTCAAATTCGCATAAAGTGGCAAAAAGCTCGTTGCATATTTATAGCTTAAATTCGGTAACACGTTTTCTATTTCAATATTACCACCGGTTGTTGTGCTCGGTAAGTAATAAAGTTGTACCCCGTATTCAACATCAACTGCTTTATAAGAGACAGCAGGCCTTAAAAGCCCAACACCCACAATCACATTACCGCTGTTTTTTTTCGTGGCATTATATTCGTTTCCAACTGCACCATTGATATTAATATGTTGGTCCATGCCTTGGTGAGAAATAAATCCTCCAATATGCAGCAACCACGAGGTATCTTCTTTCAGCTTATCCAACTTTAAGCTATCCAGGCTAAAACCGGTATAAGATGCCTCACCTGTTGTACCTGCAAATGCGCCCATACTCAAAAGCAGAGAGAGCGCACCCAGTAAACTTTTCTTGCTTGATTTCATGTTTAATCCTTATGATTTTAATATCATCCTATTTAATACACTTAAGCGCGATTAGATGTTAGCAATAGCCGCAATAGGAGCAGCCACTTGTGCCGCAGGCGCTAGAATAGTCACTATTTCTGCTTCACTGTCGTCAAAATCTGCAGGTACTGTTGCTGTCGCACCCCACAAGGTTGTACTGTATCCAGCCGCCAAAGAGCTGAGTCCAAAAACCCAACTCAATTGAAGTTGACCATATACATCATATGTTACATCAGTAACACTTGAGGTTGCGCTGATGCTTGCAGGGGCTTTAAGGGCTTTTTTACAGGTCCATAGAGCTGAATTAGACGTTCCTCTACAAAGAAATTGTTTATTTTCTGGTGAGACCACCATGTATTCATAATCAGCACTTTCAGGAACCTTAAATATCATGGCATCCTGCATATCGTCTTCTAACGCTGCAGCAGCTAGTCTACTCGTACTGGGAGCAGAAAAAGCCTGCGGTTGACCGATTAAATCAAGTGCTGGCAAGCCAGCAAGTACTAGCTCTGTTACAGAAACAACACCTAAATTATCGTCCTCCACCTCAAAACGGTAAAAATTTTCACTCGAGGCCCCATAAAAGTGGCCAGTCGCTCCAAATAGGCCAAACACATAACTTATCGGACGATTCTTACCATCACTAAAAGTAACACGCTGTAAAGCAGTACCTGAGGGCATACCGTCACTATTCAACCCTGTATAATAGAGTTCAGTTGAGCCCGTACTGGCATCAACAGCAGTCACATAAGCCACCTGACCGCTCGGCATGACTTGTACACTTTTAATTTGCCTAAATTGCCTTAGGTCCAGCCCTGATGACTTACAATTGGATAAACTTCCTATTCTAGCTTTTAGTCGACAGATCGATATTTTGGGGGGAACATTATCAGCAATCGAACCCGCTTCGGCTACCACCATAAAACTATTTGTAAGGCTTGGTTGCATCACCTGAACTGGGTGAGAGCTAGCTGTCATAGAAGAGAACGAACCTAACATAGCTGCTTCTGTCTGAGGTGCAGTATACACATCACTATCGGTTGCCACTAACGTTACTGGGTTACTTCCTATGCGTATTTTTTCAGCAGTAGCTGGGGCAACACCGGCGTTCGTTAAAAACGATATATTTCTTCCTATATGGTGTATGATACAAGGACCATGGTTATGTCCATTATAGAAAAAATTAGAAGCAACACGTAAGGCAGTAGGCCATACTCGATAAGGAATTTTCCAATGCCTATAGCCTCTCATTCCTTGAGAAGAAATCCTTCCTAATGCTCCACCCGCATCAAATCCAAAAGCAAAAGCAGGCGCTGCATCAGGCATATCTAAAAAACCTTCGGTGTAACTGAATCGATTACTGCCAATGTCGTCACTAAGGCTCAATACGTTCACAGAGAAGCTGTTCTCAACGTTGAGCAAGCTAGCTGCATGCAGTGTTAAAGTGGTTGACAATAAGGTCACATACAACCCAAGGTGAGATAATTTTTTCATTATTACATTTTCCCAGTCCATTTGGTTAATATTAGACACTAAAATAAATGACTACTTTTTGCAAGTGTTTATATGTGCTGTGGAAAATAATCTTGTCGCTAATGATGATACTGCCGAGAAAGTGCCTGTAGCGCACATGCTCGATGGCTGAGTGTGTTTTTTATATCTGCCGATACCTGAGCCAAAGTACACCCTTGTTCTGGCAAGTAAAAAATGGGGTCATAACCAAAGCCATTTGTCCCTCTAGGGCTAGAAATAATATATCCATCCATACGCCCAGTGCCAACCAAAGGGGTTGGATCATCCTCGTGTTGTATGAATACAATGGCTGAATAAAAAAAAGCATCTATTGGCGTATCTTGCTCGAAACTATCCTGTAATAAATCAAGTACATGCGTTATATTCTCTTCATCCGTTGCATGAAGGCCAGCAAAACGTGAAGAATAAATGCCTGGCTTTCCTTGAAGCGCTGGAATAACCAAACCCGAATCATCCGCCATAGCCGGCATATTTGAAATGTGGCTGGCATGACGCGCTTTTAATAGTGCATTTTCAATAAAGGTATGGCCTGTCTCATCAGCATCGCTAATATTCAAATCTTTTTGTGGAATACACGCTCTAGGGGATAAAAGCGCACGAAACTCTTTTATTTTTCCTGGATTGCTTGTTGCAAGAATAATCGAATCTTTCATAATAAAGCTTATTAATTAACACTTCATTTAATGATACCTGGATTACACCGTTAAAAAAACGTAACCGCCTTAATTAATATCTGATATAACTTACAAAAGCATTGCAACCATCTTTTGTACGACAGTACCACAACCTATAAACCTGCTCCATATACAGGTTGCTCTAAATCATCTTCGTTTGACGCTGGTGAGGCAGGTGGCGCAATAATACCCTCGGGTCTCTGACGCTTTGAATCCGAAAACAAGCTCATTTCCATTAAATGCAACGCTGTAGCATCAAGCTCAGCATGATCAACACATAGATTAGACTCAAATAACCGTACGATTGCATCTAAATTCAAAGATACAGCCCATGTTAATGGTGTATGAGTCACTGACAACTCACTAGCACTATTATCATTTTCTCTATCTCGCTTGGATGTAAAACTTGAGTCCTGACTGCTATCAGCAGGCCAACTATTATCATGAGCAAACTCATCTGCTTTCGCACCAGCCTCTATCAATAAATTAGCGAGAACAAACATAAATTCAGCCCTTTCATCGGTCATACTCATAGGCTGAATAAATTTTCCCATCCAATTTAACGGCGTAAAGCCAGAAAAAGCTTGCATCGAAGGCTTAGCACCTCTTCCAAGTAATGTTCTTGTGATATCAACGTGCTGTTTGGTCAACGCTATAAAGATAGGATTAACAGCATCATGTAGCGGTGTATGTCCCTTGTTATCTCGTTGATTACAAGCAGCTCCTCGCTCTAATAAGGCACAAACCATCTCGTACCGACCAAAAAATGAAGCTGTATGCAAAGGTGTTCGCCTCTCTTCATCGACTTGATTTATTTGTAGTTCAGGATCATTCATAAGTGCATTGAAATAAACAACATTGTTCTCTGCAATGGCGACATGTAAGCGAGTTCGTTGAATCAGACAACGCTGTGTGTCATCTAATGCTGATATCTTAATATTGCGTGTAAACCCTAAATTTTGACCTAAAGATGAAATCATAAATGGCTCTTTTTGATAATATAAAGGACACTATAACATATTATGCTTACTCAAGATTACCTCTTGGTTTCGCATAATGATTAACCTTTGGGTGATATTGACGACTGTTTTGTATCATCTGCTCTTATACCCTTCATCGCATCTCTCATGCTCTGTGTACGTGAAATATTGCCCCCCACCTCATCTCCTGAAGTAAAAGATGCGGTACTCACCGGCAATTGTTCACGCAGCCGAAGCCAGGCTGCAACAGGCTCGATACTGCCAATCATAGGTTCTATCACTTGTCTAAAAATAGCCGGACCATTGGCGCTGTTAGTTAGACAAACAACACCGCTATAATCATTACTATCATCCACTCGGATAGCAGCTAAGTGCCTAAATGTTTCGGAGTCTCCCCAATGAAAAAGTGTTTTACTCCCATCTTCATTGTCTTGCACCCCCATGCCTAAACCCCAATGTATTCGCTCTAATACATCGGGTGACACCCCTTCTTGTAAGGCTTTTTGATCTCGACTATGACCTAGGTCATTCACACTGACAAACATATGTTCTCGTATAAATGCATCCTTTAAGCACGCATCTAAAAACTGGGCATAATGCTCCGCGGTGATGAATAACGACGCCGCTGGATTAGCCGGATACGCATGCCCTTCTGCATTGACTTCACTCATCCGAGGATAATGGCTACGTTCATCCGGCTCTCCTTCTGAGTGATGACCGATAGCAAAGCGCTTTTTTTCATCTGAAGTATCTTCGGGTTGATAAAAGTAAGTGCTTTGAATAATCCCCAGTGGTTCAAGTGCTTGTTTGGCTAATTGTTCGAGAGATTGCCCCGATACATCCTGAATCACATCACATAAACAGCAATAGGCTAATCCTGAATAATTAAATTGTGTCTGAGGCTCAGCTTCAAACGTTTCCGGTATCCAGTTAGGCAAACCTGTTTGATGAGATAAAATCATCCGTGCGGTCAATTGCTGATATTCTGGTGTGTCACGAAGTTGAGGTGGACCAAACCCGCTCTTAGATAAATCACATAAAGGTGTGTCTAAGTTGATTTCGCCTCGCTCCGCCATCTTTAATACAATATATGCAAAAACAGGCTTGCTCAGCGACGCCGCTTCAAAAATACTATCGGATGTTAAATCTTGCTGGCTGTCACGTGCTCGTTTTCCAGCAGCAAAACTACGGATATCTTCAGCATTAAATACAGCAACAGAAGTACCCTCCACTGCTTCGTGCTCAATAAGTGCCTTTAGCTGTGCTTTAGGCAAATCATCCGCTAATGCCTGTGTCCACGGCAAAAACTGATGGCCATGCGGACCCACTTTTTTCATGGGAATATTAAGCCGAGTGGATACTTGTTGGGTATACTGCAAGTTACCATTTGCTGCAAAATTCGGCGACTCAAATTTCCCACAACTCAATATAATATGCGATCTGGGTTTCGATGCGTCGTATGTTGCAACCGTTTCTCGTAAAATACTTCGGTTTGATGGTGAGGGCGATTGTGCAATGACTGTACCAAATAATTCCGGGTGCTCTGATGCAACCCATAAGGCAAATGTACCACTTAAACTTGAACCAACCATCACGCGATGATTTTTATCTTTAGGCACTTCAAAACCAGAAGCTTCTAGCTGTGGAAATAATTTATCTTCGATAAACTCAACATACTGTGCTCTGCCATACTCATAATCGATGGTTCTTTCACCCATGCCTGCTAAAGATGCCTTTTCATTTCCTTCAGGTGGGTCAATCATTTTAGCAAGTGCGGGTAAGGTATGAACCCAAACAACCCCTGTATGAGGAGATAAATGACCGTTTTCTATCATATCTTCAAGTTGCTGCATTGCACCAGAATGTAAATAACCCAATCCATCATTGATAAAAACCAAATGCTCAACAGCACCTACTTTAGGTTTCAACACATAAATTAGACGTGTCAAATCATCATAGGGTGCCTCATCCGGATGGTTAAAAAATTGCTCTACTGGAATATGTTCACTTGGGTGAATATCTCCCGAACGATTGGCATAAAACACATCATGCAATACAAATGGCTTATTTTCTGCTGGTGTTTTTGAAAGAAGCATTTGAAAATCAAGGGGCTCGCCTGATAAACGTGCAAGTGCTTCATCTGCATTTACAAGAAAAATTTTATCTTCTCCATAAATATAAAAAACAGGTCGATCTTTACTGTACGCAGCTTTCAATATCACTTCAGGGTTCTGAAACCAATCAGGTGGGTTTTCTGGCATAGGAGGACTATCAATTGTATCTACCTGCTTTTCTTCTGCAAAGTAATCTACCTGTGGTGGCTCAACAAAGCTTGATCCTGCGAGTTCCGTCGGATTTTTATCTTGAATAGACTTTGGCAGTTGGACAAACTGATAAGTCACTAAATCATCTTTTTGCATCACATCATGTTTGAACATGATGTCAGTGCCTTCTAGAAGTGATAAACGCGCTCTGCGCTCTGTTGTGCCATAACCATGAAAGTCACCTTGCAGGTATAAATCATTACCAGCATCTACTTGGGTTGCGGGAAATAAAAAATAAACAGCACATTGACCGGTTTTATCGGGAATATTCTCCATAATAGGCGAGCCCATGGCCTCTATCTGAGACCAAAAAACCATCGACATTGCTTTTTTTTGCGCGGGATTTAAATAATCATGACAATATTTAACGTACTGATTTAAAACATCTTCAACAGTATACGCATCACTTTTTGAGTCGTCTTCCCAAAACTTTACAGGCAAGGCCCCCTTGCCTGTTGCTTTTTTTAGCGCTTCAGCCAATTTTTTTGAGGGTGACATACACGACTTTCCTCTATGCAATATCTTTCACTCATACTCTATATTCTGACACAATCATACTTCATGCAAGTCTATTACTAATACCTAAAGGCCTTACTAAAGGCCTCTACAAATCACCCTATACGACAGGAAAACCATGACACATATACGATAGAACTGAATGAATAGCTATAAAGATAATCCATTCGATGCCCTCGCTGTTGCTTCTGGTGCCTCAGGTAAAGTCAGTGCTTTAACGGCTTTAATATGAGCCTTAATACCCTCAACTTCAATGAAAGAAACGCCTTCAGATGCTTTTCTAAATTGTCCCGCACATTGTTGCTTTAAGCCATCAAATACCACTTTCAAATGCGCACTCTCTTCTGCACCCTCAATGCGGCCGACCAAGTCAGAGCATATTTTCTCTAGTGTCCAATGCATAATTTTAGCAGTCACAGCATGAACCGTTGCTTTTTGCCTTGTATATCGACTCAGCATCTCATCTTTATTTTTATCTTTACCTTTAGCACCCGTATAAATCTGCTTGATAGTTTGTAAGTGCTCTGCTTGCTCATTCGCACACGTCAGCAATTCATATAAAGCCACCCAGATATGACCCGTTTTAATCTGTTCAATTGCAGTAGTAAATGCTGCAGGCATATCTTGATTCCTTGCAAAATTCTCTAACTCTGATATGGCTATTGGTTGAACTTCAATTAAGTGTTGAAGCGAGCAAGCGGCCTCTGCTTTCGCAGATGTTAACTCAGAAAGGGGCATCTTTAACTGTTCAGTTGTCTTATCCAACTGCAAATAAGCTCTAATTTTTACTTCTAACGCTTTAACTTTGTCCGTTTGCTCTACAAGCTTTTCTCGTACCCCTTCCGTGACTGGGTTAAAACGATAACGCTCTTCTGATTCCTGCCCATTTAATATGCGCTTCAATTGAACTAAATAATGCAGCTCAGTATCATACAAGCGAATGAGTACACGAGCTGACGCCTCTTTTTCGTCAGACATCTGAGTGCATGCTATTACACATTGCATCGTCACTACGCCTAAATACATGCCTACATTACCAAGTTCTTTTAAAGCAACATTTGCAATATTATTTTTAAGCGCTTCTTTTCTTCCTCTTGGCTGATTACTGGGTATTAAACGATCTAACACCCGGTAAATATTCTTTAACTCTGTCAACGCCGCATATTTCTGAATCGATAAAAGCATGAGCGGTTCAGGATTCGTTACTCTCATGGCATTCTGGAGCACTTCTTTTTGATATGCATTCTGCTGTATATCGCACACTTTTAAACTGCCTTGATAGGCTTCTTGTTGAATTGCTCTTTCTGTTGCAGCTACATTAACTTTTAAAGCCTCTCCTAGTTTCAGGCGCTCTCCTGTTATCACTTGTTGGGCTGCTTTATCATCAGCACGTACCGCGAGTTGCATTGCAGCATCTAATGCTTTGTTGGCTTCTACTTGATACGTTTTTTTACGGGTCAACATTCGCAAATTTCGATAAGTGGATGCCAGCATGAGTTGCAGAGGTAAGACCCTACCTGGATTGTGTATTTGGCAATAGCCCAGTAATGCGCGATGAATGTCAAGACACTGATTCATATACACCATACCATTCTGCTCTAATTGAGCTGCACGTCGGCCCAATGCTTTATAAGCATTTGATTGATTTAAAAGTTCAGCACCCGCTAAAAAAGAGAATTTAGCTAATTTCCCATAAAAATCATGGAAATAGGGCTGACTATATTCATCAACAAATAAACGGTTAGGAGGCATATTTAACCAAGTAATCAATTCTGGCCTGCTTTTTATTGCTTCTTTATAATCATCAGCACTCATCATTGCTAAATCTTGATTGAGCAGATAAAAGCAAAACGTATTATTTGCCTCAGCCATTTTATTCGCTTCAATAAAGGCAATGCTTGCAAGCTCTGTTTGACCTTGCGCATGATAAGCCAACCCTTTTTCAAGCATAACTTTTTGTATTTGATAATATCGTGTTTTAGCATGCTCTTCTGTTGCTAATCTTTTCCATGCTTCTCCAAGGCATTGTATAGCCTCATCCAATTTATTTAAATTTCTTAAGATAATAGCTTTATGTAAATAACCATCAAACAAACCTTTTTCTTTTAACAAACTACCCATTGTATCTATTGATAAGGCCTCATCAATCCAATCATTCAATACATCGAGCGCTTCTTGATGTGCTGACTTCTGTAATAATTCAATCACTTCAGCTCTTAATGCCATCCATCCAGGTGCTGAAAGTGTTGTTTGCTCATAGGCACTTTCAACCTCTTCCCAGCGTGCTGAAATTGATAGCTCATTGGATGATGCGGCTGCTTGTTTTTCAGCAGCTAATTTTTTAGCGCGCTTTTTAGCTCTTTTTATGGCTGAGCTAGACAGTTTTTTAGGCGGTGATGCTTGAGGTTCTGTGCTCATTTCTGGAGAAGCATATGTTTGCAAACACTGAGCTTGGATTTCTTGTTCAACAAAAAACAAGCGTTCTGATGCTAATGCATTAATCAGCGGTGTTGCACGCTCTTGCTCACGTAAAATCGACTCACAATCTTGTTTCACTTGGTACAAATCATTCGTCATTAAAGGAGCTAACAAATATTCATAGGTAGATAATCGTGTTGCACTCATAAAACGAGCATAAAGCGCAAGTTGTGCATCATCACTATTTCCATCCACTTTAGAGAGTATTTCATCCAGGTGAGCAATTTTAATGGCATAAAACAGGGCAAACGCTTGTAATAACTGTGCGTTAGGGATAGTACTTTGAGCTCTCATGAATGCACTTGTCGATAAGTCAAAAACATCACTCGAATGGTTATCATCAATATATGAGAGGTAATCAAGAATATAAGGTGCTTGAGGTAACAGCATTTTCGTTAAACCGTTAACATAACCGGATACCTGCTGAAACAGTGGGTAAAAAGACGCTCCTTCCATGCTGGCCTTCAACCGTGAAAACTCAAGAGATAAAATCTGATATGTATCCGGTATCACAGCAGAGTTGTCTACTACAAAATCAGCGGCTGCTTCTTCTACAATACCTTGATACGCAGAACAAATATCTTGAATACCCGACTGCTTAACCGCAACACGCGCTTTTTGTTGTTCCTTGGCATTTTTTTTCTCATCAGCAGAGGTTTTTTCTGAAGTGACCACATGCCCACAAGCCACGATACTTTTAACATTCATAGACTGAAACTGCATAAAGTGGGCATTATTTCTAACCACTTCTTTTAATGCTTCAGATGCATCCGTGTGTTGATAATATGCATTCAAGGTTCGCCATAAAGAGGCCGCTTCTTTCAATGCACCTGACAAGATAAAGTGCTTACTTTTTTGGTGTACTTTTAAATAATGGATATAGGCTGCTTGTATTTCGAGTGCAAGCTCTAAATCTTGAATAATAGGAGTATCCATTGCATAACGTGATGTCGTTGTAATGGGATGTTCTTTTTTTATGTCTTGAATATACTGGTACAAATCATTTTTAAGCTGTTTAAATGCTTTGCTTTTACCATTTGAGTGTGTTTGCATTTCTATGCGCTCAAGTCGCTCTCTAAAACTGTCTGCACTCCAACTAGGCACTGCAGACATTGTAGACATTGCCTGCACAGTCGGTTTTAAAGGCATTAAAGCAACCTCATCCACTTTTGGCAATACCGGCATATTGACTTGTGTTCCACGTGTATTTAAGGGTGTTGTTACGCCTGAATTAGCAGATAATTCCAGCAAATTGGACAACGGTTGAAACACATCCATCTGATACACACCGGGTACCATGCTTGCATATTGATCCCGTGTTATAAGGTGTTCTTCTAATATAATTCGGTCTTGCTTATTGTGAGCCAAATAATAGTCTTGCATACTTAATGCGTGTTCAAATAAGGCATGATAAGGCCCTTTTTTTGTAATATGTAGCGCACATAAACCAGCAATGCTTGCACAAAGATGAAACGCCTCAGCAGCAACTTCAAAAGATTCTTTTTTAAGCGTGTTAAATATTTGATATGTCTCTTCTAGCACGACTTTAAATGCAGTTGCATCGATTTCAACACGATAAGATAAAGCTTGTAATTGCTGTACCGGATGATTCGAAACTTGTGTGGATGTATCGAAATCTGTTTGTGTTGCAATATCTGTCATCATAAAACACTCACTCAAAAAGCTGGGCATCATACATGAAAATCACTTTTAACTCTATCTGGAAACTTTAAGGACACGAAAGGCAATTAAGAGGCTTTTATTAACACGCAGCAATAGCAACAAAACAATTATATTGATTCTCAATTAAAAAATAATGTAGTGTCATAGAAAGTATAATTTACTCTTTACAAAAACAACCATAAGAAGAATCCAAATGTTTCTAAAAAAATGTAATATTAATAAAACCGATAGGATTAACCGTGCCATTATTGGTGCTGTCTTATTTTTCGCAGCATTAATCGGTATGAGTAAACTCTTTTTTATGATAGTCGGACTTGTTTTAGTGATAGAAGGTTTAATTGGCTGGTGTTCCATTCCTTATTTGATGAATCAATTCAAAAAACGGGACTCTCGCTAGGTTTTCAAAATATCTTATCCTTTCTTTTGACAATGAGGACAAAAAACCGTGCTGCGCTGCCCGACTTTAATCGACTGTAGAGGCTGCTGACACTGCAGACAAGGCAAACCAGCCCGGCCATAGACTTGTAATGCTTGTGTAAAATACCCAGGCTTCCCTTCACTATTTGAGAAATCTTTAATGGTTGTTCCTCCCTCTTGAATTGCAGCATCCAGTACCTGCTGAATCGCTCTCACCAAACGAAGACACGTGCGTTTGGATAGCTTTTTTCCTGGGATCAAAGGATGAACTTGAGCAATAAAAAGTGCTTCTGCCACATAAATATTACCCACACCAACCACAACTTGATTGTTCATCAGCAGTGTTTTAATCGCGGCACTACGATTTTTTATGGCCTGGTATAGATAATCGGCAGAAAAGTCATCCGTTAATGGCTCAGGTCCTAGATGCTTAAATAAAGTATGCTTTAAAATCGCCGCATCCGTCCATAACACACATCCAAAACGACGTGGGTCGTTATACCTTAATAAATGCGTATCAGAAAAAATAATATCAACATGATCATGCCGTTCAGGTGATTTTTCTCTATCTACAATACGCAAGCTACCTGACATTCCCAGGTGTAAAATAACGGTCCCTGCTCCAACTGGCATTAATAAATATTTAGCCCGACGAGATAAAGTACCGATTTTCTGTTGTATTAATTGGTTACGAAAATAAGGTGGTATTGGCCAACGTAATTTATCTTGGCGTATCACCACATCTTGAATAATCTGACTTTCAATGTGAGGTTTTACCCCTTGTAAAACAGTTTCTACTTCTGGTAACTCAGGCATAAATTCTCGTATTTTCAACACACACCATATTAACTATGCTGGCCATACTAGAGCAATTTTTTCTAAAGTTAAATACCTCGCACCTTTACCATTAAGACTAAATAAAGTACAATAAGAACATAAAGTAAATATTGTGATTTCAAGTAATGAAAAAAACCTATAAAATAAGCAAAAATACCAAACACTCACTAAGGAAAGCACCAAAAAAAAACAGTTTGTTTTTTAACGAAGACTACACCCCTCATTTATTTAAAGCGGTTAGTAAAACTTCACCCCAAAATAAAAAAACAACGAGTAAGCGGCAGCAATCTGTTGTTATCTCTTCTAACGCACTTAAGGCAAAGAAAAAAATGCCTAAGGTGTCGGTGCGCCCACCTATTTCTCTGGGTGACGACTTTATGGAGGCAATACGCCTGCAAAAAAGCTTTTACCATTATCAGGCTAATTGTAGCCTAGCTGACTTCGCAGACATAGAGTCTGAATGCATTGAAATTAAGGCTGTTGCTGCACTCCAAGAGCCGAATCAACCGAGCTATTGGGGCGCTTTTGCAAAAGTCGATATGAAAGGCCCAAGGCTACTTGGAGAATATTTTGGGACAATAGAAGCAGTCCCTGAAGAAGGCTCTAGAAAAGAAAACTCACTGACAGATCATGTTTTTTATAATAGTTTTCAGTTAAGCCGCAATACTGCACTCATTCCAAGAGAGGATGAAGAGTTTTGGCCAAGAAAGGCCAATTGCGCCCCATGTCAAACATTAGCTAACATCGAAGTTCGACCTTATGCAAATCGTGTGATTTATGCCATCCCAAGAGGCATAACGATTCGAGCTGGCCAGCAGCTACTTCCTTTTTATGGTGAAGAGTACACGTTTGAATCAAAAGTGTTTTTAAACCCAGATGATAATGATGAGACATCGCAAAAGAAACGACAACAATATGCTTATACGCCTAGAAATATTCAGTTAGACCCGAAATTTCTGAAAGTATTACGAATGCCCGCAGGTTTGACCTTTTCTAAGCCCGTTTTTGATGCTTTAAATATTCACACTATAAATTTACCTATTTTAGCGCATGATGCCAGAGGACATGTCCTGCCCCAACACCAACAAGAAAACCCGACCCTGTTACACCTTGCGTGCTGGATGGCCGATGAAAACACTCTCTCCGCCTTGTTGGCAAAAGGGGCTAACCCCAACCAATACACCAGGAAAATGGGGGTAAGTGTACTGCATGCCATTGCCATGTCTCCACACTACTCAAGTGCATCAGAAAAAATTGCCTGTATAGAACAATTACGATATGCCGGTGCACACTTAACGTTACAAGATAAAAATGACCACTCCATTTTGCACAGTGCAATTCAATCAGGACAAATAGAACTAGCAATAGCACTGATTCAACTCGAGCCTAAACTCACGTCTCTTGTTAACAGCAAAGACCAAGACTTTTTCATCTATGCTATTTCTCTTGGCGCTACAGAAATGCTCCAGGCACTGTCCCCCTTTATCACATCAAAATTTTTAAGCGATTATGTTCGATATGATGTGGAAATTGATTACTTAAATCAGACTCTTAAAAAATTGCGCAAAAAATATGCCCCAGAAAAATTTGATGCACTTGCAAACACGGTGATGAGCATTTGCCAAGATAAAAAACCAGAGCTGTATGAGCTACTCTTAGAAAACTGCGATGCCTCATTGCCCACAGTATCTCCTCACCTTTAACTTAAAAAGATACTGCGTGCCTCTAGCAACCATTTCTAGTCAGTCATATCATCCTATGAGTAGCCATTTGTAGAGTCAGTAGAGTTTGTCGATAAAGGAGCTGAATTTTGAGCGCTTGATTCAGAGAGATCGCCTACACTTTCTGTTGCAAAAAAAGGCTTACAATACCCTTTTTGTTTTTTTCTCAAATATAAATTGCCAGGTGCACTCGCACAAGATAAAGGCCCGGAAGACACTGAAGACATAGACGGCACTGAAGTTCTGGGAGATTCAGTATTAACGGTTAATGCATGTAAAAATGATGGCGCGCCAGTTGACGATGTTACGAGGTCAGGTTGAACCGGAGCGCTTGAAATCGATAAAAATTTAGAGTAGGTCGAATCAGGTCTTAACGTTACTGGTAAATTTTCCTCTCTACCTACTTTTTCAGCCACCCTGGAGCTGATTTGCTCTACATTTATTTCAGGACCACCCCTCTGTAAAGATACGATTATTCTTTCTAATAACCTGGGATGTGCTGCGATAGGTGCTGCAGTTCTTGCAAAATTATCATCTTTTTCATATTGTACTATCAGTTTTTCCGTATCATCCTGTTCTTTTTTTGTTTGATACAACCCATGTGCCTGCCTCATATTTTGAATAGCCTCGTGATTCGCTACTATTGCATGGTGCCAAGCGTCAACATCACGCGACATAAAACCACTATGAAACCAAGCTTGTTGCTTACAATGCAGCCCGTGATTAAAGTAAACATCTGCCAATGATTTAGATACACGTACGTCTTCAGGTACCCTTTTTAATTCGGTGACCAAACGTTGAAACTGGCCACCAATCAGTTCTGCTCTTTCAAGAATAGATGCTTTCTCATCATCATTTATCTCTAAGACATGTCCTAAAGCATCGAACATGCTCTTATCTAAATCAGAACTTGCTTGACTCCAAACTGTGATTTCTTTTTTTAATTTTCTCAATATCCCGCCAATATCGGCGTCATCTTCAACTTTACTTTTTTTCTTGGGTACCCACTGCACTTCTTTTTTGACGGTACGTTTAGATGTTGTAGATTTAAATACTGCATCAGGTATATAGTCAGAATCATCTGAGTCAGATGCTTCTGATGACTCTGATGATTCAAAAGTATCGTCCACTTTTTCTTTAAGCTGACTTAACTGACTGACCTGAGTCAGCTGATTCGATGAGACGTCGTGAGTTGATAGTTGATACATTGGATCACTGGCCAATTGAGCATCTTTTTTATATTGCACAACCCAAACATGAGTTGCGTTTTTTGCCCGCTGTGTTGAATACAATGCATAAGCCCGCTCCATTTTTTGAATCGCCTCTTGATTGGCCAATATTGCACTTTGTCGAGCATTTGTATCACGCGCTATCAACCCATCATGGAACCAAGCTTGTTGCTTACAATGTATACCCCAATCATAATAAATATCAGCCAACTGGTTCGATAACCGGGTATCACGGGGGCTCGCTTCTAACAGCTCCGATAAACGTGAAAACTCACGCCCTATCCAATCTGCCCTTTCAAGAATAGACGCTTTTTCATTATCATCTATATCTAACCTATTTCCTGCAGTATCAAACATTCTCTTATCTAAGTCAGAACTTGCTCGCCCACACTTTTTTGCTTCGTCTCTTATTCCCATAACAATATGACCTTATTTGATTTTATTGTATTATAAAAAAACAAACTTTAATTTAAAAGCATTGTAGGGAATGTCAATTTAATGTCAATTGAAAGCTAATTTAAGCCCGTTATTTAAAAAATATCGATCAGACAATCATGATATCTATACCCGTGATCTTTGAAAATGCTTGATTTTTCATGTTGAGAGGATCATGCTTCGCAGCATGAAAAGAATACACATAACAGAAGAAGAAAAAGCAGAGCTTGAAGCT
>JARGPP010000024.1 GCA_029210085.1 Legionellaceae bacterium | reverse complement strand
GGCTGTTCGCCATTTAAAGTGGTACGCGAGCTGGGTTTAGAACGTCGTGAGACAGTTCGGTCCCTATCTGCCGTGGGCGTTTGAGATTTGAGAAGAGCTGCTCCTAGTACGAGAGGACCGGAGTGGACGAACCTCTGGTGTACCGGTTGTGACGCCAGTTGCATTGCCGGGTAGCTAAGTTCGGACGGGATAACCGCTGAAAGCATCTAAGCGGGAAGCCTCCCTTGAGATGAGTTTTCCCAATAGGCACGTTGAAGACTACGACGTTGATAGGCAGGGTGTTGAAGCATAGTAATGTGTGAAGCTAACCTGTACTAATGAGCCAAACGACTTGGCCATATCATCTGATAGCATAGAGAAATAAGAGGCAAGCATTCTAACAAGTTACCCTCGAGATAAATATCTCGAGTCCCAGTTTCCTGGCGACCATAGCGGTCTGGCCCCACCTGATCCCATCTCGAACTCAGCAGTGAAACGGACCTGCGCCTATGATAGTGTGGTGTTTCACCATGTGAAAGTCGGTCATCGTCAGGATTTTATTTTAAAGCAGCCCTAAAAAGCTGCTTTTTTTTATGGAAAAAATATAATATTACTATATAATGACAACTTTAGTTTTAAGCTCGTGATGTTATTGTCATGGAAGTTACTGAAATTCACAAATTTTTCGGCATTTTAAATCAATCGCTCAAGGTTGCTATCTCTAACCTAGATTCTGAAATTTTAAGTGCACGTTCGTTTTTGCGCAGAAAATTTGATGCAGATAAAAACGCATTGTCTCCATCTGAGCGTTCTACGCAATATGTTAGTCTAAATAGAGCATATCAAGATGCTTGTGAAGCGTTGCGTCCTAATTGTCAAAAATCAGGACGGCCTTTTAGCTTTAGCAATGAGCAAATGACTCAGATAAGAGCACTTAATGCGCGTTACCGTAAAACGCCTGATACCGTTGAGCATAATATTACAACGGTTATTAAGCACCTTACAAAACGTTTGTTGCCTGAATTTCTTGAAGATGGCGAAGCACTCCCAGAGATTCATCTTTATTTTTCGTACATGAAAGAATTACTGCGTTTGAGGTGGGAAGGCCAGTTAAAGTATGTCCCTGCCGATGATGTTTTGGATCTTACTTTGCGTAGTGAAGAATGTGCTGCTTTGGCTCATGCTTTTGCTGAGCTTGTTAGAGCAGCTTATGATGGGCATTTTATCAGTCAAGAGCAGTTTGATTATCTTATCCCCTGCTTCAATTTAACGGATAAGCATGGTCGGGTTACAAAGCACTTTAACTTTGTTGAAATTCTTTTTCCAAATTTAGAGCGTCATTATCAAATGGCGAAAGCAAGTTGTGAAGCTGGAACAGGTTTTTTGTGGATGCCTGATAAAAATGATTTACAGGAAGATGGCACTTTTTTACCAACACGCCTATTCACAACGGCTGAAAGAAAAGTATTAGCAGCTACTCACTGTGATTCGCCACAAGATAATCGTCTTTTATTAGATGGCTATGATCAATACTTTGTGACTTCCACAGATTCTCGGGGTGTCCGTTATGATGAGCCTGCTATTATGCGGACAACTTTTGATAAATTATGGCGCTCTGTTGAACAGGCCTTATTGATTGAATATCAAGTGACCGAGAAGACACACAAAGCAGAAATTATTCAGCAAGTGTCAGCATCAGTAGGGGTTAGAGTTGAGCATCCAAATCGTGCACAAATTTATGCAGCTTTAATCGAATTACAGGCTGAAGCGCTCGAAGCTTATACAGCTCATTTTTTAGTTGAATATACTGAGATGCGAGGCTGGCCAGGAGGAGCTGAGGAGCGACATCGTTTAGAAAATCAAATTGTCTGTTTGAAAGGTACGAATACAAACAGTCAAATGATTGACTATACAACCTTAGGTAATTTATTTAGCATGATGTCTTCAGGAAACTTACCTTCAGGCACCTGCGTACATACAATTTGGGGACGTATTTTATCGTGCTTGGCAGATTATTGTCCTGAAAGACGTTTTGACAATGAGAGTGATGGCTTTAGTCTTATTGAAATGCGTTTTAGTGAAGATTTAGCACTTGCACGTGCTCGTGCTCGTAATAGGCCTCTTACTTTGCCGAGTGGCTCATTGTCTACTTTGACTTCTTCATGTGATAACAGTGTCATTTCAGAGGGTGCGCGGGTCGCATATGATTCATCAGAAGGTACTTCCTCTGAAGATGTTTCAGTCAAAAGTGAGACTCAGCAAGATACTGTATCAGAATCAGATGCTGAAGATTCACAGGACGAGTCTTTATCAGATGTTGAAGATTCACAGGAAAAAGAACTACCTATAAATGGCATACCTATTGAAAGAAGCTGTTCTTTGGGGTTCTTTTCTCAGCCGAGCTCTAGTCGATTTACGTCTGATGGGTCACCTATTTCTTCTTCTCCTCCTCTTTCTCATATGTTGGCCATGGAGAAACACCAAAAGCATACTCATGATGCGAGTAGAGATGAAGAAGGAGAATTAAAACGTAGTGCAAGCCATAGTGTCATAAGTACAAGCTTTTAGCGCTTATTGATAAATAATAACATGGTTTTGACGAGGGCGTTTTTTCCTCAGCATATTGATATTGAGAGAAAGTTGAGTATTCATGTGTGTAATGACTTACGACAAATACGTTTTTGAATTGATTTAGATAGCCTAAATAAGTTGCGCTAAGTTAGCTAGAGCCTCAAGTACTGAACTTTAGCCCTTATCTAAAAAATAGAGCAACAAACAAGGAGTGTTTATTGTGTTTGATTCTAAAGGAAAGGTTTTGCGCTCGCGTGTCAATCAGCCAATTCCTGTTCAATTGTTGGGTGTTATTAATGCATATGCAGCGCGATTGGCTGAAGCTGCTGGTGCTGAGGCACTGTATTTGTCTGGGGCCGGTGTTGCGAACGCTTCCTATGGATTGCCCGACTTGGGGATGACAGGATTAAGTGATGTGCTCGAAGATGTGAGGCGTATTACGGACACAACAACGCTTCCGCTATTGGTTGATATAGATACAGGATTTGGACACTTACTTAATGTTGCTCGTACCATTCGTCAAATGGAACATACGGGTGTTGCAGCGGTTCATATAGAAGATCAACGTACGGCTAAACGCTGTGGACATAGACCGAATAAAACCATCATTTCTGAAAAAGAAATGGGCGATCGTATTAAAGCAGCTGTTGATGCACGAATAGATCCTGATTTTATATTAATGGCCCGAACAGATGCTTATGCTGTTCATGGTATGCAAGCAGCTCTTGATCGCGCTGCATATTATGTTGAATTAGGTGCGGATATGATTTTTCCTGAAGCACTAACATCACTCGATGAATACCAGCAGTTTACAACAGCTGTTTCTGTGCCTGTGCTTGCTAATATTACAGAATTTGGACAAACACCTTTATTCACAAAAGATGAGCTGGCAGCCGCGGGTGTGCAACTTTTACTTTATCCTCTGAGTGCATTTCGTGCAATGTCAAAAGTTGCTTTTGATGTTTATCAGGCCATTTTAAAAGATGGAACGCAGCAAAATATGATAGACGAGATGCAGACACGAGAGGAGCTTTATCAGGTGCTGAATTACACCGCTTTTGAGCAAAAAATGGATGCATGGGAGGAAACAGTCGATGGCTAATAAAGCACAAGGGTTAGCAGGAATTATTGCAGGCGAATCAGCAATTGCCACCGTGGGTCATGCTGGTTCTGGTTTGAATTATCGAGGTTATTCGATTGATGATTTAGCCGCGTATGCTTCGTTTGAAGAAGTGGCGTTTTTGTTGATGAGAGGTTATTTACCGACTGAGGATGAGTTAAATACTTATACGCAACAATTGGTATCATTACGGTCACTTCCTGAAACATTAAAAAATATACTACGATTAATTCCTAAAAATACACATCCAATGGATGTTTTAAGAACAGCCACCTCTTTTTTGGGAACCATCGAACCTGAGCATCATTTTTCAGAACAAGAACAGGTTGCAGATAGATTATTTGCGTTATTTCCAGGCATTTTATGTTATTGGTATCAATATCATTTTAATCATCATGAAATTGATGGGCAGAGTGAAGAAGTGAGTATTGGTGGACATTTATTGGCATTGCTGCATGGAAAGAGGCCAACGGATTTGGTGCGCGATATGATGAATGTTTCGCTTATTTTATATGCTGAACATGAGTTTAATGCATCTACATTTGCAGCGCGTGTAACTGCTGCAACTTTGTCTGATTTTTATTCCTGTATTACGAGTGCAATTGGCACATTGCGTGGGCCACTGCACGGTGGTGCAAACGAAGCGGCAATGGACTTGATTGAGCGGTTTAAAACCGCTGATGAAGCAGAGCAGGGGTTAATGCATATGCTGGCAGATAAAATCAAGATTATGGGGTTTGGCCATCGCGTTTATACCACTTGTGATCCACGTTCAGATATTATTAAGTCTTGGTCAAAGCGTTTAGCGGACTCAACGCAAGACTCAGTGCTTTACCCTGTATCAGAGCGTATTGAAGCAACGATGTGGAGAGAGAAAAAGTTATTTCCGAACCTTGATTTTTATAGTGCGTCAGCGTACCACTTTGCGGGTATTCCAACCGCATTATTTACGCCTATTTTTGTGATATCACGCATAACGGGCTGGGCCGCTCATGTGTTTGAGCAGCGGGCTGATAATCGTTTGATTCGTCCAGCATCTGAATATATTGGTCCTGAAGCACGAGCTTTTGTTGAAATAAGTGCACGAGGTGAACATGTCTGAGGTAAGCCTAGAAATGATTTCTAAAACCCCAAAAAATGCAGTCGAAGCAAATATCAAGCCCGATTATGATCAAGTCATTCAAGAGATTGCAGAGTATGCATTGAATGCATCAATTACAAGTACAGAAGCCTTCGAGACCGCGCGCTTGTGTCTCATGGACGCCTTGGGTTGTGCAATGCTCGCATTAAATTTTCCTGAATGTACTAAGTTGCTAGGGCCTGTTGTACCGGGTGCAGTTTTATTGGGTGGTTCTCGGGTTCCAGGAACATCGTATGAACTTGATCCTATTCAAGCGGCATTTAATATCGGGATTATGGTACGTTGGCTTGATTTTAATGACACCTGGCTTGCTGCTGAATGGGGGCATCCTTCGGATAATCTAGGTGCTATTTTGGCTGTTGCTGATTATGTGAGTCGAGAACGTATTCAAGCAGGAAATCCTGCTTTGAGCATGGAAGAAGTGTTAGTGGCCATGATTAAAGCCTATGAAATTCAAGGTATTTTAGCGCTTGAAAATAGTTTTAACCGTGTCGGGCTTGATCATGTTATTTTAGTGAAAGCAGCGAGTGCAGCGGTTGCTTCTGTTTTGTTGGGTGCAAGTCTTGATGAAGTGAAGCAAACGCTCTCACAAGTATTTGTTGATGGACAAAGTTTAAGAACGTATCGTCATGCACCGAATGCAGGTTCTCGGAAGTCATGGGCCGCAGGAGATGCAACAGCACGATCCGTGCGTTTGGCTCTGATGACTCAGGCAGGTGAAATGGGGTATCCCAGTGCACTTACGGCCAAGCAGTGGGGTTTTTATGATGTGAGTATGAATCAAAAGCCATTTGTTTTTCAACGTGGTTATGACAGCTATGTGATGGAGAATATACTATTAAAGCTTTCTTATCCTGCTGAGTTTCATGCACAGACTGCAGTTGAGTGTGCCGTGCGCTTGCATTCTGAAATCAAAGATAAATTAGATACAATTCTGCGTATTGAGCTTGTAACACATGAGTCAGCGATTCGTATTATAAGCAAGGAGGGTGCGCTACATAATCCTGCTGATAGAGATCATTGCTTACAATACATGGTTGCGGTTGGACTATTAACGGGTAACTTAGTGGCTGAAGATTATGAAGATGATATGGCTTCAAATCCTATGATTGATAACTTACGCGCTAAAATGCAAGTCTCAGAATCTTCTCAATTTTCGAGTGATTATCACGATCCAGAAAAGCGTTCGATTGCAAATAGCATACAAATCTTTTTTGCAGATGGTACTTCAACTGAATGTGTGACGGTTGAATATCCGATTGGACATCGCAGACGTCGACAAGAAGGTACTTCGGTCTTATTAGATAAATTTAAGCGTAATCTTAATACACAGTTTACATCAGATAAAGCCCATGAAATTTTTGATTTGATGGATAATCCGCGTGCTTTGATGGCAATGTCTGTGACAGATTTTATGGCGCTTTGGTCTGTATAACCCGAGGTTTAGCTAAATCATGGGTTACTGGCTTTCGTCGGTTATTCTTAAAGTAGGGTAATCGGCGAAGCATAAAAAAACTGAGCAATATAGTGCATGAATTTCACCTACGTGCTTTGTTGGCTTATATGTGTGATGTGTTCGCGCATGAGACAGTTGATGTCATCATTTCGTAATTGGGCTCCGCTGCTATGAGTGTGCTTATAAAGTCTGTAAAGCGATGTTTAGTTTGGCAAAAAAAGGCTTGGGATTGAGTGTTTGGTCTATCTAAAGCGTGATGGATAGACGGTTCAATTTGATTCGGAATATTCCCATTTTCCAACGTTATTCTTACACATTCTAAATATGTTTTTTCTGGACTTGTTTGAATAATATTCATCAACTGTTCGAGATACATAGCTTTATACGTATTTTTATGTGGGGCATGTGTATTGGGAATAGATGGGTGATATGTTGCTAAAAGGTCATCAAACGTGCTTTGCAACGCTTCTGGTAAAGGTGTTGAAATACGCGCAAGACATCGACTGATATATGTTTCAATTATTTTGGCTTGAGGGGTGTTTTTATCGTGGGGATGATTGAGCTGAAAATGTAGCAGTGTGTGTAGCAGTTTTTCGTTATGGATGTGAGGTTGGTTTATCGCTTGTGTTAGAGCTTGACGAAAATGAAGAAAGTCAGCATTAAAAGTTGCTGATGGTGTTAGAAGTGTTTCGAGCTGCGTGGTTAATTGCTGGTACTCTGCTGGATGATTTCTAAAAGGGCTTTGCTCACCCATGTGTAACATTTCTGAAAACAGTGCTGCTTGATGCCCATAACCGGTACTTTCAAAATGGGTGATAAATGTTTTTAATTGTGTGAGTATCATTTGCCGCGTGCTATCGTTTTCAAGGCGCTCAATGAGGCCGAGCATTTTGGCAAGATAGTCTTGTAATTGTGCTGGATAAAGCGTTTTAAAATGTGTTGTCCATCGATGTATATTTTCAACAGCACTGACATCAAGACTATGTTGAAAGTCGAGAGCTGATGAAGGTAAGTCCGAGTTGCTGATATAAAACGGAACCTTGATGTTTTCGGGTGTAAAGAGAGAAAGTTTGAGTGATATTTTACGGATATTTAAAATATTGAGTATATGATTAATACGTTTTATTTTTGAGTTCAGTTCAGTAAGTTTTTCGATGTAATGATCACTTCCTGGTTGGCCTAATGTGGTGTTATTTAAGGGAGCATGTGCAATCATCCTATCAAAAAAAAGATAGACCCTTTTTTTGAACTCAGATTTTGTTCCTTGAGAAATACAGTCAAGTTGAAGCAATATTCCTAAATTTTCTCGAAGAGTTCGAAGGTTATTTTCATCTAAACTGTCGAGTGTGAGAGTTAATGCTCGAATGGCATGGATTGCATCAAAGAGTGTATTGATTTTTGTGGCGTTTGTTGTTTGAGTCGTAAATGGAAAGTGGATATTGTGGTAACTACTTGTTGAGTCTGTTAATTCAAATACCACTTCTAAAGGTTTTGGAATATTAAATTGAACTTTTTTAGATGATTTAAGCGTTTTTGATGATGTCATATTGTTGATGAAGGCCTATTATCGGGTGAAGTAAAAAGTATCCTTCAAATCGAGCTTAATTACAATTTGTTTTATATTAAAACAAATTATGTATGGGTTTATATAATTATCTTTTTTTATTAAACAATAAGAAACTATTTAAAGTCGTCTCTGAATTTTAGCTTGAGCCATAATTTTGGTTGTAATTTCTTCAATGGAATAATGCGTTGAATTTAGGTATGGAATACTTTCATCGATATAGAGCTTTTCAATTTGTCCTATTTCAGTTTTGCATTGGCCAGATGAGGCATACTGACTGTCCGGCCTGCGCGCTGTTCGAATATTCTCCAGGCGCTCACAGTCGATGGTGAGGCCAAAGAGTTTTTTTCGGTAAGGCCTTAATGCTTTAGGCAGTGTCGTGCAGCGTAAATCGTCATCTGTAAATGGGTAGTTTGCAGCAAATACACCAAACTGAAGTGCCATATATAAGCAGCAGGGTGTTTTTCCTGAGCGAGAGACACCCGCTAAAATAATATCGGCGTTTTGATAGCCTTTAAATTGGATACCATCATCATGTTCTAGTGCAAAGTTAATGGCATCAATTCGATGGTCATAGGTTTTGATATCTGCGAGTCCATGTGTTTTTCCCACGGTATAAGAGGATTTTTCACCAAGCTCTTGTTCGAGAGGACTTAAAAATGTCCCAAATAAATCAAGTACACAGGCATTGGCTTCTTTAAAGCAATCAGCAATTTCTGTGTTAATGAGTGTGACAAATACAATAGGTTTTGCATCTCCCACACAAGTATTAATTTTTTTAAGCGCTGCTTCTGCTTTTTCACGCGTATCAATATAGGGCATGGTCTCTTTTTCGAACACAACATCTTCAAATTGTGAAAGTAGACTGTTTCCGAGTGATTCAACGGTTAGACCTGTTCGGTCTGAAATCATGAAGGCAAAACGTTTCATATGATTTTAGAAGATGTTGTGAATGAATTCAGGTATTATTAGAGCAAATATATGCAGGTGATAGCAAGAGATTAAATTCAAATGAGCTCTATTGATTCTACAGGTGATTCTACAGAAAATATCGTTCAAAAAAAGAGAGGCTTGTTGCGTTCAACCTCGGTAGTATCACTGCTGACTTTTTGTTCGCGTATTATGGGGTTTATGCGTGATATGGTGCTTGCCCAATGCTTTGGTGCTGCTGCGGGAATGGATGCTTTTGTCATCGCATTTCGTATTCCTAACTTCATGCGGCGCTTGTTTGCAGAAGGGGCATTTTCTCAAGCGTTTGTGCCTGTGCTGAGTGAGTATCAAACCAATCGTTCAATGGATGAAGTTCGGTTATTTTTAGCACGTATTGCAGGTAATTTAGGGCTGGTGCTTTTGGGTGTGGTATTGATAGGTGAGTTGATTGCGCCTGGCATTATTTTTGTTTTCGCACCAGGGTTTGGAGAAGATGCATCAAGGACCTTACTTGCAACACATATGTTACGTTTAACCTTACCTTACTTGATGTTGATTTCATTGACCGCTATGGCAGGCGCTGTGCTGAATACGTACGGATATTTTGGTGTGCCAGCACTGACACCCATTATCTTAAATATTGTGTTAATTTCAGCTGCTTTCTATTTAACACCCTATGTATCGATACCGATAACAGCCCTTGCTTGGGGAGTATTATTGGGGGGATGTTTGCAGCTTTTGGTTCAAGTGCCATTTCTAGCACATCATCGTTTTTTAATGCGCCCACGTGTGATGTTTAAAGACCCCGGTGTTTTACGTGTTTTAAAGCTGATGTTGCCCGCATTGTTTGGTGTTTCTATCGCACAACTTAATTTATTAGTAGATACCGTCTTTGCATCCTTTTTGCAGGTTGGCAGTGTAACGTGGCTTTTTTATACAGACCGATTGATTGATTTTCCACTCGGTGTATTTGGTGTTGCAATTGCAACGGTTATTTTGCCGCACTTGTCTCGAAAACATATTGAAGAAAGTACAGCATATTTTTCGCGATCAATTGATTGGGGGCTGCGTTTGTTGCTCCTCATTGGTGTGCCGGCAGCAATAGGACTGATTTTATTGGGGATGCCTCTTTTATCGAGCTTCTTTGGTTATCGTGCATTTAAAGCGTTTGATGTTTTACAAACGCAGAAAAGTTTAATTACGCTTGCTTTAGGGGTGCCGGCATTTATGATGGTTAAAGTTCTTGCCCCTGGATTTTATGCACAACAAGATATTAAGACGCCGGTTAAAGTGGGTGCTGTTTGTATGCTTTTAAACACAGCTTTGTGTGCATCTTTAATTTGGCCGCTTGAACATGCAGGCTTGACGCTCGCGTCATCCATTTCAGGCTATGTGAATGCATTGAGCTTGTTGATTTTATTGTGGAGGCGCGGCTCATATTCGCCTTCTCCTGGATGGAGACGTTTTTTGTTGCAATTATGTGTTGCCAATGTAGTGCTTGGCGTTTATTTGGCATGGGCTGCTGGTGACTTAGAGAGTTGGATGCGTCTTACAATGGGGCATCGTTTTATGCGTTTATTCGGTTATGTGTTTTCTGCCGGTGTACTTTATTTTGTATGCCTTGCTGTAACTGGCATGCGGTTTGGGCAGTTTAGAGGTCAACTTTTGGAGAAATGATGGAAGCGAATATTTTTTATCAAACAGATGAGCTGGATGCGATACCTTTAATATTGGTTGCGAGTTTTGATGCGGTTGGAGCTGCGGATAAAGCAATCGTTAAACTGCAACAGTTTGAAGCAAAGTCAGGTGAATGGGCAGTTGTTGGAGATACTGATGGTCATATTATTAGGGTATATGTTGGACTTGGAAATCATTCAGAAGCTGATGCTATTGCTAAAGCGGTGACCCAAATACCGGCAGGTATTTATCAGGTCGAGGCTTTGTTGTCAGAGCGTGCAGCAGTGCTTTGGGCACTTGCTCAATATCGATTTGATAGTTATCAAAAAGTAGAGGCAAAGCCTCGGGTGTTGATTTTAAAGCAAGATATGTGGTCTAAAATATTGGCTGAAACATCGGCTATCTTTAAAACCCGAGATTTGATTAATACACCTGCCAATCATATGGGGCCTGAGGCACTTGCAAAATCAGTCGAAGAAATGGCTAAATTATATGGCGCTGATTATGAGAGCTGTGTAGGAGAAGCGCTGTTAAAAGCTAATTATCCAGCAATTCATGCTGTTGGGCGGGCGGCAGCTGAGGCGCCACGTTTAGCATCTCTTACTTGGGGCGATGAAACACATCCGCGGGTGAGTTTGGTTGGAAAGGGTGTGTGTTTTGATTCAGGGGGGCTTGATTTAAAATCTTCGAGTGGTATGCGACTCATGAAAAAAGACATGGGTGGGGCAGCCAATGCCATCGGCCTTGCACAGTGGATAATGGCAATAAAACTGCCGGTTTATTTGGAGCTTTATATTCCAGCTGTTGAAAATGCGGTGAGTGCGTCGTCCTATCGCCCAGGCGATGTGATTACCATGCGCAATGGTCTCACAGTTGAGATTGATAATACCGATGCAGAGGGGCGTTTGATACTTGCAGATGCGCTCACTAAAGCCTGTGAGCATAAGCCTGATTTGTTAATTGATTTTTCAACGTTAACAGGTGCTGCTCGTATTGCTGTGGGTACAGATATTACGGCCATGTTTAGCAATAATGATGCGTTTGCAGAAGATGTTGTTGCGCACTCGGATGAGATGCAAGATCCAGTCTGGCGCTTGCCGCTTTATCAAAAATATACGCAACTATTGGACTCAAGCATTGCCGATTTAGTCAATTCAGCAAGTTCTTCATATGCGGGTGCGATTACGGCTGCTTTGTTTTTGGAGCACTTTATTCAAAAGGATATACCCTGGATGCATTGTGACTTAATGGCTTGGAATTTGAAAACAACGCCTGGAAAACCTGAGGGTGGAGAGGCCATGGGCATTCAAGCGATTGCTGCTTATTTAATGGAGCAGTATGGCGCTTAGAATATGCAAGCTTTTATTTCTAAGCGCATTGCGCATTATTTGAGTGTTGGTGTTGTTGTGGATGTCGTGTGTTTAGCTTCTTGCTGACGCGTTATTTCTTCGCTAGCCGCATCGGATGATAATTTTCGCGCGGGTGCATACATTCTGTGTGGACTTGAGCTAGGTGCGACGTATGTTTGGCCGGTTTCTTTTTGGTAGTCTTCTTTTGCTTGCTTGAATGCATCTAATGCTGTGTTATAGGCTACAGATTTTTCGCGTGGATTTGCACTATGTAATATGCGCATTTTTTCGTGATTGACAGTGCGCTCTAGTCGTCGTAGCTTTTCTGTGATGCTTTCGGGAGGGGTAGCACTAGCCGTATTATCACTGCTGTCTATCATAATAAAATCCTTATGTTATCTATTACAAGAATAAAGCGAGATTAATCAATATATCTAATTTAAAGTATGATTTAAAGATTAAATCTTGTTAGTGATGGGTTTTGAGTTAGCATATAAGCGCTAATGAGCGCCGTTTAAATAACATGTTTGTGGATTGAAAATCCCTGGTCGCGATAGGCTTTGTAGCGTGTACGACCCGCATTTTTCTGATGATGTGGAACTAACTCGAGGATGCGCTTAAATGCGGCATAATCAGCCGGCATTTCTTCTCGAAGATTAAGCAATACATCAAAGGTATTGTCTTTGGGTGCGGTGTTATGAGCGCTAATTTGAATTGGTGGATTTAAGCCTTCAGGAATATCCGAGGTTAAGCTATGGGGTAAAAAACTGTTTTTTTTATAACCCCAAAGCCAATCATCAAGTTTTTCAGCGTCTGTTTGGCTCGCACACAATACCCAGGCGCGTAAGTTTTGTGTGTACACTTTTTCAAGCAGGCGTGCGGCAACACGCCTGGGTGCGTCAGGATGTTCATCTTCAACCACATAAAAATCAATGCGCATGAGCAAGATGTCGTAAAAGGTTCATTAAAAGAGGTACAGGCCGCCCGGTTGCATTGTGTTTTTTACCGGTATTCCAAGCAGTCCCTGCAATATCTAAGTGAGCCCAACGGAAATTCTTAGTGAAATTTGATAAAAAACAAGCGGCTGTTAGACTGCCAGCCTCACCATCTAGTGAAGCATTAATCATGTCAGCCACAGGGCTTTCGAGTGCTTCTTGATAATAGCTATTAAGCGGCAGACGCCAAGCAGGGTCACAACTCTCACGGCCGGCTATTTCAAACAGCTCAGCGAGTCTTTCATCCTCAGTCATCAGTCCACTGGCCCAGCGACCGAGCGAGACAATCACAGCACCGGTTAGTGTTGCGATGTCAATCACAAGTTCAGGTTTTAAGCGCTCAGCGTAAGTGAGCGTGTCACAAAGTACTAAACGGCCTTCGGCATCGGTGTTGGTGATTTCAATAGTTTTCCCGAGCATGCTGGTAATCACATCCCCAGGTTTGGTTGCATTGCCGCCAGGCATATTTTCACTGCAGGCAAGTAACCCAGTTACATTTAGGGGTAATTTCATCAGTGTACATGCTTTGATTACGCCTAAAACACTGGCTGCACCTGCCATATCGTATTTCATTTCGTGCATGCCTTTGGGAGGTTTTAATGAAATACCGCCAGAATCAAAAGTAATCCCTTTGCCAACCAAAACAATCGGTGCTTTGTCGCTGTGAGTGCCGGTATATTGAATTTCAACGAGTTTGGGGGGTTCATCGCTGCCATTACTGACAGAAAGAAATGAATTCATACCCAACTTTTGCATGTCTTTGCGTTCAAGGACACGTGTGCTTAAAGATTTGTGTTGCTTTGCAAAAGCAACCGCTTCTTTTGCGATGTGGCTTGGAGTGCACTGATTTGCAGGTAAGTTGGCGAAGTCGCGTGTCCAAGAAATACCTGTTGCTGTTGCTATGGCTGTTGGAATGGCTTTATCGGTTGCATACTCAAGATAAAATTGAATCGATTCAAGTGTGGGTGGATTAGGGTTAGGTTGGCTTTTAAGGTGTGGTGGTGTGTAGCGTAAAGCATCAAATTGGAGCAACATATATTCAATTTGTTGGTTCGGCGTGACTTGTTTTATTTGTGGCAGGTAGATAATTGCTTGTGTTGTTTTTTGTTGATTAAGCGCGTTTAAAATATTACGAATAATGGGAGAGAGTTGTTCGAGCGTTGTTTCTTTTTCATGGCCACAGTGGACGAGCAAGGTCGATGAGTCTGTGGTTTGATGCCAAATTACATCGCCTTTATGAGTGAGTTTTTTAGTGAGACGCTTCAGTATAGCGTCATCTGTTTTTACAGGAAGCGGGTTATTTTCAAAGAATCCAATGACTGTGCAATGTTCAGCATCAAATGTAGGGGTTGTGATGAGTCCGTACGTCATGTTGACTTCCTCTAATGTGCGAAAACTGTTATTTTAGCGGGGCCTACGTCAATTGGCCAGCCTTCTTTTATTTTGTGTGTGGGACCAGTAAATCGTGCTTATTTTTCGTTATTTAGCCAAAGAAGTATTTGTGACGCTGTTTGCGTTGACGAGTATTTTGCTGCTCATTTTTATGAGCAATCAATTTGTCCGGTATTTGGCGAAGGCTGCTAGCGGTAAAATTCCTGTCGCATTTATTTTAAAATTATTAGCACTCGAATTACCAATGTATATGGGCTTATTAATGCCGCTTGGGTTTTATATGGCACTATTGTTGGCTTACGGGCGTTTATATGCAGACAGTGAAATGACGGTATTGCATGCATGTGGCTATGGTCCGCCAAGGCTTTTAAAACATAGCTTGGTCATGGCCTCAGGTGTGGCTGCGATTGTGCTTGTGATTTTACTATGGGTTAATCCGGCTATTGCAGTTGAGCGTACTAAATTATTGCGCAGCACAGGCATTCAAGTGTTGATTCAAGCACTTGAACCTGGAAAGTTTGGTGGTTTGCCAGGGGGAGACGCCGTATTTTATGTTGAGCATATGAAGCGTGAACACTCGGAAGCACAAGGTGTTTTTTTAGCACGTTTAGATAAGCATCATAAAGAAAAAGGATGGGATGTGCTGTGGGCAGATAGAGCATACATTGCAGATAATCCTGACACAGGTTCACATGAGTTAGTACTTAGCAACGGACATGCGTATCAAGGGCAACCGGGGCAGGCAGATTACCGAGTGATTAAATTCAAGCAATATGAAACACCTTTACCTGAGCCAGTTGTTGTACCCAAATCGGGTGATTTACGTGCAGTGAAAACAGCTGATTTATGGTCGTTGGATTCTAATGAACATGCAAAAGCAGCAGAGCTTGTATGGCGAGTTTCAATTCCACTGATGGTGATTGTTTTAACTGTAGTCGGTGTTCCACTAAGCCGAGTAAACCCACGTTCAGGAAAGTATGCGCGATTATTACCGGCTATTTTATTGTTTATTTTATATGCTAACTTTATGTTTGTAGTACGCGATGCGATTGCGAGTGGAAAAATTGTATGGTGGCTAGGCATGGGATGTTTACATGGCAGTATGGCTTTGGTGGGTTTAGGACTGATTTGGCGAAACCGAGTGAGACTCTCATGAAGTTACTAGATCGTTATATTGCAAGAACAGTACTGAGTACCATAGCACTCGTTACTTTGATGTTAACAGGGCTTCAACTGTTTATTTTATTTGTTAATGAGTTAGATGATTTAGGCCGAGGCCAATACCATATTAAGCAAGCATTGTCTGTCATGTTTTTGGCTGTGCCAGGAGAAGTATATTTATTTTTTCCAGTTGCATGTTTACTGGGTGCACTTATGGGGCTTGGTAATCTTGCGAGTCATCGTGAGCTCATTGTTATGCAAGCCGCAGGTGTTTCGGTTAAGCGCATTACATGGGCCGTGCTTAAAGCCTCTGTGCTTGTGGTCATTTTTGTGGCGTTTTTGGGCGAAGTATTAGCACCACGTTTTTTAGCGATTGCTAATGAAAAACGGTGGGAAGCTATTAATAATGGACAAGCTGTTCAAACATTACATGGCGTTTGGCTTAAAAACAAAAATGATTTTGTTGTGATAGGAGATGCACTATCGAATAAAGTACTACAAAATATTGAACAATTTCATTTTGATGCTCACCACCAATTACAGTTTGTTAGAAAAATAGAGCGATTGACTCAACAGTCAGGCGAATGGCGTGCTTATGGTATTGAAGAAACATCTTTCCACAATAATCAGACCCGAGTGCAAGTGGTCGACAATATACCCTGGGATATACCCCTTGACATGGTGACACTGCGAGTGAGTGGCAAGCAGCCGGATGAGTTGGATTTTTTAGCGCTGAGACATTATGTACAGTCCAAGCATGGGAGAGGGCAGTTTTTTCATTATAAACTGGCTTATTGGCAACGTTTGGTTCAACCGCTGACAACAGCTGTGATGATGATGCTCGCAATTCCTTTTGTCTTTGGCCCACTGCGCTCATCAACGATGGGTGCAAAGCTACTTGCAGGAGCAAGTGTTGGATTTGGTTTTCATTTGGCCAATCGTTTTTTTGGCCCATTAGCCGATGTATTGCATTGGTCACCTGAGTTAGCTGCTATTTTGCCAACGGCAGTATTTGCACTGGTTGGCTTATATTCAATGAGACGGATGCGTTAAGCAAGGAGGTTTTGCATGGTCAGTGCAGTCCAAGCATCAATGTTAAGAGGTTTTTTTGAGTATTTATTGAATCCACTTTTTTTAGTGTTTGTAATTTTACTAGGGCTCATTATTTACCTGCTTTGGCCTGGAGGTGCATGTGTTGGGAAGCGCGTAGGCTTTATTTTATTGCTATTGTGGCTTGGTTTTTATGCGGTTAGTACGGCATGGTTTCCAAACTGGATGGTCACGAGACTTGAAAACCAATATGCGCGTGTTGAGCAGGTGAATCCCAATGTGCACTGGGTTGTCGTATTGGGAGGAGGCGTTGCCGAAACGTTGGAAGTGCCTGCCATTGAAGCATTGAGTGGGCCTAGTTTAAGGCGTGTGCTTGAGGGGGTGCGTTTATATCAAAAGCTACCCGATGCTCATTTGATTTTATCAGGTGCGGGCCTCTCTAAACCAGAATATACGGTAGCAGCTCGATTTGCTGAATTTACAGATTGGATGCATGTGCCAGAAGCAGATCGTGTATTAGAATCTGACTCAATCAATACAGCTGATGAAGCGTGTTTAACGAAGCCTTTGGTAGGAGATGCCCCGTTTTATTTAGTAACCTCAGCCCTTCATATGCCGCGTTCAATGATGCTTTTTGAAAAGCAAGGATTGCATCCTATTGCGGCGCCCTGTAATTATTTGTTTTTAAAAGATGATAAAAAAGGGGCATGGCAGTCTTTCTTACCCACGCTTGGAAATATTGCCAGATTTAATGCTGCAAAGCATGAGTATCTTGGGCAATTATGGGGAAAGGTAAGAGGAAAAATATGACGTGTATCATGATGTGATTTCTTGCTGTATCACTGTGGGAGTCACATAACTTGAAATGACACGAAAACTTGAAAAACTGTGCTCTCCTGTGATGGCAACAGGTCCTGCTGTCAGCCAGGCATGAGAAGCATATCCACTGGGTTTTTCAGTGTCTTTTGCAAAGCCAATATACAAAATATAAGGAATATGAAGGCGCTTGCACCAAAACTTTGCAACCATGGCTTGGGTTAAGCAGTTTGAATTCCAAGGGGTATATTTTGCTACTAATTTAATCGAGCGTTTAAGTTGTATGGCATGATGGTGTTGTTTAGGTGAGAGTATGGTTGAAAAAATAGTGTTTTTATGGAGTGTACCCAAGTAAGGCGATAAGTGTTTTAAGGGAAACAGGTTAATGCACATACGTGCGATGCCACACAAGAAAAAATTAAGAACAAACAAGCCTTTGAGTTTGAATGAGATGCGATAAAAAGTGCGTGTTTTTTTTATGAGTGTTGTTAGCATAAAAAATCCTTTGAGTAGCTATGGTATCCATAATATCATGGTCTAAATAACTTCATAAAAAATGAGGATACAGGTTTTTGAATGTTGTTTAAATTAAACGACCGGTTATTTTCTCAATAAAAGTGATAATGAGGTAGGACATGTATTTAGAGTTGTATATGTGCGCTGAATATTCTTTGTGGAGTCCATTGTATATAACAGCCTGAGTGGTGCTGAGTATATTTGCTTCTTGATTTGGCAGTATATTAACCTGTCGATGCCAGAAATCTTATTGAATATCGTAATATTTGTGACACAATAGATGAAATTTGTATTTGCTTTCAGGGATTAAAGTAAATGTTTCAGTATTATGCTTTTCAGCTAAATATTCAAAGTCAATTGGAGCTTCCTGAATTATTATCTCGTCCTGATTATTTAGCAGATATGCCAACTGATGTTGTGATTGAGTTTGGAGAAGTCAGTCCAATCGGTTTATCAAATCCTGTGGCCAAGGGCGCTTTTTATCAATCAAATCAAAATGCACTTTGGCTCAATGTTCCGAAGGTTGCCCGCTACCTGATTCGCAATGGCAGTCATATTACTATTGCTCCAGATGAGGCGAGTGATCAAGACAGTGTTCGCGTTTTTTTATTGGGTTCGTGTATGGGGGCGCTACTCATGCAGCGTGATTTATTTTTGCTGCATGCTAATGCAATAAAAATAGGGCAGCACTGTATCTCGTTCTCCGGGCATTCAGGGGCAGGTAAATCAACGCTATCAGGTGCTTTTATGCGGCGTGGCTATTCTATTTTAGCGGATGATGTATGTGCGATTAATCCTGCAGGTGATGTGATACCCAGCTTCCCTCAAATTAAATTGTGGGCTGATTCAAGTAAAAGATTAGAAGTAAAAACACATGCATTAAGGCGAATTAGGCCTGAACTTGAGAAATTCTCTGTGCCACTTGATGTACAATTTTGTTCGGCGAATCTGCCCTTGAAAGTGGTGTATATTTTAAACTCGCATAATCTTGATACGTTTGAGTTTAAAGCAATTGAGGGGATGCAAAAAGTCTTACCTCTTAAAAATAATACGTATCGTTATCAATATCTAAAAGGTTTCGACAAAGTAAAAGCACACTTAAAGCAAACAGGTACTTTGGCATCTCGTGTGAGTGTTGTGCGCATTACACGACCCAAAGCAGGTTTTCAGCTAGATGAGCTGGTTAATTTAGTCGAAACTGATTTAGCAGCGCGAGGCCTTTTAAGTGTCTGATCAAGCCGGTATTTATTGGTTAGCTTCTTATCCAAAGTCGGGCAATACATGGTTTAGAATATTTTTAGCGCATATACTCGATACGTCAGATAAAGCACTTGGGTTAAATAGTCTGCAGACCGGTGCAATTGCAAGTGCTCGCGGTTGGGTTGATACGGCACTTGGATTTGATAGTGCATATTTATCTCACGATGAGCTAGATGCATTACGTCCGGCTGTTTATCGGTGGCATGCCAAGCAAGCGACCACGGTGGAATATCATAAAATTCATGATGCCTATACCTATTTTCGTGATGGCAGCGCATTGATTCCGGCGAATAGTTGTTTGGGGGCATTGTATTTTATTCGAAATCCATTAGATGTTGCTATTTCGTTTGCGAGTCATTTGTGTTGCTCGATTGATCAAGCGATTATTTCAATGAAAACGCCTGATTTGACATTTTGCAAAGGTAATCAAAGGCAACATGAACAGTTGCGTCAACAACTATTATCGTGGTCGATGCATGTCCAAAGTTGGCGTGATGCAAAAAATATAAATTGTTTAGTGTTACGTTACGAAGACATGAAAAAGAATCCTATTGAAACGTTTACCAAAGCAGTGAATTTTTTAAAAATAAACACAGAGCCTGCGGCAATTGAGCGTGCATTAAAGTACTCAGATATTAGACGGTTACAGCGTTTAGAACAAGACGATGGGTTTAGAGAAAAGCCGGCTCAAGCTAAAGCTTTTTTTAGAAAAGGGATTGTGGGTGATTGGAAAAATACATTAACATCCAACCAAGTGAATCAGATTATTCATGACCATGGTGAAATGATGGAAGCCTATGGTTATCTTTAGGAGTATGGACACATGCAAGTATTAGATATAACGCAGCCACTTATGATTAATGAAGAGGTTGTGTATACCCAAGTTGAAGATGAAATTGTCATGATGGACCCAAAAGATGGTGGTTATCATGGGCTTAATCTCGTGGGTGCAGAACTTTGGGCGCTATTAGAAAAAAAGCCAATGGCTCCAAAAGAGATGGCTGCTTATTTGAAAGCAACGTATGACTTAGATGAAAACAGAGCAATGACTGATGTCAGCGTATTTGTAGAAGCGATGCTCGCACAAGATTTCTTGCTGTTTTCAGCCATTTAAAATGGCCCTGAAATTAAAAAACATTCAATTACTGCGTGATTTATTCAGTGATTTATTGCGCTTTAATCGTGCTCGCACAGTATTAACCTTCTCTTTAATGCTGACACGAAGCTTAACTTCAGGCCTTGGACTGTTGCTCATTTTGCCTTTGTTGCAGCTAATTGGACTATCGCTGGGACCTAGTGCAAGTCATGGTGTCATGACACATATCGGTAATTTTTTTAGAGTTGTGCATTTGCCCATGAATTTAGTGAGTATGTTGTGTGTTTATACTTTAATTATTAGTTTTTTAGCTTTTCTTGCTTACTTTGAGCAAATTGTAAGCGCTAGTCTTCAACAAAAATATACAAGATATCTGCGAGCTCATTTACATCAGCAACTATTACAAACGCCATGGCCCTTTTTTTTGAAGCGAAAAATGTCAGATATACTTTATACTTTAACGACACAGGTGCAAGGTGTTTCACTTTGTAACCATCAGTTATTGAGTTTAATGAATAACCTACTGCTCATATTAGTATATACCGGACTTGCGTGTTTATTGTCGTTTAAGATGACCTTGCTTGCAGTGGGGTGTGCTGTGTTGCTACTGGGTTTAATGCTGCCTTTGCATAGTTTAACATCGCGGGCAGGAAGTGCTCATTTAAAGCAAAACCAAACTATTTTTCAAGCCATCAGTGAGCAATTTGCAGCTTTGAAAATGATTAAAGGTTCAGGCCTTGAAACGCAATTTATGGATGAGTTGGTGACAGTTAACGCGTCATTGGAGCATGAAAATCAGCGTGTGACGATGATGACAGCCAGAAGTAAATTATTATATAGCTGTAGCTCAGTCGTGTTATTCAGTGTGTTGTTGTATGTGGCAATTACTGTGCTTCATGTGCCTTTGGGGGCATTGTTATTGTTATTGATTGTTTTTTCACGTTTGTTACCAATGGTATCTAGTGGTCAACAAATATATCAACGTATTTTGCATCAGTTGCCTGCTTACTGCGAAATAAAAGACTTGTCACGAGCATGTTTAGCGGAGCAAGCCGCGTGCGTTTCGGGTGAAGAAAACATTGTATTTGAATCACAGCTTGAATTTAAACATATTAGCTTTTGTTACCCTTCAAAACCTGAGTGTGTTGTCATTGAAAATATATCATTTAAGCTTAAAAAAAATAGTACGATAGCTCTGGTGGGACCATCGGGAGCTGGGAAGTCTACATTGGCTGATTTAATGGTTGGGCTACTTCACCCAACCAAAGGTGAAATTTGGGTTGATAATCAATTACTCCAAATAAAAAATAATACGTCATGGCGACGGCGTGTTGCTTATGTGACACAAGACGTTTTTTTATTTAATGCATCAGTACGTGATAACCTAACTTGGTTTGGTTCTCATCAAACAGATGCAGAGCTGTGGAATGCACTTGATTCAGCGGCCGCTGATTTCATACATGATTTAGAACATGGGCTTGATACTATTTTGGGAGACAGAGGAGTCCGGTTATCAGGCGGTGAACGACAACGCATTGCACTTGCAAGAGCGCTTTTGATGAAGCCAGAACTGCTTGTGCTCGATGAAAGTACGAACGCATTAGACTCAGAGAGCCTTCAAAAAATTCAAGCCGCACTCCATGCATTATCTGGAAAATTAACGATTGTGATTATTTCGCACCAACATGAAATGAGCGCGTTTGCTACACAAGAAATTATATTAACCCAAGCAGACAATCGTATACAAAAGGAAAGGATTCATGCTGAAAGCAAAGAGCATAAAATATTGGACGCTTACAAAACGCCAGCTTTGTGATGTTGAGTGTTTGTTAAACGATGCTTTTTGGCCATTAACCGGTTTTCTAGATGAAGCCGATTATCGGTCTGTGTGTGAGAACATGCGTTTAAAGAACGGTATACTTTGGCCTATGCCGATTACGTTAGATGTATCAGAAACGTTTGCCTTACAATGCAATCTGGGTGATAACATCACCTTGGTGAATGATGAGAATACCCCGCTTGCACGACTCACAGTGAGCGCTATTTGGCAGCCTAATAAAGCATTAGAAGCAGAACAGGTATTTGGAACAACAGATGTACTGCATCCTGGGGTGAATTATTTATATCATGAAGCAGGTTCGTGGTATATCGGTGGAAAAATTGAGGTTTTGTCTCGCCCATCACATTATGATTTTCTTGAATATAGACATACACCAGCTCAATTAAAGCAGTTATTTGAATGGTATGGTTGGTCTCGTGTGGTGGCATTTCAAACACGCAATCCGATGCACCGCGCCCATTTTGAATTGACGCAACGCGCAGCAAAAAAAGTGCAGGCAAATCTATTCATTCAACCTGTAGTGGGTATGACGAAACCTGGTGATATTGATTATATTTTACGAGTTAAATGTTATGAGCATGTTTTAAAATATTATAAAGCGCATGCCATACTCAGCGTATTGCCACTTGCAATGAGAATGGGAGGGCCACGAGAGGCGCTTTGGCACGCGATGATTCGTAAAAATTATGGTGCCACACATTTTATTGTGGGGCGTGATCATGCAGGTCCTGGACTCAATGCTCAGAATCAGCCGTTTTATGATGCATATGCAGCACAAGCACTGTTACGCACATATCAGGATGAAATCGAAATTGAAATGGTGGCATCTCCTGAGATTGTTTATATCAAAGAGAAAGCAGTGTTTTTAAGTGTGGATGAAGTGAAGCCTTCGGATACGGTTCAAAATATTTCAGGAACTGCTTTGCGGGCAGCTTTAAAAGAGAGGAAGGCTTTGCCTGATTGGTTTTCGTTTCCGGAAGTCATCCAAACATTACAAAAGGCTTATCCGCCCAAATGTGAGCAAGGATTCACTTTGTTTTTCACAGGATTATCTGGCGCTGGAAAATCAACACTTGCAAAGGCCGTAGAAGCTAAAATTTTAGAGGAAAATTTACGACGTGTGACTTTACTGGATGGAGATGTGGTACGAAGACGCTTATCTAAAGGCCTTGGTTTTTCAAAAGCAGATAGAGATACCAATATTGAGCGTTTGGGATATGTTGCATCAGAAATTACGAAGCATGGAGGGATTACTCTTATCGCAGCTATTGCGCCTTTTTCGGCCATGAGAAAAACGGTTCGTAAGGAAATAACGCAATATGGTGGATTTATTGAGATTTATGTTTCGACACCGATTGAAGTATGTAAGTCTCGAGATATTAAAAGACTATATCAACAAGCAGAGGATGGATTAATGACCAACTTTACAGGCGTTGATTCTCCTTATGAAGTGCCAGAGCAACCAGACATTATCATTGATACGTCAAAGCATACAGTGGCAGAAAGTGTTGGGAAAATATTTGAAGTATTAAAAGCAGAAGGGTTTTATGGGGCTGAAGCGGTGCAAGCGGAGCAGAATATATTGTTAAATACAGTAGGGGCATAATGAATGTGGGATTCAGAGAAATATACGCCTGAAGAGCGAGTCATTCGCATGTGTTGTCGTTATGCCTTAGGGTATATGGAAGCATCTGAGTGTTTGCCTTATTTAAAGTTATCATTGGATGAGACACAGTTTTTAATTTTGTTACATGAAGAACGTATATTGCTACTGGTTTATCAAGTGCTTTCAGGTGACTTAAAAATATATGTTTCGCCTCAATTCATTGAAAACTTATCCTTACGTGTGAAAAGCATTTTAAGTCATCAGTTAGCTTTAATGGCACTTGAACGTGATGTGGATCAAGCATTTAATGCAAAGAAAATACCTTATACTTTTTTGAAAGGTCCTGCTTTAAATCGAATGCTGTGGGGGCGCCGGATGATGCGTTATTCAGGTGACTTGGATGTGCTAGTGTCACCTAAAGATATATTGAAGGCACATGCAATACTAAAAATGCTTCACTTTAAGTCAGAAATTTCAGAAAAAAGTTTACGGTTTCATCAGAAAATTTATCGTATAACTACAAAAAAAGATGCATCGTATAGGCGTGAGGCTTTATCTCAGAAGATAGAGTTGCATTGGAAAACGTATTGTACGGAGTTTGTTGTCAAACGAGATAAAGCTCAAAATAAAAGGCTTGATAATGAGGCGTATGCATTATATTTGTGTTTGCATGCGGCAAAGCATGGTTGGTCTCGTTTAATTTGGCTGGTGGATATTATTGCTTTTTTACAGGTCAAAAAAGTTGATATTAAATCCTTGCGTGCATATGCAAAAAAGCAACATATTGGCCCCGTAGTTGATGAAGCTCTTTTACTGGCTAGACAATGGCTTGGAATACACTTAATTGCTCATGATACGTTTGAAACCGTAAAAAAGCGAGAGAGTTGGCTGGAAAAGCGTGTGCTTTGGGCAAGAAAAAAAGATTTAAAAGATACGCTTTGGGGGCAGCTTTCAAAACGTTTTTATATGAATGCATTTTGTTCTAGTATTTTTTGTCAAATGCGACTTTGGGCACAAATCTTTTTAGGGACAATGATTATGAAGCTGAGTAAAACGCTGTAGGCCACCCATGCATGGCTTGGAATAATATCTTGATAAGCAATATAAATCATCGCAAGTGTGGTGATGGATGGGTATATCCAGATGAGGTGCTGTTTTTGTTTGCGTAGTATGACGTGATATAAGCTCAATATGATGCCCGCGAAAAAAATGGCACCAAATACATCAGTCCAAGAATGATATTCAAAATGTACAAGTCCAAAGCCAATACCGGCGAGCAAGCAAATAATGAGAGCTTGTACTGTGTGGTTTTTAATATGAAGCCCAATCCATCCATATAAAACAGCAGCGAGCTGCATATGACCACTGGGAAAAACAAAATCGGTGTTTGGGGCAATAGATATTTGGAAGGTGCATTTGAGAGCAACATTGAGAATAATGCTGATGAGCATAATGCAGGTTGCTTGATAGAAAAGGGTGCGGTTTCCAAATATAAGCCCAGTGGCCAAAAGTAAAAGAATAAAGGGGCCGTTATCAAAAAAAAGAAAAAAGCGTGCAAGTATATCCATCTTATTCAATCGCTCGTAATCGACCGTCTATAAAAATTAATTTAAACGTAGGTTGATATTGGTCGGTATAGTAAGTCCAGGTTATCGGTTTCGATTTACCTTTGATAGGGCGATTAATAAAGCTTTTGTTGGTCATCGATGGATTGCCACAAGCTGAAAATACTTTATCGGCCACATCACCCACAGCAAAGGAACGGTTACTACAGACGCTGGAAGCATTGGTGCCTGCACCATTAAAACGAATAGATGAGACTTTATTATCAATAATATCTACTTCTAATGTGTTTCCATCTGAGCCAATAGGCAGTGACCAGGTGTTATAAATCAGTTCATAGCCACGATACACAGGATCAGGATTTAAGGTGCTATAAATCAGTTGCGTAACAGGTACTTGTTCAACGGCAGCACTTTTTGATTTTTCTTTTGAGACAGGCTCTCCGCAGTTATTTAATACTTGCTCTTCTGTCATGCCAATACGAATGTAACCGTGGTTTTGAGGGCAATAAAAAGGTTGTTGTTCGGCAAAACTAACTGTGGCTGTCATTAATCCTGTGATATAAAGCGCGATATTGAGTCTGTTTAATCGCCATTTATTGTGCATAAAATCACCCGATTTGTGTCTTATATGTGTAATAGATGATTTTAGTATAGCTCAGGTCTGTCAAAAATACCGCGCCCAATACGAACCCAAGTGCTACCTGCTCGAATGGCGGGTATAAAATCATTGCTCATGCCCATTGAAAGTGTATCGAGCGAAAGATTTAAATCTGTGTTCAGAGTATCAAGTGCACGTTTTAATTTTAAAAACGTTTGATAGGTTATTTCTTTGTCGGTATTTTTTTTAGGAATGAGCATAAGGCCCCGAAGTTTTAAATTGGGGTAGGCCAAAATATGATTTGCAAGGGGTTTGAGTTCATCGAGTGTGCAGCCTGACTTACTGGTTTCTTGTTCTAAATTGACCTGGATACAGATATTCAGAGCAGGCAGTGACGCAGGCCTTGCTTGATGTAATTTATCAGCAATATCTGTGCGGCAGAGACTATGCACCCAGCTAAAGTTTGTAGCGATATGTTTAGCTTTATTGCTTTGCAGTGGCCCAATAAAGTGCCAGGTAATGGGTAGGTTTTTAAGTGCTTCTTGTTTGTTTTTTGCTTCTTGCCAGTAGCTTTCACCAAAGTCATGAATACCCGCATCGAAAGCCGCGGTAATTGCAGTGGTCGATTGGTTTTTACTGACAGCAAGTAAGTGTATGGATTCAGGTTCGCGTGCATAAGCACTTGCTGTTTGATGAATCGTATCCAGGTATTCCTGGATACGGGATTTAATCGTGCTTATCATGTAATCTGAAGGGCTTCTTTTTGATGAGTCACCAGCGTTTGAATTCCTGACTCTGCGAGTTCGAGTAGTTTATTTAATTCATCACGACTAAAACTGCTGTCTTCGGCTGTGCCTTGAATTTCAATGAATTGACCGGATTCATTCATGACAATGTTCATGTCAGTTTCAGCAATGACATCTTCTGCATAATCTAAGTCAAGCACTGGATTTCCACGATAGATTCCAACAGAAATAGCAGCAATAAATTGAAATTTAGGCATGGTTTTTAATTTGTTATTTTCAACCAGCCAATGAAGAGCATCATGTAATGCAATACAGGCACCTGTAATAGCGGCAGTACGAGTACCTCCATCGGCTTGAATGACATCACAGTCGAGCGTAATGGTACGTTCACCGAGCATTTTAAGATCGACACACATCCGTAACGAGCGGCCAATTAAACGTTGGATTTCCAGGGTTCGCCCTCCTTGCTTACCTTTACTGGCTTCACGATCACTTCTATCATGAGTAGCACGTGGCAGCATGCCATATTCAGCGGTTATCCAACCTTGATTTTTTCCTTTTAAGAAGCGGGGAACGTTTTCATTGACTGATGCTGTACATAAAACACGTGTCCCACCGAACTCAATGAAAACAGAGCCTTCTGCATGTTCGGTATATTTTCGTGTTATTTTGATGGTTCTTGGCTGATTTGGTTCACGATTACTCGGGCGCATGGTAAAATCCTAGAAATTAGTTTGTGATGGTCGCAAAGTATAAACGTTTCATGGGGTGGATGCACCCGGGTGATTTTTTGGAGGCCTGTGTGGCAGAGCAAAATCTTGGAAGGCTTTTTATTGTTGCGGCACCGTCAGGTGGCGGTAAAACGAGTTTAGTTAAAAAATTAGTCGATAATTTAGATAATATTTCAGTGTCTGTATCTCATACAACACGAGATAAACGTGTGGGTGAGACGCACGGAGAACATTACTTTTTTACTGAGGAACGCGACTTTTTAAATATGGTCGATGCCGGTGAGTTTATTGAGCATGCGCGTGTATTTCGGCATTTATATGGCACTTCTAAAGTTGAGATAGAAAAACAGTTGACTTTAGGGCTAGATGTAGTGCTAGATATTGATTGGCAAGGAGCTGCTCAAATTAAAACGCTTTTTCCAGAGGCTGTGACTATTTTTATTCTTCCGCCATCGCTTGATGTGCTGAAGCGCCGATTGATGGCAAGAAGGCGCGATAATGCAGAGGTGATTGAAGAGCGGATGCAGCGTGCATGTGATGAGCTAAGCCATTATAATGAATTTGATTATTTAATTGTAAATGACAATTTTAATCATGCTGCAGCAGAACTTCGGGCTGTTGTTGTTGCAAATCGTTTAATGTTAGTGCGTCAGATGCAAAAGCAAAGCAATTTGCTTTCATTCTTGTTGTCTCCGCAGTAAAATGGTTTGTTGTTCGTTTTAAATAAATTAGGGTGATATATATGGCACGTGTAACAGTTGAAGATTGTTTAGAGCATGTTGAAAATCGATTTGAATTGGTGATGGTTGCTGCAAAACGCGCACGCCAAATTGCCATTCATGGTGCACAACCTATGGTTGAATGGGAAAATGATAAGCCAACTGTGGTTGCACTACGTGAAGTATCTGAAGCATTGATAGGGCCTGATATTTTAAAAGAAGATTGAGTCTTTCTGAGTGAATATGATAGGGAGAGTCGACGTGGATTATTTTAAGGAATTGCACGATGAGTTAGTGCGTTACCTTGAACCGAAGCACGTTGAACTGTGTCAGCAAGCATATTGCCTTGCTGAAAAAGGACATTCAGGCCAAATGCGTCGTTCAGGTGAGCCTTATATTACGCACCCTGTTGCAGCGGCATTGATTCTTGCAAAAATGCGATTGGACTATCAAACCATCATGGCGACGTTACTGCATGATGTGATTGAAGATACCTCTGTGAGCCATGAAGCGGTGGTGCGTGTTTTTGGTGAGGAAGTTGCGGCGTTAGTGGATGGCGTGACTAAACTCACAAAAATTAAATTTGAGTCGCGTGCAGAAGCACAAGCTGAAAATTTTCGAAAAATGATTTTGGCGATGGTCAAAGACATTCGCGTCATTTTGGTGAAGCTTGCCGATCGCTTGCATAATATGCAAACGCTGGGCGTCATGCCTACGGTAAAAAGGCATCGTATTGCCATTGAAACACTTGAAATTTATGCGCCAATCGCGAATCGACTGGGTATGCATGCAATGTATACCGGCCTTGAAGATTTAGGATTTAAAGCTTTATATCCTATGCGATATCGAGCAATTAAATCTGCTGTTGAAAAAGCAAGGGGTAACCGCCGTGAGTTAACACAACGGATTGAGCAAGATTTACAGCAAGCACTGGATGCCTTGTCTATTCCCTATGAACATGTGTTTGGTCGTCAAAAGCATTTATACAGTCTGTACCGAAAAATGCGGCAAAAAAAAGCTGCTTTTTCTGAAATTGTCGATGTATTTGCATTTCGGGTGATTACTGAAGACATTGATGCATGTTATCGAGTGGTCGGTGCTTTGCATCGAACCTATAAGCCGGTTCCACAGCGCTTTAAAGATTATATTGGTATTCCCAAAGTCAATGGTTATCAATCCTTGCATACAACCTTATTTGGTCCATTTGGAGTACCACTTGAAGTTCAAATTCGAACGCGAGAAATGGACAAAGTTGCTGATAATGGGGTTGCGGCCCATTGGATTTATAAATCAAGTGGAACAGAAGTGAACGAAGCGCAGCTGCGAGCACGCGAATGGGTGCAACGGTTGCTTGATTTACAACAAAACACAGGTGATTCATTAGAGTTTATTGAAAATGTTAAAATCGATTTGTTTCCAGATGAGGTGTATGTATTTACACCAAAGGGGCACATTATGGAGTTGTCTAAAGGGGCAACGCCAGTAGATTTTGCATATGCAGTACATTCTGATGTGGGTAATAGTTGTGTTGCTGCGAAAGTGAATCGACGCTTAGTACCGCTCAGTATTCCCCTGACCAATGGACAAACGGTTGAAATTATTACAGCTCCTCATGCACATCCCAATCCTTCGTGGCTTAACTTTGTGGTGACAGGAAAAGCACGGAGTAATATTCGTAATATTTTGAAAACGCAAAAGCGTGCAGAATCTGTTTCAATGGGGCAACGATTTTTAGAACAAGCTTTTTCAGAGTTGTCACGAGATTATGCGGATGTTCCTCAAGAGTCAATGGAAGCGTTGCTGGAAGATTTAAATTATAAAACATTAGATGACTTATTGTATGCCGTTGGGATTGGTGAACAAATGCCAATGGTCATTACGAAGCGATTGGTGTTAACCCAAGAAGGTAATACGCTTGAAGCCTCAGAAGATAATAACCCGTTAGCCATTAAAGGGACTGAAGGTATGGTGGTTCATTTTGCAGAATGTTGCCAGCCAATACCGGGTGATAATATTGTAGGCCTTTTTCAACAAGGTCATGGTATTTTAGTGCATTCTAGTGATTGTACTGTGGTCAATAAAGGTCGAACCAGTCCTGAACAGTTCGTGTCGATGCGTTGGGATGATCAGGTACAAGGTGAGTTTTGGGTTGATATTACCGTTGAAGTGGCCAATGAACGTGGCATGATGGGCATGTTGGCAACGGCTATTTCAGAAGCTGAGTCTAATATTGGTAATATTACGGTTGATCCCAGAGACGGACGACATAATACAGTGACGTTTTCAATTAGTGTGCAGGGGCGAGATCATCTTGCACGTGTGATGCGTCGTTTGCGCGCTAATAATAAAGTGACACGACTGTACCGAAAAAAACAAGGATGAATGATGAGAGAGAGTATTGACACACAGCAGGCACCAGAAGCAATCGGCACTTATAGCCAAGCTGTGCGATTGGGTGATGTATTGTATATCTCCGGGCAAATCCCACTTCATCCTGAAACGATGGTGCTGTCGGATGCTTGTATGGAAGCGCAGGTGAATCAAGTTTTCGATAATTTATCAGCTATTTGTAAAGCAGCTTCTGGTGGTTTAGCTCAAGTGGTTAAGTTGACTGTATATTTAATTGATTTATCAGATATATCTATCGTTAATGAGGCAATGGAGCAGTATTTTTCAGCACCGTACCCTGCTCGAGTGGCATTTGAGGTATCCGCTTTGCCCCGTGGTGCTCGTGTTGAAATTGATGCCATAATGGCATGTGTCCAGTGAAGGAGTTCAATGCATGGGAATCTTATTATTTATCGTGGTTTTTTCAGCTGTATTTGTACTTTTTGCGGATGAAGCATCTGCTTTTTTTAAAAAATGGTATAGTGTGTACTGGGTTCGTGTCACAGTACCGCTGCTGATGATTTCTTGGGCATGGATTTGGAATGATGATGTGATTCCACTGGCTTTAGAATGGTTACAAATGCAACTCGTTTTTTTAGTATCAGCACCTGCGAGTTTCGTACCTCAAAATATACAGTGGGTTGTAAATGCTTTGGGATTGTTTATGTTGGCGAGTTTGCCTGCATGGATTTTATATTGGAAATTTAGCCGTGATGTTGTGACGGCATTACATCGTAAAATACTAGCAAACACGTATGTTTTTTCTTGGGTATTTTTTGTGGTTGTTTTGCTGGCTTAGAGATTACAATTTGCTTTAATTGTTGCTTTTAAATTGATTGCTATGTACAATAACCACCCTTTTTTGTGTATTTTCCGGGTGATATGTATGGCAGCAGTTAATCGAAGTTTATTTTTTCAAGATACAGCTAATATATCTTATAATGATTCTGCTCATCTTGTTCAAAACATTGCAAGTCGTACAGAGCAAGACGAAGAAACGTCACCCGCTGATTGGTCTTATCTTATTCCAGTGCTGTGTGTTGCAGGTATTGGTAGTGCATGTATTCCTTACTTTGCACTAGGGCTTGCAGTGGGTGCTGTTGACTTTATGGTTCAGATTGTAATATCTATTTTGTTTTTTTCAAAAGAATCAGAAGAAGATAGGGAAAAAACCAAAGAATACTCTGAAATGATACAAAAAAATACACTGTACGCGACACTTTGGGGGCCTGTTATTGAAGAGGGACTTTTTCGAGGTGTTTTACAACCTGGCTTGATGCTAGCCTTTATTTTAATTAATCCAAGTTTAGCAGTGCTCCCATTTTTAGCGACGGGCTTAAGTCTTGCAGCAGCAGCAGCTATTGCTTGTACCTCACTTATTTTTGGTTTACTGCATTTAACGAGTTCAAAAGATAACGATGATTATTGTCATGCTGTGATGACAACAATGGGTGGCGTGGTACTTGGTGTGCTTGCTATACAGTTTGGCCTGCTTGCTGCAGTGGCAGCACATATTATTTTTAATACTCTGGCTGTTTCTTTGGCCATGTTAGGGAAAAGCTTAGGTTTAGATAAAGAAGAGCAGATAGAAGATGTACATCAACCTGAAGCTGAAGAAAGCATGCTTCAGTTGGTTTAGAGCATAGCTTAAGCCTTAGGGCGTTATCATGTGATAATCATTCTGCATGATTGGCCAAAGCTAACGGACCATTAGCACCTTAAGATAAATGTTGTGTCTCGCGGCTAAAGCCGCGAGAACTCTTGGAAAGAGGCGTTAGCCTGTTTTGATTTTAGGAGCTGTCCTGTTTTAAGCTTTTTTATTTGTTCCATCTTTGGGTACAGCAATGACTTGCATGATGCCAAAGGAACCTGATTTATTGAGTGAAATTAACAGCTCAACGTTTAAGGTTTGCATCAGTTGTTTTTCTTTGTTTTGATACGTGACTTTGAGTGGAATAGATACTTTCCATTGTTTTTCTTTGATGTTTTGGACAGTTGCGGTACCACTGACCTGGCTAGTTACAGTGAGTTGGTTGCCTTCAATCGCATCAAGATTTCCTGAGGTTTTCAGTGCTTCATTAAAGGCTTTCCATCCTTGTTCGGTATAACATTGTTTGAGTTCAGCCAGTTCTTTTTTCATGTTTTGAGGGTTAAATTGAAAAGATTGGATGGCAGCATTCTCAGCCCAGGTAGAAAGTAAGGTTTGTTCAACGGTTTCTGTATCTTTAGATAGTTTGTACTGGCAATCTATGGCAGTAGGCGCTGCAGGTTCTGCGGGTGTGGTGACTTCAGGTTTTTTTTTGTCTAGCAAGGAAGGTGTTTTGGTTGCAGGCGCTATAGGTGCTGCATCTGCAAAGCATAAAACAGGTAACAGCATGAGCCAAACAAGCGTAGAAAATCTTTTTTTCATTGAAGCAACTCCTTTATTAATAAAGTCTTATCATGAAGTAAATTGTACGACTTCGCTAGTTTTTTAAAAGCACTTGCTTGTTCCACCTAAAAAATCATGTTAGTACTTATGTCTAATACATTACATAGCATAAGGATATTATCATGCGTCGACAGTGGTATTTAGCGCTAGGATCGATTTTATTGGTTATCTTTTTGCTATTTGCCATGTGGCATGATATTCGCTGGTTTTTCTTGTTTTTACTGCCTTTGGTTGTGTTGTGGATTTACGATGTAACACAAACGCAACATACGATTTTACGAAATTTCCCAGTCATGGGACATATACGTTATATATTAGAATTTCTAAGACCTGAAGTGCAGCAGTATTTCATTGCGGATGATGAAGAAGAGCGTCCATTTAATCGAGAAATTCGTTCACTCATTTATGAACGAGCTAAAAATATTCAAGATACCGTACCTTTTGGCACAGAACGAGATATTCTAGAGGTCGGATATACTTGGGCTCATCACTCACTGGTTCCTAAAGAGGCGTCTGATGCCGGTGCGCGCGTTTTAATTGGGGGTGATGCATGTCAAAAACCATATAGTGCGTCTCGTTTGAATATTTCAGCGATGAGTTTTGGTGCACTTTCAGAAAATGCCATTATGGCTTTAAATAAAGGCGCTCAACTAGGAGGTTTTGCTCATAATACGGGTGAGGGGGGGTTAAGTCAGTATCATTTGCAAGGAGGAGATTTAATTTTTCAAATTGGGACTGCTTATTTTGGATGCCGAGATGATGAAGGTGCTTTTGATGAGAGTGAATTTCAGATAGAAGCCACACGTGACGCCGTTAAAATGATTGAAATTAAATTGTCACAAGGCGCGAAGCCAGCACATGGTGGTATTTTGCCTGTTGCTAAATTAACGCCTGAAATTGCGCGTGTTCGTAAAGTTAAAATGGGCCATGATGTGATTTCACCGCCTGCACACTCAGCATTTAATTCGCCTAAAGGGTTGATTCAATTTGTAGCAAGATTACGTGAATTATCTGGAGGAAAACCGGTTGGATTTAAGTTATGCATCGGTCGAAAAAGTGAGTTTTTAGGTATTTGTAAAGCGATGATGGAATTAGATAGTTATCCTGATTTTATTACGGTTGATGGTGCTGAAGGTGGTACGGGAGCAGCACCTCTTGAATATAGTAATCGTTTAGGTGAGCCATTAGAGTCAGCACTTATTTTTGTACATAACGCATTAGTTGGAACAGGACTGCGCGATAAAATACGCATTATTTGTAGTGGGAAAGTCACCACAGGATTTGATATCATTGCGCAATTAGCAATGGGGGCTGACTTGTGTAATGCGGCAAGAACCATGATGATGACGGTTGGTTGTGTGCAGTCAAGACAGTGTCATGTGAACACGTGCCCGACAGGTGTTGCAACACAAGATAAACGTTTGCAAAAAGGATTGGTGGTTGATCAGAAAAAGCATCGGGTGATGCATTTTCATCAGAATACCATGCGAAGTTTTTTGGATTTGCTGGGCAGTATGGGGCTTGAATATCCTGAGCAACTCACACCGGAGCATGTGATTCGGCGCTTAACACGTGATGTGGTTAAGCCTCTGAGTGAAGTTTATTCATATCTTGAGCCGAAACAATTACTCGGTAAAAATATACCGGATGCATATCAGCACTATTGGCATGCAGCGAGTGCCGATAAATTTTAAATAGTCGGGCCTGAACTGGTTTCTCGAGTTGGCATGATAGGCCTTTCAGGCAAAGTGAGCCCGAGTGTTTCAAAAATACTAGAAATTTCATTATCTAAAGGATGAGGTGTTTCTATACCGGTGTGTGGGTTGTAACTCTCAGGCCAGTCTGGGTCTTTAGGAATATCAAAGCTTTCGTTATTGGATATATCAAGATCAACACCTAATTTACTACGGGTAACCGAATACGGGTGATTAATAATACTGTTCGTTGCGCAAGCCCCTGGCAGAGCTAAGCCAAAAAAGGCGGGGCCAACATATTTATTTTCTTGGAAGAGCACTTGCTCCTCTGTTCGACCTCTTTCTTTTGTATCACGCTGCATCCGTCTTTTTTTTAATTCTAGATAAGAATCGGTTGAGGTAAAGATAGTGAGCTTATCAAATTCATTTCCCAGTGTTTGAGCAAAGTGCAAGGCATAGAGGCCATCCAGCACCAAAAAATCCGGAGGTGTGATGATTCGTGAAGTGGGATGTGTATTGCTTTCAAAATCAAAAATACCTTGTCGAATGGGTTCACCAAGATTTAAAGCAGTTAAATCAAGCATGAGTTTTTCATGGTCATACATGTCATAGGCATCAAAATTTGTGTGCGTACGATAATGGGTGATCACGGTGCCATTAGGATCGTCTTTGAAGCGATAAGATTCAGGAACCGGATGATGGTGTTCTGCTGGTACTTGTTCATGGTAATCACTGGGTATATCTGAATAGTAATCATCCATAGTCATATATTGAGATGATTCTCCTGCTTCTTTAAGCCAATGTGTTAAGCGTTTTGCAAGTGTAGATTTTCCAGAAGCAGAGGCACCAGCGATGATAATGAGTTTCATAATAAACGTCCTAGAGGTTACAGCAAAAGATAAGCGATTGATGCTATCGCCAAAGCAGTCATATTGTAAAGAAAAAAGCGGCATTTATTTTGACAGAATCAAGTTTCATCCGTAATCTAGGGCATAGTTTAAGGATGTTTTTTAAGGCATGGCCGCCATGACAGAATCAACAAGTTACCCCGTCTCAGCCGTATTTGAAAAAAGCGCTCGTATTACTTCAGATATGTATGAATCGATGTATCGTACATCATGTGAAGATACGGATGGATTTTGGGATGAACAAGCACGACAATATATTACTTGGAAAACACCATGGCAAAAAACACGTGAAGGTGATTTCAATACGCATGATATCTCATGGTTTGTGGGTGCAAAACTTAATGCTTGCTATAATTGTGTTGATAGACATCTTGAGACAAGAGGCCATCAAAAGGCTTTAATATGGGAAGGCAATCACCCGGATGAACAACGTAGCTTAACTTATTTAGCATTACATGAGCAGGTGTGTCGTCTTGCGAATGTTTTTAAAAGTTTTGGTATAGAAGCTGGAGATAGAGTCGGTATTTATTTGCCCATGGTGCCAGAAGCTTTGATTGCGATGCTTGCTTGTGCCCGAATAGGAGCAGTGCACTCCGTCGTTTTTGGGGGATTTTCAGCCGATGCACTGGCTAATCGTTTAAATGATGCGGCATGTCAGTTATTGGTTACTGCGGATGGAAGTTATCGTGGTGAGAAAAAAATTGATTTTAAAACAGCGGTTGATGATGCTTTACGCATATCACCCACGGTTGAACATGTTTTAGTGGTTAAACGAACCGGGGAGAAAATTGCATGGCAGGCACAACGTGATGTGTGGTATCACGAGGCGATGGATGCTGTGTCGAGTGATTGTGAGCCGGTTTGGATGGATGCTAATGCACCATTGTTCATTTTATATACTTCTGGATCAACGGGAAAGCCGAAAGGTATTTTGCATGCGACAGGAGGTTATCTCGTTTATGCTGCGATGACCTATGATTTAGTCTTTGATAGTCAAGATAATGATATCTATTGGTGTACGGCCGATGTGGGTTGGATTACTGGACATTCATATGGGGTTTATGGGCCGCTTGCTAATGGGGCATGTGTATTACTGTATGAAGGCATTCCTAATTTTCCAACGCCTGCGCGGTTTTGGCAAATGATAGACAGACACAAGGTGAGTGTATTTTATACAGCTCCAACAGCACTTAGAAGTTTAAGACATGAAGGTGATGCTTATGTTCAGTCAAGTGAACGCAGGAGTTTGCGTCTGTTAGGTACGGTGGGCGAGCCCATTAACCCCGATGTTTGGAAATGGTATTACAATGTAGTCGGAGAGCAGAGTTGTCCTATTGTAAACACATGGTGGCAAACTGAAACAGGTGGTATTTTAATTGCGCCATTACCCGGTGCGATGCCACTTAAGGCCGGTAGTGCAGGAAAGCCTTTTTTTGGGATTGTGCCTGATATTGTGGATGGGCGGCTTGTGATTAAAACACCGTGGCCTGGCATGATGAAAACAGTTTATGGTGATGATGAACGGTTTGTTCAGACGTACTTAAAGGTAGTTCCAGATGCGTATTTAACTGGAGATTTGGCAACGGTTGATGAGGATGGCCACTTTTGGATGAAAGGACGCTCAGATGATGTGATTCAAGTGTCCGGGCACAGGTTAGGTACAGAAGAGCTGGAGAGCGCATTAATTTCTTCAACCGCAGTTTCTGAGGCCGCAGTGGTTGGCGTTCCTGATGCCATTAAAGGTGAGTCACTCTATGCTTTTGTAATCCTTAAAGCGGGTGTTTTAGAGACAGAAGCATTGAAAAAAGAATTGGTTGCCCATGTACGCACAGTCATTGGATCAATAGCAACGCTTGATATGATTCAATGGAGTGCAGCACTCCCTAAAACACGATCAGGCAAAGTTATGCGGCGATTATTGCGACAAATTGCCAGTGGTCAAACGGATGATTTGGGTGATTTATCAACGCTTGCAGAGCCTGCTGTGATTCAACAGTTGGTTTTGGATGCCAGTCAAATATGTAACAAAGAGGTATTATGAATCAAACTGTATTTATTAATCGTATTTTAAATTTAAAAAAAATCAAAGTGATTGGTTTGGATATGGATCATACCCTGATTCAATATAAAACCGAACATTTTGAAGCCTTGGTGTTTGAGTTGGTGCTTGAAGCGTTGATTAAAACAAGGCAATACCCTGAACACATTCGGACATTTAAATTTAAAATGAAAGATGCCATTCGTGGTCTTGTGATTGATAGTGAAAATGGGAATATTTTAAAGCTCAATCGATATGCGGCTATTCGGCAAAGTTATCATGGCACTCAGCCGATTGGCTTTAAAGAGCAACAGCAGTTTTACGGTAGTGCTTATATTGATTTAAATGATCCAAATTACCGAGTGATTGACACTTCATTCTCTATTGCATTTTGTGTGTTATATCGTCAATTGGTTGATTTGAAAGATAAAGATGGCTCGGCATTACCGAGTTATCGTGTATTGGCCGACGATGTATTGGCTGTGGTTGATGAGGTGCATGCTGATGGTAGCTTAAAACAAAAAATTGCTAAAAATTTATCACATTTTGTCGTTAAAGATGCACAACTTGTTGATGCCATGGCGCGTTTTGTTCGTTATGGGAAAAAAATATTAATCATTACAAATTCTGAATATAGTTATACAAAAATTTTATTAGATTATGCAATTAATCCATTTTTACCTCAGGGTAAGACATGGGAAGATTTTTTTGAATATGTGATTACTCAATCTAATAAGCCTCGATTTTTTTATGATAACTTAAAATTCTTAACCATTGATACTCAGACAGGAGCAATGAGCAACTTGGAGGGGCCACTTTTACCCGGTGTGTATCAAGGGGGCAATGCAGTACAATTAACCGATGCATTAGGGTTGGGTGGAGATGAAATTCTTTATATTGGTGATCATATTTATGGAGATATTCTTCGTTTGAAAAAAGCGTGCAATTGGCGTACAGCTCTGGTGGTGGAGGAGCTGGGTGCAGAAATTAGGGCACAGAAAAAGGCATTGACCGTTGAGAAGAAAATTTTTAAAAGCATGCAAAAAAAACGGGTGTTAGAACAAGTTTATATTCGCTTATCAACGCTTAAATTAGATGAAAAAACAGACCAGTATGATCAAGATATTCAAGTACACCAAGATAAAATTAAGGCGCTTGATGAGCAAGTGGCTGATTTATTAATACAAGAGCGTCGCTTTTATAATATAACATGGGGACAAGTGTTTCGTGCCGGTGCTGAAGAGAGTTACTTTGCTCATCAAGTCGATCGTTATGCTTGTATTTATATGGAGAAATTAATTGATTTATTTGCTTGTTCACCACTGACTTACTTTCGTGCGGACAGGCGCGTTTTACCACATGACGAAAAGCACACTTAGGTCATATTGATTTATATTAAAGCAATAACAAGAGAACCTGCTACAATGAATACATACAAAAAAGTTCTATTTAGATCTTATTTTGCATCCATTAATGAGGTTCAAAATGCCGAACGAAATATATGCAGAGCAAGTCAAAGACATACAAGAAAGCATCGATAGTTTGTTGCAAATAAACCAAAGGGCCTTCTTAGAAGATAATACGTTAGATGCTCATCGCGAAACGCTGGCTATTGCTTTTAGCACAATAACAAATGATAGCGTGCTTGATTTACTGCAATCTTATGAAGACGATATTTTTTCAGGCCAAAATGTGGCTCATGATGCTTTAAAAAAAATTATATTGGATGCCTCGCAAGATGACCAAAAGGTTCCTGCCGTTGAGACCATTCTTAATTGTTTAAAAAAGTATGAACAAGCAATTAACTCACTGAGACAACTTGCTTCTGAACGTGAAGAAAGTGTTGCGCTGCTCAATCGTTTTAAAAAAGATTTGTCGCGTTCATTGCGAGATGAGGCGATGAATGATGCTGCTTTAGATTTAATTAAGCACTGTGTACGAGATTTTGAAATATTTTTAGATACACACACCCTTGTTTTATCTGAAGAAGCATTGAAGCGAGAAAAGCTGGATAGCACTGCTCATGACTTAAATACTCAAATCGATGCTATCGTAGTGCCACCGACTCAAATTAGGATGGATGTGCGACATGCAGATGCATTAACCACAACATATAGAGCGCTTCAAGCAGCAGCGAAGCAAGTTAAAAAAACGAATGCGGCACAGAAAAAAAAGATTAAATCAATAGAAAGTATTGAGGCATATGAGGCATCAGTTGATTTGATTCGGGTGGATTATGAAGCATACCAGCATGCAAAAACAGATTATTTAGCGGCCATTCAAAATAAAAAAGACACTTTATCAAAACAGCTCAATCAATGTGATGCAGATATCCAGGATTTAAAAGTAACAGCTGAACAGTATCATGAAGTATTATCATCCAATCAAGTGGTAAGACAGCTAGATACGCTGCATGTCCAATTACAAAAAGCGGAGAATCGTTCGGATATTGAAGCAGTTAAGGAAGGTATCGATGCTTTTCAAATAAAGCTCCGAGGTGAGTTTGAAGACTTAGCTGAACATATTGTCTCACGTCGATTACATGATCTTGATCAAAATAAACGAAATTACTTACAACAAATAGGAAGTGGTCGTGACTTTGAGACGTTTAAGCAGCAATTTAAAGCCATTAAAATGCCTAAAAACTTAGACCGTTTGTCTTTAGGTGATGCGGTTAAAGTATTGGATGAAATTGACTTAGAATATCGACATATTTTTACGGCTTATGCTGCTGTTTCTGCTGAAAAAGAGAAAGAAGAGACAATGACGGCAGAGACTGCGTCGATGAGTGATTTTAGTGAGCAAGGGTCTGTTATATCGGAGCCTACCGGGTTAAGAGAAGAGATACAAGCGATTAATCCAGAGAGTAATCATGTCGAGCATCTGAATGATGCTGAAATTGATGCATTAGTTGAGGATAAACATAAAAAAGCATTAGCAAAAAAATTGATGTATGAGGCAGACGTTAATCCTAAATTAGCAGCCCATTTAACAGGTGCGCTGAAGTTGGTTGAGCAGTCTCGGGGCTTATATGACTTGACAGTAGATCTTGCATTTTCAGTGATTAAAACTTGTTTTGATACACATCAGGGAGTTAGTGAAGCTGTACTAGATAGGTTGTTCAGTGCGCAAGACTCAAGGGATGTATTGCACTATTTACTGGATGAGCGACTTCGTCTAGCAGGTGAAGAGAAAGCCTCTGTCTTAAGTCTGCATATGAATGAATTTTTAGAAACATGTGTTACACATCCGAGTGTTGCACCTGTACTTTTAGCTGTTTTTTCTGATACAGAGCATAATGAATATATTCTCAAGCATAATGTGTTACCGATGTTTTTATATGCATCGATTCCTGATTTGGGTGAAGGCGTTGAGCTAATGAACAAACGAGTAACATTATGTGATTTATTGACCGATGAAAGTGATGGCACTGCTTATAGAACGATTATTTCACATCTTTATGGCACAATATTTTCGTCATCAACAGGGATGGTTCCCGGTATACTTCCTGGGTTTTTGCAAGGTGTCAATCATGGACATGTTGATTGGATTAGTCAACTTGAAGCATATCCTCGAGAAGATCTGAAAGCTTTAAGTCAGCTGATTATTGATGTGGAAGCTGTTTTTAGTGAAGCAATAGGTGCCAATCATGGCTCAGAAAAAAAACAAGAACAGGCAAGAAGTCTTTTGAGAAGCACACAAAATAAAGTGTTTGCTGCCCTAATGAGTCATCCTAACTTACAAGAAGCGGCAGATGCTTCAAAGGCGATTATTGCGAGTGAGTTGCGCATGCGACCAACACTTAAAAATATAGCAATGAATGGTATGGCCAAAGTCTTTGGTGTGCTTGGTATTCCATTCGGATATTATGAAAAATGGAAATCAATCGATGTTTTTTCTAAGGAAAAAGTAAGTGGTAGTCAGGCCTCTGAGCGTTTAAAAGAAAAACTTGAGGCGGCTAAATCATCTGATAACCTTGAAGAGCGTTCTTCTTTGTTCGGTCGTGTACGAGGTATTCAACCGAATCGAAGGCAGTAGAAGCAGTAATTCAGTTGCAGCTTCTGTATGACTGTGTTAGCTTAAATAGCATGATGGACTTTAAGTCATCATGATTAAATTAAGTTAATTAGATCCAATATAAAACAAGGAGAACATAATGAAACATCTAGATGAGCATGAGACAGTCCAAAAAGAAACAGTAGCAGAAAGCACAGCCGTTATTGCAAGAGGCAACCAGGATTCTCTTTGGCACAACTAATCCAGCACTAGCCACGGTTCTTGATGGCTATATTATATCTCGTGAATTAACCAGTCTACTTTCAGCCAAACCCAGCTATTATCACACTGATAATCTCTCAGCTATTTCTAAAAAAGATCGAGAAGTGTCCACTTTTCTTCAAGAAAAAGGGTTAACTGCATATGTTCAGCCAAGCTTGTCGTTTGATTGTGAGCCTATTTATAGTACTGCACATTTAGAAACAGCAAGGCGTTATTATACGTTAACCGAGGCCGGTTATCGGGCTGCACTTCAAGTTAAGGCGTTGGATATTCCGCTCATTACAACGTATCAAGCTTTACAGCAATTGATGGAGAATGCAGCCATTGGAACACAGGCTGTTGCGATTATGTTTCACGATGTACTAGGAGAAGGGGGGCGGTGTTGTTCGGTTCGGCATGCATATGCGCTTTGTTATGAGAAGTCGGCGCAAACTTCGTCTCTTTATTTGTATGACGCTATCTATTCGAGGTTAGATAAACAGCTCATACATTCATTAAGGAGCCAAGGTGTTGTTGTACATTATCCTGAGAAAAAACGTCAGCTTGATTGTATAGAAACACGTTATGGATACGCCATTCATGATGCAGAACTATTGCTCGCAAAACAGGGTGTGGATATTGAATTGAGTTCTACAGACGCATATGCGGCACCTTTGGCGTCTTTGAGTATGTTTGCTCATCAAACAAAGGTGTATCAGTCTTTTCAGATGCCGGAAGCATTTAAAGCATATGATGTACGTGCTTATCAAAAAGAGCTGATAGCACAGCTTACCTTGCTAAGATTTACGGATGATGAGGTTATGGCGATGATAAGAGAGGAGGATATTTTTATGCCTTGTACAATCATGTAACTTTATCCCCCTGCTATTGATTATGGCAGGGGGATATTAATTTAAAGTACTGGTTTGAGTTCTTGCCCTGATGTTGAATCAGAAGTACTACTTTGAGAGCCTTTTGCAAAGAGGCTGTACCCAACGAGAGTTGTACCAGCTCCAATGCAGGCAAGGGTTATGCCTGTGACAGCAAGTGCTGCTGCGTTGAACACAAGAAAAGCGACTGCAACTGTGGCAGCCCCTAAAGCCGCAATAAACCCACCTAAAATTTGCAAGGATAGTATTGTGTTTTGTTCTTGTTCTTGTTCTTTGTCAGGCTCACGTGTTGATTGTATATGAGCTTGAGGATGATAAAGCGTATGGGTTGCATTCTGTTCGACTGGTTCGTCATTGTCATCAAGTAGTTGTGGATAATAACGCTCAAGTTCTTCTTCGAGTATTGCTACCACAGCTGAGTGAAACTCAGCTCGTTTATTCGAGGCAGCAGAACCGATATAATAATGATCTAAACGAGCCAGTTCGATTAAATGCTGATTTTCTAAAGGAGGTGCAGAAGAGCGATTATCTTGAAAAGCTTGTAATGCAGCATCTAAATCATCAGCGCTTAATTCCGCCTGATTTTCTTGATCAATCACGGTGTTTAGACCGCTATAATTGAATAGCTCAAAAATGATACCTAAGTTATCTGAAAACCAGAAAGATATCGAGCTCTTAGGGTTTGTGTCAGGGTCTGTGTTTGAGTGAATGTCATCCTCAAAAGTGTTTAGAAGTTGATAGAGGTAGTACATCGATTTCAGTGTATCATCAATTTGTAAAACGCAATTCTCATCTGCTTTTTCTCGGACCTTGTCAGTCACTTCATTTAAAAGACTGAGTAAGCTTTCAGGTGACATAAAGAACTATCCTTAAACAATTAACTTCACAGCGTCACAAACGTTTTTTGTGATAAAAAGAGGCTTGTCGCTGCTCTTGTAATGTATAAAATATTACCATTAAGGTTTTTTTATGTCAATTGATTATATCAACAGTGGCTACTCTGAGTGAGTAACGCGCTGAATGACCCAGTAGCCAAGCACAAAAACGGCAATAATACTTAAAACAACAGCATAAGGCTCAAAGCCTGGACCAACCAGAGCCAGTGCATCTGAGTTATGCATGAATGAGAAAGGAATAGCAACAAATACATCCATCAGTGCTGAGCCTGCAACTAAGCCACATGCAATCAATGTGCCAATTTGTCGGCGTCTATTGATTTGCTCTGGGGTCAGGTTTAGGCGTGTGAGTTGTCGCTCCATAATATAAGCCAGCATGCCACCTAAAAATAGTGGGAATGAAGAAGATAGGGGTAAGTACATCCCAATGGCAACGCCTAAAATAGAGAGTCGAAAAAAGCGAGCAACCTTTAAAAGGTGATTCAGTATGAGTAAGAAAATAATCACGCATGCACCTGAAAGCATCATGTTCCATGGTAAAGTATTACGAAACATGGCTTCTGTAATAGCCGCAAGTAAAGCTGCTGTTGGAGCAGGCAGGCTGTGGCTTGGGTCCATACCTGGGCGAGGCATGACGCCTGCAATACCATAAACGTCAAATAACAGTTGCATCACGGGCGGGATAATCAGTGCGGAAATCAGCACCCCTAAGAGCAACATGAGCTGTTGTTTCCAGGGGGTGGCACCGACCAACTGCCCCACTTTTAAATCTTGTACATTATCGTTTGATATAGCAGCAATCCCCGTCACCATTGCGCCAATGATAATGGTAATGGCTTCAGCCGAAGTGAGTTGACTGGCATCTAAGGGCGCTGCTGAAAACAGCTGAATGGCTAAGAGTAGCAGCCATGCAGCAAATAAAATACCTGCGATAACCACCGAACTACCAGGACTTGCTGTGACTCCGACCATGCCTGAAAAGTAAGCGGTAATGACAGAAAAAAGAAAACCAATAATCAGAACATATAAGACGGCAATAAAGGTAAGTGTTGGGGCATATGTACCATTAAGGCCAATGATATTTAGCGGAAAGATCACTTGGAAAAAGAGAAATAACGCGGCAGCTAATAACAATGTTCCCATTAAAATATAAGGCATGGGAATATCTTGTTCAGTACGAGTCATTTCTTCAGTTTGATGTTGTTGAACAAAATGACGAAGCGACGTTGAAATACTTCTTAGTAAAGGACGGATGAGTTTGGTAAAAGTCCAGATACCCGCAAATAACATGCCGCCAATGCCTAAATAACGCATATGATTTTCCCAAAGGAAATTGAGTGCGCTGTGGGCTGATTGGTGGGTGATGATTTCGGGGTGTAGTAAGCTCACACCGGGTAATATTAAACCCCAAGCAAGCAAGGCACCCAGAATAATACTAATGGCCATGTCGCGGCCTACTAAAAAGCCCGCCCCTATCATAGTGGCTGAAAACCCGACACCAAAACCTACCAACGTTTTTTTGATAATGATCCAGTGGCTCCAGCTACTGGCTAATAATTTAAAGCCAATTTGGGTGAGTTCAATGCCAGCACCAATGAGTCCACCATAAACAATGGGTTTTATGGATGCTTTTTCATGTGATGATTTTAGCACTTCTGCAATGGCACGGCCTTCAGGAAAGCGTAAATTGCTATCATGCACCAGCATGCGGCGTAGAGGAATTGAAAAAAGAACGCCTAAAATGCCGCCACTGGCTGCGATAAAAAAATTTGTCCAATAATCAAAGTGGTGCCAGTAGCCAATAATGATTAAGGCAGGAATGGTATACACAATACCGCCGGCAATTGCTTCTCCTGCAGAGGCAGCAGTTTGAACGGCATTGTTTTCAAGGATGCTTGGGTTTTTAAAAAAGCGTAAAATACCCATCGATAAAATAGCGGCAGGAATTGAGGCAGAGGTTAAAATGCCTAATTTTAAGGCTAAATAAGCATTTGACATGGCCAGTAGCAACGTCAGTAAAATGCCAAGCAAAATACTACGTTTAGTGAGTTCAGCAGGGGTGTTTGTTTCCATGACAACGTGTTCCAATTTTCAAATTAATCAAGTGCTGGTACTTGATGAGGCGGTTTGAGCCATTCTACGTGATGAGAGACATCATAGATATCCCATTCTTGGCTAACATAACGCGTTTTATTAATATTTAACAGTAGCCATGTTAAAAAACTTGCCACAGTGTCTGGTGTAATTAATCGATTGTTATCATGTAAATCTTGGAAAAATTGCTGTTTATCTGGATGCTGGTGCCCTGCGGCTCGAATATGGGCTTGCATTTCGGTTGCAACAATACCTGGCATCACACTTGCTGTGGCTATTTCAGGGCATTCGAGTTGCCAGCTGCGTGTCAGCATGGCTAATGCTGCTTTAGAAGCGCAATAAGGCGCCCAGCCTTGGACTGGAAAGTGTGCTGCCCCTGAGCCCATATGGAGTACTCGACCATTTGTTAATTTAGAATAAAGGGCTTGAGTCAGAAAAAAAGGAGCGCTTAAATTAAGATTCATGACGTGCTGCCAGGCTTCAGCAGAGAGGCTTTGCATGGGAGCGATGGGGTCAATTGTTCCTGCATTGTGGATTAAGCTTGTGATTTCATGATATTTGTCTAAATACTTGATAATACGATCACGCCCAGATGCTATTGAGACGTCAGCAACACATATTTGGATATTCGCCGTATTTTTTGCAATGGCTTGAAGCGTGCGTTCATCTCGTCCAACGATAAGTACTTGTTTGCCTTGATTTGAAAGGCTTTTTGCAAGAGCGGCTCCAATGCCACGACTTCCACCCGTAATCACAAACATGGCTTTTCTCCTAAAATAATACAGAGCAAAGCATACCAGAGGGCTTTTGTGCGGTCACGGGGTGGATTTTTTTGGTTGAATAATGTACAATTAGGTAAAGGGTTTAATATATAGAGGTGTTTAAAATGTTTCCAAAAGTCAGCGATGCGAGAGTAGCACTTAATAAAGTTAAAGATTCGCCCCATTCAGAAGCACTTAAACGGTGGCAACAAGAATTTTATGAGAGCACACCAAAATGGACTGAACATGAACAACAAAGTGAGGGCGTGAATAGGTTGCTAGAAGATTACCATACCTTAGAAGTGATGTTGAATCCAGCGCCAGAAGCAACACGTGTGGGTGAAAATGGTCAAGAGGTTAGAAATCAAAATACATGCCTTGAAGATATGTTGGTTAAAGCACATGAAGTATTCATGCCTTCTGAACGCATAACCCACAAAGAATATCTTCAAGAAGGACAGTATGGTGGCCAAATTGATTTAACACGTGCGCTGGGACAACTTAGAAGCCTTGGGCAAGACTATCATTTGTATCCTGAACATAAAATAACCCAAGCAAGCGCACAGGAATATATTCAAGGTTTAGATCCATCAAAGATATATAATATCCGAACGGGTTATAATGATGGGGCAGGTCATTTTAGGTTGGTATTTTTTGATAAGGCTCATGATGCTTGGTGTATGCATTCATCGAATACATCATTTTATTATTTTAAAATAAAAGATGGCAAGATTGAGACAATGCCGAATGAGCGTAATACAAAAGCTGATGTTGAATTGGGCCTTTCTGGTGGTCAAACATGGGGTGTTGCTAGTGGACAATACGCTTTAACGATTCAACCATTAACGCCTAAGATGATAACGTCTCTTGAATCTTATGTAGCAGAAGAAAGAGGATTTAATGCGGATAATCCATATTGGACGCTAGGGCATGTAGATGCTGAAGGGGCTGATTTAAGCTTAGTTGATTCAGAATTAGAGGGGTGGGAAGTACTTTTTCTTGCGGATTCTCTACTTAAATTTGATATTCATCATCAAGATGCTGATCATATTATGGTGAATGATGAGATATTGGTTGATAGTAAGCAACAAATGGTACCTATTGCAGATTTTTATGAGGCACATGCAAGTCATCCAGTTGTGCAAAAATTTAAAAGCCTTTTTGAGTTACTTAAAAAGCAAGAAAGAGTATTAATTCATGCAGAAGTAGCCGATTTGTACGCACTGTCTTCGGTTGAAGTCATGGAAAAACAGAAAAAGGGAGAAGATGAAGCATTTGTTAAGTTACCGACGCTGATGTATTTGCTACAGAAAGCAGTGATTGATGATAATCAGGCATTATTAAATGTTTTGGATAATTTAGGCTCTGGTTTTAATCAATTAGAGCATGAAACCGAAGTAGAATCTGCTCAGCGTTTGGATGATGAAATTGAGAAAGGGCTGCACCGTCAACATATTGTGGGCCGTAAAAAAGTAGACGCAATCCTCAATGAAATTATCGAGGCAACAGAGAAAACAGCACGACAAGAGCAAGTGAGCGGGAAATATTTGGGAAGTATTGAACAACATGGAGATTTTTATGCTGCTCGAGTATTAAAGACTGAGTTTAGTAAACACCTAGATGCTGTTGAGAAGGGAGAGGAAACGCTTGATGTGGCCCAAAAGATGCTTTCTAAGCATATTGAAATAGCACGTTTAAACTTGTGTAGCCATCACCGTATTGCTTATTTATTGGCGAATTTAGCGGTAGCAGTTTTAAGCTTGGGTATTGTGCCGGTAGCGACCCGCGCACTTACGGGGCAATGGGCCTTTTTCAGACCTGCTAATGCTTGGCGCCTTGATGCCGTTGAAAAGATGAAGGTTGATTTAAGGCAGCAGCGTGAAGGTGATGATGAGCCGGATAAAAAAGGTGGTAATGAGCTCAGATAATACAAGCTATAGAAGCCACTAAGCTTTCGTTGGTTTTTGTGATTGGTTAATGATATGCCGCCTTTGAGAGCGAAGCGCGGCAATCAAAGTGATAAGATGACTGGTTTCTTTGGGTCACACGTTTTATACTGCCTTCTTTATTTTTAGCAGGGCGTTCAGATGGAATTGGTCGTTGATAATACTCCGTTTAAAGCATTATTTGAGCCGTTAGATTTAGGATTTACCCAACTTAAAAATCGTGTGCTGATGGGCTCGATGCACACAGGGCTTGAAGAAGACAAAGGCCAGTTAGATAGGCTTGCTGCTTTTTATCGAGAACGTGCTCAAGGTGGGGTTGGCTTGATTGTGACGGGCGGTATTTCTCCGAGTCGTGTGGGGCGTCTTGCACCAGCATCTGCGAAGCTCACTACATCTAAAGAACGCCATCAGCACGAAGTGGTTACACATGCTGTGCATGAGTCAGATGGAAAAATTGTGTTACAAATGTTACATGCGGGTCGATATGGTTATCATCCGTTTATTGTGGCCCCTTCACGAATTAAAGCGCCTATTTCACCATTTACGCCATGGAAGTTAACCAAACGCGGTATTTTAAAAACCATCCAACAATTCGCACGCTGCGCAAAGCTTGCGCGTGCAGCAGGGTATGATGGCGTGGAGATTATGGGCAGTGAAGGCTATTTGCTGAATCAATTTATTGTTCAACATACCAATCATCGAAAAGATGAGTTTGGCGGTGAGTATGCGAACCGCATGCGTTTTCCTGTTGAGGTGGTGCGTGCAGTAAGAGAGGCGGTAGGAGATGATTTTATTATTATTTTCAGACTCTCGATGATTGATTTGATTGCTAAAGGAAGTAGTTGGGATGAAGTAGTATTACTCGGTAAAGCGATTGAAGAAGCTGGAGCCAGTTTAATTAATACAGGCATCGGCTGGCATGAAGCGCGTGTACCTACGATTGCAACGATGGTCCCTGCTGCAAACTTTACAGAAGTAACCAAGCACTTTAAGCCCGAAGTGAATATTCCTGTGATTACGTCTAATCGCATTAATACCCCAGAACTTGCAAATGCTGTGATTGAGTCAGGTGCTGCTGATATGGTATCCATGGCCCGTCCTTTGTTGGCCGATCCTGCTTTTGTTCATAAAGCAGCTTTAGGTGAGTCGCGTGCTATTAATGTATGTATTGCTTGTAACCAGGCATGCTTAGATCAAATTTTTGAGCATAAAACGGTATCTTGTTTAGTTAATCCGCGCGCTTGTCATGAAACAAAGTTGGTGTATGAAACGACAAGTCAACCGAAACGAATCGCTGTTGTGGGGGCGGGACCTGCTGGTCTTGCTTTTGCTGTGGTTGCTGCGGAAAGAGGACATGCAATTACGTTGTTTGAGCGAAGTCATCAATTGGGTGGTCAGTTTAATTTTGCAAAGCAAATTCCAGGAAAAGATGAGTTTCAACATACACTCGATTACTTTGAACATCAGGTGGAAAAATTTGAGATTGAAGTGCGTTTGAATACAGAAGCAACACCTGATTTATTAGCAACGTATGATGAAGTAATTTTAGCGACAGGTGTGTTTCCGAGAATTCCTTCAATTAATGGGATTGAGCATCCATCGGTGATGTCTTATGTTGATTTGCTTGAAGGTAGGCGTGAAGCAGGTCGTCGTGTTGCCATTATTGGTGCAGGAGGTATTGGCTTTGATGTGGCTGAGTTTTTGAGTGATGCTGAATCTAAACTTGAACCTGCTGAATCGAAAGATGCTTTTTGTCGGGAGTGGGGTATTGATTTAACAATGTCTCATCGAGGTGGACTGATGACAGCCGAGAAACCTGAAGCTTCGCGTGAAATTGTTTTACTTCAGCGCAAAAAAGAAAAAATGGGGCGTCGTTTGGGTAAGACAACAGGCTGGATTCATCGAATGAGTTTGAAGCATCGCGATGTTAAAATGATGAATGGTGTGAATTACGAACGGATTGATGATGATGGGTTGCATTTAATTGTTGATAATCAAGCTGTTGTTTTGCCTGTAGATTCGGTGATTATCTGTGCGGGTCAAGAAGAAGCAAATACTCTGTATGCGCCTTTGAAAGAGGCAGGTCGCTCGGTACACCTGATTGGTGGGGCATTTAAGGCATTAGAACTTGATGCGCGCCATGCAATAAATCAAGCGTCTCGTTTGGCTGCTGTGCTTTAACCGAGCTAATTCGCATAAAATGAATGCATTCCGCTAGAAAATTTGCTATCATGTCGGCCTTGTCTTTTTTAATGATACTTATTTTTCCAGGTAGACTATGACGCATCCAACCGAAGTTAATCCAACTGAACTACATTCAATCGAAGTTAAGTCGTTCGCTGAACTTAATTTGTCTGAGCCATTACTTCAGGCAACGCGAGATTTAAAATATGAAAAACCTTCTCCCATTCAGCAACAAACAATTCCTTGTTTGTTAAATGGTCAAGATGTAATTGGTAAGTCTAATACAGGGTCGGGTAAAACAGCCGCTTTTGTTTTACCTGCACTTGAACAGCTTGATTTAAGCCAGGCGTGTCCGCAGGTGTTAATTATCACACCAACACGCGAGTTAGCCTTACAAATTGAAATGCATGTAAAAGCACTGAGTAAACATTTGCGTGGTTCACGTGCCGTCGCACTGTGTGGGGGCCAAGATTATCATCCTCAACTGAAACGATTAAAAGAGGGTGCACATGTTGTTGTTGGAACACCAGGAAGAATGCTTGATCATATTGAGCGTGGTTCTCTTAAATTAAATCAGTTAAAAACATTTGTGCTCGATGAAGCCGATGAAATGCTCCGTATGGGGTTTATTGATGATGTTGAGCGTATTCTTTCAAACTTGCCCGAAAAACGACAAATTGCTTTGTTCTCAGCAACAATGCCCCCACCCATTCGTAAAATTGCAAACCGTTATTTAAATTCACCTGTCTCGGTTGAAATTCGTGAAAAAACAGCGACAGTCGCGAGTATTGAGCAGCGCTTTTTATTTGCTTCACAGGTACAAAAGCCCAATGCATTATTACGTGTGTTAGCTGTAGAGCAGCATGAAGGTGTCATTGTATTTACACGTACAAAAAATGGTGCGGAAGAAGTAGCGACGTTTTTGCAGGAACATGGACATCGCGTGATGGCTATTCATGGGGATATTTCACAAGCGCTTCGTGAAAGAGCGATTGCAAGATTTAAACAAGGTGCTGTAAATATTTTGGTGGCAACAGATGTTGCGGCACGTGGTTTAGATGTAGAGCGCGTAACCCACGTGATTAATTATGATATGGCCCATGATTGTGAAACGTATGTGCATAGGATTGGACGAACCGGACGTGCCGGTCGAAGTGGGACAGCTATTTTATTTGTTTCACCGAGAGAAGCACGCATGATAAGCGTGGTTGAGCGTCATACAAAGCAAGCCATTACTAAAACAACCATTCCAACAGATGAAATGATTCAAGCCGTTCGAGAGACTCATTTTATGGCGGGTATTGATATGCGCCTTGAGCATAAAAACCTGGGGGATTATCAGAAAATTATTCAAGCCTACTTAAAAGATAAAGATGTTGCAGCTGAAGATGTAGCAGCGGCACTTGCTTTGCAATTAAATCGAGATAAGCCTTGGAAACTTGAAAGTGTATTACCCCCATCAAAGCCCGAGCGCTCAAGAGGTGAACGTTCATCAAGAAGTGATTCGCACTCAAATCGTAATCGTGCGTCGGCTCAGGGTGCGCCACGCCATGCATCACGTGAGCATCGTCGTGCATCACATGCAGAAGAATTATTTCGATTGGATGTTGGACGAATTCATGGGGTGAAACCTGCAAATATTGTGGGTGCAATAGCGAATGAAGGTGGGTTGCAAAGTCGTTTGATTACAGGGCTTAAAATTCATGAAGATCATTCTACAGTGCGCTTACCTCGTGAGTTACCTAAAGAAGCTTTCTTAGGCTTAAAACGCGCCTGGGTATGCGGCCGTCCATTGAAGTTGACGTCTATGGGCACTGTTTAGTATCGTGAATTTTTTGTTTTCAGCAGCTTAATATGGAATAACAGAGTAAGGGGTTTTATGAAAGCGAAGTGGTTGGGGTTGTGTTTGTTCTTTTGTATGAATGCTGTCATGGCTGTACCTGTGAATAAGGTGGTTGTATTTGGCGATAGCTTGTCAGATACAGGTAATTTATATGAATATATGCGACACCAACTTCCCCTCTCTCCCCCTTATCATGAAGGGCGCTTTACCGATGGACCGGTTTGGATTGAGCATGTATTAGCACATTACTTTCCTGTAGATTCTAAGTCACACCTTGCTAATTATGCATTTGGTGGCTCAGGTGTGGGCAGTGAAGATGAAAATGATGATGATATTGGTGATGGCGCTATGCTCAATTTAGATAGCGAAGTCAGTAGCTATTTACTTGCGCATGATGATAAAGCTGATCCGGCTAGTTTGTATGTGGTATGGATGGGCTCTAATAACTATTTATCTCTTCCTGAAGATTTAGATGATGAAGTCCAATTTACACTGTCAGGTATTCGACGAAGTCTTGAGTTGCTTATCGAGAAAGGTGCACAACATATTTTAGTGGTAGGTGTGCCTGATTTAGGCCGAATTCCTATGGCATTGGAATTTGAAGCGATGGCGGATTTAAGTTATTTATCCAATCAACATAATACAAAACTTGCAGCAGAAGTTGATACTTTTAAAACAACTCACCCTGATGTGAAATGGGCTTTTTATGATGTAAATGAGTTATTGGTTGAAGCTTTAGAGCATCCATCGGTTTATGGCTTTAAGAATGTAACAGGGACTTGTTATGATACGCTTGATTATGAAGCGTCTTCACAGTCTATTTTAAATATGGCTTCTCGCATTAAACTTCAGGCACGGAAAAATATGTGTGATACATATTTATTTTTCGACCCTGTGCACCCATCTGGGCGTGCACATCGTTATATTGCAGAGTGGGGCATTAAATTATTAGATGACTCCGGTTTTAAATTTGAGTAATTTTTATTGTTTGGGTGGCCTTTAAAACTTTCTGACTGGCCGCACGGCATAGTTACCACCAAAATCTTTACTTTCTGCTGTACCTGTATTGATATCGGTGATGGCAAATGCGAATTGTCCTGAAGCATTTCTATCGGTGGTAGAGGTCCAATAAGTTGTGGTGCTTGAAAGCGGGGTGCCGCCTTGTGCCACTGAAAGGGCTGTATTAATGAGCGTAAGATTATCGGTACCATTGTTATTGATAATCACTTGAAGTTCGTTGACACTTGGGAGGTAAAAGTCCCCGTAGCAAGTTTCTGTAGGGACAGTTCTATCATCTTCTGGACATAATGAGCCGTCATCAACTGCTCGATGGAAAGTAGCATACCAGCCTGCAAATCCTGTTGCGCCACCACTGAGGCCTTGAGATGCCCGATAACCTGCAATCGCACCTTGAATAGCAGGAGTATTTAATGCGCCTCCGCCAATACCATTAGACTGGCCTGTTGCATCGACATAATCGGTAGTACTGCCAACTGTCAGGCTTGAAAAAGCAGCACTTGCAACATCTGAAAGTGCTATGGCCAAACCATGTTGTTTTGTGTCATCAAGATAAATAATAATACCCCCTTGTGTGTTTTGACCGATTGTATAGGTAGGAGTTTGACTAATCACATGATCACGACTGATTAAAATACCAGGACCTGCTGTATACGCTGCTTGTTGGATAAGCTCTTCGACGAGTCCAATAGATGCAGGATTCTTATTGTATGATGCACTTGCTGCTGAGCAAATTAAAAGATTAAATAGCGTAGATACGGTGGCTATTTTGGTGAGTGTCCTCATGAAAAGTAGCCTCCTGTAGGGATTAAAGCAATTATATTAGTAATTATTTCTATCTTATATACCCATTCAATGCAAGTAACTTGAGCGGAATCTAATCAGGTCTTTTATTTTGATCTTGCTCTTGCTTAATAGTTTAAGTACTTTAATATAAATTTTATCGAAAAGAAGAGCCATGAAAGCGCTTATCTTAAGTTTGTTTTTAGGTTTATCTTTGGGGCATGCAATCGCGTCTCCTATCCATAAAATCGTTGTATTTGGTGATAGTTTGTCAGATACCGGTAATATTTATGCCTATACGAAGCACCAATATCCACCTTCGCCGCCTTATTATAAAGGCCGACTTTCGAATGGGCCGGTTTGGATTGAGCATGTGCTCGAACATTATTATCCGGGTACCGCAGAAGCGCATCATTTGAATTACGCTTTTGGTGGCGCGGGTGTAAGTAGTGAAGAAGAAGATAAAGAAGATGATGACATCGATGATGATGGGGCTGCGTTTAATTTGACAGGACAAATCAAACGTTATTTAAAAACACATAATGATACAGCTGATGCGTCAAGTTTGTATGTGATTTGGATAGGAGCAAATAACTATGTATTTACAAAAAATGATTTAGATGAGGCCGTTGATTTAACTGTTTCAGGCATTCAAAGAAATATCGATTTGATGCTTCAAAAAGGTATGAAACATATTATGGTGATTAACTTACCCGAACTGGGTGTTTCCCCTAAAGCACGTGAGCTTGATTCAGAGGAGCGACTTTCTTATTTAGCCCATCAGCATAATATGAAACTTGAAATTATGCTTGAAGCATTGCGTCAACAGTATCCTGATGTAGATTGGCTAGCGTTTAATGTGAGTCCATTGTTTTTAGATGTGATTCATCATCCTAGTGCTTATGGATTGACCAATGTCAGAGAGTCTTGTCAGAAGACGGAAGCTGATTTAACCCATTGCAATGAGTACCTGTTTTTTGATTCAAGTCACTTATCTGCACGTGCACATGAGTCTATTGGAAAACATATTATTACATATTTAGATACGGCAGGGGTTTACTTGAAGTGAGACCTACCTGTTTTATAGCTAACTATCATGTAACCAGACTCGTCTATTATGAAACACATGAAATCTATGTAGAGGCGGCCCGCCGCAAAAAAGTTTAAAAATGCACAAGATGATTAAGAATAAAATTAATTGAATATTTAAATACTGATTGGTATGGTTGATATATCGATATTTGTTCTTAAATGGATGGCCTGAATGAGTTGGGCCAAGTAGGTGGGGTGCCAATTTAGGTTATGCATAAAGAAAATAAGATATTGTACAGTGTCAGTCTTTTATTTTTCCTTGAATCTTTAGGAACAGGCATTGTTCTGCCTTTTATGCCACAGTTGTTTTTTGATGTACCTTTAGGCTTAATAACGAGTGGCTCCATAAGTAATGCATTTTGGTATAGTTTGTCACTAACTCTTTTCTCCCTTATGGCTTTTTTAAGTATGCCATTTTTTGGGACTATGTCAGATAGGTATGGGAGAAAACTACCTCTGGTCATAAGTCTCAAGGCATTAGCTTTGAATTATCTCCTGAGTGCGATTGCTATTATGCAACATAGTTTATTGTTATTTATGATTTGTCGCGCGATAGGCGGTTTTTTTGGAGGAGCCTTAAACATTGGATATGCCATTGTTGGAGATATTAATACGCGAGAAAAACTAGATGATAATGAAGCATTTGCTCATTTTAAACTCCCAGCTGTTGCAGACAAGTTAGGGCTTGTCATTGGACCAGGACTTGCAGTTTTTATAGGTGATGGTTTATACATTGAAAATAAATTAGCTACGCCTTATTTGATTGCCGCTGGATTCGGGCTGTTAAATCTTATCTTTTTTCAACGTATAGATGTTTCCATTTTTAAGCAAAAACAGCGGTTTTCTCGGGATAATCAAAGTATACAATGGCGGACATTATTTAAGGCTGGCTATATGCTTTTTCAACGTAAGCAATTGCGATGGTTGGGCGTCTCATTTTTATTGTTTCAGTTAGGCTCAGGGCTATTTCTTCAGGGGATCACTTTATATTTAGCCTTTATGTTTCACTATACTTCAGCAAACATTGGGACTTTTTCATTAAGTGTGAATGCGCTTATTTTAGTGAGCTTATATGGCTTAACAAATATTTTTTTAAAATATATTCATTACTATAATTTTTTAAAAATAGCATTGTTTTTTAGCGGTATCTTATTTTTATATGGTTTTATGGTAACAGAGGTACAGCATTATCTTTTGCAAGATTCCATTGTGAGAGTTTGGATTTTGTCAGGTTTATTTTATCTTGTTTTTCCTATTGTTCGATTGGCATTTAAACAGCTAATCTCTGATGGTGTACTTTCCACCGAGCAGGGAGTAGGAATGGGGGCATTGGGACAAATATCCGCATTGGGTTTTTCTTTATCGGCGTTACTTGTGGGTCACGTTGTTGTACATCATTTGGTCTTGATATTGTCATCTCTCCTTTTTTTCTTTAGTTTTCTGTTTATGTTGCTTTACCTAAGAGGACTCAAACAGGCTTAGTCAGCTAGAAAAGATAAGTTAGCTGCACAGGTTCGATCTTTTTTCCGTTTGTCAGTAGACATTAAAATAAGTTGTACAGCCTTATCAGGTGAGTTAGTTATGTTCACATAAGCCACTTCTTCCTCATGAATTAATCCGATCTTTTTCAGGCTAAATAAACCTTTGATAAATGCTTCGGCTTTTTCGGAAGGAGCTAAAATAATAACAGGAATGATACGTTTTTTTGATAAATGTATTTTTTCTATCACTTCGAAGAATTCCCATTCGGTACCCACTTTACCTAGTCCAAAAACAGCAGCCTGGGCATAATTAATTAAATCTTGCTCTCTTTTAGACATACCACGATAGACAAATGTGTTTTCTCTCTCATCGTATTGTGTACTTTGCCCATGTATATTGACGACTAAATTTAACGCTTTTCCATGTCCATCCAATGCCGATTGGGCGCCTTTTGTCGCAGCACTCATCACACCTCTGCCACCACCTGATGCAATAGGCCATTGTTTTGCTTGAGGATGCTCAGTCCATTTTTTTGCAAATGTTTGGATTAATTGATAATTATCAATATCTTCTTTTGGCAAATGATTACCACCAAACACCGTTACCATGCCATCGGGAGCCTTGTTATTTAAAAAAATATATGAACAAAAGCTATCCCAAATTTCATCAAGATAGGAAGGCAATTCATCTTTTTTTAAAATGATTTTTTCAGAACAATCTATTTGAGCTGGTAAAGTAATAGCTTGGGCTGAATAGCTTGTCTGATTTAAAGCTGTTAAGCCGACTAATAAATAAACTCTAAGATATCGAGGTACTTTGATCATCATAAGAAGGCCTTGTGCTCTGGAGTTATACTGTAAATAGGGTGCTTAATATTATATTATAGTTATTTGTGAGTCATAATGAAGGGCCATGCATAGACGAACGTTTATTTTTTTTGCTGCTATGTTTTTCGCATTGGTTTTTTCAAGCATAGGATACGCACTAAACACGTCCAGTTCATCAGGGCTCAGCAAGACAAATATTCAAGTAGCCGCCCTATATATTCAACCGCAGTCCGGTCATGAGAATTATACGGTTTTTGCTTTTGAAAAGACTTCTCCTTTACAACGCATTAAAGTCAATTATTCCCCTGGCTTTGAATTGGCGCTTAACTATGCACCATCTCAATTCACTCATATGGCTTACTTAGAGTGGCTACATTTAAATATTAAAGGAACTCCGTCTCATTCCACACGTTTACAACTTTCTTCTCCTCATTTAAATCTTAAACAAAACACTGGAAAAATAGATTTTGGATTTGACACTACCTCGTTGAATATTGAAAAAAGTATAACCTGGACTCCTAGACTACAAAGCATTGTGTATGGTGGACTCAACTTATTACGAATAAAAGAAACTTTGTCAGCCGGATTAAATACTAATACGGGAATAGCCAATACATATGTACTTCAATTGCAGAGTAAGTCCGAGTATCTTGGTGCAGGACCTGATTTAGGACTACTTGCCTTGTATACATTAGGTCATGGATTTGGTGTTATAGGTGATCTTTTTGCTGTCTTATCCATCGGTTCACTCCGAACAAGTCATACGCTTAATGTCAATTCAAACTACTTGGATAAACTTGGGATGAACACCGTTTATCAAAAGAGATTGGCGCCACGTTCACTACAAGCTGTACCTGGAGGTGATATACGTTTGGGGTTATCTTATCTTTATGAATCGAAATATTTTCCTCAATTTATTACTGTGTTGGGTTATCGACGAGCTACTTATATTCATGTGACACCATCAGCAATTAATACATCTTCGTTAATTCAAAATGGCTCAGAAAGACTGGGACTGACGACCCCGGGAAAAAACTTTACTTTTAGTGGCCCTTATCTTCATCTGATTATGGTACCGTCCATTTAACTGTGAATATACTCGTGAGCTTTGAAAATGCTTTCCATTATCCTGAACGTTATGGATTTACTCATGTGACTGATGCATGTATTGATTCAGGAGACTCCTGTGATACTTATTTATTGTTTGACCCATTTCATCCCTCTACACGAATGCATGAATATCTTGGGCAAGAGGCCATTGCATATTTAGATAAGGCTGGCGTTTTTTTAGATAGCCGTTAAATCACCAACCTTGATGTGCGCAAATGGCTTCATATGCCTTGCGTACATCTTGAGTTTTCTCGTTGGCTTTTTTGATATCTTCTTGTGAGCGTCCTTGGGCTATATATTTATCAGGATGGTATTGACTTATTTTTTTTCGATAGGCACGTTTAACCTCTTGTTTTGTAGCGCTTTCAGGGAGGTCTAATAGGGTGTAGGCACCTTGAAGTGGCCTTCCTGCGTAAGATGTGGAGGCATTATGGGTGTGCTGATTTCCCCAATGATATTGATTTCGTGAATGAGCATGCTGATTGAAGTGGCCATAGAACGTTTCATGAGCATGGGCTTGCTCATGCATGGGCGCCAAATTAAGACCACGTAATAATTGATTCAGAATGCTGATTTTTTTAGAGGTAAGTCCCCCAATTTGAGCCATTTTATATTGTAGTTGTATGAACTCCCGGAGTAATTTCGGATTATCGGTCGCAAGATTCTTGAGTAAGTTTAAAGGTTCATTGAGTTTAAAATGAGAGGCTTTGCCTTGTGTAAAAAACTGTTGGGCAGATGTGCGTTCAGCCCGATTCAAATGAAGTTCGTACATCGTTTTCTTTACAAAAGCAATTTCTTGCTCTGAGACGCGTCCATCTGCTTTGCAGATATGTCCCATAATGGTAAAGGTCGCTCTTTGAAATGTTTGTTTTACTGCAGCGCGTTTTTCAGCATGATAAAACCAGTGCGGCTTTGTAAAGTGCTCGCTTAAGCCGCGGTCAAAAAAGTTGCCGATAAAAATACCCAGCAAAGCACCCGATGGGCCTGCTATTAAAAAGCCAAGACCAGCACCTAGTAATTTACCCCACCAGGCGTGTTGTGTTAGGTAAGTACGAAGTGTCATTTTTTTTCCAAAAAAAAACTACTGGTATAGTATATCATAATGGCTGATTCGAAAACCTTAGTATGATTTTATCAATTTAGGGTTTTAAACGACCATCTCATCGATCGAGATACTTGGGTATGAAGTAGGGTCGTTAGCAAAAAGTTTTCGTTGTATTTATCTGAACAGCGGTTGAGAAGCTCCAGTATTCAATAGTGCTTTGATCACCAATGATATGTCTATTTTATAGCATTATTAACAGGGAATAAATGTTTTTTATTTTAATAATTTGATTTATATTAAACCTTTTTGATGTTAGTATATGGATTGTCTCAAAATATGGTTCATTTAAACCTGTGAATAATTTAGATACCCCTCATTTCGTTGGCTGTGAAAGTACACTTGCCTTTTCTGCTTTACCCTTACGAAATGAACTGCTAAAAAACCTTATTTCTTTAGATCTTAAGCAGATGACGCCCATACAAGCCGAAGGGCTGCCACTTATGCTCAAAGGGCTCGATGTCATCGCTCAAGCAAAAACGGGCAGTGGTAAAACAGCAGCCTTTGGTTTGACCCTATTGAATGCTTTGAATGTGGGGTGTTATGACGTTCAAGCTTTAATATTATGCCCGACACGTGAACTTGCCGAGCAAGTGGGGCAAGTGTTACGACGTCTTTCGCGTCTTTTATCTCATGTTAAGATTCTCAATCTTTCAGGTGGCATACCGATGAGGCCCCAACGTGATTCCCTGAAACATGGTGCACACATTATTGTGGGTACGCCAGGTCGCGTCAAAAAGCATCTAGAAGAAAATACTTTATCTTTAGCAAATTTACACACTTTGGTTTTAGATGAAGCGGATAGAATGCTAGATATGGGATTTTTGGATGCGATAAAAGAAGTGCTTTTTTTCTGTCCTAAAGATAGGCAAACATTATTTTTCTCAGCGACTTATCCAACCGAAATGAGCCAACTGGCTAGTCATTTTATGCGTACACCAACACGTGTGGTGATTGAAGATGCTCAAGATACCCTAGCTATTACACAACAATTTTATGAAGTATCACGTCAAGCAGATAAGTTTGCTGTACTTAAAGCGCTTTTATGCCATTACCAGCCTGTGTCAACGCTTATTTTTTGTAATACTAAAGATCAAACCACGCACCTCGCATCTCGTTTAACAAAAGAAGGGTTTAGTGCCATTGCACTGAATGGAGATATGGAGCAAGTTGCGCGTGATCGCGCTATGATTCGTTTCTCTAATCAGAGTTGTTCTATTTTAATAGCAACCGATGTAGCGGCTCGCGGTTTAGATATTAAAGATTTAGCTGCTGTGGTGAATTACGATCTTGCTTTTGAGTACGAAGTTCATGTGCATCGAATTGGGCGTACGGGGCGTGCTGGTTGTCAGGGAGTTGCTTTCAGTTTAACACTGCCTTCAGATGCAGATAGATTGTGTTTGATTGAGCAGGAATCAGCGGCTACTATACCTTGGGCTGATGTAAATGTTTTAAATACGCCAAGTACTGCAATTCATCAGCCTCAAATGGTGACATTATGTTTGGCCGCAGGACGAAAAGATAAGATTCGACCGGGTGATATATTAGGTGCTTTAATCAAAGATGCAGGATTAGATGGGGATAATATTGGAAAAATTGATATCTCAACACTACATTCCTACGTTGCAATTCAAAAAAATCAACTCAAGAAAGTGTATGCTTTTATGAGAAGTGGAAAGTTGAAAGGGCGTAAGGTACATATTCAGTTGATTACGTCTTAAGTGCTGTTTGGAGACGGGTGGTAGGCATCATTTGCTCGCATTCCGTCTGATTTTTTGAAGTAAAGTATCCATACCGCATGGACTGTTAAACCATAAATGTATGATATATAACCTATTGAGAAGGATAACGCGTTTGTGATGTCACATGATACTTCACTGACAGGCTTAGGATGGCAGCCATTTTTTCAGCAACAATGTTCATCAACAGAGCTCACTGAGACGATTCCTGCGCGTATCATTGAGTTGTACGGTACTGAAATAGCCGTTGCTACCGCTTCTGATATTTACAAGATTACATTATTGTCTGCTATGCCTGAAATGGTTGTAGGGGATTGGATCTTATTGGATGAGCATCAACAATTTTTACGCCTCCTCCAACGAAAAACATGCTTTTCAAGGAAAGCAGCAGGACATAAGCTAAAAAAACAATTGATATCTGCCAATATGGATGTTGCATTTATTGTTTCTTCTATGAATGAAGATTTTAATTTAAATCGAATTGAACGATTTCTTTCATTGGTTCATGCATCAGGGGCTGAGCCTGTTGTGCTTTTGAGCAAAAGTGATCAAACAAAAGCGCCTGATACATTTGTTTCATCAGTGCAAATGCTTGATTCAAACTTAAACGTTAAAGCAGTTAATTGTTTGGATGTTGATAATCAACTCAAACTTTCTGCTTGGTTAAAAAACGGCATGACTGTGGTGATGTTAGGTTCATCGGGTGTGGGTAAGTCTACATTGACGAATACATTACTGGGTGAAAATCGACAAACCACAGGAGCCATAAGAGATCATGATCAAAAAGGTCATCATACAACTACCCGACGTTCATTGATTACTTTAGAGCGAGGTGGATTAATTTTGGATACACCTGGCATTAGAGAAATTCAACTTGTAGATTGTAAAAAAGGGATAGCGATGACTTTTTCTGATATTGGATATTATGCAAGTCAGTGTCGCTTTAATAACTGCCAACATCAAGTTGAACCGGGTTGTGCTGTCCAAGCTGCTGTGAAGTCTGGAGATTTAGATAAACGACGTTTGATGAATTATCTGAAATTGCTTGAAGAGGAAGCGCTGAATTCGTCAAAGCTCTCCCAACTGCGTGTACGTAAAAAGCGTTAGTCCATCTGAATGCTTGTATAGCCTTGCTTGAGTGGCTTTTGTATAATGCGGTAAGTCCTTTTTGAGCTTATTTTGCATGCGGTTTATTTATACAGCGTTATTTTATTTATTGTTGCCTTTCATTATGTTACGGCTGTTTTGGAAAGGACGAAAAAATCCTGCTTATCGATCACGTATAAAAGAGCGGTTGGCGTGGGGCATAGGTACATCTTCGCCTGTGGATGTTTGGGTGCATGCTGTATCTCTCGGTGAAGTGGTTGCTGCAAAAATGTTGATTGAACAGATGCTTGAAGCGAATCAGCGTGTATTGGTGACCACCATGACACCCACAGGATCAGAACAAGTGCAACGTTTGTTTGGGAAGCGTGTTGTACATCAGTATATTCCCTATGATTTTCCAATGGCTTTGCGACGTTTTTTTAAAGTCTATCAACCACGTGTTGGTATTATTATGGAAACAGAACTATGGCCTAATTTGATGTTTGTAGCAAAAGCACAAGGCGTTGCCTTATTTATTGCGAATGCACGTATTTCAGATGGTGCTTTTCGCGCTTATCAGCGAGTACGTTGGTTTTTTAAGCCTCTTTGGGCTTGTGTCACCGGTATTTTTGCACAGAGTGAGTATGATGCTGAACGGTTTTGTGTGCTAGGTGCCTCAAAAAACAAAGTGTCTGTTTTAGGTAATATGAAGAGTGATTTGCAAGTTTCGCATGATGTCTCTAAACCTGTAGCATTTTTAAAGCAATTATGGGGTGATACACGACCTGTTGTGCTTGCAGCGAGTACGCATGAAGGAGAAGAAGAGCAAATATTATTGGCTTTGAAGGCCTTGCAAGCAGCGGTTCCTAATGTTGTTCTTTTAATCGCACCTCGGCATCCTGAGCGTTTTGATGGGGTTTATCAATTGGCACAAAAGCATCGATTTAAGACCGGGCGTCGTAGCGAAAAAGCGAGTATTGATTTGGCTTCTGAGGTTGTGGTGTTAGATTCATTAGGCGAGTTGCTTGGGTTTTATGGTTTAAGTGATTATGCGTTCGTTGGGGGAAGCTTTGTACCCATTGGAGGGCATAATGTGCTTGAGCCCATGGCACTTGAAGTGCCTGTTTTTTGTGGGATGTTTATGCAAAACTCTAAAAGCTTATGTGAAGAGTTAATGCGTGTTCAGGCCATGCAGCAGGTTGCTAGTGCAACCGCTTTGGTTGGTGCCATTCGCGAATTTCACCATAAGCCACATTTATGTACTGCCCAAGTAACACGTGCAACAGACGCCTTAAAGGCAAGTCAGGGCGCTGTTGCACGACATGTTGATGCCATAGCACCCTATTGGGTTTAGTACGGTTTTAATTACCTTGATTTTGTCGCTCTTTGATTTCTGAGAGTGTTTTACAGTCGATGCAGAGGGTTGCTGTGGGACGCGCTTCTAATCGACGCATGCCAATTTCAACACCGCAAGCTTCGCAGTAACCAAAATCATCTTCACTGATACGCTCAAGTGCGTCCTCAATTTTTTTGATGAGTTTTCGTTCTCGGTCGCGTGCACGTAATTCAATACTAAACTCTTCTTCTTGACTTGCGCGATCAGCCGGATCTGGAAAATTGGCAGCTTCATCTTTCATGAGGGTGACCGTGCGGTCGACTTCTTCCATCAGTGATTTTCGCCAAGCGAGCAAAATGGTTTCAACATGTGTACGCTGCTTGTCATTCATGTACTCTTCGCCCTTTTTTTCCATGTAAGGGGCAATATCTAGGTTTCCAATCGTATCATTATTCACTATGAGTTCACTCTCGTATTGCTGAAATTTAACAGCCCTTTCCTTGTGTGTCAGGGGTGCATGTGAAAAGAGTAGATATATCAAAAAAATGAGAAAGCTTCAACTATTATGTCTCAGAATGGCGGTGTCGATTTTGAAGCATGGCCTGTAATGTCTTTCTTTCTGTTTCGGTGAGACTGTGATGACGGGCTTTTTTGATGAGTTGCTCAACCTCTCGAACTTCTGTTTGTTTGGTTAAAAACAGGACGGTTTCAATGAACTCAGTTTCTAGTGCTGTGGCAGGAACTTGGTGATTCCATGCGGCTAATTTATTGATGGCATCAAATAGTGTGGTGTTGCGAAATAGTTCCACAAGTGTTGCTGTAGTACTGCTTGGATTTTCTGATAGATGTTGTAGTAATTGCTTGAGAACTTGTTGGTTTGATTCAGTGAACTGGTCTAAATGTGGGAGCTGGGCATGGGCTGAGGTATAAAGTTCAGGATGTTGTAGCAATAAAGCCGTTGCAATTCGAATGGGTGTACGTTTTAAATATTGAGGTGAAGTCGTCATTTTTTTGGGGGGGTGAGCCTCGTTAAGTGTTTTATCGATACGATGTACATCAAGATGAGTGAGGCGAGCGAGTTCATCGAGTAAAAGCTGCTTATAAGGGCCATCCGGTAATTTTTGCCAATACGGCGTGATGGCGCCTAGGAGCTGACTTCGACCGGCAAGACTTGTCATATCCAGTGATTCGGTGAGTATTTGAAGTAGATATTCATGAAGCGGTGTTGCTTGTTGGATACGCTGGTTAAATGCCTCTTGTCCTTCACGCTGTATAAGGCTATCAGGGTCTTCGCCTTCAGGTAGAAAAATAAATTGAGCGTTGAGTTTGCCATCGAGTGTAGGTAACGTATTTTCAAGTGCGCGAAGGGCTGCTTTTTTTCCTGCTGCATCACCATCAAAACAAAAAATCAGTGTTTGGGTATGCTTACTTAAGCGTTGAACATGGTAAGTACTGGTTGCTGTGCCGAGCGTTGCAACAGCATTTAAAATACCGTGCTCAGCAAGCGCTATTACATCCATATAACCTTCAACGATTAAGATGCTGTGTGGACTTTTAGGATAAGTTTCAAGGACTTGATGTAAGCCGTATAGCTCACGATTTTTTTGAAAAATAACCGTTTCGGGGGAGTTTAAGTACTTTGGCTTTTGTGTGTCATCAATGGCACGTCCACCAAAGCCAATGAGTCGTCCATGGCAGTCATGGATAGGGAAAATAATGCGGTGGCGATATCGGTCATACGTGTTATTGTCGTCTTTTTGAACGAGCATGCCCGTGGTTATCAGTTCGTTGAGGTGTGGTTTAAAGGATTGTTCGAGTGTATGCCAGCCTTGAGGAGCGTAACCGACTTGATAGCGTTTGATGACTTCAGCACTGACCCCCCGTTTTTCTAAATAACGCTTTGCATCATGTCCTGGGCCTGGGGTGTCTAATTTGTTTTGATAAAACACTGCAACTTGGCTTAAAAGCTCATAAAGAGGGAGGCTTTTAATATGGGAGCGTGTCGATTGGCTGTCTCGAGGAACTTCAAGACCTGCACGTGCCGCAAGTGTTTCTATGGCTTCAGGAAAATCTTGATTTAAATACTGCATTGCAAAGCTGATAATATTTCCACTTACACCACAGCCAAAACAGTGGTAAAACTGTTTTTTTGCGATGACATTGAAAGAAGGTGTTTTCTCATCATGGAAGGGGCAGCATGCTGAGTGGCTGGTCCCTTGTTTTTTGAGTGGAACATAACTATCAATAAAATTGACAATATCAGTTTTTGCCAATAATTCGTCAATAAATTGTTGTGGGATCAGACCGCCCATAATCGTTTACCTAGGTTATGGGGGTGTTTCACTGAAGCTTAGCTTTGATAGATGCGCTGATAGCGGCCATATCTGCACGACCTTGAATACGAGGCTTTAAGTAGGCCATGATTTTACCCATATCACGCATAGATTGAGCTGATGTTTCATAGAATGCTTCTGTAATTAAAGCGTCTATCTCAGATTCTGAAAGGGGTTCAGGGAGATAACGTTTAATTAAGGTCAGTTCAAAAGTTTCTTGTTCTGCCAAATCGGTTCGTTGGGCTGCTTGGTATTGTGAAATAGACTCTTGCCGTTGCTTAGCCAACTTATCGAGAATAGCCAGAACGCGTGTGTCATCAAGCTCAATACGCTCATCAACTTCAATTTGCTTCATAGCTGCTGTTATTAAACGAAGCGCATTAACCGTGCGCTGTTCACGCGCACGCATGGCTTCTTTTAGTTCAGTCTCGATTTTAGCTTTGAGGCTCATGATTACCGGCGACGTTTGTTGATTTTTTTAGAGATGGTTTCACGTGCAATTTTTTTCAAGTGACGTTTGACAGCAGCAGCTTGTTTACGTTTACGCTCAGCTGTTGGTTTTTCGTAAAACTCACGACGACGCAGTTCGGTTAAAATTCCAGCTTTTTCGCAAGAACGTTTAAAACGGCGAAGTGCATATTCAGGGTTTTCGCCTTCTTTGACGCGAACTGTAGGCATTCAAGGGTCCTCTTAATCTAAATAGTATTTATTTAATAATAATCAATGAGCCCATATTCTAGTGGTAGCTGTACGCTGAGTCAAGGTTTTGGTCAATGAAAATAGAGAGAAAATAACATAAAGATTATAACAATAATGATGTATGGCGTGATTGTGATTTGCTTTTATTTTGAAAAAAGTTTTATGTTGGATTCAATCTATTAACTATGTAGGGTGACTCTCGCCTCAATGTTGAGATAAAAATAAGTGTAGATTCAAAAAATGTGCATGGAGATATATTAGGCGCTTGATATTAATACGCAAGTATTTCTGATAGAATAGCCTCGTCTTTTAATGCCCCATGTTCAACAAAGGAATAGACAGGGGATGTTGGGTAGATGAGGAGCGAGCGCTTGAGCACAAAAAGTTTGAGGTTGACGGTGAATAAAGAAAACCATACATATACTGCGATGCAGCCTTGGCTTGTTTGTCTTGCAGCGTCATTATTTTTTTTCTATCAGTTTGTTCAAGGCAACATGTTTGCTTCGATTGCCGACCACGTGATGCGTGACTTTGGCATTCAAGCCAATAAACTCATGTATTTATCGGGTGTTTATTATTTAGCAAATGTTGTTTTTTTGCTGGTGGCAGGCATTCTATTAGATAGAGTCTCTATTAAGAGAACGCTGATAGTCGCAATGTTTTTTTGTATGCTGAGTACTTTTGTTTTAGCGTACACAACCCATTTTGGTATTGCTTTGGTGTGTCGATTGGTGGCAGGTCTAACCAGTGCATTTTGTTTTTTAGGGCCAGTTCGATTAGCCACACGCTGGTTTCCACCTAAGCGTATGGCGATGGTGACAGGCGTCATTGTTACGATGGCGATGACAGGTGGGTTACTTGCACAATATCCATTAACTGAGTTGGTACTTCATGTTGGCTGGCGTGGTGCGGTACTGGATGTTGCTTGGCTCGGCCTGGTGATGCTTTTGTTGATGATGTGGCTGATTCAAGATAAGCCAGAAGGATATGAAGAGCCAGTCCATCAAACGCTTCCTATGGCAACCGTTTGGAAGGGGTGTATGAAGATACAGCCCTTATTGGCCGGACTTTATGCAAGCTTGATGAATTTACCCATCGCGGTTTTAGGTGCAGCTATGGGTAAATTATACCTTATGCAACGTTTGAGTGTGTCCCAGCCTGAAGCATCTATGGTGAATGGTATGTTGTTCTTAGGGGCAATGCTCGGTGGACCTTTAATTGGTTTTTTTTCAGATAGATTAGGACGGCGCTTGCTGCCCATGAAACTTGGAGCACTCATATCACTTGTGGTGGTGTTCTGTATTTTATATGCACCTGTTTCATTACATATGATGGGTTTTTTGTTTTTCTCATTGGGATTTATCACGATGGCTCAGGTGATTAGTTATGCTTTAGTGGCCGAAAGCACGTTGCCGGTCATGATTGCAACTTTAATGAGTGTTGTGTCTATTTTAATTCAAGGTGGATATACCATATATCAAAACCTTTTTAGCGCAATTTTGGTGAGCAGTGGGAAAATGACATTGGTAGAGGGTACCCCCGTTTATTCGATTGCTGCTTATCAAAAAGCAGCACTGATTTTACCGGCTGCTTTCTTGATTTCATTTTTATTGGTTTTCTTTTTAAAAGAAACATTTGCTAAACCACAGTCAACAGAGGTATAAAATGGACCCGTCGTCTTTGCCCCGTGCTTGTGTTTTATTGATGGACTCTCTTGGAGTTGGTGCGAGTGCAGATGCACATGTATATGGAGATGAAGGTGCAAATACATTCGGACATATTTTAACTGCTTATAAAAAGCCACTCTGCATTCCTCACTTGGCGCGCCTCGGACTTTATCATGCTGCTGTTGCAAGTGCAGGAAACGATGTGTTTGACGTTTCAACCTTACCAGTGCCTGACAGCCACTATGGATATGCTGTTGAGCAGAGCTTGGGTAAAGATACGCCAAGTGGGCATTGGGAACTTGCGGGTGTACCTGTACGTTTTGAGTGGGGTTATTTTCCGGAAAAAACACAATGTTTTCCACCAGAGCTTATTTCAGAGTTCGTTAAGCGCAGTAATATACCGGGTGTATTAGGTGAAATACATGCGTCAGGCACTGATATTCTAACTGAGCTTGGTGAGGCACACCTGAAAACAGGGAAACCGATTGTATATACTTCAGCCGATAGTGTTTTTCAAATTGCAGCGCATGAAGAAACATTTGGTTTAAAGCGATTATATGACTTATGTGAAATAGCACGTGAGCTTGTTGATCCTTATCACATTGGGCGTGTGATTGCGCGGCCTTTTATCGGTCACCCAGGTGCTTTTAAGCGTACAGGAAATCGACGCGATTATTCAATCCCACCGCCTAAAAAAACGTTGTTGGATTATTTAAAAGCAGCAGGGCGCGAAGTCATTGCGATTGGTAAAACAGCAGATATTTTTGCGCATCAAGGGCCAACACAAGTGATTAAAGCTGATGGCAATATGGCTTTATTTGATGCGACGCTTAAAGCGATGGAGACAGCGCCTCCGGGCAGTTTGGTGTTTACTAACTTTGTTGATTTTGATTCGTCATTTGGTCATAGGCGAGATGTTGATGGCTATGCAAAAGCACTTGAGGCATTTGATGCTCGTATGCCAGAGTTAGAAGCTATCTTAAAACCAGATGACTGTGTTCTAATTTCGGCTGATCATGGTTGTGATCCCACTTTTCCAGGTAGTGATCATACTCGTGAACATGTTCCTGTGATTGCTTTTGGTCCAAAGATTCACAGTAAGGCCATTGGCCAGCGCGCAAGTTTTTCAGATATGGGTAAGAGTTTAGCAGAGCATTTAGCGCTTTCGGAAAATATAGAAGGGGTGTCTTTTTTAGAAGCTAGTTTAGATGCGCAGATAGAATCTAAGGAGTAGGGTTCATGCATTATTCTGCTGAATTTTTGATGTATTGCAAAGGCTTTTCATTAACACTTACCTCACTTCGAAAAACAGTGCTGCATGTATTATGGCAAGCTGAGAAGCCCCTGAAGGCTTATGATATTTTAGAGTATCTAAAAGATGATCAACCCAATGTTACAGCGGCTGCAGTTTATCGCGCATTGGGTTTTTTTGTAACGGCTGGTATTGTTCATAAAATTGATTCAATTCAATCTTATGCACTTTGTAATGATTCAGAAACCTTGGCTTGCTCAGAAGTTTTGATGGTTTGTGCAACGTGTCATGATGTCCGTGAAATGCAAGATGTAATGGTTCGCGATGCTGTGGTGCGTTTAGCGCGCCTTGATGCTTTTGAGTTAAGTCATGATCCGATTGAACTTCGTGGTGTATGCGGTACGTGTGCACAGCAACAAGCTCTGTAATTTTAATAGAAACCTTGAAATTTTAATTGAATTGCATTCCGCTTGATTTTTTTTAAAACATCCCCATCTACTTGATAAGCAGTTTATTCATCTAAGATTTTGGAGATAGTTTGGAACAGTTTCGAGGAACAACCATTTTATCCGTAAGAGACGGAAAACAAGTGGTCATTGGGGGAGATGGGCAAGTCTCACAAGGTAATACCGTCATGAAAGGGAATGCGCGTAAAGTGCGGCGCCTATATCAAGATAAAGTCATTGCTGGCTTTGCAGGAGGTACGGCTGATGCCTTTACTTTATTCGAGCGTTTTGAGAGTAAGCTTGAAATGCATCAAGGACACTTAGTGCGTGCAGCAGTTGAGCTTGCTAAAGACTGGCGTACCGACAAAATGTTGCGTCGTCTTGAAGCCTTGCTGGTTGTCGCTGATGAGAAAGCTTCTTTAATTATTACAGGTAATGGTGATGTGATTGAGCCTGAAAATGGATTAATGGCAATAGGTTCAGGTGGCCCATTTGCACAGGCGGCAGCACGTGCTTTAATGGAAAACACAAAACTATCTCCACTTAAAATCGTTGAAAAAGGTTTAACCATTGCCGCTGATATGTGTGTTTATACAAATCAAAATTTGACTATTGAAAAATTGGATGTGAATCATGGCTAGTACTGTAGCAATCTCTGAAAAACCTGAAGTTATTGCGGTGCCAGGAACAGCGATTACATCTCGTGCAGAAATGACACCGAGAGAAATTGTTGAAGAATTGGACCGATATATTATTGGACAAGATGCCGCAAAGCGTGCCGTTGCAATTGCACTGCGTAATCGCTGGCGTCGGATGCAAATCCAAGATGAAGATTTGCGTGCTGAAATTATGCCTAAAAACATACTGATGATTGGGCCAACAGGTGTGGGTAAAACCGAAATTGCACGGCGTTTAGCACGCTTGGCAGATGCACCTTTTATTAAAGTAGAGGCCACAAAATTTACTGAAGTGGGTTATGTTGGGCGTGATGTTGAATCAATTATTCGTGACTTGGCAGATGTTGGCTTTAAACTGGCACGTGAAAATGCTATGAAAAAAGTGGAACAGCAAGCAGAAGATGCAGCTGAAGAGCGTGTGCTTGATGCATTATTACCCCCTACTGAAGGAGAGGCACGACGCGATTCATCTGCAAGACAAAAGTTTCGTAAGCAATTGCGAGAAGGTGATTTAGATGAACAGGTGATTGAAGTTGATGTGTCATCTGCTCCTGTTGGCATAGAAATCATGGCACCTCCTGGCATGGAAGAGATGACCAACCAGCTTCAGTCGATGTTTCAGCAAGTGGGTTCAGAAAAAATCAAACGTCGAGAGTTGCCGATTCATAAAGCGATGAAAGTGCTACGAGAAGAAGAAGCTGCGAAGTTAGTGAACGATGAAGAAATTAAATTACGAGCAATCGAGTCGGTTGAGCAAAACGGTTTTGTATTTATTGATGAAATTGATAAAGTTGCGAAGCGGGCTGAACAAAATGGCGGCGGTGATGTATCGCGTGAGGGTGTTCAACGTGACTTATTGCCATTGGTCGAAGGCTCTGCTGTTTCTACAAAATATGGCATGATTAAAACAGACCATATTTTGTTTATTGCATCCGGTGCATTTCATGTATCCAAGCCTTCTGATTTAATTGCTGAACTTCAGGGACGCTTACCGATTCGTGTTGAATTAACAGCGCTTAGTGTTGATGATTTCATTAAAATTTTAACAGAACCACATGCATCATTGACTGAGCAATATTCAGCGCTGATGGCAACTGAAGGCGTGAAATTAACTTTTGATAAAAGTGGTATTAAGCGTATTGCAGAAGTTGCTTGGCAAGTGAATGAGCGTACAGAAAACATTGGTGCGCGTCGTTTATATACCGTGATGGAACGTTTACTTGAAACCGTATCTTTTGAAGCGACTGATAAAGCAGGTGAGGCTGTGAAAGTCACGCGTGATTATGTGCAGAAGCATTTAGGCACATTGGTCGAAGACGAAGACTTGGCTCGTTATATTTTATAATAAAATATATTTGCACATGTCGTTGTTTGTCATGTGCAGAGGTATGATATATTGAGCGGTTATGCCTATGACGCTTTATGGGTGATAGGCATGATTTGATTAAGATAATATTCATGTCATTTTGATGAGAAATACAGAGGGAACGTTGCTTCTCAGTTAAAGATAATAATTGATTCCAAGCCTTAGTATGTTATTTGTAAAGTTTGAGTTTATTCCATAATATGGCGTATCTAGTTTTAAATGGCCTGCATTTAAATATAAATACTCTATTTTATAGTGAAAATGATCGCTAACGGCATATTCTAATCCAGCACCTGCTACCCAATGGATGTGTGTTTGTATACGGCTATAAGCAGTATAAGTTGATTGATTTAAAGGTATAAACAAGGCGGAATCAGCATAACTCAGTTCAGTGTTTGCATATGAGAAACCTGCTGTTAGGTAAGGAAGCAGTGTATCTGAAACAACTTTTCCTAATTTAGCTCTGACCGTACCCAACCAATTGAGTTGTTGGGTAACGGAACTATTAACGATATATGGATAGGGCGTAAAGGTAACACTATTGGTACCAGCAACCGCGGCATAATCAATATCTGATTCTATGCCTAAAAGTAAATTGTTGTGGGTCCAGTGATAGCCTATTTGCCCCCCGCCTAAAAAGCCTGAAGATTGAAGGTGTACTAGAAGAGGAGAAGCATCTGCAATACTTTCCGGTGTTGATGCAAAAGGGAGAATAGATGCGTTGTTAAATGATGCGCCATAACCTAAGTTTGCCCCTAAAAATAGGCCATCCCAATGTTTGAGGGAGCTATTTTTCCCGGATTGATTCATCAAACTATCTTGTTGTTTATTCTCATCAAATTGATATTGAGATTGAATCATGATGCCGTAGTTATTTTGTGTGGTATTAATATACTGTGGTCGCCCTTGAACAGCGGTTTCTTCAAAGTGAGCGTGACCGGTTGTTTTAACGGTCCACCAACGTGCACCGATACCCATAGAAAAATTAGAGGTTGCAAGCCAATTGAAGGCCATATCGATTTGCGCACCGTTCCCTGTTCCTTCAAAGAACTCACCCCGAATGTCAGGTCTTAAATTATGAAAGTCATGCCCTAAAAGATAAGCGTAAATATAGGCCGCGTCTAAAACAAAATTGAGGTTTTCTAAAAGCTGTATTTCTCCATTTATGCCAAGACGTAAAGAATTCCAACTCGCATTATCATTGAGTATGTCGGTTGCATTCGAGAAAGAAAAAGTTGCACATATATCAGGATTATCAGCTTTTTGTTCACACCCGAAGCTATTGTAATGTGTGAACCAATAATGATAACCCATAAATGGGCTCAGTCTGTAATGTCCAGATTGGAATAAATGATATCCCAAGTCGATGCTTAAATAGCTCAAACGGCCATATTTTTGGTCACTCTGGGTTTGAGAGTAAATATCAACAGCAGGCGAAAAATCTTCATCAAAAAAATTGCCGCCAATATTAGATCCCGCACCAACATATCCTTTAAAGAAAATACCGCTTTGATGGTTAAGTCGCCAGAATCCTTCTGCTGTACTTGTTTTAATGTCTTGATAGGTCAAACGAGAAAGCAGTTTTTCGCCTACTATGTCGTATAGATTCCACTTAAAATTACTTTTGCCAAGCCAGTATCGTATACCGGTATCAAGATACCAAGGAGATGTGTCTGGTTGGTTTTGTGGTGCATGAGGTATGTGTTCATGGTGTTCAGCAGACGCTAACTTAAAGTAAAAAAGAAAACCAATAGCGCATATTAATTTTAATGGAAGCATAAAAGCTCTCTTGATGTAGATGCTGAGTATTGGATAAAATTACTTATTTTACGCACAATTATTATTTTTAAATAGGTGGGGTAAATCAGTTTTCTTTAAATTGAATTTAATCAATGTTGTTTTTCGAATTTATTTATTTCGTGATTTTCATTGCGGGGCTCAGTGCTTATTTAAAAAAAGGGGGGTACCGGCTTTCGCCGGTACTTTAGACAATAAAAAGGAGAGCAAGAGAAATAAGCTTAGCAATAATATTTTTTAGGACAGTTGACATGTTTTTTCTTCTTCTACCTCTCCCTCAGCGCTGGCCTTAATCAATGGCCTGCTAGGTTCAGCTTTAAATATGCTCAGTGGCCATACGCGAGAAACATCTGTTGGGATATGTCTTGGTAAAGCATCTGTACAAGTGTTTTGATTGGCAAGGCGAGCCGTACTGATTGCGAGCGGTAAATATAAACTCCGGCCAGGAAGTGCTTCAGGGCCTGTAATTAAAAGACTGAGCAGTTGCTCTCTTTTTCGAGCTTCTAAAGGAATCAAATCACTTCGAGTTGTATGTTCTTTAGCATCTTTAGCTAAATTATCGGGAACAACATGTTCTTGTAAGTAGCTGCTATGACAGTGTGTATAAGCAGGTGCGACAAATTCAATTGTGCCAATCGGGAGTGTGCCTGTTTGTCTAAAAGAAATTGCTGTGACTTGCGGGGTAGAATACTCAAAACGCTGAGTCTTCTTTCCTTTGATGCCAGCAATTTCTTCGAGTATTTCGTTGTTTGCAGTTTCGGTGACTAAATTGCGGGTATCATCAAAGTTGAGTATGCCGTCTTCTGCTTCAAGAAATCCTGCAGGAACTGAGCGTAATCCGAGTGCTGAACGCTCGAGCAAGAGCATCATATCATCACGTGTGATGAGCGGTGCAAGCACACCTGTTTTAAAGAGTTTTAAATCATATAACCGACTGTCTTCAGGAAATTTTTTACTATTGAGAGCGACAATAAAAGAGTAAGGCACTCGCTTGGCTTCGAGATATAGTGTGTTACTGTCCTCATCATAAAGAACACCTGATATCAGCATTTGTTTACCATCATAAAAAGAGGGATTACGTGCTTTTTGTTGCGCGATGATGTCTAAACGAATGGCTTCTTCAGCAGGGGTGAGCGTGACTTCGGGTAATGTTTCGTAAGTGTTGGCAGGCTCAAGTGTTTTGGTGTTTGTAACAAAAAGTATTTGGGGCGCTTCTTTAAACTCAAAACTAGATTGTAATGTATTTTTATCAAAAGCAATGGCTCGTGAATCTGTATCATCTGGATAAGTGCCTAACGGTGCACTTTGAGATTGAGTCAAAGCAGTATTTTTCCACAGTTGAAGTAAATCTAACATTAAAAGTCACCAAAATATAAAAAAACACATTATATCACAAAATAATAATCAATGTGTTCTAAAATAATCATTTATTTTCAAGCAAACGGTCCTAGTGTGCGTAGAATTAGTTTAAGATATTATCTTTGAATCTATTGACTGATATTACTTCTTGGGAGGCACTTGAAAAAAATCGTTTTACTATCTTATGGGTATTTAACAGCAGATCCTCGCATTATTACGATAGCGGATAGCCTAAAGGCAAGTGGTTTCGAAGTTATTGGGATTAACCTTCATCCATTGATTTTAAAAAATACAGCGCACTATGTGTTATTTAAAAAACATATTTGTCATAACGTGGTGATTAAATCTTGGTTAGGAGCCAAGGTGTTACTGACTAAGTGTTTAGCGCGACTTTTGAGTGGATTAGGGTTAGGCCAGAAAAGCGAATATTGGTATTTTAAATCAATTGACGCGTATACAAAAAAAGCAGTGCAACATTCAGACTTTCAAGCACTGATCAAAGGCGCAGATGTTTTTTATGGATGTGAAATGTTTTTTGGTGCCTTTATCGCTTATCATGCAGCTCATCATCTGAATAAAGCATTTATCTTTGATATCAAAGAGTTGTATTCAGACATGACTTATCAGTTACCCGAGCAGTTAAAGCGGTTTATTTTAAATAAAGAAAAGTTATTTATTGAACAATCGATGATGTTTCCTTGCGTTGCTCAAGGTATCGGTGAGTATTACAGTAACTTGCATGCTGCGTTTAAAGAAAAGTCGTATATTTTGTTGCCGAACACACCCAGCAAATTACCCGAAGCACCGGTAGCGGGCGTTATGAAAAAAAATAAGCACATACGTTTTGTTATGATTGCAGGATTTTCGCCACGTATACGAGGTATTGAGTTACTTATTCAAATTTGGGCAAAACTTATGCCTGAAAATGCCACGCTTGATTTGTATCTTTCTCATTTGAGCACAATAGATAAAAAGCATTTATTAAGCCTTGCGGGTGAGTCATCAGAACGGTCTTTATGGATTAAAGCTCCGGTTCAAGAAGATAATATTATCCATACTTTGGTGGATTATGATGTGGGTATCATTCCATACTTGCCAGATGTTTGTCTTAACCACCGTTATTGTTGTCCTGGAAAATTCGGACAGTATCTTAAGGCCGGTCTTGCTGTTTTGTCATCAGACACCGAAAATATTACACCATTGATTAAAGATTTTAACTTAGGCTCTGTTTATCCAACAGGTGATTTCTTGCTGTCCGTGAAAGTGTTTCAGGGTATGATAAGTCATCCCGAACAGATTAAACTCATGCAAGACAATGCAAAGCATTTTTTTGAGCATCAATACCATTGGGATATTTTTGCAGAGGCATTTTCCGTTGAAATAAAAAGAAAACTTAATGCGCTAGGTGCTTATAATTGAATTAATATGGTATAATTTTTTTCTTTTTGTGTTTTCGTGGTTTTTATTCATGTTGTTTTGTTTTAAGTTTAAAAATATCTATGCAACTTTGTTTCTAGGTTTGATAACGTGTTCTTTGACATCTTTTGCGGTCAATATACCGAGAGAATATTTTCAAATTGAAGCTTACTCGCAAGAGGCGAGTGATTATATATCACCTGAAAGCCCCGGTTATACGAAAAACTTACTAACCCCTGACTATCAAAAATTACGCTTAAAGCAGTTTTATACGCATTATTATTTAAGTGACTCGAAAGGTCTATCACCTTGGAGTCGGTCTATGGTTAATGCGATTTTTCCGGTCGTTAAAAAGGCAGAGCGTGCGGTACAGATATCTTTTAGTTCATGCAAAAAAGAAGGGGTACGAAAACACTATGCTGAAAACTTTAGAGAGCATGATAAAGCATGGTGGCGAGCACTACAAAACAACTTAAATTTGAATGCGTTGGATGGCGCTGTATTTCAGGAAAAAAACAGGGCTATTGCAGTGCATAATACCTTTGCTCGTGTGATGCCTTCTGATGAGCCCGATTTTTTTAATGAGCGTGTGCCAGGAGAAGGCTTTCCTTTTGATAATTTCCAAGTTGCGAGTGTTTGGTCAGGCACACCGCTTTATATATTGAATATATCTAAAGACAAAGCCTGGTCATTGGTACTTACGCCTGATGCTTATTTTGCTTGGGTTAAAAGCAGCGATATTGCATCTGCTTCACCTGATTTTATTAAACAGTGGCAGGAAGCTGCGCAAAGACAGTTGGTTGCAATTACACAAACAAAGGTGAGCATTTTAGATGAGCGACAACAATTTCAATTGAGCGGCTATATTGGTGCGGTATTTCCATTGATGAAGCGGGATGGTGAGCGTGTTTCTATTTTAATTCCCAGTAAAAATACACATCATCAAGCCGTGATTAAAAAAGGTTTTATTAAGCAACAAGCTGTGGCTTTTATGCCACTTACAGCATCACCTGAGCATATGGTAAAGCTTATTCAGCAATTACAACATCGCTCATATGGATGGGGTGGGGCCTTTTTTCTAAATGATTGCTCTCAAGAGTTAAAAAGCCTCTTTACCCCTTTTGGCATTTGGTTACCAAGAAACTCAGGTTTGCAGGCCAAACTCAATAAAAAAATTGATTTATCTGCATGCACACTTGATGAGCGGCTTCGTGTGCTGCGTGCTGAAGGGCATCCATTGATGTCATTGATATATAAGCCGGGTCATATCATGTTGTATGTAGGCAATGCTAAAATCAATCATCATATCGAAGCCATCACTTATCAAAATGTGTGGGGTGTGTCTCCAAAAAATGGAGAAACTCGTTATGTAATTGGGGGTGCTGTATTCTTGCCAATACTGTCATTTTACCCCAAAAATCCACAGGCCAATACGCAGGCAAATGAATCTACTTTCAAATTGATTCATTTAGATGAGCAAGCTGTAAACTTAATGTCTCCAGCGCAATTTTCGGAAAGCTTTAAGTAACAGTATATTTATCTTTCATTATAAATTTAAGTGTTTTTGGTCTGAAATATCATCTTGTTGATATTTGGCTAGGTCATGCTGTAAGCGAGGCTCAGCACGTATCATCGTTGTGCTAAAAAAAACATGAGCGTTTTCATAGCTTGATTGCGGTGTGATTGAGGTCGTTAGTACTTGCGATAATGCGGTTATATTGGTGGGACTTTTTTGCGCTTGTTTTCGTGTATACAGTTCAACTTGTAATAATAATTCTATACGTTTTAAAAGTTGTATATTGAGTCTAAAGGCTTTGAATGCTTCAGTAATGAGCTGAAGTTTGACCTCTGTATAGTTATCTGCTGAAAAAGAAGAAAACTTCTTTCGTTCTTGATTAAATTTTGTTTTAAAATCATCTAAAGTGACCCAACATCCTTGCTCATAGAATTTTCGGCCAAAGTTTCTACGCATTTTTGTGTCGGTTTTATGAGTATGGCGTAATTGAATGCCCTCAATATTCTTTAATTCAGGAAACCACATACATACAGCGGCAACATCAGGTCGGTCTTCCGTTGTAATGGGCTTTGTGTGTTCGAGTGGTGTTCTTAATAAATGCCTGTCGAGACCACTTGTTTGATGTAAATCAATGCCGTGCTCTTCATGTGCTTCATGAATTGCTGTTGCTAAAGGATTTTCTAGATACACTTTAAATCCATGATGGACTAAGTGGTTTAGTGTATCTTGATAAACTTGACCTCTGAAAAATTCGCCTGCAGTTATCCCGGGTATATTTAACTCAGGTAAAGGCTTTCCTGCTTCTAAGAGCAAGCGCTGATTACTTTTTAGGGCAATAATATCTTGGGTGCCTGCAGCGGGTGAAAGTGTAATCGGTTCAACTCGATTTGATTCGATACATCCCCAAATAATTTGGCCTGTGGAGTTGATATAATAAGGAAGGATGCCACAACGTATACGTGGAAAAGGATAATGATTCTCCGCGTTTTTTTCTAATGGGATAAGAGGATAACCTGTGATATCGATTACTTCTGAGGGCTTAGGCATTTTAATGTTCCTTAGTCATGTAAGTTAATTAAAATAAAGTTGATTGTGTTGGCTGTTAAATATGTTGCCATACTATATGTTGACCTGATAATAAGCAATCACCTGTTTATCATGAAAATAGATGAGAATAAGGCGGTACATTTAGAATGCACAAACGAGTATGCGATGATTAATCCAAGGAAATGGGAAAAATTGGCGGTATGGATGTTAAAACTTCATATACACGAAGCAGATTTGATTGAAAAATTTATAATTGGTCGTGGAAAAGGGGGCCAAAATCTTCATAAAACTGCATCAGCTGTTTATTTAAAGCACCTGCCATCGAGTCTTGAAATAAAGTGCCAAGATACTAGATTTCGTGAAGATAATCGCTATTTTGCAAGGTATCGTTTGTGTGAAAAATTACATTCAATACTGGGCGATGAAAAAACAAAAGCGCAGCAAAAAAGTGAGAAAATAAAGCGTCAGAAAAAAAGACGCTCAAGACGCTCAAGACGCTCCAAACAAAAAAATAGCGATACTAGGGCAATGATTTAGGTTTTATTGAATCACACAATATTAAACATGCTCTAGGCTGATTAAAAACAGAAGCAACATCATATCATTGCTTTATCAAAATCATCATGTCGATGATCAGCGGCAAGGTAGGTATACATTGTGGGTACGACAAACAATGTAAAGCCGGTGCCAATCAATAGGCCGGTTGAAATGACAAGGCCAATATCAAAACGACTCACAGCACCTGCACCTGAGGCAATTAAGAGTGGCAATACGCCAAATACCATAGCAGCGGTTGTCATTAAGATAGGACGTAAGCGAATGCTTGCTGCTTCTTCAACTGCTGCACGGCGATCGAGCTTTTTAGTTCGTTGCAGATGATTTGCAAAATCGACAATAAGGATACCATGTTTACTGATTAAACCGATTAAAGTAATTAAACCAACTTGAGTATAAATATTAATGGTTGCAGCCCCTAAATTGAGCGGAATGAGCGCACCACACAATGACATAGGAACGCTAATCAGAATAATCAGAGGATCGCGAAAGCTTTCATACTGGGCTGAAAGGACTAAGAAAATAATAATAATCGAGAGGAAAAAAGCAAAGATAAGGGCACTTCCTTCTTGCATAAACTGCCTTGATTGACCACCATAATCAGAGGTAAAACCTTTGGGCAACACGTCTTTCGCCGCTTCTTGTAAAAAGCTCAAACCTTCACCAAGGGTTGTGCCTGGTGTCATCACGCCTTGAATCGTTGCTGAGTTGAGTTGTTGAAAGTGAGTGATGGCGTTGGGTTGTGTTTTTTCAACAGGGGTGACAATGGTTGAGAGAGGTACCATGGTATTCTCGATGGTTTTTATATAAATTTGGCCGAGTTGCTCGTTAGTCATCCGAAATTTTCGTTCAAGTTGAGGGATAACCTGGTAGCTTCGTCCTTCTAGGTTAAAGTAATTGACATAGCCACCAGACAAGGCACTACTAATTGTGTTACCAATGGCTTTCATGTCTAAGCCTAAATCGGCGGCTTTAGCGCGGTTAATTTGAAGTTCAACTTCAGGTTGATTAAATTTCAAACCATTGTCTAAGTAAATAAATAAACCACTTTCACGTGCTTTTTTCATGAGTTTATCAGATACATTAAGTAAGCTTGCAAAGTCATTACTGGTTTTAACAACAAATTGAATCGGTGTGCCACCACCACCACCGGGTAAAGGTGGGGGAATTACAGCAAAGTTTTTGATGCCTGGTATTGTATTAATCGCTTCTTGGAGCGGTTTTTTCATTTCAAATTGCGTAATATCGCGGTCGCCCCAGGGCTTTAATACAATGCCTGCGACAGGAGCAGCACTGTTGACAATAAAATAATGTTCTGTCGCAGGAAAACTAGAGAATATCTTTTCAAATGGCTTTGTAAAGGCCTCAATATACTCTAAAGTCGCTGACTGTGGTGGGGTTCCAACCACAAAAAAGAACCCTTGGTCTTCTTCTGGGGCTGTTTCGCTGGGCGTTTTCATATATAAATAAGGCAAAATCAAAAGCACAACCACCGAAAAAACAATCATAATTTCACGTGTGTTCAGTAATTTGTGTAGCCAATGTTTATATCGCACGCGTAAGGTTTGAAAAACATGTTCAACAGTTTTTGATAACTTGCCCTCACTCATTTCAGGCGTAAGAATTTTAGAACACATCATCGGAGAAAGAGTCAATGCGATAACGCCTGAAATCACGACAGCGGAGGCCAATGTAAAAGCAAATTCTTTAAATAATGCGCCCGTAAGACCAGACATAAACCCAATAGGGGCATAAACAGCCGCCAAGGTGATGGTCATAGCAATCACAGGGGTTGCAATTTCACGTGCGCCAGTAATAGCCGCTTGAAAAGGAGTCTTACCTTCTTCAATATGACGATGAACATTTTCAACAACGACAATGGCATCATCCACCACAAGACCAATGGCCAGTACAAAAGCAAGAAGCGTGAGTAAATTAATGGAGTAACCTAAAAAAAACATACAGGTACATACGCCGACTAAAGACAACGGAATTGTGACAACAGGGATGAGTACTGAGCGAAGTGAGCCTAAAAATAAGAAAATGACGATGATGACAATCACAGCAGCTTCAAGAATGGTCGAAACCACTTCATCAATCGATGCACGAATAAAGTCCGTTGCATCATAAACCACAGTCCCTTCAAGTGAAGGTGGAAATTGTGGTGTCAATGACTCGAATGATTGTCGCACTTGGGTAATCACATCGAGAGGATTTGCACTAGGGGTTGGCGTAATCCCAATAAAAACAGCTTTTTTTCCATTAAAAACAACAGATGAGTCATAGTTTTGAGAGCCGAGTTCAACACGCCCAACATCACGCAGACGAATAATCGAACCATCGTTATTACGAACAATGATTTGACCAAATTGCTCGGCATTACTTAAGTCGGTATTAGCGCGAATGCTCACGGCAACGTATTCACTTTTGGTGCGACCCGCTGCGGTTAAAAAGTTATTATTTGAAAGTACGCTAGCAACATCTGCAGGGGTTACATTTAAAGCGGCCATTTTATTAGGATCAAGAAAAATACGCATGGAGTAAACTTGTCCACCTAAAATTTCAGCTTCAGAAACGCCACTGATGGTCTCAAGCTGCGGTTTGACCACACGAGTGGCATAGTCCGTGATTTGTTGAGGAGTCATGTCAGGACTGTTCAGACTTAAATATAATAAATCAGTTGAAGTGTCGGAACTTTTCACAATGACAGGGTCTTGTGATTCCGAAGGTAATTGATTTAAAGTTTGCTGTACTTTGCTCATGACATCAGTAAAAGCAACTTGTGAGTCAAAGCCTAGTTTAATATTCAGTGTAATCGTACTTTTTCCAAGCGTGCTTGATGAGGTCATGTAATCAACCCCTTCAGCGCTTGAAACAGCACTTTCAATGGGCGTTGTAATAAAGCCAGCAATCAGATTTGCATCAGCTCCAGGATAGTTTGTTGTAACCGTAATAACCGTATTATCCATTTTTGGATATTGACGAATGGAGATATTGAGCAGAGAATTTAAACCAAATAATAAAATCAGCAGACTCACAACTGTTGAGAGCACAGGTCGCTTAATATATAAATCGGTAAAATGCATAGACTTACTCGCTTAAGCTCGGTGTATTGCTCGTGGTATTTAAAGGAACATCATTATTGATGACCACCCGTGTACCATTTTGTAATTTGACTTCACCGGCACTGACGACCTGTTGACCGGCCTTAAGTCCTTTGGTAATAATAATTTGATTACCTTGCTCATCACCCGTCGTCACAAAAACACGCCTTACGGTTAGGATATCTTGTCCATTTTTATCTTTCTGAATGACATCATCGATAACTTCAGGCTCAATTAAAAAGACGGAGTTTCCATATAAGCTATATGAAATAGCAGTGGTTGGAAGCACTAAAGCATTTGAAATAGCAGGTTGCTCTATTTCAATAGATGCAAACATACCTGGGATAAAAGCATATTTTTCAAGGTTTGCTGCTTTATTTTTTGTTGAACTGCAAATGATGTGTGTACGTGCGGAGTTTGGAATTTTTTGGGCTTCAATCAGATGAGAGCGTCTTTCTTCGTTAAATACTTCAGGAGGACAATTGGCAAGTGTTGCATGAATTTTAACATTGTGCGTTTGAGTATCTGCTTTAGCATTAATGGCTGTAATTTTTCCTGAAAATACTTTGTCTGTATCGGGCTCCACAGCAAATAAAATATTCTGTCCTACATGAATACGAGGTAATAGTTGTTCTGGAATATGAAATTCAAGAAAAAGGGGGTCGAGTGATTGCAGGGTTACAATATTTGTTTTGCCTGGTGTAATGTATTCTCCTAAATTAATCATGCGAATCCCAAGACGACCAGCAAAAGGGGTTTTAATGTGTTTTTGTTGAATGTTAATTTCCGTCTTTTCGACATTGGCTTCGGCTTCTAGCATCTGAGCTTTTGCTGTATCAACTTCTGATTGTGACGTTGCATTTTTTTTCAAGAGTTGAACTTGACGCTTATAGTTTACTTTTTGTAACACTAAGTTTGCTTGGTGAGACTTTAATGTTGCCTGATCAATACTGTCATCAATATCAATGAGAGGAACATTTTTTTGAATAGCCTCACCTGATTCAAAGTGAATAGCAACCACATTTCCGGAGGCTTCAGAATTAATATCGACCCCATTGACCGCTACAAAAGAGCCAACAGTGTGTAGGTTTGGCTGCCAATTTTCTGTCTTAACTTCAACTGAGGCAACACTCACAGCAGGCATTTGAAAGTTTTTAAAGAACTGTTGCATTAAAACTTTTTTGGCAACATTAAATAGGATAAGGCCACCAAAAACGACACTTAAACCAATAATCATCAGTGTCATGGGTTTTGTGCGTGATAAAAATGTTCGAATCATTGGCCATTCCTTATGCCATACTGCTTATTATTTTTCGATGTTACAGCGGATAAGTGCCCTTGTCGACTAGGGGCTGTTGGCAATTTCCCCCAGCGCCTACGTGCCCCGGCTTGCCCGCGTCATCCAGAGGCTCTTGCGTAATGGCAAATATCTTCATATAAATCACGCCACTCTAAATGGACTTGCTCGATTATATTTATCTTCCACTGACGTGGCCCGTTTTTGAATGCTGTTTTCGTGGAATATTGGGTATGACACTTTTTTCCCTGATTTGCTCGCGAATAGCTTCACTATCATGGCCTTTGCGCCATGCACCTCTCCCCCAGTCAGTTGAAATTCAATTGGTAATCCATATGAATCAACAACCATATGAATTTTTGTTGTGTTTCATCTTTTAGATTGACCGATAGCCTCATATCCAATGCTGCGGGCACTCGTGCTGTGTTTTTTAGTGACTAACGATTGGACTGTTGATAAATTGAATTCCAGCATCCAAACTCTGCTGGTAGGTCTTGCCATCGCAAACCTATTTTATATCTGTTTGGGACCGTTATAATAGGTGAGGAAATGGATTGTCAACAGCCTCTAGAAGGGCACCTGGCTTAGCTAGATGGGTGGCCTTAAGTTTGGGCTACTGTGTCGACGTGTTTCTGCTTTTGAATCTTCATCGCAAGTCGTACTTTTTTTACCTACACAAAATGTTGATGCTCGATGTAACCTTTGTTTATGGGCAAAAACTGCTTCATCGGTTCCTGGTGCCACCCTCTCGCTTTCTGTTTTGTGCTGCTTGATAAATCTGTGTGTAAAAGAAGATTGTTTTGCTTGAGGATTGAGCGCTTCTTTTTCTTTTTGCGATTGCACAAAAAAACGTTGATCTAGTGCTAGTCGTACGTCGAGTCGAAAAATACTGATACGTTCGGCTTCAGGGTCACTTGTACTCTGTTGTTTTTGCTTACTTTCCTGGTGTTTAATTTGTGCATCGTGTTTTCTTTTTTTAAGGGCTTCATTTTTTGCAGAGACGACTTGTGCAATCTCACGGCTTAATGCAATTTGATGAGCGGTTGTTGCTTTGTCGGCAGCACGCGCTTTTTCAATTTTTCCTTTTAAATTGAGTAGAGAGGTATTGGGTCTTCCTCCATTGGTGTCACTTGTTCCGCTGCGTACAATTTTAATTTCTTCTTTTAAACGTTTTAACAACATACTACGGGTCCTTTTTATTTATCTTTTGTGATGCTGAGTTGTCGTGTTGCTTTACTTGATTTGGAGCCCCTGCTAAATCCAACCACTTGTCTGCACTATAATTGGCAGCACTGCCATGTCCTGGCAAAGGCAGTATATTATTTTTCTCCATGAGTTCGACCATTTTTTGAAGGCGTTCTTTTGGATCAAATGTTTGTAAAACAAGAATTAAATCATCCAAAATTTCTTGTTTATGAATGGCTTGATTAATCGGTATGTTTTCATATTTAGCATAGGCTATCAACTGATCATAGACGGCACCTAAAGCAGGCCTCATGGTTTGATGTTCGATGCTCAGGTTTTGATTGGTTTGATGGGTGCCTTGTTCCCATACATGCCATAAAAAATGGCTACCTTGTGCACAGTAGGGGGCTGAATATACACTGGTATAGTTTTGATTTGTTTTTTGATAAAAATAAGAGCTATCAATACACATATGATGAGAATATCTATCCGCAAGTGCATGCACGAAAATACCTATCTTTGCGAAGCTTACCTCATGGGGAGTGATGTAGTTTTGAAAGCTTTTATTATGGGCTAAAATATAAGAAGAAGGGTTGTTTGCGTCGACTTTTTCGAGAATTAAAGTACCTAACTGAGTGACAAAAGGAATTGCTAACTTAGATAAACCCAAAGAAAAAAGGCTCATAGGGCTTTTGAGGGTATATTGGGTGGGTGCGCATGGAGAGTGGATTGTCTCAGGCCACACCATTTTCTGTGTAATGCCTGCAGCACACGCGTCTTCTCGCTCATCAAAAACCCAAGCACGAAAATTGGTCAGTAAGTTCTCGTATTCACGATTTTCTTCAGAAAAATAATCAGTCGGAAATAGAGGAACCGGGGGTAGCTTATTTTGCGTTGAATAACGGGCATGAAGGTGTAACAACATACCACCTGTATCAAAATTAAACTTATAAATGCCATTGAGTTCAGGCGTCAGAATTAAGCAGTTGTGGGGTGCGTCTTGATTCCAGTTTGCTCGGCATTGCTCACTTTCAGCATCTGTCAGAATTTGCTCTCCTTTTTCATTGAACGCTGTGTATTTGGCTTGATCTGTTGCTTCGGAGTAAATCATCATTTGGTAAGCTTGCCAGGCACTGAACCCGATGAGTTGCGCCATCAAATAGGTTGAGTCTGAATGAACCAAGCTGCGACCACCGATAATGGCATTTGCTCCGGATAAACTGCTGACACCATCATATAATGCCCTCAGTCGACAGCCTATTGCTTTTTTGGAGTCTAGATGACTTGTGCGACATGATTTTTTTGTATTAAGACAGTTTCTAATGGTGGACTTTCCTGTGTTTGGGCTGCTAAAACAGACGTCCACACCAAACCCATAAGTATTAAGAGACGTTAAAAGAGCAAGCAGACCTAAGCGTTTAATCATCCTGAATCTCCGCTTATAGTGATTGAAATGCAAAGCACTATAAAAATAATAATATGATGGCGTTCATTTTTATTGGTGTCTTGATGTTACAGAGGTCAGGCATTGCTGTCGATTATAATCCGTTTTTAGCTTGCGTTCTTATTCTGTAGGAAGGAGAGGGAGTCATTGAATGAGAGTGCTGATACAGATAATTATCTGTATCAATGAAAATTTCACCGCTTAAAATGTGGTTACTTAGAGAATATGTTCTAAATTAATTTTTCCTGCATTTTGGGGCATGTAATACGAAGTTCATCTAATATTTCAAATCAATTTAAAGTACCCTTCAAGATTACTTATTGGTATGTGTGCGCACCTGTTGGGTTTTAGTGCCGGTGGTGCGCAGTAATGACAAAATAACAGATTTTAAAGTCCTGATTTTATAGTTTAAAAACAAGCGAGCCATCTTTTAAGCTGGTTTTAATGACTTCACCAGGTTTAAAGTCGCCTTTTAAAAGCGCCTCAGCCAGTGGGTTTTCAAGTTGCTGTTGAATGGTGCGTTTCAGTGGTCTTGCGCCATAAACAGGATCAAAACCAGCCTCAGCAAGATGCGCGAGTGCTAAGTCATCAAGTTCAAGCTGAATATCTTGCGTTTTGAGCCGTGCTTTTAAATGTTCAATTTGAATGGATGCAATGTTAGCAATTTGTGTCTCATTGAGAGCATGGAAAACCACACTTTCATCAATACGATTAATAAATTCAGGACGAAACTCTTGCCCTACAAGCTCCATCACCGCCGCTTTTGTTTTGTTGTAATCTGATTGACCGCTCATTTCTTGAATAAGATGCGATCCTAAGTTGGAGGTCATAACGATGACGGTATTTCTAAAATCAACGGTGCGGCCTTGACCATCTGTGAGTCTGCCATCATCGAGGACTTGCAGTAAAATATTGAATACATCGGTGTGTGCCTTCTCAATTTCATCGAGCAGTATGACGGAATAAGGTCTGCGACGAACGGCTTCAGTAATATATCCACCTTCCTCATAACCTACGTAGCCCGGAGGTGCACCAATTAAGCGTGCCACCGAGTGTTTTTCCATGAACTCAGACATGTCAATGCGTACCATGGCGTCAGGGGTATCAAACATAAAAGTTGCGAGTGCTTTACACAGCTCAGTTTTACCAACCCCTGTTGGTCCAAGAAACAGAAAAGAGCCAATCGGGCGGTTCGGATCGGATAATCCGGCACGTGACCTGCGAATCGCATTTGATACGGCATTAACTGCTTCATTTTGACCAATGACTTGTTTGTGCAGTACGGTTTCCATTTGAAGTAATTTTTCTTTTTCACCTTCAAGCATTTTAGCAACAGGAATACCGGTCCATTTAGAGACGACTTCTGCAATTTCTTCATTAGTCACTTTGTTTCGGACTAACTTCGTTTCTTGCTGCTCGGCGTTTGAAGCATCTTTTAACGCTTTCTCAAGTTCGGGAATACGCCCATATTGTAGTTCAGACATGCGCGTTAAATCACCTGCACGTTTGGCTGCTTCCATTTCAAGTTTGGCTTGTTCTAACTGTTCTTTAATTTGAGTGGTGCCTTGCAGACTTGCTTTTTCAGCTTTCCAAACATCCTCAAGATCAGCATACTCTTTTTCGAGTTCCTCGATATTTGTTTCAAGATCTTTCAGACGTTTTTTAGAGGCATCATCGGATTCTTTTTTGAGTGCTTCGCGCTCAATTTTGAGCTGAATTAAGCGTCTATCCAGTTTATCCATACTTTCCGGTTTCGAGTCAATTTCCATACGAATTTGACTGCCAGCCTCATCAATTAAGTCAATGGCTTTATCGGGTAGTTGTCGGTCGGTAATATAACGATGTGATAAGGTTGCTGCAGCAACAATAGCGGGGTCGGTAATTTCAACACCGTGGTGAACTTCATAGCGTTCTTTTAAACCACGCAAAATGGCAATTGTATCTTCAACCGTTGGCTCGTTAACCAGCACTTTTTGGAAACGCCTTTCAAGGGCTGCGTCTTTTTCGATATTTTCACGGTACTCATTGAGTGTTGTTGCCCCAATGCAATGCAATTCGCCGCGGGCAAGAGCAGGTTTTAACATATTACCGGCATCCATTGAGCCTTCAGCCTTGCCAGCACCTACCATGGTGTGAATTTCATCAATAAATAAAATAACCTGACCTTCTTGTTTTTCGAGGTCTTTGAGTACACCTTTCAACCGTTCTTCGAATTCTCCTCGAAATTTAGCACCTGCAATCAGCGATCCCATATCGAGAGAAAGCAAGCGTTTATTTTTTAAGCCCTCAGGGACCTCGCCATTAATAATTCGTTGTGCGAGTCCTTCAACAATTGCGGTTTTACCCACACCCGGTTCACCAATAAGCACAGGGTTATTTTTAGTACGGCGTTGTAATACTTGAACAGTTCGGCGAATTTCATCATCACGACCAATGACAGGATCGAGTTTGCCTTGTTCTGCTTGTTCGGTTAAATCTTGTGTATATTTTTCAAGAGCTTGGCGTTGTTCTTCGGCATTCGGATCATCAACAGCTTCACCGCCGCGTATTTCTTCAATGGCTTTTTCAATGGCTTTAACATTAGCACCTGCTTCTTCTAGTAATTTATTTAAGCCATTTTTCTTTTCCATCGCTGCTAATAGAAATAATTCGCTCGAAATATAGTTATCTTTTCTTTTTTGGGCAATTTGATCGGTAATATTCAATAGTTGGCTGAGTGTGTTCGAGACATGAATATCGCCAGGAACACCGGATACTTTAGGGAGTTTATCGAGTGCTTGGTCTACTAAAGTGCGTAGTTTGGGTAAGTTAACGCCTGCTTTGGTCAAAAGAGGCCTGCAGCTGCCGCCTTGTTGGTCTAAAAAGGCTTTCATTAAATGTTCAGGTTCAATGAAATTATTTTCGCGTCCTAATGCGAGCGATTGAGCATCAGCAATGGCCATTTGAAATTTTGAGGTGAGTTTATCCATTCGCATTGTAAGCACCCTTATTTTTATTTTACTTAATTATATTAATTCTTGCGTCTCTCAAGTAAAATGAGGGCTTACTTTTTAAAAATCAAGTGCGGCTTACATGACAAATTCACAAGAAGTTTTAAATCAACTGATTTTAGATCATTTATTGGAACGTAAACGAAAGCGTATCTGGCGTTGGGTCTTGCGTGCAATTTTCATGGTAATTGTTGTTTGGATTTTTTATGGGGCATTTATGTCGCGTCGTGCCGAAATTGCAGCGCGTGTTGGGTCACATGTCGGTATCATTGATATCAAAGGCGTGATTACCGATAAGCAGGCGGCCAGTGCAGAGAACTTTTTAGAAAGCCTGACGCATGCTTATGAGAACAAAGGCATGAAAGCGTTAGTCTTACGAATTGATAGCCCAGGAGGTAGTCCGGTTCAGGCTGATTATATGTATAACGCGCTGAAGCACCATCGAGAAAAACATCCAGATATCAAAACATATGCTGTGTGTGTCGATTTATGTGCGTCAGCTGCTTATTATGTTGCAGCTGCAGCGGATGAAATTTATGCTGCGCCCTCAAGCATGGTGGGTTCTATCGGTGTGATTTATAATGGATTTGGGTTTGTTGATACATTGCAAAAATTAGGTGCAACGCGTCGGCTGCAAACTGCTGGAGCACACAAAGGCATGCTTGATCAGTTTTCGCCTGAAAAACCTGAAGATGTAGCCTATTTGCAGCGTATGCTCGACTTAGTACATCAGCAATTTATTGATAAAGTCAAAGAAGGTCGTGGAACACGCCTTAAAATAGATGACGAGACATTTTCAGGCTTGTTTTGGACCGGTGTTCAAGCGAAAGAACGGGGCTTGATTGATGGGTTTGGAAGCAGTGAATCTGTTGCACGTGACATCATTAAAGAAGAACATTTTGTAGATTACACCACGAAAGAAAATGTTATGGAATTGTTGGCAAAAAATTTAGGTGCTGAAGTTGCAAGTAGTCTTCCAGCCGCATTTGGATTAAAACCCGGATTTCAATGATGAAGGTGGTATAGAGGCAGGTTTGTTTTATGTAATAAAAATAAATCTGTTTCTTCCGTTTTTATCTTGCATTAATTAGTAATTTATTGTACATTAAGTTCTTTTTTTTTGCTAAAAGTGGTTATTAAATATCAATGAGATTTATCATTATTAATGAAGATATCGGCTTTACGCGAACAGAGTGTGCGGATTGGGTCATTGCCCATAAAGGTCATGCACACGCAAACCTAATCACAAGAGAAGTCGCCTCTAATGGAAGAGATCAATATTGCTTTAATCTTCCCAATACCCCATCACATTTTTCGATAAGTGGCGATACGCTTTTTTGGGGAAAGCAATGGATTGGCTCTGTTTCTCTCCGCATAAACCCTGAAAAAGATGTGCATGAATATTTAATTTATTTCAATCAGGAACATGCCAGAAATGCTTTTAACGCATTTATTACAATGTCAGCTATTGCTCCTAAATCATCCATTGAACCGCCTGTTTTTGCTATCGGTGCTTGCAATGGTTCAGAAGGGGCTAAAAACAGGAAAAGCTCAAAACCTTTGGGTAGTGCCAAAAGCAGAAAAACAAGGACATCGCTTGCTCGATTGCCCAGAGCTAGCCAGAAAGGTTCAAGTGTATTGAGTCTAAATCAAGAGCCGAATGAATCAACAAAGACTTCTTTGGGAAAACGATTTAGACTCTTTCAAACAACACCAGAAAAAGGTTCACTAGGCACGGGCTCAATGGAGGTAGTCAGTTTAGGTAAATAAAAAAATCACGAGGCCAAATTTGTTTAAAAGCAATAACAATTGCTTTAATTTTTGGTGTTTATCAATAATAACAGGTCTAATCAAGTAGAGGTGGGTTTGCATGATTACCTGAGGATTTTTGTAACATTTGAGATGGTAGTAAAGAAGGATGTGCCTTTCTAGAGATTGCTGAAGGTAGGACCAATATAGATAGCAAAATAGGTAAGACCAGCTCTTGTAAAACCTGATGTTGACTTTGGCCTTTTAAGGCCTTGCAATTGTAGAGGAACAAAAGCGCAGATAACTATCAGGGCCCAAGTGAACGTATTTCACTTAACCAGAGGCCGAATATATGACTGCATCTCAACCTAACTTGCTAAAAATAATGGGACAACCTATTGCAAGACCTGGCAGGGTCCATATATGTCAACAGCTCCTAACATGATGGAATAGCAGCTCTGTCCCATCTATTTCCACCTGTCTGACATACAGAACCTCCAGTACAAATAGTTCCATCACAGCTAAGGTTTCTAATGAATATAAATACATATGCCTCTCTACCACCGATAGAAGCTTGATTGGGTATTAGTCTTATGCATTGGGTTGTTGCATCCCCTGCAGACATTGCAGAAAGCGCCTCTTGTCCAAAAAAGAAAGGAACGCCATCTTCAAAAACAAAAGGGCTTCCTCCTGTTATATCTGCAGTCGTACCTGTTATTGGACCCGTACAGTCTGTGCTTGCATAGTAGATAATATTATCTAGTAGTGCGATATTTCGGTCTGAAGCTGTTCCTATTGATAAAGTGATTGAAGGTCCTGCTGTATCTGAGAGTAGGTGTTTCGAGGGGGAGATAAGTATCTCCTTTAATGTATGGGTGAGGTAATTTTTATGTTCGTAAGCATTACTCGTGTCATTTGCATAAGCACTCATGGCTAAAAGCAATAGGGGCTGCGCTAAAAAAACAGCAACCATTTGTCTCTTAAGGCGTTTTAATTGATTGAGCACCATATTTCTCCTTGAAAGCTAATTTTTAAATATTGCATTTAAAGTAAAGTAAAGTAGTAGGTACTTTATTTTTATTTAAGGATGAACATGAGCCAAGACGTTGACAATAAAAATTCACCAGCGTTACAACAAGGGAAATCCCAACAGGTTTATCAACCACCACAACTCATTACACTTGAATCGATAGAAGCAGAAGGCGGTTTGAATAATGTAATTGAGAATAATAGCGGTGTTTTGATGAGTTAAAGCGTATGTTTTCTCTTCTGATTGAAGCTTTTCTAGCGAGTGATTTGTATCACATTTTAATCGTCCTTGTCACAAAATAAACGGGCAGTTTTGTCGGGTCCATGCACTAAAAGAATACATAGACCTGAACGTGTCTTATTTTGCTTTTAATGAGGCATGAATTTCATCAAATACTTTTGGGGTGCCTGCAATAACGCTGCCTTGTTTAACAAAATTTTGTCCGCCTTTTGGGTCACTCACAAAACCGCCTGCTTCTTGAATCAAGAGACAACCTGCTGCAACATCCCAGGGGCGTAGTCCAAACTCAAAAAAACCATCTAAACGACCGCAAGCAACATAGGCTAATTCAAGCGCTGCTGCGCCAATACGACGAATAGTAGTACATTGTTCGAGTAGTGGCTGAATATTTAAATCAAATTTTTCAGCACGTTTAGGGTTTTGAACGGATGGACCGCTGCCAAGCATTGCTGTTTGAAGTTCTGTTTTTTTAGAAACACGAATACGCCTATCATTGAGACGAGCACCGCGCCCGCGGCTTGCTGAAAAGCACTCATGGCGAAGCGGGTCATATATAACCGCATGTTCTAGTCTATTTTGAAAGGTCATAGCGATTGAAACGCAGTAAGCAGGAAAACCATGCAGATAATTGCTCGTACCATCGAGTGGGTCGATGAACCATACACAATCAGCATCTGGATTTTGTACACCACTCTCTTCAGCGATAATACCGTGATCTGGATAAGCTTTTTGAATGCTTCGAATAATAGATTGTTCAGCTTTAATATCTACTTCAGAAAAGTAATCATTTTTTGCTTTTTGTGTTATTTTAATGCGTTCTAGTTGTTCTGCATGGCGAATGATGATATCACCAGCTTGGCGTGCTGCGGTGACTGCAATATTGAGTAAAGGTTCCATGCGTGTATCCACTGTGAATGAAGCGAAACATTCTAACATATTTTGTGTAAATAAGCTGGTTTAGGTGATTAAAAGATGAAATTAAATGCAGTTCGAGTGATTTTGGTTGAAACATCACATCCTGGAAATATTGGAGCTACGGCTCGTGCTATGAAAACAATGGGGTTATCAAGACTTTACTTGGTGTCACCTCAACTATTTCCAGATAAAAATGCCGTTGAAATGGCCTCAGGTGCGCAAGATGTATTGGAGAGTGCTGTTTGTGTTGAGTCGTTAGATGAAGCGCTTTTAGGTACGGAATTGATTTTGATGACCAGTGCACGCCCGCGTGATATTGCTTTACCAGGATTAACGCCAGATACAGCCGCTCAGACAATGGCAAAAATGCCAGATGATACAGAAATAGCCCTTGTTTTTGGGCGTGAACGAATTGGGTTGATGAATGAAGAGTTATTACGTGGGCATTATCATATTGAGATTCCGACAAATCCAGCTTACAGTTCGCTCAATTTAGCTCAAGCCGTGCAGATTATTGTATATGAAACAGCAAAAGCTGCGGCATCTGATAAACCCGCTCCCTCTAAAGTTGAACATGCGCTTGCAAAGGCAGAGCAACTTGAGCAGTACTACACACACTTAGAAACTGTTTTACAACAAATAGATTTTTTAAAACCTTCAAATCCAAAGCAGGTGATGTTAAGGCTTAGACGGTTATTTAATCGTGCTAAACTTGAAGCAGTTGAGGTGAATATTTTACGGGGCATTTTAACGCAAATTACTCGTACCATCAGTGATTAATCAAGGTGACACATATCAAAAGGTGCTCAATGACAGATAAGCCGATTTATTTAGATTATATGGCAACCACACCGGTTGATGAGCGGGTGATTGAATGTATGCTGCCTTATTTAGGTTTTCAGGGGAATTTTGGAAACCCAGCATCTAGAACACATGTTTATGGAGAAGCTGCGGCGCGGGCAGTTGAGACAGCACGCGTACAAATTGCAAGTGTGGTTGGTACATCACCTGAGGCTTTGGTGTTTACTTCAGGTGCTACAGAGTCAGATAACTTAGCCATTTTAGGTGCAGCAAATTTTTATCAACGTAAAGGCCGACACCTCGTTACTATGGCAACAGAGCACAAGGCGGTGTTAGATAGTTTTAAGCACTTAGAAAAGAATGGATTTGAGGTGACATATCTTAATCCAAAATCAGATGGATTATTGGATTTAACGCAACTTGAAGCCGCCATTAGGCCCGATACGATTCTTGTGTCTGTGATGCAGGTCAATAACGAAATTGGGGTGATACAAGATATTGCATCTATTGGAGCCTGCTTGAAAGGCCGAGGCATTATTTTTCATGTTGATGCAGCTCAAAGTGTTGGGCGTTTAAAACTTAATTTAGACAACTTGCCGGTTGATTTAATGTCTTTTTCGGCACATAAAGTATATGGACCAAAGGGTATTGGTGCTTTATATGTTCGTCAAAAACCACGTATTCGAATGATACCGCAAAGCTTTGGTGGGGGGCACGAAGGAGGGTTGCGTGCAGGGACTTTGCCAACACATCAAATTGTTGGCATGGGAGCAGCTTTTGAACTAGCCGAAAATTTACGAGAGGAAGAGCAAGCGCATATATTAAAGTTACGCACGCGTTTGTTAACAGCCATCGAATCTGTGCCACATATGATTGTGAATGGAAGTGTAACTGAACGTATCGCGGGTAATGTAAATATATGTTTCCAAGGTGTTGAAAACAGTGAATTACGGATACGTTTTCATGAGTTAGCGCTATCTACAACCTCTGCATGTGCTTCATCTCGAGAGGCAGGGTCTCATGTATTACGAGCTTTGGGGTTGAGTGATGCAGATGCTCAGAGTTCATTACGATTTTCAATGGGTCGTTTTACAACAGAAACGGACATTGAACGTGTGATTCAAGTTATTTCACTCTAAACAGGATTGAATGTAGATGTTGGTGTACTGAGGGCAAACGGACCGTATTTTTAGGGTCTTAAATTCCAATAATCTACATGCCAAGCATCATCAAAATGACGAAAAGATGATAAAGCGCCGGTTTTGAGTTTGATGGTATGCTTTTCAGAAAATGTCTTGAAGTCACCTGTTAAGTAGGGCGCAAAGCGAGCAATGCCATTGCTCGTGACGACAAAAACAGTTTGATTGTCATGTTCTCGCTGAATCATTGCGCCAAAATCAAGCCAGTTTTGAATAATCGCATCTGGGTTAACTTGCCAGCCGTCTGGAACTATCGCATGCTGATTCCAAGCATCAATAGCAGGTTGGCCAATGCGGGCTACCACCTCATTTTCTGTTTGATTTTCATCTGGACCATAATCAATCTCGTTAAAACACGAGAGGGGGGTAATGGGTCTGTTCAAAAGAGCATGTTCAGCTGTTTGCTGAGTACGTTTTAGCTCTGAGCTATAAATGACATCTGGCATAATTTGGTGATGCCTAAAATACTGTCCAATTAAAGCAGCTTGTTCAATACCCGATTGGACCAAAGGTATATCTGTACGTGCGCCAACGCGTGTGGGAGTATCTTCAGGCCCAAAGGTATTTCCATGTCGTGCAATAATAAGCTGAATCACGCAATTTCTCCTGTAATATTGTTTAAGAGTTCGCCATGAGTTGCAATAAGTGCTTCAGCACGCTCAATATCTTCTGGGCTATCAACACCTGATAGGGTTGGACGATTTGAACTGACTTGAACACAACGAATGGTATGGCCTGCTTCAAGAACACGGAGCTGCTCTAAACCTTCGAGTTGTTCATAGTGGCTCGGTGCCCATGTGACATATTCTTCCAGTAATTGCCGTGAATAGGCATAGAGTCCAATGTGCCGGAAGACAGGAGCGTTTTTTGAGGTTAGGCGAAGCGCTTCTTCTTTTCTAATGGCTGGAATAATGTTTTTTGAAAACCAAATGGCGTTATTATTTTTATTTAAAATAGCACAGGTGCCACTAAAAGGTGTGGTTTTTTTATTGTGGCGGAGTGTATCTAAATCATCCCAAGAGAGTTGTGTAACAGGGGTTAGCATCGAAACACTAGGATCAGATGCTATTTCATCTAAAAGCGCTGTAATAAACTGAGGCGGCATTAAGGGGACGTCGCCTTGAAGATTAATCACAAACTCAGGGCTTGATTGAAGTGCGTGAACGGCTGCAAGAGCGCGATCAGTCCCTGTTTCACAGTCAACAGGTGTGATGATTGAGGGTACATTGATTGTATGGCAGTGTTTAGCAATGCGCGAGTCATCGGTTGCAACAACGATTTCGATGTGTCGCTTACCGTGAATGGCGGCTTTTGCAATATCAACAACACGGCTTAGCATAGAGGCCCCTGCAATCTTTGCGAGTGGCTTGCCTGGAAATCGTGTTGAGTTAAAACGTGCGGGAATTACAATGAGTGTTTTCATAAGGGGTTAATCTCTTGAATGATTATGTTTTTCATGGCCTCATGTTCAAGAAGCCATTTTTTACGCTCAATGCCTGCGGCATATCCTCCGAGCGTTTTGTCTGTACGAATGACGCGATGGCAGGGAATGATCAGAGCAAATTGATTGCTTGCATTCGCATTGGCAACCGCTCGGGTGGCTTTCGGACGCTGGAGCATATGTGCTTGCTCTGCATAGCTTCGTGTTTCACCATAAGGAATTTTTTGTAAAGTTTGCCAAACTTTCTTTTGGAATAGTGTACCGCTTAGCTGAAGGGGGGTCTGAAATTTTTCTAATTGATTTTCAAAGTAAGCTGTCAATTCACCTTGAATCGATAAAAGAGGCTTGGTAAGGCCTTCATCAAGCCGAACACGACCTGTTTCATGACGCAATTTTTGAATGTTTTTATCTAAATTTTTTCGGTCTATGAATTCTAAAAGATAGAGTGCACTGTCGTCTGATATGGCAATCATACTGCCAGCTGGTGTTTTTATGGTCATTTTTTTTAGCATTCGGCTATTTTAATGAATTTATTTACCACTTGGCAAGTCGTACGGGGTTTGCTATGTTATTTTTTATAGGCCAGGGATGATGGGTAGGTTATGAAGCAAGAAGATCGTTTGTTTTTATTGGGACTGATGTCATTGATTTGTAGTCTGTTTTTATTCCCATTTGTTGCTTATTTATTCCCGGCAGTTTGGTTAGGGTGGGAGTATCGTATACCTCACTTCGTTTTGGACGCCTCTTTGTGGATTCAAACCACGTTCCATACAACCTATGCAGTGGCCTTTCGCTGGTTTTTTCGATTGAGTTTTTTTGCGGCGATTATATTTGGTGTGGTTGCCTATCTTATTTCTCATCATATCAGTAAATTACAAGAAATTAATGAACTCCTGCAGGAAAATGCGGAGCACGAAAAAGAGACAAAAGAGGCAAAAACAGAAGAAGTGCTCGCTGCAGAAGTACCTGCGGAAGAAGTACCCGCAGAGAAAGTCTTCGCTGAAGAAGCACAAGCTCAAAAAAAGACATCAGTAAAAATTTCAACAAGAGCAAAGCAAAACAGCAAAGAGTCCGTACTTTTTTTCTTGAAAATGGTCGTTATTATTACACTTGTATTTATTGTTTCGGATATGATTCAATGGGCGATTTCTTTTTCACCAGAAGCAAAGTAGGAGAAGTTCATGGGGTTTTTTAAGCGGTTAAAAATTAAACGGTTAATCAAGAAGTTATTATTATTAAAGCAAGCTCGTGAACATAATCAGCCAACAGATGAAGCAATTCGTACCGAAAAAGCAGGGTATCATCAGCTCGCCAGCATGTATGCAGCGTTGCATGGTAAGAAAAAATGGCCTTTTGCACGTGAAAGAATGTTAGCTTGTTATCGAGCAGCGTCTATGTTGCATGATTCGAAAGCGCAATACTTATTAGGCAAGGCATTACTTGAAGAAGCAAAAATGCGAGAGGAGCTGGAGTCTGGAGTTGTGTTTGCTGCACAAAGCAATGCGCGTAGTATGGAGCAGCTCTATGAGGAGGCACATGCTTACTTGAGTGCTGCAGAAGGGCTTCAGCATGTAGAGGCCAGACGCTTGCACGGGCTTTGTTATATTAATGCTTGGGGCGTGCCTGAAGATAAAGAACATGGCTTTAAATTAGTTGTTGAAAGCATTGAACTAGAGCAAAGCTGGGATAAAGTACCCCAAATTTTTGCTTCAATTGGTTTAAATAAACCGGAGTTTTTCTCGGCGCTGACCCAAATGCGACAAGGCAATAAGCGATAATGTTGTTAGTACCTCGTTTTATACGAGGCATCTAGCCCTAAATGTTAAAATACTGGATACCCGAATAAATCGCGAGATGTAGTTCTCAATAGACCAGGCTATTTAATCGTTCATGGACCATATGACTCGCTGGCTCGTATAAATAAGATAAAAAATACATCAAATAGGGCGAAAATATTTAACTTCTAGGAAGCGGTCGACAGTTAAGATACGATAAAAACGCTTGAAGCTTATCCATTGTCGACCCTGCTGCTTTTCATGAAGTTTTTATCTTTTTACCCAATGATTTGGCTTTTTGTTTCAGCGCTTGTTCGTCAATGGTTAACAACTCATGATTTTTCATTAACTGCTTACCACTGACCCAAACATCACTCACCTGTTGTCGGTTGCTAGAATATACAACTTGTGCTTCTGGTTCGAAGACCGGTAGCATTTCAATATCTTGCATATTAATAGCTATAAAATCAGCGGCCTTGTTGACCTCTAAACTTCCTGTTGTATGTTCTAAGCCAATTGCTTTAGCACCATTAATAGTCGCTAATTCCAATGCTTCGTGCGCTTTTAGGCTTTCTGGATTTAAAGTAGATATTTTTGCAAGTAAGCTAGCACTACGCATTTCTGAAAGCATATCCAAGTCATTATTACTTGCAACGCTATCTGTACCTAATGCTACATTGACACCGATATCTCTTAGCTTATCTACAGGACATATTCCGCTTGCAAGCTTCATATTTGATTCTGGGCAATGTACGACATTAGGTTGAGTTTGAGCGAACAAATCTAGATCTTCTTCATTCAAATTTGCGCAATGAATGGCTATCAATTGCGGAGATAATAAACCTAAATCATAAATTCTACGGACAGGGCGCTTTTTAAATTGCTGCATGGATTGGTTAATTTCATCCAGTGTTTCATGCAAATGCAGATTAATCTTGAGTTGAAACTTGTCTGCTAATTCTCGTATACGTATAAATGATTCATCAGAAACGGTATATGGCGCATGTGGAGCAAAAGTGGTCGTGATATAAGGATTATCTTTATATTGCTCATAAAAATCTAAGCCTTTTGTAAAATATTCATCTGTTGTTTTAGCCCACTTGGTAGGAAATTCAGCAACGGTTATGCCAATACAAGCTCTCATACCTGATTGTATGGTTGCTTCTGCAGTTGCAGGTGAAAAATAAAACATATCGTTATAACAAGTTGTTCCACTACGAATCATTTCTGCCATAGCAAACAAAGACGCATCATAAACAAACGCGTGACTTAACCATTTTTTTTCTGTTGGAAACATATGTTTATGTAGCCAATCCATAAGCGATAGGTCACTACCTAGTCCACGAAAATAATTCATCCCGATATGCGTATGAGCATTGATAATACCCGGCATGATTAAATGTTCTAAATAGTTATCTACTCGGGCCGCAGTATAATGCTCTTGTACTTGTGAAGTAGGTAGCACCGCTTGTATTTTACCATCTGTGATGCACAAAGAATGATTTTCTAAAGCCGGTTGTTTAGGAACACCTGATAAAATCCATTTGGCATGGACAATATGTTGTGCAGTTTGCATGTACAATCCTTTATATCAATCAAATGCAGAGTATAAATTAAACGGATTTAAATGGGCAAGTTTCGCATGAGTCTATGATAGACTCACAGGGTCATATAAAGTGTTGCTCACTGCCTGATTTTTCTGGATTTAAACAGAGCTGATAAAGAAACCAGCGCTATGAATGCTACTATTCTCTCAGTGAGTAAATGGTTAAATTCAAACGGGGTGGGAAAGCTCAAAATATGGGTTCCTATCAAATTATCTTTGTATGAGCATGAGAGGGCTCTATCTTGTCGAGAACACAACGTCTTTTTGACCTGATTCAAATCTTACGCCGCCATCGCTATCCAGTTACAGGACAACAACTGGCCGATGAACTTGCAATCAGCTTGCGGACTCTTTATCGAGATATAGCCACATTACAAACACAAGGTGCTTCAATAGAAGGCTCACCGGGCATGGGGTATATCTTGCAACCGGGTTTCACATTACCGCCTTTGATGTTTTCAGAAGAAGAAATTGAAGCGTTAGTACTGGGATCACGCTGGGTAGCTCATCGAACGGATAAAAAACTAAGAGCGGCAGCAGTCAATGTTTTAGCGAAAATTTCAGCTGTTCTTTCTGATGATTTACGTTATCAACTCGAATTTTCAGGTTTGCTTATTGGTCCTTCTAATACACCGATAGCACATGATGATGAGCAAGAAGCATTAATTCGTTACGCCATTCGCAAAGCTTATAAACTTCATATAACTTATGTAGATGTTAAGCAGGAGAAATCTGAACGTATTATTTGGCCCATTGCACTGGGTTTTTTTGAAGAAAGACATGTCACTGTGGCTTGGTGTGAGCTCAGAGAAAATTTCAGGCATTTTCGAACAGATAGAATGATAAAGTTAACACAACTCGATGCACACTATCCAAAACCACGCCACCTTTTATTAAAAGAATGGCGTGATATTCATCATATCCCCGAACAATAAATAGGCAAACACTGCTGACAAAATCTGTCATGCTCTACCCGTAAACTACGCTTGATTATTTATCTATTGATTATGGGTTAGAAGGAGAGAGTATGTTACTTGAGCCAGATACGATGGTGCTTTATGTTCACGATTTGATGAGAAGCAGTCATTTTTATCAAGATTTACTGGGTATAACTCCAGAAGAAGCATCTATTACATTTCATAGTTTCAAATTATCGAATGGTATGGGGCTTGCGTTGAAAGCAATGCATGCAGTTGAGCCGTTGGTAGATAACAAAAATGGCAATGGTGAATTGGTTTTTACGCTTGATAAGAATCAAAGCATAGATGAGCTACTTAAAGTATGGCAGGCAAAAAAAATGAAGATTATTTTTCCATTATGCACAGTGTCTTATGGTGATACGTTTGTTGCACTTGATCCGGATGAAAATCGACTGCGTGTGGTCGCGCTCAATCAAAAGAAACCATAGGAATACATTTTTGTAGTAGGTTTATTATACAATTTATTATACATATTGAGGAGTTAAAAGATGCAATCCACACCATCAATAAGAGTCAAACAGGTTGAGGGCTTTAGCGTAAAGGGTTTTCATGTGAAAACAAAAAATAGTGATGAGTTTAATGAGAAAACCGCTCAAATACCCAGTCTGTGGCAGCAATTTTATGCCAGTGGTCTTACCAACTTGAACGCTTCTATATTTGGTGTTTATTCAGATTATGATACTGATGAGCAGGGGCCTTATAGCATTACAGTGGGCACGCAATCTAATGTATCAGATGAAAAAAATACGTTAGATGAGTCACAGCTTAAGTTACATACTGTTCAGGTTCAAACAGGACATTATCTTGTGTTTGAAGGTAAAGGACCTATGCCTGATACAGTGATTGAAACTTGGCAGCAAGTCTGGAAATATTTTGAAAAGACAGATACGTATCAACGTAATTTTATCAGTGATTTTGAGGCATATATTAGTGCTGATGAAGTTGCCATTTACATCGGTATTCAATAAAAAAAAGAAGGCAATATAAAATCCTTGTTATTGTGTTGGCTTATGGGCGATGTGTCGGGGAAGGTTCATCATTGACGACCTCTACACCTGTGGTGCGATATATTTTTGTAGATAGACCTGATGCGGTATATACCGTAACAAGTTCCCCAAGTTTGTGTTCCTTTTGATTGATACAGGAAGGCAGTAAAGAGGTTACTTTTTATTTTTTAAAAACCAGTTGATGGTGCCGTATTAATTTATACGAGAAATCCAGTTCAAATTTAAAATCACTCTATGTTAGGATGAGATGATTAGGTTATTCTTTATATAAGGATTGTGATGCCGATTAATTTTAGTTCTACATTCTTTGGTGATACGACTGGAAGTCGTTTGTTTAGTTCTAACCGTTATATTTCTGATAATGCATGGTTAATTGGTTTGAGTTGTACTGCATCAGGGGCACTGATGTTTTATTTAGGCTGTTTATATGGACGACGGCAAGCGGAACTTTCTCATCAATCTCTTATACGCGCATATGCGGATGAAAAAGAAAAGTTAGCAGAAAAAGATACGGGTATCACGGGCTCTCGAGCTGATGAAAGCGTCCAATTAGAACAAGAGATTGCAGCAAAAGTTGAACAACAAATAGCGGCTCGTATTATGAATCATGGGTGGAGACCTGGTGTCATTAAGTTGGGTAATATTGATTTTTATGTCAGCTATTTTAAACCGACCTTGTTGGCTTCGACTGCTGTTGCGATTGTAAAAAACACAAGTCATGATACCACTTCTCTTTTATTGAACATACAAAGTCGGGTGTTAAGAGATGGTGTTAGCAAAGATGTTGCCGATTTTCCTTGTGGTTTTTATCAATCAAACCAACCTGATTTGGCGTATAAAAAAACATTGCTGAAGCGTGTAGCAGAAGAAAGACAGGCAAATGGAACGCTTACGGCTCATGATTTGCAAGTGCTTGTGAGGCGACTAGATAATCAGAAAATTAATGAGACAGTGTCACTTAGAAAATTGCCGATGGATAAAACGGTTAGTCATACAGCAAAGCGAGAGCTTAATGAAGAAACAGGGCAAAAAGGCTTGAGTTTTGCGTCTGCACGCCATTTTAAGTCAAGAGTGGTACAAGGTGGCTCATATCTTTATAACTATGTCGAGTTGAACTATACCGATACCGTTGATGGTTGGGTGCAGTTTTCGCCAGAAAAAGAAGAGGGCGTTCGTTCTTCTCAGCTCGTCGCGCTTAACTCAGGTAACTTTCAATTTTCCATAGGAGAGAATGGGAAAGTAGAAGGGCATGTCTATATCACGGATAGTAAACAATGGATTGAGATTAAACCGTATGATGATGTGGCAGCAATGATGGTTTATTATTTAATGACTCAACATGGGATGACATTCGAAGGCATTACCTTAGATACACTACAGTATTTAGAGACTGAAGCGCTTGGAGATGATGCCTATGAGCATCAACGCGTGTTAGCACTTTAAAAGTCAAACTGTTAGAAGCATTGGAAGTATGGTTTTACCAAAAAATAATGCAAATAAACCCGCTAAACATAAGAAAGGACCAAAAGATATCGGCGTTTCTTTAGATTGTTGGGTTGTTTTTAAATAAACGATACCAACAATCGCTCCTATGATAGAGGCTATGAGCAAAGTGATCGGAAGCAGTGCCCAGCCAAACCAAGCACCAAAGGCTGCTAGTAATTTAAAGTCACCATGTCCCATACCTATTTTTTTTGTGCAAATATAAAAAATTTGCATGACCAGCCAGAGCACTAAATATCCTGATACAGCGCCAAATACAGCATCTGTGAGAGGGGTAAAAAGTGTTGCTGTATTGGCAATTAAACCTAGCCATAATAATCCAAGTGTTAACCCATCAGGTAAAAGCTGATGTTGTATGTCAATGACAGTCAGACAAATTAATATCCAAATAAATAATAGCGCAAAAATAAGTATGGGATTAAAGCCAAAATAAACGGCTGCAAGCAGTGACAGTGCAAGACAAACACTTTCAATTAATGGATATTGCCAACTGATAGCATTTTGGCAAAAACAGCAGCGGCCTTTGAGGAGAATAAAGCTGATTATCGGAATATTGTGCCAAAAAGGAATTGTTTTTTTACAATGAGGACATGAAGAACGGGGTAAGCATAGGTTAAAAATAGGTGCTTTTTGAGAGGGTTTGATGTGTAAAAGTGTTTCGCATTCGCTTCGCCACTCGGCTTTTAACATGCGGGGTAGTCGATAAATAACGACATTTAGAAAGCTACCAACGAGGAGTGCACTTATTCCAAGAAGAATAAAAAATATGCTATGGCTTGTCATGAAACAATGGCTCCAAGTTGGAAAATGGGTAAATAGAGAGCAATAATTAAGCTACCTATCCAAAGGCCTAATATTGCCATGAGAATAGGTTCAAATAAACTACTGAGCACTTCTAGCTTGTGTTTTAAATCGTCATGTTGCTGTTCGGCCAAATGAGCGAGCATATTGTCAAGCTGCCCTGATGCTTCTCCCATACCGACTATTTGTGTCATCATATTGGGGAATAAACCAGTGTTTTCAAGTGTGCGTTGTAGCGGGTGGCCTTCGGTGAGTGCGGTTTGAATGTCCAGCATGGCTTTGATGTAGTGTGCATTATGAGCAATGTTAGCTGATATTTTGAGCGCATCAACCAGTGGGAGTCCGGCAGATAACAGGATAGATATCGTATGGGTTAAGCGTGCTAAAATGATGTCACGCAAGATTGAGCCAATGAGCGGTATTCTTAGTATGAGGGTATCTATTTTCATGGCAAAAGCGGATGATTTTTGATAAAAAGATTGTAAGCTATAAAAGCCTGTCACACTGAGAATCAGTAAGATAAAGCCGTATACTTTGATGAACTGAGAGCAGTTGATTAAGCCCTGTGTTGCAGCCGGAAGGCTTGCATGGAAACTTTCAAATAATAATTGAAATTGTGGTACAACAAAAATGAGTAACCCTATGGTCACGATAAAAGCAATGCTTAAGATAGCGATGGGGTAAGCCAGGCTTTTTTTTATTTTTTGTGTGATTTTTTCACGTGTTTCTCGGTGATTTGCGAGTTGTTTGAGTAAGGTTACCAATGCACCTGAGATTTCACCCGCTTGAATCAGATGACAAAAAAGTGTGTTAAAATATTTAGGGTATTTTTTTAGGGCATCAGCGAGAGGGATGCCGCTTTGAATATCCTCTTGAATGTGATGAAGCAGTTTTTTTAGACGATGATTTTCTTCACCGCTCTTTAATAATTCAAAGGCTTGAAATAATGGAATTTGAGCATCTAACAGTGCTGAAAGTCGTCGAGTGATGTGAGTGATGTGGGTCGAGTGAACACGATTATTTTTAACGTATTTCAGAAAGCGATGCGCTTGCTTAATTTTTTTAGTGTGAATGCCTTGCTGATGTAACGTAATTTTTGCAAGAGTCGCGTTTTTTGCTTTAAGTTGGCCGCGAACTGTTTGTCCTGCACAGTTCACGCCAACCCAGCGATACAGTGGGTAACCATCCATGGTTGATAAACTTCCGTGTTTGTTTTATTTTTTGTGTTAAATATCGCGGTGCTTTTCACCGGTATATAACTGACGAGGTCGACCAATTCGTGACTGAGAAGCGGTCATTTCCATCCAGTGCGACATCCATCCAACAGTGCGAGCAAGTGCAAAAATAACGGTAAACATGTTGGTTGGAATGCCAATAGCACTTAATGTTAAGCCTGAATAGAAATCAACATTTGGATACAGTTTTTTCTCAACAAAATATTCGTCCTCAAGTGCAATGCGCTCAAGTTCCATGGCTAATTTGAAGAGAGGTTCATCTTGTGCACCAACGGCTTTTAATACTTTATGACAGGTATCTCGCATGACTTTAGCTCGAGGGTCATAGCTTTTATAAACCCGGTGACCAAAGCCCATCAAGCGAAATGGATCATTTTTATCTTTAGCACGTTTGATGTATTCGTTAATCTGGCTGACATCTCCAATGGTACGAAGCATGTTGAGACAAGCTTCGTTAGCACCGCCATGTGCAGGCCCCCAAAGTGCACCAATGCCTGCAGAAATACATGCATAAGGATTTGCACCAGTTGAACCGGCAAGACGCACGGTTGAGGTCGATGCATTTTGTTCGTGATCAGCATGTAAAGTAAAAATTGTATCCATTGCCTCCACTAAGATAGGATCAGGTGTGGTTTCAACAGAGGGCATACCAAACATCATATGTAAGAAGTTTTCAGCATAAGACATATGGTTTTGAGGGTACATGTAGGGTTGTCCTACAGAATATTTATAACTCATGGCCGCAAGTGTTGGCATTTTAGCAATTAGACGAATCGCAGACGTATAGCGATCAGCTTCATCAGCCAGGTTCGTTGAGTCATGATAAAAGGCAGATAAGGCACCCACAATACCCACCATAATTGCCATAGGATGTGCATCACGTCGAAAACCATTTAAAAACTGGTACATTTGTTGGTGCACCATGGTGTGATTATTAATAAGACTTTTAAAGTCAGTATCTTCTTTTTTTGTAGGTAACTCGCCATTGAGAAGTAAATAGCATACTTCTAAAAAATCTTTTTTCTTGGCAAGTTGCTCAATGGGATATCCACGATAGAGTAAAATACCATTTTTTCCGTCAATATAGGTGATTTTAGATTCACAAGAAGCAGTAGACAGAAAGCCAGGATCAAATGTAAATGCCCCTAATGTAGCACTGAGAGGATGGATATCAATTACATCATTGCCAAGTGTTGGGCTGTAGATAGGGAGTGTTACAGGATCGTGGCCCTCGACAGTGAGCTGCGCTGTTTTTTGTGTCATGAATGCTCCTAGATGTGGCTTTTTAAGATTGGAGGTTGCTCAGCGCACTATATTAAAATGCGAGGTTTCAGTCAAACACCCTAATACCAAACAAATAAACAATATGAATATTTTGTAGTTACTGTGGTATTATATAGGTCTTAATGTGAGCATGTCAGTATAAAACATCAGGAATATGAATGATTGCTAGAGATGAAGACCTATTTATTGCAAAAAAAATGTTTGTCCAGTGCGCAATTGAGCGAGTAAGCATTTTAACACAAGCTTTGGAAACGGCTGAAGAAATTGAGTTTTATTGCATTAAGACTATATTATTACGGCAGATTAATGAAGAGTACGACAGAATTAGGCGCTGGAATAAAAAAGGTTTTTTAGAGAAAGAATCTTTACGCGCAAGAGAGTATACAAGTGATATTTTTTTACCAGATAACTTTTTATCTGAGTCAGATTCTATCGCTTTTTTAGAAAGCGAAAGGCAATATAACAATTCAAAGAACGCTTTAAATGATCAAAATGAAGCACTTTCTTTTTTTTGTTTTGTCTGTTTGATGTCTTTACCCATTATTACATTTTGGGTGGCTATATTGTCTGTTTTTTTTGTGAGTATTGCCACGACAACGACTATTATGATGACTTCTCTTGGATTGTTTGCCCCGCTTATTTTTTTTCTATTGATGACTGAAAGTATCTGGCCGAATCTTTTATATGATGAAGTCGATGAGGTGATGTCAGATAACGCTCTTTCAGAGCAGTTAAAAGACTTGAGTTTTTTTAATCAATATGAGCCTGATCACAGAAGACCCAATAGAAATCAAGCGCATCGACTTCTAACTGATGAGGAGCTAGCACAAGAAAGGGCAGCACGTAGGGAATCTCGGGAACGACGACGACAACGACAAAGAGATATAGACAGGGAAGAACCTGAAGATGAAGTTATCTCCGCTAGTATGATGGACATAGATTAAAATTATGTCGATATTGATGCTGACTTCTTAACATTAAAAAAGCATTTTTTTTATGGCTAGTTTCTTTAAGTTTTGTTGTTTCATATAATGGGTGATACAGACGAAGTACAGTGTCTTCCCATGTTGATTTATCGAGTTTTAAGCATTGTGTAGGTTGGGTATTAGTGACTAACCCTGGGAGATGTACATTAAAGTGTGTATGTATTTTTTGGCTTAAATAGAAGACGGCATTGAATTTTGCCTCGATGCTGTGACCCGCAATGTGGGGGGTACAAAGCGTTGCATAATCAATAATATCAGGATTAATATTGGGTTCATTTTGATAGACATCAGTGCAATAAATAATATTTTTTTGAGTATTGAGGAGGGCTTTTTCATCCACAATGCCTCCACGGGCAGCATTAATGATGACGGTATTCGTCTTCAATGTTTTAAAAAAATCAGCATCTAAAATATTTTTTGTTGGATGGGGCTGTGTGTCATGTAAATTGGCATGAACACATAAAATGTCACAGCGTGTTAGTGCATTAAAATCACAAGTTTTAAAATTAGATTTTAATGGATCGTAAGCATGTACATCGAACCCTAAAGTATTTAAAAGCTGAATGACACGTGAACCAACTTGACCTGCTCCTATCACACCTGCACGTATGCCGGGTATTTTATGTTGTGTTTTAAGGTAGGCAAGGGTTGCAAGGACGTAATCAGCAACAGCCTCAGCATTGCACCCTTTTGCATCAAGATAAGGTATGTTGAGTTGATTTAAATAATCTGTATCAATATGGTCAATGCCGCTACTCGCAGTTGCGACACAGCTTAGTTGACTATGTTTTAATAATTCAGGGGTGACTTTTAAGGTTGATCGGCAAATTAAAAGAGTATGAGAAGGTAAGGCATCATGTAGCTCTTGCTCATTTTTATAGCGTGTGAGTGTGAATGGCGCTTGAAATAAATCATCTAGATGAGGGAGTGAGGCATCAGCTAAAATATTCACTTTGACTAAGTATTGTGTTGTTAGGTATGCGAGGAGTATACTCACCGCTTCTCTTTGTTCGCAAGTTTATTTAATTTTATGCATAAGTCTCAACCTTTAATCTCGATTACGCGTCGTCATGCGCTTATTTTTGCTGCATTTTTAGTGCTATATGAATTTTTAGCTTATATTTCAAACGATATGATTATGCCCGGCATGCTACAGGTTGTGAAAACGTTTGGCGCATCAGAGTCGGCCGTTGCACGTTCATTGATGCTTTATATATTAGGTGGCTCAACACTTCAAATTATTTTAGGACCATTGTCTGATCACTATGGCCGTAGGCCTGTCATGATTGCAGGAGGCTGGGTATTTCTTATCTTTACTATGTTGATTGCATGCTCAGGATCGATTAATCAGTTTTTAGCTGGACGCTTTTTTCAAGGGATGGGACTTTGCTTTATTACCGTGGTGGGATACGCAACGCTTCAAGAAATTTTTGAAGAAATGGAAGTGGTGCGTTTAATGGCGATTATGGCAAATGTATCTATTTTAGCACCACTTTTAGGACCACTTTTAGGGGCTTTATTTGTCAGCCATTGGGACTGGCGTCTTATTTTTGTTGTGATTGCGGCACTTGCTTTGTTCACCTTATGGGGACTTTGGCGCTTTATGCCGGAATCTGTGGGTGAAATAAAGCGCGATGGAGAAGTGATTCCACGCGCTGAATTGTCGTTTAGAGATATTGGGTCCCGTTATGTGGCACTGTGTAAAAATCCCAAGTTTATGATGGCATCGGTGGGGGCGGGATTGCTCGGACTACCTTGTGTTGCCTGGATTGGTTTGGCTCCTGTGATTATTGTATCGGTATCCGGTGAATCATTGCTTGAATATGGTATTTGGCAAATCCCAGTATTTTTAGCCGCTATTTTAGGCAATGTAACACTACACCGCTTGACGCATCACTTTAAGCTAAAACAATTGATGTTAATAGGTTCTGCAACAGTTGCAATAGGACTTTTCTTAATGCCTTTATTGGTTTTTATTTTAGGGAAAAACTTTATTTGGCTCATGCCAGGTCTTGTGATTTACTTTTTTGGGATAGGCCTAACAGGTGCGCCATTGGCACGGTTTACTTTATATTCGACTCAAGTTACAAAAGGAACGGCATCTGCTTTAATGGGATTGGTTTTGATGAGTTCTCAAGCCATCGGTATTGAGTTGATTAATGACTTATATGTTTCGCATAATAACGCTGTGTTTGCGCTTTATTGCGCGGGAGTCGGTGTGGTTTATATGCTATTAATGGGCGGTATCTTTTTGTGGGTTAGAAAAGATAAAGATAACCGCCCGGCATAAAAAAGTGTTATGTATCGGTGGGATTTTTGCGACAACATCCTGAGAAGATATTATAGAGCCAGGCAATCAGTGCGCCCGCAACTAAAGCATCGATAAAGCCAAAGAGCCCCCCGATAATACCACCCATAATTGAGGGTTCGTAGCCGACATAAATAACGCCCATAGCACCTACAAACTCGGAGCCATAAGAAAAGTAGTGAGCAAGCAGCCCCATAATTAGGACTGATGCACCCCAAAGAACGCCTAAAGATAATCCAAAAGCTAACGGGCTTAACCTGCACTTGCTCATAATATGCTCCCTGTGATGTTTTAGACTTTTCCCGAAAAATAGGATCGGGAATATATCTACTTTAGCCAGTAGAAAACAAGTTGTCTATGTTTTTAAATAAATGGTAAGGAGTAACACATGTATGTTGCAGGTACAGATGAGGTAGGACGAGGTCCTCTGGCAGGTGCTGTGATTGCTGCTGCTGTGATTTTAGATGTGCCGATATTAGGTTTAGCCGATTCTAAAAAATTGAGCGCAAAAAGGCGCGCATGTTTATCGGACGAAATTATGCTGAAAGCGAAAAGTTATGCTTTTGGACGTGTGGAAGCCCAAGAAATTGATGTGGTGAATATCCATCAAGCCAGTCTACTTGCCATGAAACGCGCAATAGAAAAGTTATCGATAGAACCTGAACGTGTATGGGTTGATGGACTATATTGTCCTGACGTCAAAATGGCATGTGATGCGATTGTGGGAGGAGATGCGCAAGTTGCCGAAATTAGCGCGGCGTCTATTCTCGCAAAAGTAGCACGTGACAACGAGATGAGCTTATTAGATGCACAATATCCTGGATATGGATTTGCACAGCATAAAGGATATCCAACAGCGCAGCATAAAGCTGCGTTAAAACAGCTTGGACCTTGTCCAATTCATCGGAGAAGTTTCGCGCCGGTACGTGCTGCTTTAGAGAGTATTGAATAAGATGCGATGAGAACTGATAGACATCAAAATACCAAATCCTGCTAAAAATGTAACCATAGCTGTGCCGCCATAACTGATGAGGGGTAAAGGAACACCCACAACGGGTAGTATGCCCATAACCATTCCAATATTAACAAATGCAGAGAGAAAAAAACTCATACTCAGGCCAACGGCCAGTAGTCGTGTATAATTGGTTTGTGCGCTTTTTGAGATATAAATGCAACGCAGCGAAATTAAAAAAAATAATACAATCAGACCAGCACTACCAATAAAGCCAAACTCTTCGCTTCCCACTGAGAAAATAAAATCAGTGGCATGTTCAGGTAAAAAGTTGAGGTGAGACTGGCTACCAGAAAGCCAGCCTTTACCAAAAGCGCCCCCTGAACCGATGGCAATTTTAGATTGAATGATATGATATCCACTTCCAAGCGGATCGTTCTCAGGATTCAATAAAGTCATCACACGTTTTTTTTGATAATCGTGCATGACATACCAAAGTGCTGGGGCTAAAGCCATGACAGCGCCGATGAATATACCAATGGTTCTTAGGCTGATTCCTGCTAGGAAAATAACGAAAATACCCCCTGATGCCACCATAATAGCAGTGCCTAAATCAGGTTGCTCCGCAATTAAAAGGGTTGGAATAAAAATAATACACACAGCCATACACAGTGACTTAAAATCAAGGGGAAGTGTTTTTTTATCGAGATAGCAGGCTGTCATCATGGGGACGGCGAGTTTCATAATTTCTGAAGGTTGAAAACGAAAAAAACCAAGGTCAAGCCAACGTTGGGCTCCTTTTCCAATTTTACCCATCGCCATTACAGCAAAGAGTAATATAAGCCCAAAGAGATATAAGCCAGGAGACCAACGTTTATAAGTATGAGGTGGAATAAACGACAAAATGAGCATGACTGAAAAGGCGAGCGTGAGACGTGCCATCTGACGCATAATCATGTGTATATTTTGATTCGATGCGCTGTATAAAATAAATAAACCGACACTGATTAATAAGAGCAATAAGCCAAGCAGTGGCCAATCTAGATGAAGGGCGCGACGTGTGGGTTTATACATAGGCTGTGTACTGATACGATTCATGAGGTGACCTTCGATTTTTTTAAGTCAAAATAGGCATCCATCACTTGACGGGCAACTTGAGACGCGGTTGGGTCGTGTTCAATTAACACAGCAATGGCGATTTCTGGTTGTTCAACCGGTGCAAATGCAATAAAAAGAGAGTGATCCCGTAGTGCATCGGGTACGAATTGATTTCGTTTTTTTTCATCCTGACTTAAGCTAAATACCTGTGCAGTACCTGTTTTTGCTGCAACGGTGTAGGGAGCATCTCGTCCAAAACGATGTCCTGTTCCTTCTCGTTTGGTAATGACAGAACGCATACTATCTGTAATGAGATTCCAGGTGTTGTCTTGTAGATGTATCGGGTACTCTTCCAGTGGTGTTGTGAGATGGGGTTGAGCATCATCAATAGACCATGCCTTCAGTAGATGTGGTCGAAACCGTCGGCCGTGTTGACTTAAAGAAGCGGTTGCATTGGCCAACTGTAAAGGGGAGGCCAGCATAAATCCCTGTCCAATCGTGGTGATTAATGTATCTCCAGGGTACCAAGGTAAGCCTTTGGCCTGTTTTTTCCAGTGGGGGCTTGGAACGATACCTTCAGCTTCTTCTTTTAAATCAATATGACTCAGTTGGCCAAAACCAAAACGAGTTAAAATATCTTCAATTGCATTAATACCGAGTTTATTGCCCAGTTGATAAAAATAGGTGTCACAAGAAACAGTGATAGCACGTTTTAAGTGCATCACACCATGGCCTCCTCGTTTCCAATCGCGGTAGAGGTGTGAAATGCCGGGTAAGCGATACCAGCCTGGATCATAAATTGTTGTATGCTCATCAACAATGCCTTTTTCAACCCCTGCTAGCGCAATGAATGGTTTGATAGTTGACGCAGGAGGATACAACCCTCGAATGGCACGATGATAAAGTGGTTTCTCAGGCGCGCTGACTAAATCATTATATTGTTTTTGGCTCATGCCTTGTACAAAATCATTTGGGTTATAGCTAGGGGTGCTGACCAACGCTAAGACATCACCGTTTTTGACATCAATCACAGCAACAGCCCCTTCTTTACCCTGTAGTGTATGATGAATGCGTGTTTGTAAACGTGCATCTAAAGTGAGGGTTATTTTTTGGCCTGAGATAGGAGCCTGTTTACTGAGTGTGCGAACGGAGCGCCCACTGACATCTGTTTCGAGTTGTTGATAGCCGACTTGGCCGTGAAGTTTATCTTCATAAAAGCGTTCAATACCGGTTTTCCCAATGAAGTTTGTGGCACGATAATTACTTGTATCGACGCGATTTAAATCTTCAACGCTCAATCGTCCTACATATCCTAACAGATGCCCTGTAATTTCACCGAGCGGATAATAGCGCATGAGTTCAGCTTTGATATGAACACCAGGAAAAGCATATTGATGCGTTGCAAAAATAGCCACTTCTTCTTGCGTTAACTGAAGTTTAAAAGGTACAGGCAGATAGGAGCGCGTTTGTTTTTGGATTCGTTTAAAGTGCTTAATATCGTCATCAGTGACAGATGGAAGCAATGTTTTAAGTTGTACGAGGGTTTCAGGCAAATTTTCAACGCGATTTGGAATGATTTCAAGCGCATAAACCGGAATATTTTCAGCAAGTACCGTATTATGTCTATCAACAATAATGCCGCGTGTTGGGGCAATCGGCGTAATACTCATTTGGTTTTTAAGAGATAGTGTTGCAAATCGTTTATACTGTGCAAATTGTAAATAAGCCAATCTGAGCACTAAAAAAAGCGAGCAGATAATGAGAAAAACAATCAAAAAATTAAGGCGCACACCATGAACACTGGCTTGAGATGGGCTTGATAGGATTGCTTGGGTTCGGCGCATTAGTCGATATCGTTAACCATAGAGCGGCAATTTTAGCTTAATTTATTATTTGTGGTAAGGGTGATTGTTTAAAATAGACCATGAACGGTAAAGTGCTTCGAGTAATACAATGCGTGCAATGGGGTGTGGCAGGGTTAATGAAGAGAGTGATAATTGTTCGTGGCTCTGGGTGAGCAGCGTTTGGGGTAAGCCCTCAGGACCACCGATAACAAAGCAAATGTGGCCGGTAATATGTTGAAGTTTGCCAAGGTGAGTGGCTAAATTCTCACTCGTAAAAGATTTTCCTAGGGCGTCGAGGGCAATCAGATGAGCATTTTTAGGTAAGGCTTGATGAAGCTTAACGGCCTCTTTTTCTAATACATGTGCGATATTATGCGCATGGGTGCGACGAAGTAAGGGTATTTCAATCAGATTAAATTTAAATGTCTCGCGAAGGCGTTTAGAAAACTCATTGCTTGCTTCAACCACCCAAGTGGGCATTTTATTGCCCATTGCAATCAATGTGATTTCAAGCATTGGTTTGTTTAGGAGAGTCTTGCCAAAGGCCTTCTAAATTATAAAAATCGCGACTGCTCGCTTGCATGATATGTACGACAAATTCGCCAAAATCAACCAAGGCCCACTCTCCATCTTCTAAACCATGTTTACTGAGCGCTGGAAAGCCTGCTTTTTTCATATCGGTCATCACATGCTCAGCTAAAGCACGTAAATGACGAGATGCACGACCGGTACAAATAATCATGAAATCTGTGACAGCAGTTTGTTCACGTACATTAATCACTTGAATATCAATTGCTTGATTATCTTCGAGTGACTTTAAAAGGGTTTCAAGACGTAGGTTTCGTGCCATTATGCAATTATTTCGTTTATCAAAAGCGGCAGATTATATCATAATCATACAGAATTGCAATTGACATACCCGACCTTTATGGTTAAAATTAAACCAATTTATTTTTTATTTGGATGATTTATTTGTGATGCCATACATGAATCCTGTTCAGCAAAAAGCATATTTAGATAATGTAGAGCTTCTTTTAGGAGAAGTCTTGGCACGTTTGCGCGCTAGTGTGCAATTAGCAATAGAGGGAAACTCGGGTCAAGAATGTAAACTAAGACATGAACAAACTGATGTCAGCAAAGAGATGCCATTGTATCGTGATTTCGCGAGTGTAGTCACGCAAGCCAGCGTGGTGTATACCGAAAGCCAGTGTAAATTAGCCGATATTAATCGGCTTTATGACGCCGTTGAAGCCGCACAAGAAACGTTTGTTGAACAAGTCAATGTGATGATTGATGAAATATCCTTAGATGCTGATTCGTATCGAATCGGAGAAGAGCTGTTTTTTGAGAATTTTTTAGAAGCGATAACAGCAGTGCCTGATGAGGATCCACAAGAGGCTTTTATCGCGAATGCGAAAAAGGCGGTAAAAAAGACAATTGTTGATCTTTGCAATAAATTAGATATTAATCGGGAAGCGTTTAAAGCATCTTGTCAATCAAGAAAGCATTGCATAGATAAGTATTATTTATCGCATGAAGTTCAAGCGCTCAATATGCAATGGGGTGATTATAGTACTCCAGCAGAAGTTCAACAGCACGTGGATATGCTTAAAGAAGAGTTGTCTTACGTTGATCAAGAACATTTGTTTTGTAAGGTCGAGACGTCTATTTGTGATGAACATGGAGAGCAGTTTGCGCCACTTGACTTGTTGGAGTTAAGAATTAATATTGCGGCATATGTGTATGCATATAGTGATTATGAGTCAGAAGATTCCGCTCGCTTTAAAGCCTCTATTGAATCAGCCATGGATAACTGTATCGCACATTATAAAACAAAGGTTGACCCTGGTCTATTGGATTATCTTAAAGCTGCTTTTCTTGCTTTAAGTGGTGTTTTGGTCGGTATGGTGCTGTTTGTTCCTGCGGTACTTGTAACACCTGTTAAGAATGTCTTGCCTGCCTATCGACACTGGATTGGAAACACTTTTTTTGCAGGTGTGTCACCTCAATATATAGACTCAGAGAATAGCAAAATCATCCAGTCTCATAAAGAAGCGCATACATTAGGAGATGATATTTTAGCGTGGCAAGCTCCTGTTTCTGCTTGTGGAAATTAAGGGTTAAAAAAATAGTTCAATGTTTTGAACCTATGATTTTTCCAGCGTGAGTTTTGCTTTAGCAGTCGCTTTGTATGCATTGAGTATCCCAATACCACAGGTCTTTTGTGGAAGATGGATATCATTGCAAGAGCGTAAAGGCTGAGGCAATGCGTTGCTTTCAGGAAAGGGCGTAGTTGTGTCTTTAGAAGTAATCATGTCTGTTGCTTCGGATGCAGTCAGATTTGGGTTAATGGCATAAATGAGGGCAATAACTCCCGTTACATGAGGGGCTGCTAAACTTGTTCCTTGTAAATATCGATATGAATCATGAGTTGTGCTATAAATGGAATGTTGTTTATTTCCTCCTGGAGCTGCAATTGTGATGGCCTCTCCCCAGTTTGAATAGTCTGCACGTTCTCCATATTTACCCGTTGCAGCAACCGAAATAACATCTGTGCAGTTGGCCGGATAAACTCGACTAGCATTTATATCTTGATTACCGCTAGCAACCACGACAGATTGACCCTTTTCTTTGGCTTGAGTCAGCGTTTTTTGGGCGAACACAGGACAATCGCTTAAGTTTCCCAAACTCATATTGATGGCTTTGATTGTTTTAGGGGCTGCGGGTAGTTTAAAAAAATCTTTGCCCATTAACCAATGCAGTGCATTGATTTGATCGGATAAATAAGAGTACATGCATGGAGGATACCCGCATGTTTCTTTATCATCAAAACGCGTAAATACATTGACTGGTAATATGTTACTTTGAGGCGCTACCCCAAACACATGCTGACCATAAGCAAGTTTGCCTGTTGCGGCAATAATGCCAGCAACAAGTGTGCCATGATTGGCGCCTGCACATGTTACACAGCTTGGTGCAGCGGATAAACCATAATCGCCAGCATTGCTGAAATACACACCGGGCAAAATATTTTGATTTAATGCTTGGTTCGTCATAATACCTGTATCGAGGACAGCAACAATGATACTCGGTAAATAGTGCGTAAAATAGGCCCAATATTGAGAGATATCAATCCCACCGGGTGCTTCTAATAAATTCCATTGTATATTCGGGTCAGGTTTTGCATAAGAGGTGATGGATGATAAAAAGTTAGGCGTTACTTCTTCAATGTTGGGCATATTTTTTTTAATGAGCGTGTTTATTTTTTGTAAGTCAGTACTCGAATAACAGTGTTGATGAGGCATACCCATATTGTGCATATTCTTTGGGATGGGAGTGAAATGTGCGATGAAATAACCATTTGCAATGGCGCTGGTATCCGTAAAATAAATATCCGTTTTTCTGAGGTTTTGATTAAGATATTGAGCAGTTAAACCATGAGCCTGTGCGTATTTCATAAATTGAGGTGAGGGCTTGATAATAAAAGAAGGTGTTGGTCCTAAAAGAAGACAACTATCCTCAGAAGTATGCTGGGGGTTAGTTTGAAGAGAATATGAAATACACAATAAGCCAATGAATATATAGTTGCTGAAGTTAACGTGCATTTGAAAAGCTGCTAATAACATGGTGAGTTTGGAAGCACTGGTGTCCTCCACCTGTGATAGAAATAGGTCCCGCTGTTACCCAAGCATGTGCTTCTCTTTGAGATAAATGTGTAGGTGTTTTATCGATACCAATAAAAAGTAAGTAAGGGATTTGATAATATCGGCACCACCCTTTTGCAATTAAAGCTTGCGTTAAACAGGTTAATGTCCAGGGTGTATAACGCGTGGTTCGGTAATCCTCCCTAAAAATAATTGCTGTTAAAAGTAGAATTTTCTCGTAACCTATGGCGGAGGAGATTCTGCATGAAAAAGTCAAAATTTAGTGATAGCCAAATTATTTCAATCTTGAAACAAGCTGAAGCAGGTGTGCCT